>JAKFER010000314.1:0-100325 GCA_036675565.1 Chitinophagaceae bacterium
ACACGCGATCGCAGCGCAGCTCCCTGCTGGATCGCATGCACCTGCATCCGCCCCTGCGAATGTTGGCGGTATGCGACCCGCAACAGACGCCCGATCGCGGCACCATCGCCCTGCTTGCGGAGCTGGCCGGCCTTGCGGCGCAGGCGCAACCGTGTCGAACTCCACAATGACATGCAGGCCCAGCCGTGCCAGCGCTTCACGCCAGGTGGCCAGGCGCTGCTGAGGGCTGTGCGTAAAATTCAGCACCGGCACGATAGGGTGGCCGCAACTGGCGAGGATGGCAAGTTCATCTTTGTGCTTGCCCAGCACCGGATCCCGCACGTCCACCACATACAGGCCGGCGTCGCAGTCCAGCAGTTTTTTCAGCACGCGCGCTTCCTGCTCGAAACGGCGACTGCTTTTCGGGCTTGCCAGGAAACGACGTATGCGTTCCGGTCCGTCGATGCGTTCGCCCGGTTTTGCCAGATGATCGAGGTAATCGAGCAGAGCGATGCCGTCTTCCATGCCCGGCGTGTCATAGAGTTCTACGGCGGCCGAACCGTCGACCAGCAGGCGGGCGCCTTCGACGTGGCGCGTGGTGCCCGGACTGTCTTCGACCACGCCGAAGCCGGGATCGCGGGTCAGGGTGCGCAACAGCGAGGTCTTGCCCGTATTGGTGTGGCCGACTACCGCCATCCGCAATGGGGTCTCATGGTCAGGCATGCGCCGCTCCTGCAAGATTCTCGCCTTGCGGCGCCGCGGCCAGCCAGGCCAGCGCTTGAGCGATGTCGCTGTGGACCTGGTCGGGCGCGAACCCCGCTGCCAACAGGCGCTCGTGCCAGGCGGAGACTCGCGACTCCATCGTATTGCCCGCTACCGGCCTTGCGGGCAGGGCGATGTGCGCCTGTGCCGCAAGGCCGGCCAGTTCCGCCAGCAGGGCGATCGTGCCGCGATCGGGCGTTTGTTGCGGGTCGCATACCGCCAACATCCGCAGAGGCGGGTGCTGGTGCATGCGATCCAGCAGGGAGCTGCGCTGCGATCGCGTGTCGATCACGCCCAGGTCGATAATCGATAGGGGCAGAGCGGCCGGCGGCCACGGTGTATCCGGCGCAAGCTCTATGCCGGCAATCAACAGTTGATCCGGCTTCGGCTGTGCCGGGCTGCGCGGGAGTATCGTGGACTGGAATTGGGGGCCGTCGGGCGCGTCGGTACCGGCTTTTTCGCTGGGCGGTGCCAGGCGGCCGCGCAATTCGGCATAACCCGGGAGACCTTCATCGAGGACTATGGCCGCGACTTTCCTGCGAGTCATGAATATGGCCAGGAGCAGGCTCAGCACACGAGGAATGAGTCCGTAGGTGATAGTTCCTTCAATGTTTTTAAAATTCATTTCTATACCAGTGCTGGTTCCCTTTGGATCACCCAGCATTTGCTTCAATGTATATCTTGCTGAAGTTGTATCTGAATAATAACGAAGACTGTCTTCCTGGTAATACAATCCTTTTGCATCTCTGCCTAAATTAGAATAAGAAGAAGGAATTCTATTCTGCGCATTTATGCTACCCATAGAATGGATAGTAAAAATGGTAATGAAGATTAATTTTAAACGCATACCTTAATTATCAATAATGAGTATGCAAGATACTTGTAATCGATTTTCGGAAGGTTGATTTAAATTAAATCTTATAAACTGCAGGTATTAGAATTTTGAAGAAAATTTAAAATGAATTATTTACTTACTGTAAATACAATCCATAAAAATTATTGGGCGTTTATTAGAGCAACACATTCTTGATTACATCGGATTTGTAGGACATCCAAAGCCGCGTTTGTTGCCAAAACCTCCACCACCACCTTTGCTTCCAAGGCGTAAAGAGATATTTATTCCGGTAAAATAATACCAGTCTTTTAATTTAGCACCACCTCGTTGTGAACCGCCGGCAGGGTAAGTGGGATTGCCAAATGACACTTCATCACCACGATAAGCAAGATCAACTGCCTGGGGGCCTTTATAAGCTAATAACTCCGCCTGGTCTGCATAATTGGTACTTACATCATCAAGGTAATCTGTAAATAATTTTCTTAAACCAAGTTCAGCACCAATGCGCACATTATCGTTTAATGCAAACCGTAAGCCTCCACCAAAAGGAATGGCAAGCTGAGTTAATTTATAAGGTTTCTTATAACCGGGTAGTCCCTGGCCTTCCGTACTTAATTCCTGCAAATGAACATGCTCCCCTTTTGTATCGTAAGTGTATGGACTAAAATGAAAAACGGCTGCTCCACCAAAGACATAAGGCGATAACCGGCGTTCATATAAATTAAAGAAATAGTATTCACCAACAACACTGAATTCGGAGATAGTAGATTCAAAACTGAGATTACGGGCTTTTAAAGAGCTGTCGTCATTATAATAATCAGCACCATTCACTTTGGCATAAGTGTAAGCGGCACGTAATAGAAATTTATCTGATAATTCGTAATGGGCCGTAAGTCCGATGGCACCATTGGTTTGTTTGATATCAAAAACTTTATCAACCAGATCACCCTGGTAATTGGCCAATCCACCATAAGCACCAATATGTAAATTCTGAGCTGAAGTTGCCAGGGTAAGAACTAAAAATGCGGATACGATTGCAGCTGACTTCATGAAACTGAGATTTTTGCTAGGTGATTGCAAATATGAGGCCTAAGCCATAAAATTACGATCCTAATTTTAAATTTAAGAGAAACAAAACATCTGCAAGCAGTCTTTACACACTGCATTTTTAATCTTTGGTTGAGATGTTAACCTGTCATAAAAAGGGGCGAAGAAATATTATCCAGGGAATTTTACCAGCGGGGACATTTAGTATTGTAACTCCGTGTGTTAGGATCGGTAAGGTTATTAAACAGGGACTGGATGCCGCTCCATTTTACTTCAACCTGCAAACCAATAAAATAATACCAATCTTTTTCAGTAGGTGTACCACGGATTTCCTTATCAGATGGATAGTTGGCATTTCCGGGTAATTCATCACCCCTGAAAGCCATTTCCACAGCTTTTGGTCCATTTCCATTCAACAAAACCTGCTGATCGGCATAAGTAGTGCTGACATCATCCAGGTAATCTGTAAAAGTTTTACGTTGGTTCAACTCAAACCCGATATTAAAGTGATCACTTACGGCATACCGGAATCCACCACCAAAAGCAAATGCAAATTGTGTAAGCTTATATTTTTGTTTGGTTGGATATTCTGGTAAACCCTGTCCTTCTGTACCAAGCGGCTGCAAATAAACTTTATTTCCCTGCTGATCGATGGCCCAGGGATTAAAATGAAAAATGGCGGCACCGCCGTAGAGATAGGGTGAAAATTTTTTTGTTTCCAGGTTTGTGAGTGAAATTTCCAATCCTGTGTGTACTTCTTTCAAACGGGTATTGAAACTCAGGTTTCTTGGTTTCAGGTAATCCCGGTTATATCGGTCAGCAGCTTGTATTTCACCGGTTGCAACACCGGTGCGCCAGGTTAAATGAGGATGAAATTTTAATCTTGCAATGAATCCAAAAGCTGGTTTGGAGCGATTAACTGTAAAACTGTTTGGATTCAGGTCGCCCTGGTAGTTGATCAAACCGCCGAAAATACCCAGGCTGAAATTTTCTGTTTGTACCTGTGCAAGCAAGCTGGTCGGGACCAACAATAATATTAATAGTATGTGTTTGATATTGGATTTCAATTCAACCGGTTTAGGATATTGAACGGTTTATTAATTAATTACATGTTCAATGCGTAATTAACGCATAATATCACCCGATATTTTCCAACATCTTAATACCAAGTCCATTTTCTGTAGATGGATGAATATGTCCTTCATGATATGTGAAGCCCGTAGCTACATCCTGTGTTAATAATAAAGGTCCGTCAACATCCACATAATCGATCAGTGGCATCAGGTGCACAATAGCTGCAGAACCAACCGTGGATTCATTCATACAACCCACCATCACCTTCATATCCAGTTCTCTTGCCTTACTGATCATTCTCAATGCAGGTGTAATTCCACTGCATTTGGTCAATTTAATATTGATCCCATGAAAATGGTGTAAACATTTTTCTACATCCTGTTCATACACACAACTTTCATCGGCAATCAGGGGTAAAGGCGAGTGTTCATATAATTTTTTCATTCCTTCCCAATCATCTTTGGCCAAAGGTTGTTCAATCAATTCCACACCCAGGTCTTTTAAACGAGGAATTTTTTCCAATGCTTCATCTGCGGTCCATGCGGCATTTGCATCAATACGAAAACGAGCATCTGTTTCTTTACGTAATGCAGTTACAATTTCAATATCCTGGTCTGTACCTAATTTGATCTTGTAGATTGGCCATGGTTTCTCTTTCATTTTTTCAACCATTTTTTCAATGGTATCAATGCCAATAGTGTAATCCGTAACGATGTCATCGTTGAATGCTTCTTTCCAGAATTTGTATAAAGGTTTGCCTTTTAATTTTCCATACATATCCCAGGCAGCTATATCAAGGGCACAAACCAAAAAATGATTTTGGGGGAAAAGATGATGCAAATAATGCCAATAACGATCAGGTTCAGTGAAGGCGAATTTTTCAGCAAACGTTTTTTTCTGTTCCAGGTCGGCGATCATTTTTTCAACCGGGATATTATAATAGCTGATGGCCGGCGCTTCACCATATCCCTTTATTCCAAAATGTTCCAGTTCTACGATCAATGTAGGCTGGTGTGTTTTGGTTCCTTTTGAAATGGTAAAAGGATACTTAAATGGCAATGAAAATGAGCGATAGTTAATTTTCATAAAAGCGTTTAGGTGTTTAGATGTTTAGGGTTTAGAGTTTAGTGTTTAGTGCTAAGTGTTTGTCAACAATCAATGTTTCAACTGATCAACTTATTAACGGAAATGCATAGCTGAATTAATAAATATTTTTCAAGCCATCAGCCCAATTCCTAATTCCTGCTTAACCAATCAACTATTCAACAAACCACCTACTCTCTCCCACTATCCTTAATATACCCTGACAACTCCTGGTTAAAAGATTTTTCTTTTAGTAGTTGCTCTAATGGAATATGCATGCGGTAACGCCAGTAATGTTTTGGGTCAGCAGGCACATTGATTCTTTCTTCTGACGGATTTGCCCTGCGCAGTTCTCCATCTAACCCTAACAAATCCTGTAATTGAAAAATACTCCACATGGCCGGTGAATATAAATGCTGCAATACAATGGCTTTATTGATCCATGGCTCACAGAAATATGGTGCTTCACCATGCTGACCCAATTCATGATTAAAGAAACGCTGGGTTTTTTCTCGGTCTTCTTCCCACCATCCACGGATCGTGCTCATGTCATGCGTGGAAGGTGTTACAACAGAAAGATATGGCGCATCATCCGGATGAAAGAAAAGCTTTTTAGCATCTTTAGGCATTCGCTGGATTTCAAGACTTAATATACCTAACTGTTGCATTACTTCTGGTACGGAATGAGGAACCATACCAAGATCTTCACCACAGATCAGCATATTGGTTGCCTGCTTCAGGCAAGGCAATTTATGCATGGCTTCTTTTTTCCAAAAATCATCCTGGCGCTGGTAGAAATAATTATTGTATAAATATTTCAGCACTCCTTTTGTATAATCATCCAGGTACCGGAAGGAAGTTGTATGCTCCATACCGAAGCGGAAATGATATTGAGATTCTCCTGCATTTGAATCAGGCAATAATATAACGTTCGAGATCAGGTCGAACAAACCTTGTTTTATTTTATTGTTTTCATCCGAAGGTTCCATTGTTGAGAAATAATTTTCCACCTGGAGCTGGGTTTCAAATTGAAATTCCAGGCTGTAACTGCCCCAATCATTGGGCACAACAAAGGATGTCAATACCTGTTCGGCGTGGGTACCAAAAATTTCATAAATGATTTCTTCTGTAATAAATGGCTTGTAAAATCTTTTAAAATCAGTATGTATTCCATGCTCATTCAATTCTGATAAATGCAGCGGTATGGCTGGAACAAAATGTCCCATGATTCCTTCAATTGCATGGCGCGGAATACTCCAGATACGGAAGAATCCCAGGATATGGTCAATTCGAAAAGCTGAAAAATATTCGCTCATTTGTTCAAAACGCTTGCGCCACCATGCAAAACCATCCTGTTGCATCTTTTGCCAGTTGTAAGTTGGGAAACCCCAGTTCTGACCTTTTACGGCAAAATCATCCGGCGGTGCACCTGCCTGTTGATCCATATGGTAAAGATCCGGTTCCATCCAGGCATCAACACCATACCGGTAAATCCCAATGGGAATATCACCTTTCAATGCAATTCCATTTTTATGTGCGTAATCAGCTGCTTCTTTTAATTGCAAATGCAAATGATATTGAGTGAAGTAGTGAAAAGCAATGCTCTTATATGCTTTTGATTTTTTGCTGGTTAATTTGGCGATTTCAGATTTATCATAAACCGCATTGGTATTCCAGTGACTGTAGTGCGATGTTTTATTTTTATCACGCAGGTAACTAAATGCTGCATATGGAACCAGCCAGTGATTATTTTTTTCAAAGAAAGAATCAAAACCATCACTGTTTAACACATCTTTTCCATCCAGTTCATACAACTCCTGTAAAACCTGCAGTTTATATTTGATCACTTCCTCGTAATCCATTTCCGATAACTCATTCAGTTGCTTTTGTTTTCTTTTTAATGAGTTTATATGCGATGCATGTTTGCGACCGGCAACTTTTTCAAGATTTACATAAAGCGGGTGCAATGCGAATGCGGATATAGAAGCATATGGATATGAATCAGTATATGTATTTGTTGCAATCGTATCATTCACAGGCAGCAACTGGATCATTTTCAACCCAGTGATTTTAGCCCAGTCGACCAGTAACTTTAAATCATTGAATTCGCCAGTGCCAAAACTTTTTTTGCTGCGCAAACTAAAAACAGGAATGGCAACACCTGCACCATGCCATGTATTATTTGGAAGATGAACAAACCCATCGTGAAGAATCGTCAACGGATTATTTGAAAAGCCAACCGGTAATTGCCTGTTGGCTCCGTCTTCAAAACGGGCAAAGGTTTTTGTTTTGGTGTTGTATACGCCATATTTATATTCAAATGGCTGTTGATCTTTTTCTATTTGAAGGCTGATCTCAAACCAATTTCCTACGGCTTGCAATAATTGAATATTATCTTTTGCCCAATTTCCTAATGCAGGTGATCCTCCAGAAATACAAACGGTTTCATCTTTTTGTAATAAAGGTGCTTTTACCCTGAACTGGTAATTAAAAATTTTGGGATAGCGGGGTTTTGATTCTTTCCTGTAAAGAAAGATCTCTTTGAATGGAGCAGAATAAAATGCATTTTCATAGTCCCCGGCATGGTTCCAGGTATCTATAAACGTAATATCTCTTGCGGCTGATTTTGGATTTTGAATGATACGGGTATTTTCATTTTCAGGGATCCACTCACCACCCACATTTTTCAACAGGTATTTGTATCGCAATTGGGGTGTTTTCTTTTCATCAATTTCGATGCTGGCCTGCCAGAAATCATTGTTATAATAATTCATTTGTAAGGCCTGCTCCATGTCGTATTCACCCAGTAACGAATGATTTCCAGTGATATATAGAACTTGATTGACTTTTGTATGGAAGCGCAGGAAAAAATCGACTTTCATTCAATATAATTTTTTAGGATAAAACTTAGTTTAATGATCTTTTATTAATGTGTTAGATGAACACCGTATAACGGGCGAAAGTAAAAAAAAGCCTTGGAGGAGGAAATTTTAAATTTCTGTTTCCAAAGAATATTAAGCAGGTTACTCCATTTCAAACCATAAAAAAAAACAGGAGACCAGCTCCTGTTTCCATTTATTCGGTATTATTATTATTTTTTTCCGGTTTCTCTTTTTTCTCTTTCTTTTTGGTTTTGGGTGCAAACATCGCCAGCATTCTGCGACCTTCCATTTTTGGCATGCTTTCAAGAACACCATTTTCGGCCAATCTTTCGGCGAATTTTAATAAAAGCAATTCACCCCTGTCTTTAAACTGAATGGCCCTTCCTTTAAACTGCACATAGGCTTTAACCTTATTGCCATCTTTTAAAAAGTTAACCGCATGTTTTGCTTTAAAATCAAAATCATGATCATCCGTATTGGGTGTAAAACGGATTTCTTTGATTTCAGAGGTTTTGGCTTTAGCCTTCATCTCTTTTTCCTTCCGCTTCTTGTCGTAAAGGAATTTATTGTAATCGATAATGCGACAAACCGGTGGATCACCCTGGGGAGAAATTTCAACCAGGTCTAATTCCAGGTCTTGCGCCATTTTATAAGCTTCTGCTGTGGGATAAACCCCGACTTCTACATTTTCGCCCACTAATCTTACCTGGGGAACCCTGATATGGTGGTTAATACGATGTTCTGCTTCTTTCTTTTGGGGAAATCTTCCTTTGTAACCCCTGAATCCTTGTTTTTGTAATGCCATTTATTGTTTTTTCGTGAAATCCTGCCCCTTTCAGGCAATTTTTTATTTGTTTAAATATATTGAATTAATCTTTTCTATCCATAATCTCATTCCGGGTTGCATTGATAAAATCTTCAACCAATTGTACCCCGGTGTCTCCTTTGCCCTGTCTTCTGACCGCCACTTTTCCTTCATTCATTTCTTTTTCACCAACCACCAGCATATAAGGCACTTTCAACATTTCGGTATCCCGTATCTTCTTGCCAATCTTTTCGTTGCGATCATCAATCTCTGCACGAATATCAGCTTTTTTCAACTTTTGCAAAATTGTTTTGGCATAGTCCAGAAATTTGTCGCTGATAGGTAACAACTTAACCTGGACCGGCGCCAGCCAAACTGGAAATTTACCTGCATAATGTTCCAGCAAAAATCCAATGAACCTTTCATGTGTACCTAATGGTGCCCGGTGAATGATCAACGGCGTTTCGGATTGGTTATTGGCTGTGGTATAACTCAGGTTAAAACTACGACCCTGTGCAAAATCTACCTGGTTTGTGGCCAGTGTAAATTCCCGTCCAATGGCACTCCATATCTGAACATCAATCTTTGGGCCGTAAAAAGCAGCTTCATCCTGTACTTCAACAAAAGGTGTTTCTGTTTTTATCAAAACATCGCGAACCAATGACTCAGTTTCTTTCCACAGTTCGGGCTGATCAACATATTTTTTTCCCAATTTAGCCGGATCATGAAGGCTTAACCGCATCACGTATTTATCTATCCCAAAAATTTTAAAGTATTTGCGGTACATATCGTTTACCGCTTTAAACTCTTCGTAAAATTGTTCTTTAGTGCAATAAATATGGGCATCGTTCATATGCAGACAGCGAACACGCATCAAGCCAAATAATTCACCACTTTGTTCATAACGGTAACAGGTACCGTATTCGGCCAAACGAAATGGTAAGTCTTTATAACTCTTAGGCTCAGCCGCAAATATTTTGTGGTGATGCGGGCAGTTCATCGCCTTCAGGTAATATTTCACACCTTCTAATTCCATCGGCGGGTACATGCTATCCTCGTAATAAGGCAAGTGTCCGCTGGTGAGATAGAGATTTTCTTTGGCAATGTGCGGCGTTACAACTCTTTTATACCCACCAGCAGTCTCGGTTTCTTTTGCCAGCTTTTCCAATTCCTCAATTACTATCGTACCATTGGGCAACCATAATGCCAGTCCCGGACCCACATCATCATCCATTGTATAAATGCCCAGTTCTTTTCCCAATTTCCGGTGATCTCTTTTTTTAGCTTCTTCCAGCATGGCCAAGTGTTCATCCATTTCTTTCTGGGATGGAAAGGTGACCCCATAAACCCTGATGAGTTGTTTATTTTTTTCATCTCCTTTCCAATAAGCACCGGCTATATTAGTTAGTTTGATGGCTTTGATTAAACCCGTATGAGGTATGTGCGGACCCCGACACAGATCTGTAAAACTTCCCTGGCTGTAAAATGTAATTTCACCATCCTGCAGATTTTGTAAAAGATCCAGTTTGTATTCATCACCTTTTTCAGTAAAATAATTTACTGCTTCATCCTTACTGATTTCCTTTCTTTCAAACTTGTTATTTTGTCTGGCCAGTTCATTCATCTTTTTCTCTAAAGTCTGTAAATCCTCTTCAGCCAGTTTACGATCACCGAGGTCCATGTCATAATAAAAACCATTATCCACAGCCGGACCAACCCAGAATTTAACACCAGGGTAAAGTTGTTCGACCGCTTCGGCCATCAGGTGGGCTGATGAATGCCAGAATGTGGTTCTTCCTTCATTATCATTAAAAGTGAGCAACTTCAATGAAGCATTCTGTTGAATTGGTCTGCTGATGTCCCATACTTCTCCATTTACTTGCGCAGCAATAATTTTACGGGCCAGTCCTTCCGAAATACTTTTTGCAATATCGAAAGCTGAAGCACCTTTTTCATATTGCCGCACCGCACCATCCGGTAATGTAATATTGATCATTTGTAAGATTATGATTTGATTATTGCTAATGTATAGACATTCTATTCCGTCTGACTATTAAGGCCGGCAAAATTAACAAACTCTTGTTGAATGAAAGCCTTCGATAAAAACTAATTTGCTAATTTCACGCTTCTATGGTAAGACCTTTACCCAGGATATCATTGCTTGCAATTGTTATTTTTCTTTTCCAATTTTCTACAGCCGGACAGGACCTTAGTGGTATTTGGCGTGGGTATTTCATTACTGAATATGGTGAAAATTACAAACTGGAATTCCAGATAGTTCAAAATAAATCATTAACAGTAACCGGGGTTTCTTATTCTTACCTGGATGTTCGATTTTATGGTAAAGCCAATATGACGGGCAGATACCTGAAATCTCAAAAACAATTTCAAATCCAGGAAACACGAACGGTAGAAGTAAAAAGTACTACAGGTGGAGGCACCTGTATCATGAATTATAATTTCAGTTATGTAAAATCAGGCCCGGAAGAATTCCTGGAAGGCAGTTATGTTGGCAAAACAGAAAACAGGATGAACCCCCGGCTGAATGGTCAATGGGGTGATTGCGGAGGAGGTAAAGTTTTTTTAAGACGCGTAGCGACCAGTGATTTTTATGTGGAACCTTTTTTAAGAGATCAGCCCCGAAAAATTCCTCCTAAAGTAACACCTAAGGAATCCGAAAAGAAACCGGAGGTTAAAAAGGAAACGCCGAAAACTGTTCCACCTAAGACGGAAGAACCTGAAAAGAAAGTGGAAGAGAAAAAAATTGAAACACCGGTAATCAAACCAAAGGAAAAAGAAATAACCCCTGCCCCACCAATTTTAAAGACCCGGTCAAATGAGCTTGCCCGTACTTTCGAAGTGAGCACCAACCAGGTTGTAGTCAGGTTATATGACAACGGTGAAATTGATGATGATACCGTTTCTGTATATTTTAATAATAAACTGGTATTGAATAAAAAACGATTATCCACTACTCCACTTACAGTAACCCTGGATCTTGATACAGATGGTGGCGAAAATGAATTGGTCATGGTAGCTGAAAACCTGGGTCGTATTCCTCCTAATACATCATTAATGATTGTGCAGGCTGGTGATCAGCGTTACCAGGTAAATATTACATCAACCGATCAGAAGAATGCACTGGTTCGATTCATTTATCGGAAACCTGATTAAGCATTACCGTTTGCATAAATTTAAATCCACCAAACAGCTTTTTTTCTATTTTCAATTATTATGCACCGGTTAATTCAAATCTTATTGTTTTTATTAATTGTTACTCCCGCAAGTTCGCAGGAGTTAAATGGCATATGGAAAGGCACATTAACCCTTAGTCCCGGGGGGTGTTTCACAGTGTACAATCTGGAACTGCAAATCAACATTGACGACAAACAAAACATTACCGGCGTTTCATATCATTATTCGGACCTGCAGAATTATGTAAAAGAAGAATTTGATGGAAGTTATGATACCCGAGGAATGGTGCTGGCAATTAATGAGATCAAGATTCTAACCTATCATGTGCCGCAGGATTGTGTTCCGTGCATAAAAAAATATGCATTGGTTTATAAAAAGGAAGATAAAAAGGAAACACTTAGTGGTACAATGGGTGGACAGATGATCAATAATGCCGGTGTTTGCCCCCCAGGTACTATAGTCCTTACCCGGATACAGGAATCAGCTTTTAAGGAAATCGAAAATAAAACTGCTTTACCGCAAAAGCTAACTACCCGGAAAAATGAATTGGTAAGGGAAATTAAAGTTGATACAGGTAATATCCGTCTCGATTTTTATGATAATGGTATTATTGATGGTGATACAATTTCTGTGTATGCCAATAATCAAACGATTGTTTTAAATAAAGGTTTAACAACTGTTCCCATTACTGTTTTTGTACGTGTGGATGCACAAAAAATTGAACAGGAAATAGTCATGGTTGGACAAAATCTAGGAACTATTCCTCCTAATACTGCTTTGATGATTGTTACAGCAGGCAGTAAACGCTATCAACTTTATCTTACTTCGGATGAACAAAAAAATGCCATGGTCAGGTTTATCTATGAAAAACCTGATTAGGCATTTAAAAAAAATTATTAGATCAGCTTACCTGATCTGCCCCCTTACAATTCCAGAAGGATAAAAATTGGAATGGGCATTTGCATAAACTTCTTCGTTCAATAACAAATCGTACTGTTCGGGGGTTAATGTTTGTACCATGTTTACTCCAAAATCATCTGGTGTGTGAGCCAGGAAGATTCTTACAGGTCCGTTAACGCCTGTAGCTCCAAGATGGACATGGGCAAAACGCAAGGCATCACCTTCTTCCAGTTGATCAACCATAATTTTTGAATATAGTGTTCTGTCTGCAGTTAATCTTAAATGAACCCGGCCTTTGGCAGTGGTATTCACTTCAGGCACTTCATTTTCACCACTCAGGTGAACCAGCATATTCAGAACATAGGGGCCGCCGCCATTTCGTGCCATAGGAATGTCGAGGACATTTGTGTCATTAGCTTGAACCGGGAGCTCGGCCTTTTGACAGGAAAAGAAATAAAGTGAACAAACAAGCATAAATGGAAGAAAAGAAGCTTTTTTCATGATCAATCATTTTGAAGATTATAAAATAAAAACAAAGTAGTTTTCATTCATTTATTTGATTGTTCAAAGGGAAAGAAAGTCTGGATAGAATAGTTACTTAATTAAAAGGGTTTAATCGGGAAAATGAGAAACATGGTTGCCTGTTGGTTTGATTTTTTTATAACCAGATATAACAAACATTTTTGATCATAAAAATGTATTATATATTAAAATCGGAAATATGAATTACACAGAAAATTACCAGGGAATTAAAGTAGATGTGCAAGCTGTCGATATCAACATCCATGATGATGTTCAACAGGAGGTTAGAAATACAATTGATAAACTACAAAGGCATGCTACAAAAATAAATTGGGTTGATGTTTATCTGAACGTAGAAGCAAATCAACCAACTAATAATAAAAGTGTGAGTATGCGGGTTGGTATACCCGGCCCAGATGTATTTGCATCAGATACCGGGGACCATTGGCTCCCACTATTAAAAAGTGTGGAAGAAAAACTTCGCAAGCAGCTACAGAAAAAATAATTATTGGTAAATTTTTTATAAAACTTAAATCAAATGGTTGAATCAAGTTTGGTTTAAGTTTTATTTTTTGTTTTTTCTTCCCAATTCAATGATAACCTGCCGTTGCCTGCTATTAAAAAATAGATCAATAATAAAAGAACCAGAAAAGACACCAGCCAGATAGAATATGGTTTCATAATTCCTCCAGGATTATTAACCAATATGACTGCACCTAACAAAATGGGAATTTGTATTAGTGCAGCAAACCTGGTTAAAACACCCGCTGCTATCAGGATACCCCCAAGGATATGCGTAAAAACTATATAGTGAGTGATGAGGACCAAAGCAAATTGACTAAATGAAAGACTGCTGCCCACTAAACTTACAATGGCACTGGTATTTTCTAAAAAAAGAACACCTGTATAAACCAGGAAGATTCCCAAAAAAATCCGGATAATATCAACCCATAATGGATGATGTGTATCACCCCAATGGCCAATGCGTTCTAAGGTATTCATACATTGATATTTAGGTGTGAAAGTATATCCTAATTTACCGATTTTTTGTGGTATGTCCGGGATTAAAATTTAAGACAAACTACCCGGTTTTGAACCAGTAATTTCTTTTCTGCTGCAAAGCGTACAAATCAACATTATAAACATCTTTTAATATCTTGGGCGCTTAAAATTTTTGCATGAACGAAACTAACACCGCCCTGGTTACAAATGATGCTGTTGTTTTGGGTATTTTAATGGCTATTCTTGCTTTCATATTTTATACATCCGGATCCAAGATCTCGTTCTGGAATAAGTTTTACCGGATCATACCCAGTATCCTGCTTTGTTATTTCATACCAGCCCTTTTCAATACGTTTGGCATTATTTCTGGCGAAGCCTCCGGATTATACACAGTAGCATCCCGCTATTTTTTACCGGCCAGTTTGGTGCTTTTAACCATGAGTGTAGATATTCCTTCACTTCGGAAATTAGGGGGCAAATCCCTGATCATGTTCTTTGCCGGTACATTCGGTGTGATGTTAGGTGGCCCTTTGGTTCTTGCATTGGTAGGATCCATTTCTCCCGATACGCTGATGTATGGTGATGAAGAAGTCTGGCGTGGGTTATCAACCATTGCAGGTAGCTGGATTGGTGGCGGCGCAAACCAGGCGGCTATGCTTGAAGTTTTTGGTGCCAGCAAACCTTTGTTTGGACAAATGATAGCCGTTGATGTTTTAGTGGCCAATCTCTGGATGGGCATTTTGTTATATGGATCACAACGAAGAGAAAAAATAAACCGCTGGTTAAATGCGGACAATTCCGCCATTTTGGAATTGGAAAAAAAAATGGAAACGCTGGAATTGAATTCCGTTCAACAAAAAAGAGGAACAAGGGAATGGATGATATTGGCGGGCATTGCATTTGCTGTAACTGGGGTTTCCCATTTTTTTGCCGATATCATTGCACCCTGGTTTGCAGCAAATGTTCCGGGGTCTGAGAAATATTCTTTGACCAGTACTTTTTTCTGGCTTGTTGTTATAGCCACTACACTGGGTGTTATACTTTCGTTTACACGTGTACGTAAGCTTGAGGCAATTGGAGCATCTGATATGGGTGCGGTATTTCTTTATTTTTTGGTGGCAACCATTGGAATGAATATGGACCTGAAAGCATTATTGGATAATCCTGTTCTATTCCTAATCGGTGCCATGTGGATTTCCTTTCATATCCTTATAATGCTGATAGTTGCAAAGATCATCCGTGCACCATTCTTTTTTGTTGCAGTAGGAAGCCAGGCAAATATTGGTGGTGCCGCCTCTGCTCCTATTGTTGCTGCGGCATTCAATAAGTATCTGGCACCGGTGGGTGTTTTACTGGCAGTACTGGGTTATGCAGTGGGCACATATGGCGGTTATCTTTCAGGGTTAATGATGCAATGGGTATCAGATATGCTGAGATAAAATAATTCGCTTAACGCGGCTACAATACAATCAATTTTGAATGGGTGATTATTCCATCATCGCTGATTATTCTTAAAATATATAAACCTTTACTGAGTGTTCCTGCTGGAATCGTATTGATAACATCATCCAGTCTTTTTTCAAAAACCAATACACCTGAACTATTAATGACCTGCATAAAAGCAATATCGGCCTGCCTGGAAATAATATTTATTGCCTGATATTGCCCTGCAGGATTTGGATAAACCCGGTACTTATTTTCATCAACATAATAAATGGTGATTTGTTCACTGTAAATAACCTGGCCATTTTTAAAAGTGATTTTTACCCGGTATGTGTTTACTCCATTTATGGGTTTATTATCATTATAATTTAAGGTGGTTTGATTCAATTGCGGCTCCGTGTATAATTGTTCGAAACCATTTAAACTAAGCTTTTCCCAATCTATAGTTGAAATATTGTACAAGCTACCCAGGGTTAACAGCAAATGAATTTCATTATTGATAATACCACCTAAAAGACTTTTAAAGTAGCAATCAACACCTTGTGTTGTATAATTAATGGTAAAACTTTTTAGCAGGGGCTCAGATTCTATCACTGGTGCAACTGCAAAATGCAAAGAAGCATGATTTGTTTTGGACAAAACAATAAATGAATCGTTCGTCAATATGATGGGCTCTAAATAATTATTTTCCAAACTGTATACCTGGTATTCCCCTGCTTCATCTACATTTTCCCAGTATAATAAGATGGAATCCTGGCAATGGAAGCCTACTGATAATTTAATTTCTTTTGAAATGCTAAATTGATCGGTTAAAAAAGTTTTACCATCAATCTCCATTTTAAAAGATGCTAAAGCGATCGTATCAGGAGCCTGCCACTCAAAAAACCCTTTTGAAAGATCAACATCATCACTGATTAAATGCCAGTCGGTTTTATTCAAGCTATATTCCAGTTTGCCATTGTTATTGGTATAACCACTCTCCCATCGTATCAAGTTATTTTCCCCTGGAAGTAAATTTTGTTGGGCCACAGGGAAATGCCAGATAAAAAAATCTGTACTGTCAAACTGGTAAGCCAGGTAAAAAGATTGTGATGCACCCGTTAATTTATTTCCAGTAACGGCAACGGTGTATTCTCCGGGATTTGGAAACTGGATCGTGATTTGTTCAACATTGTTTAAAGTGTCTTGTTTTCGTTCCGCTGGTAACATCAAAGAATCCTGATGCGGAAAATGATTCAATACCCATGGGTGCCAGCTTTCTGCGCCAGCAATTAATTTCAGATCCAGGTCATTTATTAATGCTTTTGTTGCATTCGCATTTGCGGGCAAATCATTCCAAACCAAGGTAAGTTTTACCTGCCTGATATTTTGCGGTACCTGGATTGGAAATGTGATTTCTTCATTCTCCGCAACTGTACCTTGCATTAAATAATCATTATTGATTGTTTGTAAGGCTTTGTATGCATTTGCATTTCCATACCCGGAAATAAAATCAGGATTTGGCGGACCAGTATCATCAGCACTATTAATTAAAATGGCTTTGATCAACGCAGATGAGGGAAGATTATTCTGGTGTAAACTTTTATAGGCTTGGTGAAGCATCAATGCAATTCCTGAAACAACTGCTGCAGACCCTGAACTTCCATCAATACCAAAAGCAACCAGTTCCGGTTTTATACGACCATCATATGCAGGCCCACGGGAACTTTGTAATGGAATTTGGATGAATGGATCAACGGCTCCGACTGTTAAAATATTTTTAGCCATTTTAAAACTCCCTGTAAGGTTGGCAAAACCATTTATTCCCTGGTAATGGCCGGTTTGTGATGAAGACGTACCTGCATTTCCCGCGCTGAATATATGTAGCAAACCCGGATTGTTAATTGTACTGATATCATATGCCATGGCATCTGCCCCATAGTAATTCTCAACACCAGTGCCATAAGAATGATTTTGTACTGAAATGTTTTGTTGTTGATAATAAACATCCGGATCGGGTAATAAGGAACTAAAGTCTGAGGAAGTAATCTGTGCTTTCCAGGCTACTCCTTTGCTGTTGTAAAATGTATTTCCTGCCCCGGCTATCATGGTTGACATCAAAGTGGCATGTGTAGTCGTTGATGAAGATTGTAAAGGCGTGTTGATGTATCGACCTTTAAAATCAATATCAGCAGTATCGGGTTTATGTTCTTTCACTGAAACAATGAGGCCATCGCCGTTCCATGGTGGATATAAATGATGTACAATGGAAATTTTATTTGCACTTAAATCAAAACCTTTTACCTGCATTTCTTCAACCGGTTTTCTTTTCTGATCTATAAATATTACAGCGTCTGACTTTAAAAGATTGGTGTTTATTTCGGATAAGCTGAGATCAATAGCAGCAATATTTCCTGAACTGTAAAAATGAAGATTACGTTTAGGAATTTTATTTCTTTCCAATAATTGATGAAAAGAAACACTGTCTGTAACGATTAAAATATATGGAGAAATAACAAATGGATCTTTTACAGATTCATTGATTTTGAATAAAGGCGACTTCTTTTCTGGATTTTCAATTTGGGAAAAAGCTGGTTGCGTTAAGTATAAAAAGATGAAAAAAAAGAATAGTGGCCTATGAGTGTAAGGATGGTATGGATTCACTTGTCTGTTATAAGAGTTAAGCTAAAATAGTAAATAAACGATCAGGATCAAGAGATAATTACGATATATATTAGAATTAATTGTAAAACCCAAAATATATCCGTTAAAAAAAAGTTAGAGTTTCAAATTTTTCTGTATTTTTTCTGTGTAAAGATTTTTGATCTATCTGTATTACCTCACAAAAAACTATTAAAACATGCAACACATGAAGAAAATGCTGGCCTTTTGTGCCTTTTTAACCCTTACCATTGTGGGCTGTAAAAAAGAAGCTGCAATGGTGGAAGATGAAAGTATATCGCAGGATGTACTGGCTAAAGTTTACCAACACGGATTCGGAACATCAGATGTTAAAAAAGTTGAAGACGGTTACCTTGTGGAAGGTGATATCGTTTTAACCAATGAATTTTTAGATTCTAAACCAGGTGGAAACTTTTTACGCATTGCTAATGAAGAGCAATACCGTACTACTAACCTTGTAACCGGATTACCACGTACCATTACCATGAGTTTACATTCTAAATTATCTTCTCAAGCAGGTTATACGCAGGCTTTGCAGGAAGTTGCCAACAGGTATAATGCAGAAAATATTGGACTTACCTTTCAAGTAGTTTCTTCAGGTGGTACGATCCAATTTGTAAATGGAAACGGACCTTACCTTGCTTCAGCAGGTTTTCCAAGCGGTGGAAATCCATACAATAAAGTGACCGTGTATTCACGCAATATTGGTTCTGGTACTTCTTCAACTTTCATAAATTACCTGGCCACCATTTTAACACATGAAGTAGGTCATTGCATCGGCTTCCGTCATACCGACTATTTCAATAGAGCCTTGAGTTGTGGTGGTAGCGCAACCAATGAGGGAGCATCTACAGTTGGTGCCATACACATTCCTGGAACACCAACTGGTTTTGATGAAGGTTCTTTTATGCTTTCATGCATTGGACGTAATCAAAACAGGCCATTTAATAGCAATGATGTAACTGCATTGGAATATTTGTATTAATTCTCTTTAATATTATAATTTAAAAAAACCGTCAATAATAGTTGGCGGTTTTTATTTTTTAATCATCCGAGCTTTATCAAAACATAACGTTAAAAAACACCTGTTTTAACAGCAAAGCAGAAAACTTTCATGCAATCATACCGTCTTTTGCATCGTTAATCACATGTGTGTAAAACAATCGTTTTCACCCGTAATCAACAATCAATAGATTTGTATGACTAATACCATTTACATGCAAGAAGGTTTGGAGAAACAAAAGAATGTAAAAGCTTCGGCAGTTACATTGGCAACAGCAGGTTTATTACTATTGATCATGATATTGATTAAATGGCCTGTTCCTGTCATTGAAGCTGCTCCTGAAATGGAATATCTTGAAGTTAACCTGGGTAGTGGAGATTTGGGTTCGGGGGATGATCAGCCTCTGTTACCCGGCGAGCCTGCACCTTCTCAACAAGTGGCGTATAACCCGCCGGTTCCTGTTCGCTCTGTAGCAGATAATGCTAAACAAATTGAAACGGATGATCGCAATACAGATGCACCCGCCATCAGGCAACCGGCAACAAACAGTACAACCGCAACCAAAATTGATAACGAAAACAGAACAGTTAAAACGAAAACAACCACTTCACCGGTAGTTTCTCCAGCACCACCCAAACCTAGAGCCGTGTTAGGCCGTACAACGGGTGGCAGTGGCAATGGTGGAAATGGTGCGGATACATATAAACCCGGCTCAGGTGAAGGTATTGCTGGTGGAGAAGGTGATCAGGGTCGTGTTGGAGGTGTACCGGGAGGAAAGGATTATACCGGGACGCCTAAAAATTTTGGAGTCCGGGTTTTGCAGATCAGCGATCAATCATTTGAAGATGATTTTAATGAAAATGCAAAAGTAGCCATGGAAGTAACCGCAGATGCCAATGGAAAAGTTACATCAGCAGTATTTAATTTAAAAAACAGTACAACCAATAATCGTTCAATGATTGATATTGCCCAACGCAAAGCATTCCAGTTAAAATTGGGTTCATCTGATGGTGGACAAAAAGGAATTGTTGTCTTTAATTTTAAAGTGAAAGGCTAAGTTTTACATATAACAGATTATAAAGTCCTGGTAGCAATAACCGGGACTTTTTATTTTGCGTTCAATTTCAAATTCTCTAATTCTCCAATTGTTTCCTTTTATTTTTGCGCCATGAATTATGCGCAAACTATTGAATATTTATATACCAGGCTGCCCATGTTTTCCAGGATTGGGCCACCTGCATTAAAACCGGGACTGGATAATATTACCCGTCTTTGTCATAGCCTGGGTGATCCGCATAAAAAATTTAAAAGCATTCACATTGCAGGCACCAATGGTAAAGGTTCGGTGAGTCATATGCTGGCTGCCGTTTTTCAAACGGCTGGTTATAAAACAGGATTGCATACTTCACCACATTTATATGATTTCAGGGAAAGGTTAAAAGTGAATGGAGAACCAGCACCTGAAGAATTTGTAACCAGTTTTGTTGAAAACATAAAACCTTTGATAGAAGAAATAGTCCCCAGTTTTTTCGAGATTTCTATTGCTATGACCTTTGCATATTTTGCTGAACAAAAAGTTGACATCGCAATTGTGGAAACCGGGCTTGGAGGCAGGCTGGATAGTACAAACATTCTGCAACCAGAGTTGAGCATCATTACCAATATTGGTTATGACCATATGCCATTGCTGGGAAATACACTGGAAGAAATTGCGGCTGAAAAAGCAGGTATCATTAAAAAAAATACACCAGTTGTTGTTGGCGAAGCAACACAAGGTATTGATGTTGTTTTTGAAAAGGTTGCCAAAGAAATGGATGCGCCACTCTCCTACGCCCAGGATCAATTCAGCATCGTTGATTATCATAACAGGGTCCATTCATTGGAAGTGGAGGTGGCTAAAAAGAATTACTTGGATCATTTTAAGTATGAAATTGATCTTCCTGGCATTTATCAGTTAAAAAATTTATTGACGGTTCTGCAGGCAATATCTGTTCTGAATCAATTGGAATGGAAATTAGACAATGAATATGTACGGAAAGGATTAGCAAATGTTCGGAAACTGACTGGCTTACATGGACGCTGGGAGGTGATTCATGAAAAGCCACTGGTGATTCTGGATGTTGCCCATAACGAAGGAGGAATCCAGATGATTCTTCAACAATTGGAACTCTTAGCACCTACTCATGTGCATATAATCTTAGGAATGGTAAAAGACAAAGCGATCAGAAGTATCCTGGCTTTATTACCTGCCAGCGCAAAATATTATTTTACCCAGGCACATGTACCAAGAGCTTTGGCTGCGGAGAAATTACAAACGCAGGCTGCAACATACCAATTAATGGGTGATTATTATGAAAACGTGAATGATGCATTGAAAACAGCACTTAACCATGCAGGTGAGTCAGACCTGATATTGATTTGTGGCAGTATATTTTTGGTTGCCGAAGTCAGGCGTTTTTAAATCGATAATTCTTCCAGCTTTTCCAACGCATAATGTATGCAGGTTACATGCATAGCCTGGATGATCTTTTGTTCCCTGATCATTAGTTTTAATTCTTCCAAACTGAATAACATGACCTCTATTTCTTCATGTTCATCCAGTTGCTGCTCACTAACTTTTTCTCCACCCGTAGCCAGGAACATATGCATCCAGTTGCTATTGGTTGATGGATTAGGTGAAGTCTTACCCAGGTAATAATATTTTTCAAAAGAATACCCCGTTTCTTCCATCAATTCCCTGCTTATGGCCTGTTCAAGATTTTTATCAGTATCATCAACACATCCACCAGGAATTTCAATGCTTACTTCTCCGATTGCATGACGATATTGTTTTACCATCACCACCTGTTGATCCCGGGTTAAAGCCAACACTGTAACCCATGTTGGAAATTCATAGACATAATAAGGCGAAACAATGGTGCCATCTGGTTTTCTGCAAGTGTCTTTTCTTACTTTAAACCAGGTTTCTTTGAATAAATACGTTGAATCTAATATGGTCCATTGCAAATCTTTCATACTGCATATTTATTTCCACTTCATTCTTTCCCGTAAAGAAACAATCTGAGCTACATGATGGCGACTATGCCATGCATAGCTTCCTAATAATTCCCAAAGTGTAATTGTCTTTTTATGTTCCGGATGAAAAACAGTTTTATCCCAATCGGACTGTTCAAAGTGGTTTAATAATTCAACCCAACGTTCATGCAACGAAAAAAGTAATGTTACAGAAATATTCACAGGAACATTTTTAACATCAGGCAGTTCGGCCCATTTATCCTGGTCGTAGGGTTTTATGGTTGGATTATCTTCCGTTAAAGCAAGCTTGAAACGACAATAAGCATTTATATGGCTGTCAGCCACATGATGAACAACTTGCAAAACAGTCCATCCATTTTCACGATAAGGTGTTTCTAATTGATTTACATCCAGGTTTAAAACCGCGTTTTCTATATTATTGGGTAGAAATCGAATATCGGCTATCCATTCCTGTTTTAACGTTTCGGAAAATGGCTGTGGCTCATATTGTCCAATTGGATATCGCAAATCCATTATATTAATTTAAAATGAAAAAATTAAAATGCAAAAAATGAGATTATTTTCATTCGGATAAATTGCTGTAATGGATTGTAAAAACAACTTAAATCTATTTTCGAATTGGATAATTGTCGAATTGTCAAATTATATTTCATTTTCAAATTTTCAAATTACCTAATTTTCAAATTAAAATCATCCTTCCCTTAACGAGTGCCCTGTTAATTGGATAAATACGTCTTCCAGGTTGGCTTTTTTCATTTCTTTTGGTCTTTCAAATCCGGAACTTATCAATTCATCAATTAATGTATCAGGTGTTGAAAGAGCTACGATTTCTCCTGAATCAATGATCGCTACTCGGTCACATAGTTTTTCCGCTTCATCCATATAATGCGTTGTCAGGATAACCGTAGTTCCTTTATCTCTTATTTTTTTTATGAGTTCCCAAAGATTTCGCCTTGCCTGCGGATCAAGTCCTGTCGTTGGTTCATCCAGGAACACAATTTTGGGATCGTTGATCAAAGTGGTGGCAACTGAAAATCTTTGTTTTTGTCCGCCGCTTAATTCTTTGAATTTTGCCTTTGCTTTATCCTTCAGGTTTACCAGTTCCAACAGGTCTATTGGAGGCATATTTTTATTATACAAGCCATTGAACAATTCAATTAATTCCGTGAGATTCAGATTTGGATAATAACCGCTGGATTGTAGCTGCACACCAATGATCTTTTTAATTTCGTCTGGTTGCTTATCCAGGTCAATCCCATAAACGATTACTTTTCCACTTGTTTTTTCTCTCAGGGTTTCAATGATCTCTAATGTGGTAGATTTTCCTGCACCATTGGGACCCAACAACCCAAAAATCTCTCCTTCATATACATCGAAACTGATACCTTTTACTGCTTTAAAACTGCCGTAATTTTTAACCAGGTCTTTTATGGAAATGATCACAGGTGCCATGTAAATAATTTATTTAGTACTGCCAATGATACTTTCTAATTCATCCATCATTTTCCTGCTGCCGATAAACATGGGTGTGCGTTGATGAAGCTCTGTAGGCTGCACATCCAAAATAGCCTGGACACCATCGGTGGCAATTCCCCCTGCCACTTCAACAATAAAAGCAAAAGGATTGCATTCGTACATTAACCGCAGTTTACCGCCGGGTTTATCGGTTGTTGCGGGATACATGAAAATGCCACCTTTAATCAGGTTGCGGTGAACATCCGAAACCATACTGCCAATATATCTTTGCGTATAAGGACCACCGTTAGTTTTGTTCTTGTACTGGCATTTTGTAATATACTCCCTGACGCCCTCGCTGTACTGGAAAAAATTACCATGGTTTACTGAATAAATCTTTCCATCATCAGGACAGCGAAGATTGGGATGACTTAAACAAAATTCGCCGATTGAAGGGTCAAGCGTAAATCCATTTACACCGCGCCGGGTGGCATATACCAGCATGGTCGATGATCCATAAACGATATAGCCCGCAGCTACCTGTTTGCGTCCTTTTTGTAAAAAATCTTCTTTTGTAACAAGCGTTCCTTTGGGACTAACCCTGCGGAACACACTAAAAATGGTACCGATTGAAACATTCACATCAATATTTCCGCTGCCATCCAAAGGGTCAAACAGGCAGACATATTTTGAATTCTTACTAATTTCATCATCAAAAGCAACAAAATCATCCATTTCTTCACTGCCAATACCTGCACAACTGATTCCATGTTGCAGCGCTCCCATAAATTGATTATTGGCAAATTCATCCAGTTTCATCACATCTTCTCCCTGCACATTCGTTTTGCCTGCGTTACCTAAAATATCCACCAGGCCAGCTTTATTCACTTCAACATTGACTCTTTTTGCAGCCAAGCCCATATCTCTTAGGAGGCTACTGAGTTCACCGGTGGCTTTTGGGAAATCACGGAGACCCTGTATCGTAAATTCATCTAAGGTTAATACTTTCCTGTTAAAACCATCCATACTTCAGCAATTTTTGATAAGTAATTTTTGCTGACAAATGTAAGTGATTAATATGGGGAGATAAAGTACGTATTGAAACCTGCATACATGGATTGATATATTTAGTAAAGGATTTCAAACGCTTAAGTCCTTTCGTTAAAGCCAGCCTCCTATCTTTGCCATCTTAAAAAAATGGGTATGCAGATCTTTAAGTTTGGCGGGGCATCGGTTAACAGTGTAGCACGAATTAAGAAAGCGGCTGAAATCCTTCATCAATATAAAAATGAAAAGACGCTGGTGGTTATTTCCGCTATGGGAAAAACAACCAATGAACTGGAATTGGTTGTTCATGCTTTTTATGATAAAGACAAGGATAAATCACTTTCACTGTTCCGGGAAATTAAGAATAAGCATTTGGATATTGCGGCAGAACTCCTTGAAAAGCCTTTACCAATACTTCTCGATTTTTTTACTGAAGTGGAATGGTTGCTGCATGATAGACCGGTAAAACATTTTGATTATTATTATGACCAGGTTGTTTGTGTGGGTGAATTATTATCAACTGCCATTGTTAGTGCCTATTTAAATGAAACCGGTCTTTGTAATCAATGGCTTGATGTACGGGATATTTTCAGGACCGATAATAATTTTCGTGACGCATTCATTGATTACCCGCAAACCACTTTAAATATTGATTCAATAGTTCGCCCAGCATTTGTGCAAAATAACCTGGTTGTTACACAAGGATTTATTGGCGCTACATCAGATAATGAAAGCACTACCCTCGGTCGCGAAGGCAGTGATTTTAGTGCTGCCGTATTTGCCAATATTTTGGATGCGGAAAAACTGGTTATTTGGAAAGATGTACCTGGTGTTATGAATGCTGATCCTAAAAAATTTCCTGATGCTGTTTTGATACCTGAATTAAGTTACCTGGAAGTTATCGAAATGGCCTATTATGGTGCACAGGTCATTCATCCAAAAACAATCAAACCACTGCAAAACAAACAGGTACCCTTATACGTAAAGTCTTTTTTGGATCCGTTATTACCCGGCACAGTGATCAAAAAACTGGTGATGAAAGACTTGCCGCCCATAACTATTTTTAAAGAAAACCAGGTTATGATTGAGATGCGTACCAAAGACTTTTCATTTATTGGCGAACAGCATGTCAACGATATATACAAGCTATTTCAACTGCATAAATTAAAACCCAACCTGACACAGAATACTGCCATCAGTTTTTTATGTGTTTTGGATGATCATGAAGAAAAAATTGAGCAACTTTCACTGGAAGCTTCAGAATGGTTCGAAGTAAATGTGATTAAAGGATTACAATTATTAACGATCAGGCATTATAATGATCGATATTTATCCAGGATAATAGAAAACAGGAAAGTATTATTGCGACAGGAAACACCGGAAGTTGTTCAGGTATTAATGGCTGGTTAAGCTGGTAGCCAGATCGATCGTAAAACTTTGTTTCATTTTTTTAGCAACCGCTTTATCATGCAACATAGCCGGTTTCCAGTTTGGCATCTTTTCAAGCATGGTAATCAGGTCTTCGTCAAACTCGCTGTTAACACCATTGATTACTTTAAAATTAGTAGGTGTGCCATCTTTATCTACAATAAATTCAACCTGTACATGAGCCTTAGTTATATTGCGGGGTAGTTGGTCCGACATGTCTTTACCAACTTTATCCAAATATTTCAAAAAAGCATTTCCACCACCCGGAAATTCTGGCCATTGATGAACAACATCTGCTAATTCTGTAATATTTCTTTGCCGGTGAACAACTGCCGGTCTTTCTACTTTTGGTTTTACTACTTCTTTATGAATTGCATGCACCATATATAGCCCTTTATCATCCGTTGTGATAATGGGCAGTTGTTTAAATTTTTCAAAATAATCATAAGCTTCTTCCAATTTGGCAGTAAAAGGTTTCAGCGAAGGATTATTAAACATCAGGTTGTTTAAATAAGTCTGGCTTCTTTTTACATTAAAACGGATCGGAAAAATATGCACCGGGATAAAATCCTGTCCCTGGTTTTTTGCATGTGCTGAAAGAATATAAATTTCTTCTATTTGCGGATCGGTAACAGGAATACATCCAACCGTTACACAACTTCCATGAATATAAATATCGCCACCCGGTCTTTGTACATCACTTAAAATGCGATCGGATGAATTGGGATAATTAATTCCCAATGATAAATGATATGAACTTTTGGGATTGAATTCGTTAATATAATAAAATCCTTCCGGAACCTGGTAATCCCCTTCTATGCGTTTTGGACCTAAAGTGCCCGCCAATGCGCAAACTTTATAGGTTTTAAATAATTGAAATTGATCCTGTATTTTATCTTTTACCCAGATCTCTAACTGGCTGTCATATTTAAAGGATCGTATGTAAATATAATTTGCTGGCCATTTAAGTTTTTTCTCTTTGAATTGTTTTTGCAGATCGTCTTCCCTGCGGTTCATTGCCTCACTGGCACGGGGGAACGCTTTTTGGTAATCTATAAATGTTGAAGTTGCATTATAGGAGGTTCCACCTTTTTGAGCAGCTACGGTTTGTAATACCAGGCTGGAAGCAATTACGAGCAAAATTTTATTCACAGATATCATATTAAAAAAACGGTCTGTTTTAATATTTATTATAAATAGATGTTCAGCCTTGTAAATATACCCTGAAATAAAAAAAAATTCCTACAGAAGTTATGCAGAAACGGGAAACAATGTGAATATTAACAATTGTTTCCCGCTTGCATTTTATAATAAAATTGATTATAAATTACCCCTTGCCTCCTGCTCCCGTTCTATCGCTTCAAATAATGCTTTGAAATTTCCTTTTCCAAAACTTTTTGCACCCTTACGTTGAATGATCTCGAAAAACAAGGTAGGCCTGTCTTCCACCGGTTTACTGAATAATTGTAACAGGTAGCCTTCATGATCACGATCTACCAAAATACCCAATTCTTTCAAGGGTTCCAGGTCTTCATCAATATGTCCCACCCTGTCCGTGAGGTCATCATAATATGAACTGGGAACCTTTAAAAATTCAACGCCCCTGCTCATTAATTCCCTTACGGTTTTAACAATATCGCTGGTAGCAAGAGCCACATGCTGAACACCTTCTCCATCATAAAATTCAAGATACTCTTCAACCTGGCTTTTTTTCTTTCCTTCTGCAGGTTCATTGATAGGGAATTTTACATATCCATTTCCACTGCTCATTACTTTGCTCATTAATGCAGAATATTCAGTAGAAATATCTTCATCATCAAAGGTCAATATGTTTTTGAATCCCATCACTTCTTCGTAAAATTTTACCCATACATTCATCTGGTTCCATCCCACATTACCAACACAATGATCCACATATAACAGGCCTGTATCGGTTGGCTGATAGTGTGGATTATTCCATGCACGAAAACCCGGCATAAAAGTGCCCGAATATTTTTTTCGCTCAATAAATAAATGAACGGTGTCGCCATACGTTTTTATTCCGCTCATAACAACCTCGCCATTGGCATCATTGGTATGCACAGGTTCCATATAACTGGTAGCTCCCCGTTTGGTAGTTTCCTCCCAGGCTTTTGTGGCATCATCTACCATCAGTGCAAGCGATTTTACACCATCACCATGTTTATAAATATGATCGGCTATTTCATTACCTGCACGCAAAGGCGTGGTCAGCATAAATGTGAGTTTATTCTGACGCACAACATAACTCGCCCTGTCCCGAACACCTGTTTCCGGACCTGCATAAGCTAATGCCTGGAAACCAAATGCACTCATGTAATAATGAGCTGCCTGCTTGGCATTGCCCACATAAAATTCCACGTAATCGGTTCCGTGTAATGGTAAAATATCAGTTTGCTGGGCAACTGTATTATTTGTTTGAGTATTCATCAAATCAGACATGTTTATTTTTTTTTAATCAGCAATAGAATATATAATCATCTTTTGTTGCGTCGCACTCTTGTACAACTGCAATTCTATTGAGCTAGTCGTGGTCCATACTTAGGCATTCAACCAGCAAAAAATATTGAAGCCGCCGGTCATTAAAAAGTTTATGGGGATAATCAGGACGCATGATACAAATTTAGTTGATTAGTTGATTATGTTGAAAAGTTGATAGGTTCCTTCATGGAATTTGGAATTAGGAATTAGATATTTGGAATTAGGCTAAAAGAAATTAATTGGTTGATGATGTTGATAAATAAAAATTGCTGAGGACACCAAGTTCCCAATTCCAAATACACCAATTCCTGATTTCCCAATCAACTGATCAACTATCTTTGCACCGCATTATGAAAAAAATTGGAATCTTAGGTGGTGGCCAACTGGGCCGAATGTTATTACAAGCCGCCATAAACTACCCTGTACAAACATATGTTCTTGAAAATGATGATAACTGTCCTGCAGCTCATCTCTGTCATCATTTTACAAAAGGTGATATCCGCAATTTTGATGCGGTTTATAATTTCGGCAAAAACCTGGACGCCATTACAATTGAAATTGAAAATGTAAATGTAGAAGCACTCGAAGAACTGGAATCCGAAGGTGTAAAAATATTTCCCCATCCTTCAGTTTTGAAAACCATCAAAAACAAAATCTTACAAAAACAATATTATAACAGCCAGGAAATACCCACTGCTGCATTTGTAGTTACTCAAAACAAACTGATACTACAAGAGCATGCAGATTTTTTGCCTGCTGTTCACAAGCTGGCAGAAGGCGGCTATGATGGACGTGGTGTTGTGATTTTATCCACAGGAGCTGATTTGGAAACCGGATTTGATGCACCTGCTGTATTAGAAAAAATGGTTGCCGTTGATAAAGAGATTTCCATCATTGTTGCAGTGAATGATAAAGGTGAGATGGTGCTTTATCCGCCTGTTGAAATGGTTTTTGATAAAGACCTCAATCAACTCGATTACCAGATTTGCCCTGCAGGGGTTACCGAAAAAACATTATGGAAGCTGGAAGCTTTTGCCCGTACTGTTGTCAAGAATTTTAAATCGCCCGGAATATTTGCCGTAGAACTTTTTGTCGACCGGCAAGGCGAGGTTTTTGTGAATGAAACGGCACCCAGGGTGCATAACAGTGGTCACCATACCATAGAGGCACATTTCAGTTCCCAATTCGATATGTTGTGGAGAATTATGCTGGATTATCCATTGGGTAATACCGCTCCAATCCTTCCCTCGGTAATGATTAATGTGATCGGCGCTGAAGACTTTTCCGGGCCCGCCGTTTATGAAGGTCTTGAAGATGTTTTGAAAATGGATCATGTTTTTGTCCACTTATATGGGAAGGCAGAAACCAGGCCTGGTAGAAAAATGGGTCATATGACCATTCTTAGCCGCGACCGGGTTGACCTCGTTCACCAGGTAAATAAACTAAAACGGATGTTGATTGTTAAGTCCTGACGATCTCCTTTTATCCTTCATATCTGCCTTTCATCCAAAATGAAAATCGTTTGAAGGAAATTGGAATTATTAACGTCTAAACATCTACCTATTCTTTTATCTTCATTTCTAAATAGTTGTAAAGCTGACCATGAACCAACATTCAAAATTATTTACATATACAATTATCCTGTTAACCTTAATGATTTCCGCATGTGGAGGTAATGATAAAAAGATTGGTCCTCCCGGTTCCGGTGCCGCCCGGCCCAACCCGGTAATAAATGTGAGCGGATACCTGGTAAAAACCCAGACCATTACTGAGAATATAGAAGTAGGCGGAACTTTACTGGCTAATGAATCCACTGAAATTCATCCCGAAATTTCTGGCCGGTTGGTTTACCTGAATGTAAATGAAGGTCGTAATGTGGCTCGTGGCGCATTGATCGGTCGTATTTATGATGGCGATTTGCAGGCGCAATTAAAAAAATTAAAAGTTCAACTGGATATTGCCCGTCAAACACAAAGCCGTTTTGGAGAATTATTAAAAGTACAGGGCATCAGCCAACAGGAATATGACCAGGCATCTTTACAAGTCAGTAATATTTTGGCTGATATGGATATTGTAAGAGCCGATATTACCAAAACTCAAATTCGTGCTCCGTTCAGTGGTAAGCTTGGATTAAAGAATATTAGCCCGGGAGCTTATGTTACCCCGGCTACAGTCGTAGCGACCATTCAGCAGGTAAGTCAATTGAAACTGGATTTTACAGTACCCGAAAAATATTCTGGCCAGGTTAGCAATGGACAGTATATAAATTTTACGGTTGATGGAAGTGATAAAAAATATTCAGCAAGGGTGATGGCTATTGAATCATCCGTTGCCCAGGCAACCCGGAGTTTGAACGTACGTTCCATTGTGCAGAATAATGATGGAAAGTTGTTGCCTGGATCTTTTGCAAAAGTAGTATTGAACTTCGCACCCGATGAAAATGCGATCATGGTTCCTGCCCAGGCAGTTATCCCGCAAGCCCGTGGTAAAAAAATGATCCTTGCCCAAAAGGGTAGCCCGGTATTTGTAGAAGTTACAACGGGTTACAGGGATTCGGTAAATGTACAGGTTACAAGCGGGTTGAATGTTGGCGATACGGTTGTATTAACGGGGTTGTTAAGTATCAAGCCCGAAAGCAAGATCAATGTGAATAAAATAGTAAACTAATACCTTTTCATTTTTGAATAGCCTGGTAATTTATGAATATATCTGAACTGAGTTTAAGGCGGCCGGTATTAGCCGTGGTGATGAATATCGTCATCGTGGTTTTTGGTATTATCGGATTTAATTTTTTAGGTGTAAGAGATTATCCTGCCATTGATCCTCCCAATATTAATGTGCGTACTTCCTACCCAGGCGCCAATGCAGATATTATTGAATCCCAAATTACCGAACCCTTAGAAAAGGCCGTAAATGGTATCGCCGGTATCCGCAACATCACTTCTTCCAGTAGTTCAGGATCCAGTAATATTAGTGTTGAATTTGAATTAAGTGTAGATCTTGAAGCTGCGGCTAATGATGTACGTGATAAAGTATCCCAGGCATCCCGCTCTTTACCAAATGATTTGGAAGCACCACCTGTTGTTTCCAAAGCTGATGCCAGTGCAGAGTCGATCATTTCTATGACGATTCAAAGTAATACCAGGAACCAGTTACAGATTACCGAATACGCAACCAATGTGTTGGTTGAAAGATTACAAACCATTCCCGGCGTTAGTGGTGTACAGATTTGGGGTGAGAAGAAATATGCCATGCGTATTTGGTTCGATCCCGCAAAACTGACTGCCTACCAGTTAACACCAGGTGATGTGCAATCGGCCTTACAAAGGGAAAATGTGGAATTGCCCTCCGGGAAAATTACCGGCGAAACCACTGACCTTACCGTGCGGACCTTTGGTCGTCTCAATACAGAAGAAGAATTCAACAACATCATCATTAAAAATGAAGGCGGCAGTACAGTAAGAATAAAAGATATTGGTGAAGCGGTTTTAGGGCCGGAAAATGAAGAAACGATATTGAAGGAAAGTGGTACACCGATGATCGCCATCGCAATAGTACCCTTGCCTGGTTCCAACTATGTTTCTATTTCAGATGAATTTTACAAGCGTTTTGAACAGTTAAAGACTGAAGTTCCGGAAGATATCAGCCTGGATATCGCTATGGATCAAACGAAGTTTATCAAACGTTCCATTGCAGAAGTTGAAGAAACGTTAATCATTGCATTGGTACTGGTAGTATTGGTGATCTTTTTGTTTTTCAGGGAATGGCTGATAGCACTTCGTCCTTTGATAGATATTCCTGTTTGTTTGATCGGCGCCTTTTTTATAATGTATGTGGCAGGCTTTACCATCAATGTGTTAACCCTGCTGGCTATTGTATTGGCCACTGGGTTGGTGGTGGATGATGGTATTGTAGTAACAGAAAATATTTATAAAAAGATAGAAAAGGGAATGAACAAATGGCAGGCAGCCAGGGATGGATCCAAGGAGATCTATTTCGCGGTTATTGCCACATCTATCACTCTTGCAGTAGTTTTTTTACCCATCATATTTTTAGAAGGATTTGTAGGAAGATTATTCCGCGAATTTGGTATCGTGGTGGCTGGTGCGGTGTTGATTTCCGCTTTTGTATCATTGACCCTTACACCGGTACTGAATGTATATGTAGCAAAAAGATCACACAAACATTCATGGTTTTATACCAAGACCGAACCTTTCTTTGAATGGATGGAAAACTCATACAGAAACAGTTTGCAGAAATTCATGAAGGTGCGGTGGATCGCATTGATCATTGTTGCGGCCTGTTTTGGTATTATTTATTTCATTGGTGGAAGTCTGCAATCAGAATTGGCGCCCATGGAAGATCGCAGCCAGTTTCGATTATCGGTTACTGCACCTGAAGGAACTTCTTTTTACGCAATGGACAGTTATATTGACAGCCTCAATAAACTGATGATGGATTCCATTCCTGAAAAAAACTCTGTGCTAAGTGTTACTTCCCCGGGATTTACAGGATCCGGTTCCGCCAATTCTGGTTTCGTCAGGGTTCGTTTGGTTGATCCTGAATTACGGGAACGGTCGCAGAAAGAAATTGTAAGCATGGTTAACCGAAACCTGCCTAAATATAACCAGGGAAGAGCTTTTGCTATTGAAGATCAAACCATCTCCGTTAGTCGCAGAGGTGGTTTACCCGTAGCATTTGTAATTCAGAATAATGATTTTGAAAAGATCAGGGAAGTATTACCTAAATTTTTGGATGAAGCAAGTAATAGCCCGGTATTTCAGAGTGTGGATGCCGATCTAAAATTTAATAAACCGGAACTGCAGATTGATATCAATCGTTTAAAGGCAAGTGAATTAGGGATTGCAGTTGAAGACATTGCTTCAACACTGCAACTTGCATTGAGTAACCGCAGGTTTGGATATTTTACCAAAGAAGGTAAACAATACCAGGTAATGGGCCAGGTTGCAAGATCTGAAAGAGATGATCCTACTGATCTGCAAAGTATTTATGTGCGTAACAATGCAGGTGAAATGATCAGCCTGGATAACGTGGTTACTTTTAGTGAACAAACGGCCCCTCCTACTATCTATCATTTTAACAGGTACAAATCTGCGACCGTATCGGCTGGATTGGCTCCAGGGAAAACCATTGGTGATGGCATTGAAGAAATGCAGAGGATATCTGATGGTTTGTTAGATGAAACTTTTGCCACCCAATTATCCGGGGCGTCAAGGGATTTTCAAGACAGTTCAAGCAATACCAGTTTTGCATTGATCCTTGCATTGGGTTTGGTGTTCTTGATTTTGGCCGCACAGTTTGAAAGTTTTGTAGATCCGTTTATCATTATGATTACGGTGCCATTGGCTATTGCCGGTGCCATATTATCGCTTTGGATATTCGGGCATACGATAAATATATTTTCCCAGATCGGGATGATCATGCTGATAGGTTTAGTGACCAAGAATGGTATCCTGATCGTGGAATTTGCAAACCAACAAAGGATTAAAGGGATGGCTAGAACAGATGCCGCGGTATTTTCCGCTGTACAACGTTTGCGACCCATCCTGATGACGACTTTGACCATGAGTTTTGGTGCATTGCCGCTAGCCTTGTCGCTGGGAGCCGCAGCAACCAGCCGTATACCATTAGGTATTGTAATTGTTGGTGGCTTACTTTTTTCATTGGTATTAACACTGTACGTTATACCTGTAATTTATTCTTATCTGTCATCAAACAAAAAAAGAAGTGAACTGGACAATATTCCTGAAACTACCATTGATGAAAAAAATGAAAAACTGGTTGAACATGTTTAGGTCTGTTCAGTTCCGAATTAAAATTGTTTGTGCATGCCTGTTAGGTTTGTTTACCCAGGTTTCCAATGCACAGCAATTGTTGACGATTGAGCAAGCCATTGGGACCGCCTTGCAAAATAATTACGAGATCCAGCTTGCGCAAAATGATTCCGCTTCTGCCGCATTGGACGCATCTTATACTTATGCAGCGTTTTTACCACGTTTGAATGCAGGTGCAGGTGCAACCTGGAATAATAATAACCAAAAGCAAGATTTTGCAGATGGTACCAAACGGGAACAAAATGGTGTGCGTTCAAGCAATATCAATTCATCACTTAATTTGAACTGGACGTTATTCGATGGATTGAAAATGTTTGCAACCCGCGATAGGATTGAAGAACTGGCTCGTTTAGGTGAATTGGGATTAAAACGCCAGGTTATAAATACGGTTGCAGCTGTTATCAATACTTACTATGATATTGTAAGACAAAAACAACAATTAATAGCGTTTGAAGAACAAATGTCTGTAATGGAAGAACAGGTTAAGCTTTCTCAACGCAGGTTGGAAATAGGCGTTGGTGCCAAGCCAGAAGTTCTGCAGGGTACAATAGATTTAAATACATTAAGAACCAACCAACTCAGGCAGATTACCCTGATCGATCAGTTAAAAGATGCCTTGAACCAGTTAATGAATGTAGAACCAACGGCTACTTACGATGTGAGTGACAGCATCCCGGTCGATAAGAATATTGTATTGGGAGATATTGTTTCTGGTGCTGAACTTTCCAATGCTGAATTGTTGATTGCCCGTAAAAATATTGAGATCGCCAAATTAACTCTGGAAGAAAGAAAGGCTGAACGTTTACCCATAGTATCCTTTAATTCAGCTTATAATTTTTCAAAGACCGATAATAAAACAACTGTAAATCCATTCGCACCATTGTTTAATCAGAATGCCGGATTCAATTATGGATTCACAGCCAGTATCCCAATTCTAAATAATTTAAATACACGCCGGTTGATGAAGCAGGCGCAACTGGATATTGATTACAACGAAATTATTTACCAGAACCAACGTTCTCAGGTGAACCTTGCCGTTATGCAATCATTTAAAGATTATGAATTCCAGAAAAAAGCACTTGAAATTGAAGAGAATAGCATTGAACTGGCCAGGGAAAATGCAAGTATCATTATGGAGCGATACCGCCTCGGTGTTTCTACATTCCTTGAATTAAGAGAAGCCCAGCGTGATTTGGAAAATGCCAATAACCGGGTGATCGCAACCCGTTATAATACCAAACTTGCGGAAACAGAATTACTCAGGCTCAAAGGTGACCTTGTAAAATAGTTTTGCACAAGGTTCATTGATTGTCACTATTTTTGATGATATGTGAATTTTCAATCATTACTTCTTACCCATTATTAAACACATAAAATTGACAGAACGGATGTCGCAATCAACCAAATCAATTAACCAATCACAGGTTTTAGTGGGTATTATTATGGGCAGTGACAGTGACCTGGAAATCATGAAATCAGCTGCTGAGTTGTTGAAAGAATTTGAAATACCAACAGAAGTTACCGTTGTATCCGCACATCGCACACCTTTGCGCATGGTTGAATATGCGCAGCAGGCAAAAGCCAGGGGCCTGAAGGTGATCATTGCGGGTGCTGGAGGTGCCGCACATTTGCCAGGCATGGTTGCATCGATAACCACATTGCCCGTAATTGGCGTTCCTATTAAATCTTCCAATTCCATTGATGGCTGGGATTCTGTTTTATCGATTCTGCAAATGCCCAATGGTGTGCCTGTTGCCACCGTTGCTTTAAATGGAGCAAAAAATGCAGGTTTGCTTGCCGCTGAAATCATCGGATCATATGATGAAACCATTTCTCAAAAACTGGTTGATTACAAATTAAACATGCAGGAAGAAGTTTTGAAAAAAGTGCAAAAACTAAAGCATGAAGGACTGGATAATTTCTTTGATCAATAATAAAATTTATGGGTTGATTCCATTATGCAGCCTGTTCTTCTTAGGAGCCTGCAATGAAAAATATACACTGACGAATATTACGCTACTCACTCATTTCCCTTCCGGTTCCGCTATTGAATTTAAAAGAGATCATTATTATTTGGCTGGTGATGATGCCAATTACCTGTTGAAGCTTGACAAAAACTGGAAGGCTGTTGACAGCTTTATTTTATCAAGACATACTGGTAAACGGATTTCAAAAGATGTAAAACCGGATATCGAAGCTTCCACATTTTTGTTTGGCTCCCGAAATAATTTATTCCTTTTCGGATCTGGTTCATTAAGTCCATACCGTGATTCCATGATTTTGTTAAGAGTAGATTCGAGTCACAAGACCAGCTATTCCCTGTCTGTTTTCAATCAACGGATTCAACGTTCAGGTATAAACGAAATAAATATTGAAGGTGCTGCTTCCACGCCATGGGGATTGATATTGTCTAATAGAGGCAATAACAAAAACAGGAGGAACCAACTGGTATTTACTTCGAATGATTTTTATGAAGACCAGCAGGATGCAGAATTCAGAGTTACAACCATCGGTGTGAATGCGGATACAACCGTTGCTTTCACCGGTATTTCCGGACTTTGTTATTCTGGAATGAGTGATCGGTTACTTTTAACGGTTTCTACCGAAGATACCGAAAGTAGTTACCAGGATGGCGCAATTGGCAAAAGCTATTTGTGGATCGTGGAGGATATTTCATCCAAAAGAAGATTTATGGGAATGAATCCCAACCAGGTAATTGACCTGGTAAAGATTGACAAACGGTTTATCGGTCAGAAAATTGAATCGGTCAGTATCACGCATGAAACCAATAAGATTCTGGAAGTAGTGCTGGTGGCTGATAATGATAATGGGGAAACGACTCTATTTAAATTACTGATCCAGAAAAATAAAAAAATTTAATTCTTTATTTCAAGAACGGTGAACTCCTGCTCTAACGCCAAGGAATGATCGTAAAGTTTATCAATGAATGCTGAACCATACACCGCGTAATAATAAAGCATATTATCATAACGCTCCTGCAACCCATTCTTTGGAAATAACTGGTTTTTAATTTTCGCAATTTGTCTTTGCTGGTCGCCGAATTTTCTTTTTTCAGCTCTTAGCATTTTCTTTTCCAGTTCTTTCAACTTTTCCAGTTGTTGCGTTTTTAATCGTTCCACATGCTGCGTTAATGTTGAATCAATAGAACCTGCCTGTTGCATCAAAGATTCATAAAACTCATTGGCTTTTTGTAAACTTCCATTTAGCGACAAATCATGTTTAGAATCTTTAATAACTTTTTTGTTGATAATCTCTTCAGTTGGTAAAAAAACATTATCCAGATCCAGGTTTAGTTTTTGGACCAGGCTTTTCCATTTTTCTTCAATAATCAAAAAAGAATTTCTCAAAACAAGCACCGGGAATGGCACCTGGTAATGATTGAATAATTCTTTCAACTGCAACCAATAAGCCAGTTCGCCACCACCCCCAATAAATGCAATATTGGGTAAAATAGTTTCCTGGAAAATAGCTCTTAAAATAACATTTGGACTGAAACGTTCAGGGTGTAACTCAAGTTCATTCAACAATGCATCTTTTGTAAATGAAAAACTGGTTCCATGCACCAGGTAATGATCGTTGACCCATTCAATACGGCTGCGTATTTCATCCACCATATAAAATAAATTGATCTCCCTGGGTTTAGCCTGGATCTTATAATTTTCATCCAACTTTTCCGAGGTTTCCTGTACAATATCGGATGCCAGTTGTTTTAAAAGATCATCCCGAAAAATGGAAGTCATTTGTTTTTTTAAGGCAGGATGATCTGCTACCAAAACGATCAATCCATATTGACCAAACAAGGCATCAATAAATTTTAATGTTGCCTGTTGAATGGTTTCTCCTTCTTTGAAAAAATCATTCAGTAAATGAATGATCTCTTTACCATGAGGATAAATGCTCAATTGTCCATCAAGTGTTTCAATGATCTTTTTCAATTCCTTATCCACTTTCATCCGACCGAAAGCACCGGTCTGATTGGTGGACCATTCCTTTTTTTCACCATCCAGGTAAAAATGTCCTAATTCATCAAAATCTGCATCTTCAGATCCCATATAATATACCGGCACAAATGAAAAACCTGGTAACGATTGCTGAAGATATTCTGCCAGTTTGATGGTGTGTAAAATCTTATAAATAAAATATAAAGGCCCCGTGAATAAATTGGGCTGGTGTGCAGTGGTGATGGTAAAACAATTATCCTCAGCCAGTTTATTGATGTTATGAATTACTTTTTCATTTGGAGAAATGGTTTTGTATTGTTCATTCAAAACATTTACTAAGGTATTACGTTCCGTATTGAAATTTTTTCTTTGTTCAATTTGGTGTTGAATGCCGGGAATGGATGGTGCAAATGAATAAAAAGGTTGAAGCGTTTCAGCTCGGTCTATATAATCTAAAACAATATTGGAAAATGCATTCGCCTGCCTGTAAGGTATTCTGAATGATGTACAATTCATAATAGGTGCAAAAATAAAGAATGGAGTATGTAAAAAATGATCGGGTTGTTAAAGTATTAGCCAAATCTTTCAACATTAAAAGCTTTCATGTCAATACTTGTTTCCTGTTTCCCGATTATTTCTTCAACTAATTTACCGGTGGCTGCACACAGAGACATGCCCAACATGGCATGCCCGCTTGCAATCACCAGGTTTTGGTATTTGCTGTGGCGACCAATGTATGGCAATCCATCAGGGCTTAGCGGTCGCAAGCCGCTCCAGGCTTGTTTCCCCGTGGGGAATGTCACGGGCAGGTTAGGATAATATTTATGCGCAGCATCAAAAATGGCTTTGGCTCTTTGTGGTAAAGGTGCACTGTCAATTTCATTGATCTCCATAGTGCCTCCCATGCGCAATGTATTTCCCCAGGGAGTCATAGCTACTCGGCTGTCTATCAGGATGGCAGGGTAATGTAAATTAGGCTGCACATCTTCAAAAGTCATGCTGTATCCTTTACCTGCCTGCAATAACAAGCGGATCCCTAATTGTGAACTGATCAATGGCAACCATGAGCCTGTGGCAAGCACCAATTCATCACAATCAACTTTTTCATCGTCTATCAAAACCGCATTTACTCTATCTCCAGATTTTTCAAAACCGGTAACGGTGCTGTTTAAACGAAATTCCACCTGGTTTTTTTCCAGGTGATCTTTTAATGTTTTCATGAAATCGCCCGGGTGTAAATGACAATCACCGGGATATAAAACGCCTCCCCTCACATTCACTTCCACATCCGGTTCAAGCTCCTGGATTTCTATAGCGCTGTAAACAAGTGCTTCTATAGACAGTTCCCTTGCTTTTCTTGCCAAATCAATTTCATGCTTTTCTGTTTGGGGTTCTTTATACAGCATCAGGATACCCTTTTCTTCCATCCGGAAATGGTTTCCTAAATCATCTTTTATCTGGCTGGTGAGTTCCCTGCTTAATTGTAAAATATTATTGAGATGAGGAATATTTCTGTTCATTGTCTTTGCATTCGCATTGCGCCAGAAAGTATAACTCCACCTGGCCAGGTCTGCATTTAACCTGGGTTTAATATAAAATGGAGATGAGCTGCTTAACATCCACTTTAAACCTTTTAATACCATACCCGGTGAAGCAAGCGGGATAAAATGACTGGGAGAAACATATCCTGCATTGCCAAAAGAAGTTCCATCGGTGATATTTCCTTTATCAATTATGGTAATTTCGTGTCCTTGTTTTTGCAAATAATAAGCGCTGCACAATCCAATAACACCACCACCAACAATAACTATTTTCATTTTTCCTGCTAGATTTTTTTATTGATATTATAAAACACTAAAGCCATAAGCATATGGATCATCATCCGGGTCTATGCTGATGATATTTTCTCCATAAATTTTTGCCCAACCTTCAATGGATGGACGGATGGCAGGCCTTCCAGCTATTTCAGTCACGGCTTCTATCCTGCCGGTAAACTTGCTGCCAATGATACTTTCATGAATAAAGTCCTCTCCTTTATTCAATAAGCCCTTTGCATACCACTGCGCCATACGTGCACTGGTTCCGGTTCCGCAAGGCGAACGGTCTATCGCTTTGTCTCCATAAAAAACGGCGTTTCGGGCAGTGGACATTTTATCCATCACTTCCCCCGTCCATAAAATATGTGAACACCCTTTGATGTTTTCATCTTCCGGGTGTTCAAATGAATATTTCGCATTGATATTTTTTCTTAATTCCCTTGCCCATTCAATTAACTGAGAAGCGGAATAATGTTGCAACCCCTTAAAGTTCGGTTGTACATCAACGATAGCATAGAAATTGCCGCCATATGCCACATCAATTGTTAATTCACCCAAATCAGGACAATCAGCCACCAGGTCGGTTGAATGTAAATAGGATACAACATTGGTAAGCTTTACGGATGAAACTTTTTTCCCCTCCATTTGGTAACTGATTTCAATTAAACCGGCTGGCGTTTCTAAACGTACTTTACCGGGTGTTTTAGGATTGATGAGCCCCTTTTCAATCCCAATCGTTATGGTTCCAATGGTTCCGTGGCCGCACATGGGCAGGCAACCGCTGGTTTCAATAAATAAAACAGCTATATCATTTACCGGATCGTGTGCCGGGTAAAGAATGCTTCCGCTCATCATATCATGACCGCGGGGTTCAAACATCAAACCTTTACGGATCCAGTCAAATTCTTTTAAAAAATGTTGTCTTTTTTCACTCATATTGCGACCCCGGAGTGCCGGACCGCCTTCTTTTACCAATCTTACCGGGTTACCGCAAGTATGTGCATCAATACAATGAAAAATGTTCATGAAGGAATAATAATTTCGGCTACAAGATATTATTTATTACGATCAAATAATTTGATAAGTTGAAATGTGTTTACATGGTATTTTATGAAAACTCTGTTCAATTTCTTACATTCATATCCAATTTTTATTGATGGAAACTTATGGTAAGATTTTATTGATTGCGATGCCTGCATTCTTGCTGCTGGTATTATTTGAGAAATGGTATGGCTGGCGCAAAGGAATGGACACTGTCCGGAATATGGACATGGTTTCCAGTTTAAGTTCCGGTGTTACCAATGCCACAAAAGATGTACTGGGGCTGAGTTTTGCCATTATCTCGTATCCATGGCTGGTTGATCAGTTAGCTATCACACAAGTCAAAGGCACATTCTTAACTTACCTTATTGCATTTATCGCTTTGGATTTTGCAGGCTATTGGGTACACCGCATTTCGCATGAATACAATCTTTTCTGGAACAATCATATCATCCACCACAGCAGTGAGGAATTTAACCTGGCCTGCGCATTAAGACAAAGTATTTCATCCATCTTAAAAATTTTCGCTGTCTTTTTACTTCCCGCTGCATTGCTAGGTGTACCAGGACAGGTGATTGCCGTTATTGCACCATTGCATTTATTCGCCCAGTTCTGGTATCACACACGCCATATTAACAAAATGGGATTTTTAGAAAAGATCATTGTAACACCATCTCATCACAGGGTGCATCATGCGATAAATCCCATTTACCTGGATAAAAATTATTCACAGATACTGATCATCTGGGATAAGTTATTTGGCACCTTCCAGGAAGAATTGCCTGATGTAACACCGGTGTATGGCATAACCAGGCCGGTGAGAACATGGAACCCGATCAAAATAAACTTCCAGCATCTATGGTTATTAATTCAGGATGCATGGCGCACAAAAAAATGGAAAGATAAATTACGCATATGGTTTATGCCCACAGGTTGGCGGCCCGAAGATGTTGCTGAAAAATACCCGGTTTACAAAATTGAGGATGTGTATCATTTTGAAAAATATGATCCGCAACCGGTAAAGCGAATGAGCATTTTTATCTGGTTTCAGTTGATCATGCTTTTATTATTAATCAGTTACCTGTTTGGGAATATTGCAACTATCGGTAGCCCCGGGATATTTTATTATGGACTATTTATTTTCTTGACAGTATATGCATTCACCGAGTTGATGGATCGCAATCCTTTTGCATTGTTCTGGGAATGTATTAAAAATGCCCTGGGTGTTTACATAATTTTGAGTTCCGGAAACTGGTTTGGTGCCAGCCAGTATGGAACCTGGGTAAATACTTTCCTGATAGCCTATTTTATTTTTTCTACTCTTACAACAGCATGGTTTGCCTGGCAGATCACGAAAGAAGAAAGATCCCTCAAACTTGCATCCTGATCATAATTAAATCAGTGGATCTTTTGTCAGCACATTATTTACTGTGCGGTAAATATTTAATGGATTTTCATTCTTTAATTCATCAGGCAAATAATCATTACTCCAGTTTTGAAAACATATGGGTCTTGAAAATCTTTTAATGCCATCCGCACCTACGGAAGTAAATCGCGAATCAGTGGTTGCTGGAAACGGACCACCATGATGCATTGCCTGGCAAACTTCCACGCCGGTAGGAACTCCATTCAAGATCAATCTTCCACAAATATTTTTGATGGATTCTATTAATACATCATTTTCATTCAGGTCATTATCCGTGGCCATAACAGATGCTGTTAACTGGCCTTCAATAGAAAGAGCCACCTCATACATTTGTTCCATGTTGTTGCACTGAATCATCAGTGAATAAGGCCCGAATACTTCTTTGTGCAGGAAGTTATTTTGAATAAATGCTGAAGCGTCAACCATGGCGATGGTTGGTGTTCCCTGGTTTTCCAATGGTTTTTGTTTAGCAACTGCAATTGTTTCAACATTTGATTGTGAAAGTGCGGTTTCCCGCTTTTCTACAAAACTGTTATAAATGCCGGGATGTAACATGGTTGCCGGTTTTGTATGCCTGATCTCCTCCCCTAATGATGACATGAAACGATCCAGTTCTTCACTCTTTACAGCTATCATCAAACCGGGATTGGTACAAAATTGCCCTGATCCCAAGGTAATGGATGCCGCCATATTTTTTGCCAGTTCATCCGCTTCTTCCTTTAATTTTCCAGGTAAAATAAAAACGGGATTTACACTGCCCATTTCAGCAAATACCGGAATGGGATCCTTTCTTTGATTAGCATAATTGTATAAAGCCATTCCGCCTTCAAACGATCCGGTAAAACCAACTGCTTTTGTGTATGGATGCTGAACCAATTGTTTGCCTGTTTCATTACCCCCATGCACATGCGCAAAAATACCTCCAGGTAAGTTATGGGTCCTGGCTGTTTGTAAAATAATTTCCGCCACCTGGTCAGATGTTTTTGAATGCGCCGGGTGTGCTTTTACAATAACCGGGCAACCTGCTGCAAATGCACAAGCTGTATCACCTCCCGCAGTTGAATAAGCAAATGGAAAATTGCTGGCACCAAATACAACGACCGGGCCTAACGGAACCTGCATTTTTCTCAACCCAGGTAATGGTTTATTATTTTCATCATGTTTTGCATCGATAGATGCCTCCAGCCAGTTACCTCTTTCACAAGCATCGGCATAACTGGTAAGCTGGAATGCCGTTCTGGTTCTTTCATTTCGTAAACGGGCTAATGGCAAATTGGTTTCACTCGCAGCAATTTCCAACAATTCATCACCAGCTTGTTCCAAAGCAACGGCTATGGCCCGCATAAAATCAGCTCGTTTTTTCAATGGCAATTTCCGGTATTCATGAAAAGCATTCCAAGCATGATTCATTACATTATCAATATCCTTAATTATTTCAGATTCCATCATCGTCGATTTTAGTATCAAGTATTTTTTATACGGAATAATTTAATTATTCATTGTCAATTTTTCATTCTGAATAGACCGGCTATTCTTTATTGCTTCATCAATGATGGCTGTTATCCTATTTCTTTCCTGGCCTTCCAAAATCAATCTTGGGGCACGAACATATTCGGAACCAATTCCGGTCTTTGTTTCTGCCAGTTTAATATACTGAACCAGTTTTGGGTGAATATCCAGTTCAAGCAAAGGCATAAACCATTGGTATAATGATCTTGCTTCCTTCAAATTTCCCGCTAACATTAAATTATAAAGTGTAACCGTTTCTTTAGGAAACGCACATACCAAACCAGCTACCCATCCATCGGCACCTGCTGCCAACTCTTCCAATGCCAATGTATCTACGCCGCATAATATTTTGTAGCGATCACCAAAGCGGTTAATCATTCGCGTTACATTGGTCACATCGCGGGTACTTTCTTTAACAGCTTGTATATTGGAAATGGGTGACAGTTCATCAAACATATCCAAAGTGATCTCTGTTTTATAATCAACCGGGTTATTGTATATCATAACCGGCAGTGAAGTTTGACCGGCAATGGTTTTAAAATAAGTTACGGTTTCACGGTGATCGGGTTTATAACGCATGGGTGGTAATAACATTAAACCGCTGGCACCCCACTTTTGGGCAAGTCCGGCTTGCGCTACAGCTTCTTTTGTAGAACCTTCTGCTATATTTATTATTACAGGAAGTTTCCCATTCAATCTTTCTATAGCGAATCGAACCAATTGTTCTTTTTCGTTTGTAGTTAATACACTGGCTTCACCCAAAGTACCTCCAAGGATGATCCCATGTACACCAGCCGATACCTGTGCATCCAGGTTTTTACCAAACAATTCCAGGTCCAGTTCATCATTTGCAGTAAACTTGGTGGTTAATGCAGGAAAAATTCCTTTCCAGGATATACTCATAAAATAAATTTAATTCTAAGATAAGTCTTCATTTACAAAACCCGCAAGCTATGATTTTACATATTATTATTTTTCTGTGATATTTTTAACAATCTTCATTTTGACACTTGCATTATTTATTTGTCAGATGTATGAACACAGATTAATTTACCAACACATATTTTATGCGAAAAATTTATTCAATCATTCTAGTCTCCTTTCTTTTACTGGGTTCTTATTCCTGCAGCGGGCTGAAGAAGTTTTCTGGTTATGTTTTAACAGAGCAGGATGCCGCAGCAGCCATCAGGCAATTACTGAATATAGGCGCAAGCAGTGATGGTATGATGAACACATTCAGTAAGGATAACATGCTTTCTGCCATTTTTCCCGAGCCGGTTAGCAATGTATTAACAACTTTACAGCAATTGGGACTGACTAATGAAATCGATCGGTTTACAACCACATTAAGTCTTGCTGCTGAACAAACCGCTGAAAAATCAGTTCCTATTTTTGCACAAAGTATCAGCCAATTAAAATTTAAAGATGCGGTGCGCATTGTGAAGAATGGTGGTACAGCAGCAACAGATTACCTCCGGGCATCAACAGGAGATAGTTTACGCATAGCCGTTAAACCTGTAATGCAACAGGCAATCAGTGAATATAAACTGGATCAGCAATGGGCTAAAATCATCAAACCGACCAGTGTAATTGGTGGTGCGAAAATAAATACTGATTTATCAAACCTGATGGCCGGTGTGGTTACAGAAATGATGTTCCGTAAAATTGAAGCAGAAGAAAGAAAAGTAAGAACAGAAGCTTCCGCAAGAACCACCACCCTTTTACAAAAAGTATTTTCAAAAGATTGGAATTGATTTTCCGTCTGACCTCCATCCATAACCCCGGGCCTGACCCGGGTTTTTTATGATCAGCCTGGAATAAAAAACATTTAATTTACAATGATGATGAACGCCATTAACCAGGCGATTATTCCCAAAATCAAAATTCTTTATCTTTCAGTATGAAGATTCTGTGGCAATATTTAAAACCTCATAAAGCTGTTATTTTTTTATCTCTCTTATTTGCCGGTATCGCACAGTTATTAAGCCTGATAGATCCATTAATTTTTGGAAAGATCATTGACGATTATGCCACCAACCCTGGTAACCGTACACAGGAGGAATTGGTTAAAGGCGTTTTGTATTGGTTAGGTATAGCCATAGCCGTAGCGATGCTTGCAAGATTATTTAAAGCCTTCCAGGAATATACTACGCGGCTTGCTGTTGCCCGTTTTGGTATGCAGATATTTAATGATGGTTTAAGACAGACTTTGCGACTATCATTCCAGGAATTTGAAGACAGCCGGAGTGGTGAAACACTTTCTGTTTTACAAAAAGTAAAAACCGATACCGAACGCTTTGTAAGTTCTTTTATCAATATTGTATTTTCTTCTGTTGTTGGTATCGGGTTTTTGATCTGGTACAGCATCACCAAAAACTGGATGCTGATCCCCGTTTTTGTTTTTGGTATCCTGGTATTAGGTTCACTGACCGGGCTTCTATCCAAAAAAATTAAAACCGTACAACGTTCAATTAATCGTGAGACCAATAAAATGTCAGGTGTAATTACAGAAAGCCTTCGCAATATTGAACTGGTAAAAAGTCTTGGATTAACATTTCCCGAAATAAGAAGACTGAGAGAACAAACGAAGAAAATATTTGACCTGGAAATGGTGAAGGTAAAAAAAGTGCGTTCACTTTCTTTTTTGCAGGGAACCACACTCAACCTGCTCAGGCAATCCATATTATTTATTTTACTTTGGTTGATTTTCCGGGATGTATTGACAACGGGAGAATTGATCAGCATGCAATTTATTTCAACAACTATTTTTGTTCCATTACAAGACCTGGGCAACATCATTCTTCAATACCGGGAGGTGGAAGCATCGGTAAATACTTTTGACCAATTAATGCATAAACCAATTGAAGTAAGGCCACCAGAGCCCGTGGAGATCGGTGAACTCCATGAACTCCGGTTTGAAAATGTGGTCTTTAACCACAAATCAGCATCGTATAATGCCATTGATAATATTTCTTTTGAAGTGAAGTCAGGCGAAACCATTGCATTTGTGGGACCATCTGGTTCCGGTAAATCAACATTGGTAAAATTGCTGGTTGGATTATACAAACCGGTGAGCGGCGGTATTTATTTCAACAACCTGGATTCAACACAGATCAGGTATAATGAATTAAGAAGGCAGATTGGTTTTGTAACACAGGATACGCAATTGTTTGCAGGTACAATCAAAGACAATATGCTGTTTGTAAAAGCAGATGCCACCGATGAAGAAATTCTTTCGGCCATTCACAAAGCGGCAGCCACGCAATTATTAAAACGTTCATCACATGGGATTGATACACGATTGGGAGAAAGCGGTATGAAATTATCCGGTGGTGAAAAACAAAGAATTTCTATAGCAAGGGCATTGCTTCGCAATCCACGGTTGCTGATATTTGATGAAGCAACTTCAGCACTTGATTCATTAACGGAAGAAAATATTACGAATACCATCCGCAAAATTTCCGCGGAAGGCGACCAGATCACTATCCTTATTGCTCATCGACTTTCAACAATTATGCATGCCGATGTTATTTATGTGCTGGAAAAAGGGAAATTCGCGGAAATCGGTTCGCATGAAGAACTGTTGCTGCAAAAAGGATTGTATTATGCCATGTGGCGGCAACAGGTTGGTGAAAGAAGAGAAGATACACGCCCAAAGACGTGGGTTGTTGAGGATGATGAAAAAGAGTTAGAAGAAACAAAAGACGAAATTAAACTGGAACCAGGTGAATAATATATCATGAACAAAAAAAAAGAAGTACTCGATATTATCAATATTATATTGGAGGATTGCATCATGGCGTATCCTCTTTCCTCTTTTATCATCAGCTTATATAAACAATATGGCCAAAGGGGGAGTTTGAGCAAAAAACAGTTGCAGGGATTATATTCAAAAGCATCGGAGATTAAAGAAATTGCTCCGGGTAAATTAGCCGCATTAGAATCCATCATCAAAAAAATGCCAACGCGTTATAAATCAGAATTACCTGAACCCAAGCCATTATTTGAAAAAGATGAACTGGCGGGGCAACTGCTGAATGATATCCTGGTAAAATACCCTGAACATAAAAGAGCATTGTACATTAAGTCGCGGTATGATAATAATGAAGTGCTGACACCGGCTGAAATGAGCGACCTGAAAAGGTTTCACAAAGTAATTACCAGTAAGGGGTAGCAGAAAATAGGATTGAAGTTACATAACAACTTCCCCTTCCAGGTCATAATCATAAGCTTTCAAAATTTTCACCTTTACAAAATCGCCGGGTAATAATTTTGATTTGCTGTGAACCACCACTTCGTTATCCACTTCAACGCTGTCAAATTCTGTGCGGCCCAGGTAACGGCCGGCTTCTTTTTTATCGATCATCACATTGAAAGTCTGACCTATTTTTTCCTGGTTTTTTTCCAAAGAAATTTCCTGTTGCACTTCCATGATCTCCTGAGCCCGGCGTTCTTTTTCTTCTGCCGGAATATTATCGATCAGATCATATGCAGAAGTATTTTCTTCATGCGAGTACGAAAAAATTCCAACGCGGTCGAATCGCTGGCGAATCAAGAATTGTTTTAATTCTTCCACATCATCCAAAGTTTCACCGGGAAAACCGGCAATCAATGTTGTGCGTAAACAAATTCCCGGAACTTTTTCCCTGATTGCAATGGTCAGGTCTTCCATCTCTTCCCGGGTGATCTGTCGTTTCATCGCCTTCAACATATTGTTCGCTGCATGTTGCAAAGGCATATCCAGGTAATTACAAATATTATCCCGTTCACGCATGGCATCCAGTATCTCCAATGGAAATTTTGATGGATAAGCATAATGTAAACGAATCCAAACCAGACCTTCAACATCCGCTAACCGGTGTAAAAGATCGGGCAACATTCTTTTTTTATAAATATCCAAACCATAATAAGTGAGCTCCTGTGCAATCAGCATGATCTCCTTCACGCCTTTTCTTACCAGCGATTTTGCTTCTGCAACGATTTCTTCTATCGTTTTACTTACATGGTTACCACGCATTAAAGGAATAGCGCAAAAGGAACAGGTTCTGTTACAACCTTCTGAAATTTTCAGGTAGGCATAATGTTGCGGCGTGGCCAGCAGGCGTTCGCCCAATAACTCTGATTTATAATCTGCATTGAATTGTTGTAGTATCAGGGGCAGTTCCAAGGTGCCAAACCAGGCATCCACTTCAGGGATTTCTTTCTCCAAATCTTCACGATATCGCTGGCTAAGACAGCCGGTAACATATACTTTATCCAGTTTACCTCTTTGCTTTAAACCAACCTGTTCAATGATGGTATTAATTGATTCTTCCTTGGCTTTATCGATGAATCCGCAGGTATTGACCACTACGATATTATGGTCAGGTTTGGTACTTTCATGTACAACATCTATGGCATTGGCGTGCAACTGGCCACTGAGCACCTCGCTGTCAACCATATTCTTGCTGCAGCCAAGCGTAATGATATTTACTTTATCCTTTTTTAGCGTTCTAACCTTCATAACAAGCGGCGAAGGTAAACTGCAAAGTCAAAATTTAAAAGTTAAATGTTAATTACAAGTAAAAATTTAAAATTTAAAAGTCAAAATCTTGGTACGATAGACTCTCACAGGTTGGAAAGAACGAATTAAGATTTTTTCATTTTTCTATTTAAATTTTAAATTCTACCCATTTTCAAATTGTCAAATTGCCTAATTCTCAAATTATATTAGTCCATTACTTCATAAATCGTTACCGGGGTAGATTTATTTTTCAGGCTGACTTCTGCCACTTTGCGGCAATTAAATGATTCCTTAACTTTTTCATAAGACTCCTGGTTGATGATAATCTGGCCTTCTTTAGCAACTCCTTGCAATCGTTGTGCAATATTTACAACATCGCCGATAACAGTGTAATCAAGCCGACGCAATTTACCGGAACCAATATTCCCTGAAATCATTTCACCTGAATTAATACCAATAGAGACTTTTGGTGTAAAATTTGCCAGGTTTGATGCCGCTGGCAGATTTTCGATTTGCGTTCTTAACGCCAGGCAGGCATCAATTGCCCTGTCCAGGTGATAGTTTCCTTTAAAAACAGCCATTACTGCATCGCCAATAAATTTATCAACTATCCCACCTTGCGCAATGATCTCTTTGACCATGACATCAAAATAATTATTCAATAATTGAACAACGACGTCGGGCGATTCGGATTCACTGATAGAAGTAAAAGAACAAATGTCAATAAAAGCAACAGTAGCATTTACTGTTTCGTTGATCATAAGCGACGATTCATATTCACGGGTATTCATAAAACTGAGCACCGTTTCGTCAACATACATTTTTAAAATATTATTCTCTTTAATGGCCTGAAGGGTTTGACGCACCTGTGCAACATGGGCAATTGTTTTTTCCATGGTCAAACTGAGATCATCAAAATTGATAGGCTTGGTAATAAAGTCGAAGGCACCCCTGTTCATAGCTGTCCTGATATTATCCATATCTCCATAAGCAGAAACGATGACTGCTTTTATCAATGGATTTGATTGACTTAATTGGCTAAGTAATGTCAGTCCATCCATTTCCGGCATATTGATATCGCTTAATACAATTTCAACATCGGGATTTTTTTGTATTTTTTCTAATGCATCAACACCATTGATGGCAAATACAAATTCATATTGTTGTTCTCTTATTTTTTGACGAAATTTCTGCTTGATGAGCATTTCCAGGTCTGCCTCATCATCAGCCACTAAAATTTTTGTCATGACGCAATCGTTTTAAGTTTTTCCTTTAATAAGGTAAAGTCAACCGGTTTGGTTAAAAAATCGTCAGCACCTAAACGTTTAGCTGTATTAAAATTTTCATCATCACCATATGCAGTGATCATCATTACAACTGGTGGTGGTGTTGTATATTTTTGTTTGATATGCTCTAATAACTCAAGTCCGCTCATACCAGGCATGTTAATATCGGAAAGTATCAAAACAGCTTCCTGTTTATGCTGGTTTAAATAGGTCAATGCCTTCTCGCCAGAAAATGCAAATACAAAATCCATTTCACCGGTCCTGATCTCTTTCCTGAATCTTTGTTCAAAAAGAAATTGCACATCCGTTTCGTCGTCAACTACTAAAACTTTCATTGCTTAAGATTTAATTTGTTAGGTAATTTGATGGTGAAACTGGTTCCAACTCCTTCCTCAGATTCTGGAATCAATTCGCCACCATGGCCTTTTACTATTATTTCGTAACTCATGCTTAAACCCAAACCTGTACCCTGCCCCGCTGGTTTGGTTGTAAAAAATGGTTGAAAAATTTTTTCTATTGTTTGTGGTGAAATTCCCATTCCATTGTCTTTAACAATGATCTCTACATGTTCATTTAAATTTTTTGTTGTTACGGAAACCGTAGGGTCATAACCATTAATAGGTTGTTGTTTTTTTTCATTGACGGCATAAAATGCGTTGGTAATTAAATTTAAAATTACCCTGCCCACATCCTGCGGAATGATGTTGATATTTCCGATGGTTTCATCAAAATCCGTTTTTAATGTGGCATTGAAATTTTTATCTTTTGCACGCAGGCCATGATAAGCCAATCGCAGGTATTCATCTGCCAATGCATTAATATTAGTGGATTCTTTCTGACCGCTGCTGGTACGTGAATGTTGCAACATACCTTTTACAATGGCATCTGCACGCTTTCCATGATGAAGAATTTTTCCTAAGTTTTGTTGTAAATCCTGTACAATTTTTGTTGCTTCTTCAGTATTCCCTTTTTTAATTTCTTCCATCATTTCACTGATCAACTCATTGCTGACCTCTGAGAAATTATTAACGAAGTTTAATGGATTTTGAATTTCGTGGGCAATACCCGCGGTAAGTTCTCCCAATGAAGCCATTTTTTCTGATTGTATTAATTGAGATTGGGTGGCTTTTAATTCTTCCATTGAATGAGTAAGTTCCGTTGTCCGGTCGGCAACTTTTTGCTCCAGTGTGTTAGCATACTCAGAAAGCTTATCGTTAGAAATTTTTAATGATTTAACCATGTCATTAAAATTCCTGGTCACAATGCCGATCTCATCCAGCATGCCGTGTTTAACTTCTACATTCAAATCGCCTTCTTCTGCTTTCTGTATGCCAGCCATTAACCGTTGTAAGGGTTGAATCAGGCTTATACGAAGTATAACAGGATAGATCCATAATATAAAAATGGCGGAGCTTAAAATGATCCACAATAATTTACGAAGCGTTTCCTGGTCTTCAAACCTTTGCATAATATTAGCCTCGTTATCGGAATTGGTGGTAAATGATACAATGACCATCGTGGTCACTGATAAAATGGCCATGATGCTGGCAAAAGTAAAACCGACCAGTTTGTCCTGGAAACGAACGGGGAAAACTGAATAAATAATAAAAATTAAAACCTGTGCCTGAATCAATATCCAGACTCCGTATATGTAAACCGGTAATACAAAGGGTGTGGTGGCTCCGGGATAAATGAAAAGAATGGAAATTAAAATGGTCAGTATGGTACATAAGGCTAAGAACCTTGCCGGCACCCTATTTGGCGATCCTTGTTTTTTAAAATAAATACTCTTCCTGATGAAAGTAAAAAAAACCCAGCCATTTAAGAGTAAGGAAAACACACCAGCCAAAGGATTTACAAACTTACCATAGGTAAAAGATGATAAGCCTTCCTGGCTGCGAATAAAGTGAAACCAAAAAATTAATAACACATAAGCGACACAAACAACCAGCAAAATCCTTGAAATCCATTTTCTTTCCGTTTCAAATCCTTTTACAGGAAAAAGATAAGCCAATTGAACAAGCGAATAGCAGGTAATGGCAAGCCCTGTATTAAAAATTAAATTGGTGTAGCGATAAGTTAGTTCTCTTGCTTCGCCATGCAATCCTCCACTTATAAAGCCCATACTATGCCAGATGAGTAATCCTGAAAAATAAAGGATCAGCCATTTTTTATAATCAGCTTTATTGGAAATGCGAAATAAGCTCACCAGGAATAATGAAGCGGTAAGCATGATGATCAATGCCATCAGGGAAAAAGAGCTTAGAAGAAAACTGTACATGTTGAAGCTTTGGTTTACCAGAATTAATCTTATTGATTGGATGAGCCAGGTTTATAATCAGGTGGAGCAGGTGCCAGTGTATTCGTATCAAGATAAATTTCTCTTCCAAGCCAGGCTCCCTGCAATAATGATACATCCACTTCCTCGGTAAAATCGGCCGGCGTATAACTATTGCTTACATAATATTTTGATAATAAACCTAACTCCATATAAGTATAGGCCACTAACTGGCTGCAGGCATACTGATTGGCAGCAGATGCAATATTATAAAAACGGCCTTCTAAAAAATTGGTGAGCTCCACTGCCTGGTTATCACCCGTATAAGGCAAGGTGCCATTTTTGGCGTAATCGATCACCGATTTTAATGTATCGATCATTGAAGGCTGCCTGTTGATCATGAGTTTGCGTGCCATATAAGCGCCATCATATTTTACCCAGAAATTATGCTGAATACGATCTGTAAGATATACCAGTTGCGGACCTGCTTTCAATTTTCCTGATAAAAGGTCAATGGCGGTATCTGCAGTATTTGCTTCCCAATATAAACGGGCTTCGGGGTCAATGCCTGGCAGTCCAATATCTCCTGCAACCACTACCATACCTACATGAGACCAGTTGGAATTGGTAATGGCCTGGGCTTCCATACTGGTGACCAGTAAACCTTTCATTACAACAATATCAAACGTTTTAAGGTTAGCTAAAAAATCATTGAGTGGTAAAGGCTGACGTGTAAGCATAACAGAAGATTTAAGTGGATGAAGTGATGAGCTGAAATATTCTTGTTGTTAAGTTATCTATTTAATTAATGATATTTCACTATGATTTTTTTAATCAAAGGATAATGGATCTTTTTAAACTTTAACTCCTTTCTTCAGCAACTTAAAAGGTAGAATCATTTCAAACCTTTTTTAAAATCTTCATCATTCCAGGTTCACTTGTATTCTTAGAGCTTTCAACCCGCTGATATCCTGCACATCTTCCAATTCAACGATTTGCTTTTCACCCACTAATAAATTTTTACTCTTAAGCAAACTGAAGTATTCATCATATTCAACAATTTCGCGGGAATTTGAATAAACAATGGCAATGGTGCCGGGCTTTGATAAACGTTCACCCGTTGATTTGATTTGCACTTTATCTATGCGCTTTTTCAGAATTTCAAATTGAACGCTTTCCTGCCCTTCAACATCAAAACGCCTTTCATCTCTCCTGAAACTGATGGAAATAGGTTTATTAAAAACCAAAATCAATTGGGTTGTTTCCAGAGGCAGGGGGAGTTCTTTTTTAATATGCCAGGTGAGGCGGGTTATATGAGCCATTAATGATAATTGCCAGAACCTGAACGTTTTCAGTTCATTAATATCAAACTCTATTTCCGGTGTAAATGGATTTCCAAGATAAATAATGTATTCTACACCATCCGATCTGAATTTCTCAAAATAATGGGGATGAACTTGCTGTATCTTATTTTGCTCTGTCTCAAGGTAGCGGGATACAATGGCATTTATTTTTCCAAGACTTTCATCAAAGCAAAGCCTGTTTTTATTGAATTGACCTGTTGCTGAATCAACTGAAAGAAAGTAATCATTTACAGGTTTTAAATTGATGTTGTTAGCATGAATCAAATCATTAAAAAAAACATGCACCTCATTTTTAAGAAATTCATTGATCTTAATTTCGTCTTCAGGTGAAATGATGTTTATAATTTTTTTTCTGAGATCTTCATTTTTATTAAGTAAAATATCAATGAATTCCTGACTTACCTTAACAACATCAGCCTCCAACAGGCGAAGCGTTTTTTCAACCTGGTTTAATTGTTCAATGATATCTTTTTGATGACAAATACGGCGTCCGGAGGAAGAATTTTTTACATCAATAGCACCATATACAGGATAAACAGGATTAAATTTTACGGTACCTATTTCCAAAGAAGGATCATTATCTTTTTCTTTTAAATACAACCAGGCTTCTTCCCTGAATTTCCACTTCACAACCGGTAGCAAAGCAGTATAATTTTCAAAAATCAAGGTTTCAATTTCATTTTCAAATTGTGCAATATCATTTCGGCAAGCCATTTCAAAATAAGATAAAACGGGCTCCAGTTTTTTTAATGTATTATTGTTCAAAACACCGGTTTCAAGTGACACGGCTTCCATCATACCTATTAAATTTTCTTTTTCAAATAAGGGTGTAACCAGGTAACAACAATAATTGGTTTTTTTAAGGTGGTTTAAAAAATGGATGTTCGCATGCCTGGCATCTGGTTGATTTATTTCACTTATAAAAAACGATTTTTTATGTTGTTCAAGGAAAATAGCTAACTGATGATAAGCCTCCTCTTTTTTTTCATTGCCCGTGAGTGCTTGTAATAAAAGACTCTTCCCTGAATATTTAGGATTGTAAATAAAACCTTCATTCAACTTAAGAAAAGTATTGAGGCTTACTTTCACATTCTTAGTGCCGATCATTGTTTCCATTGCTGATCTTAATTTCTGATAGCCCATTTTTGGATTTGCAGATTGCATTTCAATAATGGCGTTCTTCACCTCCTTTACACATTCTTCGGGCGTTACATCAGCAATGCTGCGGCGAATGATAAACCCTTCAAATAAAAAAAGAGAAAGGGGTAATTTTTTTTTCAAAAGATCTGTATCCAAAATGGACCCCGTGGCATGATCGATTATTCCGGAAGGTAATGGGGGCAATTCATTCAAAACATTTACATCAATAAAACTTTCATCAATATGCACCCGGCTATACCTGGTCAACCCGGTATTTCTATCAAACCACTGGTTCGTATTGCGTTCCGGAATATTCAATTCAATATTAAAATATTTTCTAAATACCAGTCGATATGCCATCAGGTCATATTCTGCCTGCAACTGCGCTAAAGGACGTTCAGCAGGAAAATCAATATATCCATTATCATCTGGTTTAAAATACGCCTGGAAAGAGTCTGAATAAAAGAAGAATTCAAATTTATACGGAGATCCTAATGCATAATATTGCAGATCAATATCGGTTGAAAACGGGAATAAAGTGGATGCAATCGATTGAAAAAGTTTTTCGTGGCGGTTGATGATTGTAACATCCTGAATGGGTTGTAGCAATTCAGGACTGGCTTCCAGTTTTTGGATGATATTGTGATAAAATTCCAGAAACTGATCATGCGAATGCAGGATCTTTTCATTTAATATTTTATAATAGGGTGCAAAAGAAAGAAAGGATTTTATTTGCACCTCCTGGCGATATTTACCTGGGTCAGGTATAAGTACTCTCAATTTTGAATTGATACTTTGCATTCGATTCAACTATATTATTAATAGTCTTATAATTTAAATATATTTCTTGAAAGCATCATACAGATAATATTCTTATCCTGAAACCAGTTTGTTAATTTGCTGGCAGGTAAAGGTGAAATTCCGAACCTTCGCCCTCTTTCGTTTCAACTTTCAACTCACCACCATGTGCTTTTACAATATCATAACTCAAACTCAATCCCAGCCCAGTCCCCTCCCCAGGTGGTTTGGTTGTAAAAAAAGGTTGGAAAATTTTTTCTATTACCTGTTGTGAAACCCCCATACCATTATCCTTTACAATGATTTTTACCTGTTCATTTAATTTTTTTGTGATAACAGAAACTGCAGGATCATATCCATTAAGTTGATTTTTTTTCTTTGTATTAACTGCGTAAAATGCATTAGTTATTAAATTTAATATCACTCTTCCCATATCCTGCGGAATGATATTGATGTTGTCTATACTTTCATCATAATCTGTTTTTAATGTGGCATTAAACGATTTGTCTTTTGCCCGGAGACCATGATAGGCTAATCTTAAATATTCATCTGCCAAGGCATTAATATTGGTTGGCTCTTTAACACCATTGCTTCTGCGGCTGTGTTGCAACATTCCTTTTACAATGGCATCAGCACGTTTGCCGTGATGATTTATTTTTCCTTGGTTTTCTATAACATCGTTGGCAATTAATTTTACTTCGTCCATGTTTCCATTGTCAATTTCAATTTTCATTTCAGTTAGCAATTCGATATTGACTTCGGAAAAATTATTAACGAAGTTTAAAGGATTTTGAATTTCATGTGCAATGCCTGCTGTCAATTCTCCCAGTGAAGCCATCTTTTCTGATTGAACCAGTTGCGTTTGTGTAGACTTGAGTTCTTTCAGTGTTTTTTCTAAAACTATTTTGGCTTTCTTTTCCTTTTTGTTGTTACGATACAGAATAAGACCTATCAGGGATAGAATAACTAGCCCTGCAATCAAACTGTATATCCTGATCTTACTTTGTGTTTGGATTTTGTCTTTTTCCAGTTCTTCCAGCTTGGCCTGTTCATTTACAACAACATCATGAAATGCAAGAAGATTTTTTCGTTCTTCCTGGCTAAGACTATCGCTTAATGTTTTGGCCATTTTTAAATACACGGTGGCACTATCGGTTTGGCCCAGTCGATCATAACTGGATGAAAGCAGATTGTAAGCATCTTTTTTCCCAAACGGGTCCTTGCGCTTTTCAAATACTTTCAAACTTTCTTTGGCATAATACAATGCAGAATCATTTTTATTTAAACCTGTATAAACACGATTCAAAGAAATATAAGCAAGTGCTATATGCACAAAATCATTGGTCTTTTGTAAAGGGGGTAATGATTGCAATATTGTTTGAGCAGCTAAATCATAATTCTCCATTTTCGCATACGTATCGCCCAGGTATTTCGTCGCACGACCTAATCCTGCCAGGTCATTCAGATCTGAAAACGTTGCTATGGAGTTTTTGATAAAAAGGAGTGCAGAATCTAATTTTCCTTCATTCAGATAAGCAATGCCCATGTGAAATTTTATATACGCCAGTTGTCTTTGATCCCCGGCAGCTTTTGCATATTTCTCAGCTTCCCGGTAATTTTTCATTTGGTTCTTTGTATTATCTGTCCAGTTCCCTGTATACGCATTCAGTATCCCGATCAGATCATAGCTATTACTTAATTCAAGTAATCGTATTTTCTCCGGATCTTGGCCTGGTGGTAAATGCCAGATTGTTTTTTCAATTTTGGGATCCTTTAGAATATTAATCGCTTTTAAATAATATTCCAGAGACTTTGAAAACTTTTCCTGTTGCATCAGGATAATTCCAATATTGTTCAATGCAGATGCTTCATCGAATTTCAGATTTAACCTTACCGCAACAGGCAATGCTTTTTCATAGTAAAAACTTGAACTATCGCGATCTGCAAGATGATAGTAGGACCCAAGGTTCATATAGGCTTTCATTCGGGCAGTATCACTTTCTGCCTCGGAGAGTGAATTATATAAACTATTCAGAGTAGCGTTTTTCTGTTGCCCATAAATAAATACAGGTAAAAAAAGCAATAAAATAAATTTTAAAAAAGTTTTCATACATACTTTAATTAATTGGTAATTGAAGGATAAACTCACTTCCTGATCCCTCGGTTGTGTTTACTATCAATTCTCCTCCATGTGCTTTAACAATGTCATAGCTGATTGATAAACCTAATCCCGTCCCCTGTCCTGTTGGCTTAGTAGTAAAGAATGGTTGAAAGATTTTGTCCAATACTTTTTGTGGAATACCGTTGCCGTTATCTGCAACTTTGATTTCTACTTTATCATTTACTTTTCTTGTACTAACAGAAACAGATGGTTCATAGCTTTCGACAAGCTCAGACTGATATTGCTTCTTCTTTTCGTTCACTGCATAAAAAGCATTGGTTATTAGATTCAATATCACCCTACCAATATCCTGCGGAATAATATTTACTTTTTCTAATAATTCATCATAATCTGTTTTCAATGAAACATTAAAAGATTTGTCTTTTGCTCTTAAACCATGATAAGCCAAACGCAGGTACTCGTCAGCCAACGCGTTAATATCTATGGACTCTTTTATACCGCTGCCGCTGCGGCTGTGTTGCAACATGCCTTTTACAATAGCGTCGGCACGCTTTCCATGATGAATAATTTTTTCAAGATTTTGCTGAATATTTAATGCAATTGTTTTTACTTCAGTTGTATTTCCCTTTTCAACTTCATCAACCATTTCACTTATCAATTCATTACTTACTTCAGAAAAATTATTGACAAAGTTTAATGGGTTTTGTATTTCATGTGCAATGCCTGCTGTGAGTTCTCCAAGGCTGGCCATTTTTTCTGATTGGATCAATTGCTTTTGTGTTACCTGCAATTCATTCAATGTATTGTCCACTTGTTTTTTTGCCAGTTCCAGTTTATTAAAATCCTCGTAACGGGCATAGGCAGTAGAAAATGCATCTGCAAGATTTTGTACCAATTGTAATTCATCATCTTCTAGTGGTGATGTATTACCCACATATAGCATACCCTGCAGGAAGGGAAAGAAATGCAGGTAGAGATCAGTGGGCCGGTTTTCCGTCAGGTATTTTTCACCGGTATTAACAGCGCCCTGTTGCACGAGGCTCTTTGCAAACTCAAGAAACTGTCCTTCATCCCAATGCTGTTTATACATTTTCTTTTTATGCCAGCTATCTACAATCAACGATATTTCACCCGGGACATTATAAGATTGACGAAAAGCGGCAATCGCTTTCCCATCAGGAGTAGATAATAAAGTATTCACTTCCTGATTTTCTTCATCCATAATAAAAACACCGCAACGGATAAAAGGAACGGCGAGGATGTTTAATTCATTCCATATTAAAGGTTGTATCCTTTCCAGGTCACTGGTTGTTCGCATTGAAGCAATTTCTGCCCGAATCCTGTCAACAGAGGCCCGCTTGACGGCATCCCTTGCCTGTGTTTCGGCTTTTTGCAGATCCAGGAAACGGGTATAAGCTCTTTCAAATTCGACAGCAAACCGACATTGAATATTTTTTTCTTCATTCGTAGCCGGTTTGTTAATGCAAATGCCAAAAGACCCATACTTCATCATGGCATCATAATAATAAACACCATTTACAAATGTCTGAGGGAGCATTACTTGTTTTGCAACACCACCTGCATCATCAGTAATGCGTTGAAATGTGTTGAGCCAGTCTTGAACTTCTTCCGTAGAAATATGGCTCTCATGTATTTTAACTCCTCCTCTCCATGATACTAAACATTCATTAAAATATTCTTCTGCTTCGGCCAGGGTGTAAACTGTAATACTGGTTTTGTAATCCGGCCAGGTAATCCAAAAAGTATTTTCGTTTTTAGCTTCATCGATAAGCCAGAAATAGGAGAACTGCCAGTCTATTCCCAATTTCCGCAGTTGTTCACCAAAGATCAAAGACGTATCATCCAGATCTTTTGAATTGTTCATAGCCATCACTTTTGCTCTGACTCTTTCCAATGCAGCTTCAATCTGCGCCTCCCTTGCCTGCGCTTCTGCTTTTTGCAAATCGAGGAAGCGGGTATATGTCAGGTCAAATACTTGCGCAAATCGTTTGAAAATCGCTTCTTCAGAACAAGGCTCACGGGTTATGATCACCAAATATCCTTTTGAAAAATAGGCAGCGTGTAATTTCTGCCAATCAGGCCGGGAGAGACCCGCTGCATCCATTTCTTCAAAAATAGATTTAGCAACAGGAACTTTCATCAGCCAATCATAATGGGCCTGCAGCTCCTTTCCTTTTAATTGAACTGCCCGAAAAGCCTCCCCTTTAAGCCATCCCTCGTATAACGTGGAATGCGCATAATCGTCAACGTTAGGCAGAAAAAAACCACGGGTAAATCCATCATCCATGCTTAGCCACCATTCATCCTCTTTGCGTTCTTTTTCACACAGTACAAATCCACAAGTCCAAAGGTTATGTACCAGGCCGTTCAATTCAGTAAACAACACTTTAGCCACATCGGCCAATTCATCGGATTTTTGCATACCCATGGTTCGGGCCCTCACTTTTTCCAAAGCAGCTTCAATCTTTGCTTCCCTTGCCTGTGCTTCTGCTTTTTGCAGATCAAGGAACCTGGTATAGGCCTGTTCAAAAACATTCCCAAATCTTATAAGTATTTCATTCTCCTTTTCTGAAAATGATTTTTTGGTGTAGCTCGTGATGTTAATTCCTGTGTTTTTTGCCAGCGCTACAGACATAGTTGCCAAATCACTCTCCAACAAAAATTGCTTTTGATTCTCCGGGACATATTTAAAATCTGTATTTTCAAAAAGATGATGGAACAGCTTATTTTTTTCTTCGAAGGAATAGGTTTTTGAAAAAAAATTCTTACCCTTTTCCTTTGCTTCAAATATATCATTGAGGTATTGGTTATCATCGTATGGAACAAGCATTCTTGCGTATTGCTGATTGGCTTTATTTTCCAGCCACCATATGATATCTTTTGAACCTTCTGTAAAAAGGAATATGATCGCAGTATATAATTCAACATTCAGTTCATCCAGTTTTTCAAAAACTGTATGTACCACATCCTGCAGTTCTTCACTCTTGTGCATAGCCAAAGAACGGGAACGTACCTTTTCCAAAGCAGCATCAATTTGTGCTTCTTTTGCCTGTGCTTCTGCTCTTTGCAGATCAAGGAATCGGGTATAGGATTGATCGAAGACGGCAGCAAACCTTCTGATAATTTCATTCTCCCCATCAGTATATGCTATGGCGGAATAATTACTTACGATCAGCATGATGCCGGGCGTAATTGCTACAGACCTGGCATACCCGCTTCTTAATATATATGCTTTTGTTTCCTGTGTTAAGAAAGACAGGTCGGCATTTGCGAATACATGCTCGTGCCATTGTTTGTTTTCTTCGGGAGTAAGGGTGTCAGTATAAAAGCTGCCTCCTTTGGCCAGTACGTCCTTCACCCTTTCAAACATGGGATTATTAATGTAAGGAACCTCAATAAATATTGGCGTTGAATTCCCCATGACAGCAAACCAGAACTTGTAATCGTGGGACTGGTTATTAATGGCAAAACTTACTGTATTAAATTTGAAATTCAGGTATTGCAATTGTTCTGACACAACATTGATAACCTGTAACAGTTCATCACTTTTATGCATAGCCATGCTGCGTGAACGTACCCTTTCCAATGCCGCTTCTATTTGTGCTTCTCTTGCCTGTGCTTCTGCTTTTTGCAGATCAAGAAAACGTGTATATGACTGGTTGAAAACAAGGGCAAATCGTTTCAAAACTACCTTAGCTTCATCCGTAAAGGCCTCGGCCCCGAAAGCAAATAAACCACCTGCTGCGAAAGTGGCTAATTGATAATATTGCGTATTAATTTCATTAATCGACTGTATTAATTGAGAATCTGGTAATCGAACCTTCCCCGTGCCGGAAGATTTATAATATTCAATCATATCCTCTCCTTCCAGCACATATGAGAAATCCTGTCCGCGCATCCAGGCATCATAAGCTCCCTGCAACAAAGGATGAAGATCCATCGATTCGTTTCCTGTAACCTGAACTGTATTACCTTCATCTGAAACGGAGGTTAGCCATACATTTACAAAACGATTATGCTTATTCAAAATTCCGATTCCACAACGCATAATTCCGATGCTAAGTTTATCTAATTCTTCAAAGACTACTTCTACCACAGTGCTTAAATCTTCACTAGCATGCATAGCCATGGCTTTAGCCCGTACACGCTCAAGTCCTAATTCAATATATGCCTCCCGAGCCTGTGCTTCTGCTTTTTTTAAATCTGTAAAGCGACGATAGGCCATCCCGAAAACCTGAGTAAACCTTTTCAATAATACCCGTGATTCTTGCAATGGCGGCGACATGGTTATCATAATTAAAGCACCGCCTGGAAAATAGCAGCAAGAAAACCATGCCTGAACAAAACCAGTACTTGAATAGCCGGGGGCCGCTGCAGCAGCAGCAAACAAATCTGGTAATTGAGTCTCAATGGTTTTCATCCACTGTATTCCTTTTTCCCCTGCAAGTTCAAAAGTAAATTCATCAGTACCAGAAGCATAGGCTTCCAGCATATCTTCTATAATATAAATACCTTTTTTGGGCAACTTGAAATTTAATTCCACAATGTCTTTTTTGCTGTCTGGGGGTCGAATAGCGGTCCATGCCTCAATAAACGAATCAGATTCTTCGTATAAATTAATTGCGCAGGTTTCTAATTCAATTGTACCCAGGGCAGCCAACTGAACTCTCAGTTCGCGGGCAACATCTATCAGTTCACTGCTTTTTTGCATAGCCATTGTCCTTGCCCTTACTCTTTCTAATGCCAATTCTATTTCAGATTCCTTTACCTGTGCTTCCACTTTTTGCAGATCAAGAAAGCGGGTATAGGTTTGTTCGAACACTTTTGCAAAGCGTTTAAACACATCATGCATTTTTGGGAAATGCTCGTAAGTAATAAATATCAGGTTACCATATGCGAAATTGGCAAGGTGATCAATTTGAAATTTGGGTAACTCAAAGCCGGCATCCAGCATACTTTGCAGCAAATCACCCACACCGGGAAGCGAAAGCATATACCTGTAATGATCCGCCTGTTCTTCACCTTCTTTTTCATATACTAAAAGTTCTTCTCCTCGTCTTCTCGATTCATCGAAACGCTTAAAAACCGGATGTTCAGTCAATGGAATTTTGCAAGGCGAAGGAGATATGATACCATCAGGACTTCCAGGGTAATACGTAAACTCCTTATCACCGATATTCCAGATATTAAACCCACAATTCCATTGAGGCACTCCCAACTCTTTTACCTGCTGGAATAAAACAGTAGCAACATCCACTAACTCTCCACTACGTTGCATAGCCATTGTTCTTGCACGCACTCTTTCCAATGCTAATTCTATCTCTGCTTCCCTTGCCTGTGCTTCTGCCTGTGCCACATCTGCATACCGGCGGTAAGCAAAGTCAAACACATTTCTGAATCGCTTCAGTACATTCAGTTGTTCTTCTGTAATGGGGCTGAATGTTGAAATGCCAATAGCACCCACCTCAATGGAATAGAAATAATAATAAAGCGCAGAGATATTATTCAGCCGTGGATCTTCGTATTCACCACTATCACGCCGGCGTTTTTTCCAGCTTTCAAGTTCTTCTTTGTTAACTACCAGTTCAGCAAAGGCATCTTTTGAATGCTTGATTTTTTTCTGGAATTGTTCAAAAACAGGGTGACTGCTGTAAGAAAGCCTTGCTTTATGTCCACCCGTATCATCTGAGTAATCATAATCGATTAAAGTGTTGCTGTCATCATCCCAAAAATTAATCAGCGTATTCCTTAATTGGGAGAAACCAAGCAACTTCAATTCCGTAAACATCACTTTACAGATAGCAAGAATGTCATCTGGTTTGTTCATGCCCATTGCTTCAGCCCGCACTCTTTCTAAAGACGTTTCAATTTCCAATTCCCGGTTTTTTTGTTCCAGTTCAACAGTACGTCGCTTGATTGCCTCATGCAGTTGCTGGTTTTCTTCTGCTATTATATCGATGGCAACATTTTGACCATATTCTGCTTTTGCATCAGGGAAAGAAGAATGCTGATGGATAATTTTCCATCCTCCGTTTTTTTGCTGCATGAATGTAGATGCCCTGAATTTGGAATAAAAAATCCAATTGCCATCTGCCAACGCATAGAGATCGCAAAACTCATGTATTAAAGTGAAGTGCGCCTGTTGTTCAAGTGTTGTTTTCCTGTTCCGCATAGCTAATTTTCCAGCTACCTGGTCAATGGTATCATAGAGAAATTGCACTGCAACTTTTTTATTGGAAAACACTTCACTTTCTGCACTGCCTACCTGTGTGTATTCATCCGCTAGTAACGGATGCATGGCTTCCACATTACCTTCCAGGTAATTATTCCAATAAGCGTTGTATACTTTCAGGATTTCTTCTTCCAGTTCTTTCAATTTCATTTTTAGTTATTAGCTGGTAAAACAATGAAAAATTCAGATCCTTTTCCTCCCTTCGTTTCCACTTTCAACTCACCACCATGTCCTTTTATAATATCATAACTTAACGATAAACCCAACCCTGTTCCTTGTCCTGTTGGTTTGGTGGTAAAGAAGGGTTGAAATATTTTATCTAATAGTTTTTGAGGAATTCCATTGCCGTTGTCTGCAACTTTTATTTCTACTTTACCTTTTATTTTTTTTGTACTTACTGTAACTGTTGGTTCATAGTCATCGACAAGCTCAGACTGACATTGCTTCTTTTTTTCATCCACCACATAAAAGGCATTGGTAATTAAATTGAGAATGACTCTTCCTATATCCTGCGGAATAATGCTGATGTTACCAATGCTTTCATCATAAGCTGTTTTTAATGTTGCATTGAAAGATTTGTCTTTTGCCCGCAACCCATGATAAGCTAAACTCAGGTATTCATCAGCCAGTGCATTGATATCTGTTGGTTCTTTTTTACCGCTGCCACTGTTAGAGTGTTGTAACATTCCTTTTACAATAGTATCGGCACGCTTACCATGATAGGTTATTTTTTCTAAATTTTGCTGAATATCTTTTGCAATATTTTTTACTTCTTCTGTATTTCCTTTTTCAAATTCGACAACCATTTCACTGATCAACTCATTACTTACTTCTGAAAAATTATTCACGAAGTTTAACGGGTTTTGTATTTCGTGTGCAATGCCTGCAGTTAATTCTCCAAGTGAAGCCATTTTTTCTGATTGAATTAATTGAGCCTGTGCTTCTTTCAGATTTGTCAATGCCACTTCTAACTTTTTCTTTTGTTTTTCAATTTTTTTATTCAGTTTAGTCAGTTCATCATTTTTTAACCTAATAATTTTCGCTTCCTTTTCAGTTTCCTCCGCCTTATAAGATATTTCAAGATTTAATACTTTTTGACTGATGGCATTTTTATGCAATTCTTTTTCAATCATTATATGCATTTCAAGTTGCTGAATGGCTTCTTTGAAATTTTCTTCCCCTTTATGATACTCATATAAAGCAAACCTGGTTTTACCTAAAAGATCAAGCGCTTTAATTTCCTCTGCATGCTTAGCTGCTTTTTCAAGCCATTCAAATACTTTATTGTTTTTTTCAGGAAAATCTTTGTACAAGGAGAACAAGAATAAAAATATCTCAACCTCGCCTCTTTTATCGCCATTCTGTTTTCGGATAAGCAGACTTTCATTGATGAATTCAGCTGCTCGTTTTAATTCGCCTGCCTGTTTATAAATTTCCGCAATATGCAGAAGTGCATTTGCCTGTCCTTTTTTGTCTCCAGTAGCCCTTGTTATTTCAAGACTTTTCTTACAATATTCAATCCCCCTCCGGTAATTCTTTAGCTTAAGATAGGTAAATCCGATATTGTCAAGACTACCTGCTTCACCCCATTTATCACCTGACAGCTGCCGGATGGTGAGTCCTTGTTTATAATAATTCAATGCCCTATCGTAATCTTTTGTTTCAAAATAAATTGAGCCGATAATGTTCAAATTATACGCTTCCATCAAAGTGAAATTAACAGACCGGGCTAATGAAAGGCTCTTGTAAAGATATTCAAGGGCCTTATCATAGTTTGCAAGATGATAGTATGTAACACCAAGCTGATAAAGGTTAGTTGTTTCGTGATCTGTAAATGCAGTTTGCCGACTCAGCTCAAGTGCTTTGAAAATAAATTCAAGTGCAGCAGCGCTGTTACCCAGGTTACGTTCAATAATTCCCTTGTATTCATTTACAATAGCAAGTCCACGAACATTTTTCAATGATTCATAAATAACTTCAGCCTGATCAAGACAAACTGAAGCTTTATTAAAATCAGACATCCGTATGAATCCAAAACCTTCAAGAGAAAGTCCGTCAGCCAATCCTAGTTTATAATTTATTTTATTAGAAAGTTCAATAGCTTCCCTGCTGTATTGAGATGCTTTATTAGAATTACTGACACGAATTTCCCAGGCAATCCGATTTAATTCGTCAATCTTATTTACTAAATCATTTTTGTTGATTTGACTGGCCATAGAGGGCATAACTTTTATTTCATATAAAACTCCCATGCAATTCTATCAGGGTCTTTGAAGGCGATATATAATTTATTTAAAACTTTATCCAATTTTACACCTGTATTTTCGATACCCTCAGTAGTTAATTTTTTTGCAAATCGATTTAATTCTTCTTCTGTTTCGCAAGTAATCGCAATATGATCAAGGCCTACTTCAAAAGGACTGAACGTTGTAAATTCCATATTCCTCGGGTCAGCTTTTTTAAAAGCCAGGAAAACATTACCTGCTATAAAAATTATAAGTTCAGGTGTATCTATGGCAACAGGAAAACCAAGAACATTATGATAAAAATTTTTTGTTTTATTGAAGTCCATTGAACGTAAGCAAATGTGATGGATATAGCTCTTTAGCTGGCTTGCATCAAAATGATTTTCCTGTTCAATAATTTTTCCATCTTCATTTATTATAAAGCGATCAGCCACCCTGAGTGTAAGTCCCGCACCAGGTAAAATTATTTCTGCTTTTATAAGCATACCAGTTAGGGATTCATTGTAATAATGGTCTATTATATTGACGACTACTCCATCTAAGGCAGGTTCCAATGGTTTCCACCATAAATCAAAAACGGCTTGCTTGCCATTTAATGGATTATGAACACCCCCAGGTGCCAGAGGAGCCCTGAAAATTAATGAATCATGAAATGGGATAGCTGTGAAGTTTTTATCTCGTAGCGCCTGGAAATAAGATTCAATAGTTTCTTTGAGTTGCGCTTTTCGATCCATCGTATTCTTTTGCATCATCAAAGTTTTTAGATTAGAGAAAATATTTGACAACTTTCATTGAATTTGTAATCATAAAAACACTTAATAATTGATAGACGATTCAGGTAATACTATAATAAACTTACTTCCCTCATACAGCTTCGTCTCTACTTTTAATTCGCCGCCATGTGCTTTAATAATGTCATAGCTTAAAGATAATCCCAAACCTGTTCCTTCACCTGTTGGCTTTGTGGTGAAGAAGGGTTGAAAAATCTTATCCAAAACATTTTGCGGAATGCCATTGCCATTGTCTGCAACGCTGATCTCTATCTTGTTGTTTACCTTTTTTGTACTGATCTTAACGGTAGGCTCGTAGTTGTCACCCTGAGCTTGTCGAAGGGTCTTTTTTTCATTTACTGCATAAAATGCATTGGTGATCAGGTTTAACATAACCCTGCCTATATCCTGTGGAATGATGTTGATATTACCAATGGATGAATCAAATTCAGTTTCCAATTTTGCATTGAATGTATTGTCTTTAGCCCGAAGTCCGTGGTAAGCCAATCGTAAGTATTCATTAGCCAATGCATTAATATCTGTTTCTTCTTTTTGCCCGCTGCTGCTGCGACTGTGTAATAACATTCCTTTTACAATCCCATCTGCTCTTTTGCCATGATGTGTTATTTTTTCCAGGTTTTGTTTTACATCAACCACAATAGTTTTTGCTTCTTCATAATTTCCCTTTGCAACTTCTTCCAGCATTTCATCCATCAACTCATTACTTAACTCACTAAAATTGTTTACAAAGTTTAAAGGATTTTGAATTTCATGTGCAATGCCTGCAGTCAGTTCACCCAGCGAAGCCATTTTTTCTGCCTGGATCAATTGTGCCTGTGCAGCTTTTAATTCTTCAAGTGATTTGGTTAGTGCTGCATTTGTTTCTTCAATGGCTTTTCTTTTCTGTTCCAATTCTTCAATTGTTTCTTCTAACAAAATAGCCGTGGTGCGTTTTACTTTTTCAGTACGATCTAACTTAAAGGCAGTTATTTCTAATTCTTTATCCGCGTCTTTCAGCGATTTGACAATGGCACTTTTCTGTTCGGTATTTAAACTTTCATCCTCCAGGATTATATTCAATATATTTTGTAAATGCTGGTTCATTTATTTTTCTTTTAAAACTAATACGCAGCATGTGTTATTATGAAATTCATGTTTACCTTTCTTTGATTTACCATATTCTCCTTGAATTGATTTGCTTTCAATATAAAAAGTAGTTTTACAAATATCTGATTAAATCATAGCGTCTGAAACCTGTTTTGTATCGGTATATTGCTGAAAACTTGTGGCTTTGTTATTATTCACTGTCCACATATGGGTAAACTGTGCTTTGATAATTTTTTCAGTGATCTTATTTTTTGCATTGTACCTCCCTGTAACAATTATTTTATCACTATCGGATTCATGATACACAAGGTCTGACAGCGTCCAGTATTCCCAGTCTGCTGCAATTCGGCCAAATACGCCACCTGCAACAGCATCTGGTCCTATATAAGGATTGCCGTCTGCATAGGGAAAATTCTCCGCTTCGTTCCATTCAATGGCAGCGTCCATGCCATTAAGAAAAGCAGGGAAATCACCATTTGCTACAGCATCATACATTTGTTTAATCGTTTTTAAATTTTCCATGGTTGTTAATTTTGGTTTTTTGATTTATGATAAAAATTGATTACTCATTTTGAGCTTGTTAAGGGATTATTTTTCTTTTAAAGCCACTACGCAGGTAGTCAGATTATGCATCTCTAAATTTCCACCGGTAGCTCTTCCCAATTCACCATTAGAAAACATACCCACCATAGGTGCATTCCAAACTTTTCTTACGCCTTCTATCTCCTGGTTCATCAGCGGGCCCAGTGAAAGAATTCGACCTGCACAACTGAATACGACCAATGCATCTGCTTCGGGCATTTCCGTTGCTTTTAATTCTTCAGCACCTTTAATAACTGTTTCCATTACATCAAAATCAGGAGGAAGTGAGAATCTTACTTTGGAGCCTTGTGGTACTGAACCACTACAGACAAAAGAACGGTCTTCCCATTTTATTAATAACCCCGGCCGCATTACAGGGTCACCAACTTCTCTTTGTAACTGCAAAGGAAAGTTGACTGCTATTTCCATAGCCGCTTCTGTGTTATCTTTTTCCAATTTCCCAAGCCCGCCATACTTTGCAGTGATGTCTAATACAGGTTCATTATCTACTGTAAATACATGGTTGCCAATGCTTTTTGTTACGGTTTTAGGTGTGCCTACAGCTTTCCACCCGCAAGTGGCTTTTCCTTTAATCGTCACTCTCTCTTCATCAAATGCAAGTACCACCATTCCCCGATTGCTTTCTTTGTCATTCGTAAAAACAAATTGCTCACTAAAAGCATAATCGTCTCCAGCCATACCGCCGAAAACATTCACCTGTTTACCAATGACATCTTCAAATCCAAATAGTAATTGTTCTCCATCGGTTTCCATATGGCTGGCAGCAATTAGAAATGCAGGGTGATGAATTTGCTCCTGTGCATTTAGTGCAATCGTTTTAGCAGTTTCCCTGTAATTTTTTTCCGGAAATCCTGCAAAATGAATATTAAAATAACCAGGATTTATATCCATTAAAAGAACAGCTATTGACTGCTTACCTAATTCTTCATCGATGAATTCGCCATTAGTGGTTACGCCAAATACAGCAATTTCTGCATCATTTAAAATTTTGCATATGGCGTTTCTATCCTGGCTGATTGAAATGAAAACTACAGCCAGTGTGGGATTGAAGCCAGCATTGATTGTTTGTTCCAGTGCTGATTGAAATTCATTAACCGAATTACTTTGTATTGATTTTGCTTTCATGTTTATTTTTTAATCATCCTGAGTTTGTCGAAATATTATAGTTCTTTTAATGCAACCCAGCTTACGGTTGTCCCATGCATCTCCGGCCGGTTATCATCCAGCTTGCCAAATTCTCCCAATGAGAAAAAACCTGCCATTGGTGTGTTCCAGGTACCTGCCAAACCCTCTAATTCTGTTGATAACAGTGGACCTAATGATGACAATCTTCCAATGCATGAAAAGATTATCATCGCATCAGCATCGGGCATTTCTTTCTCTTTAATTTCTCTCGAACTTTCAATCACCGTATCAATCACTTCTAAATCCGGGGGGAGCGAAAACCGAAACTTTGAACCTTCTTTTACCAGGCCGCCAAGCATTACCGATTGATCTTCTGTATTCCATAATAAAGCAGGACGCATCATGGGAATGCCTGATTCTCTCTGAATCTGCAAAGGATAATTGATATTAAGAGATACTAAGCCATTTGATTTTTCATTTGTCGCAATATCATTTCCCAGGAATTTTTTTATCACATCCATTGCTGGTTCATCATCTATGGTATAGATCCAGGCGCCCTCACTTTTGGTGATCGTTTTCTCCGTTCCAACAGGTTTCCACCCGGAAACTGCAATACCTCTTACATCTATCTTTTCTTCATTGAGGATCAGCGTTATTAAACCCTTTAAAGTTTTATAATGATTTGTAAATACATACCCGGTAAAATTTACAGCCTCGCCTGCCATGCCACCAATTACTTTTATATCGGAACCTGCTTTATCTATTAATCCTTTAATGATATCATCACCTGGTGTTCTGTAATCAGCAACGGAAATAATAAAGGCCGGACGGTCAAAAGCAGCTATCCCTGACTGTCCTACTTCGCATGCAGATTCATATACAGATGCTGGTGTCGCTGTAAAATCTTTTAAAATGATTTTGAAATTAGCTGTGTTGATATCTAACAGTAATACCACAATGCCTTGTGATTCTATACCCTGGTCAGTAAATTTTTCGGAAGTGCTGGCACCAAAAATGGATATTCCTTCTGCATCCATCATTTCTGACATTACATCTATATCTTCCAGGAGAGTCACGAATACAAATGCAAGCGTGGGTTTGAACCCACTGCTCAATGCTTGATCTAATGCAGATTTAATTTCTTCAGCTACATTCCCTTTGATGGATTTTGCTTTCATTTTTATTCTTTTGTCATCCTGCCTGGACAGGTGTATTCCCGGGAACTTATCGAAGTTTTATTTTTCTTTTAGTACCACCAGGCAACATGTATTATTATGATAATCATATTTACCGGTTTTTGATTTTCCATATTCGCCATAGGAAAAAAAACCTGCCATGGGCGCATCCCAAATATTTTGCACCTGCTCGATCTCCTCTTTCATTACAACCCCAAATGATAAATACCTGCTCACGCATGAAAACATGATCAGGGCATCAGCTTGCTGCTGTGCATGGTCTTTAATGCCCTTACATTCTGCAACGACTGTATTGATGGAATCAAAATCTGGCGGCATCGAAAACTTGATTTTTGCTCCTTGAGGCACTTTACCAGAACAAATAAGTGAACGGTTTTCACTATTGGCAAACATGGCCGTACGTATAACAGGATCTCCATCTTCACGTTCTACCTGCAATGGATAATACCAGGAGCTTAGAAATGTCACGATCTCTTTATTACCTTCCTGCTTTATCCCAATACCAAGGTAATTCATCAACATATCCAATGCTGGTTTATCGTCGATGGTATAAACGATATTGTCTTCACTTTTAGTAACTGTTTTGGTGGTGCCAATGGCTTGCCAGCCACAAGAAGCTATTCCTTTAACATCTATTTTATCTTCATCAATAATAAGTGCCACCAATGCGGAATCATTAGTTTTTCCGTTGGTAAAAACAAATGTTGATTCAAGTGCCAAATCATCTCCTGCCTTTCCTCCAAATATGGTTACTTCCTTGTCTGCTGACGAGGCAGACCTCCCAAAACCTTGTATGATGCCCTCAACAAATGGCTCACCATCTAAAGACACACCACTGTTTGCTATAACAAATGCAGGATTGGTAAAGGTTTCTTTCCCGGTAATACCCAGTTTGATGGCTTCTTCTAAGGCAGTCTCCTGGCTTGTTTCAAGAAATTCCAATTTGAAATAAGCTGGATTCATGTCGAGCAACAGCATTACAATACTACCTTCTTCAATTTCGCCATCAGTAAATTCGCCTGCAGTGGTTGCACCAAATACCTGTATGCCATTTTCATCAAGTAATTGGGAAATAGCTTCTCTGTCCTGTTTAACAGAAATGAATACAATGGCCAAAGTTGGCTTGAATCCTTCGACTATGCATCCGGTTAATACAGAACTGATTTCATCTGAAGTTTTTCCTTTGATTGATTTTGCTCTCATGACAGTTTATTAATCAAATATTTTAATTCAATTTTTTTTAAATCACTCTTCCCATTTATTTCTTAAACTGAAGGATTTAGAATGAAAGCCTCTTGGAAAGGAACTTCCATGCATGCTTTAACAAAATCTAGTATTTTCTTATGTTTATTAATATGGTATGCTGGGGCCATGATGAGCTGTAAACCATCAGCAGCCATGTTAAAAACAGCATACCCTTTTTTGACAACATTTGTTTCGCAAATGAACTCATACAGTTAGTGTTTTGAAATTTGGTTTTTAAGAAATCAACAGTAAAGCGTCGCGTTTTGCTTTAAACCTGTTATATACTTACGAAAACATTGTTTGAATTTGCACTTACAGTTGCCAGTAACCAGTAGGATTGGTAGTTATTATGGGGTAGAAAACAGGCCAGCTCAAATACTGTATCAAGATACATTATATTTTATATGCAGGGGAAATGATTGTTTAGAACATTTTTCAATAACAGAAAGAGATGGTATTACGCGGCATAATGGGAGAAGGAAGCCGTCCTTTCTTTTTTGAATGAAAAGTTTCGTAATAATTACTTGATTATGTCCTGGTAAATGCGATAAAAAATCATTTAACAAGCGCCATCCTTACCAGGTCTTTTTCCATTTCATCTGCTTCAATACAATCCAGCTTATCAAGATGTTTTTTTAGTCTTAGAACGATTATAAAAAACAGGGATACCAATGAAAATAAACCTACAGCCAGGATCACATATTCCCCATCAAATGTTTCTTTTAATGGACCCAGCAAGGAGGCGAATGCTACCTGGTAAATGAACGATAAATGCAGCAGGATGAAGTTTTACCTCAGCTTGCCTGTCAATTTAAACAAAATATAATTCTGGGATACGCCTACATTAATCTGTAACCAATAGGATTGGTAGTAAGAATGGGGCAAAATTGGCTGTTATCGAAAAATGTTATATTAAGATACAGTTATTAATGTTTGAAAACATAAACATTCTTTAATGAGGAATTCGAGATTTGATCAGACCAATTCTTAAAAATGAGCAAAAGAAAAAGTATAAAAAATTATTCAACAAAATGCCAGCATACACCAGCTATGTCAATGAGGTTAACTTCTTTTCCGTAAGGCTGACTGGAGATTTCACCTATGCGGATTCCATATTTTTCAGGTAGTTGTTTTTCAATAATATTATTTCGGAAAGCCTGCACATCATCAACCCTTACATTGATCATCAGGTTTTCTGCAAATGTCTTATTATCATATTTCTGCAAAATGAATTTACAGCCATCTTTTTCAAATCCGATATAATCTCCTGCATCCCAGTTTATTTTAAAACCCAATTCAGCAAACAGGTTCTTAGCGGCTTCAAAATTATTACCGGAAGGAATGAATGGTTCAAGCGAAAGGAATTGCATATACTTAAGTTTATTAAAGAAATAATAAAAATAAAAAAAGAAACCTTACTCTCTTTACCAATCGTGTTTTGCAATAATGATACAGGTATATGTTTTGTATTGACTACCAGTTTCCCTCCTGGCGAAGCCTATTCCAATATCGGTTAATGAAGCGTTCCATGTATCAAGTCCTAACAAATGTTTTCTATGTCCGAGTGAAGGAGTCTTAGCATCTATGACCAGGTATTTGATTGACTGCTCACCGCCTGAAGTATTTACTGCCAGTGATTCAAAATAGTTCAGGCTTTTTTCTTTTAACCAGGCCGGAACGAGTTTGTAACCACTTTTGTTGATAAAATAATTGATTCCATAACCATCCGGGTCCACGTGCCCAAAATAATTCCTTGTTGCCATATCTGCAGCTTTATCTTCAGCAACCTTGGCCAGCTTTTCATTCCATTTCAATGCTATAGTTGATGGTTTGATGCTTTTGGGAAAACCTAACTCCTGGTGATAGTTTACTGGATTAAGTCTTATATCTTTTAATAAATGGAATGCCTTTTGCGCTTCCGCTTTGTCAATAATAACCTCCCGATTATTTTGAAAAGAAGTCAATAAGCACAGGGTGCAGGTAACTATAAATAATTTCACCAGGAATACTTATAAAAATTAATTTAAAAATCAAACAGATCCCCTAAGAATGAATCCCGCTTCTTCTTTTTATAGTCATAGTGTTTATTATCCTGGTTAGGATATTTTGGTCGATTGGATTCGTTTGGAGTGTTGCTATTATCCTGTTGAGATGATCGTTCAATTATTTTATCAAGTTCGCCACGATCAAGCCAGATGCCACGGCATTCAGGACAATAATCTATTTCCACTCCACTGCGCTCCGTCATCACTAAGTTTACATTACAATTAGGACATTTCATATGTTTCTTGTTTTTGTATAAAAGCTTAAAAATAATTTGAATAACTGTCTGCAAAAAAATCACTATTCACAATCAATGCGAAATTAAAACTGTTAAACCTGGATTATTTTTTATCCGGAATACAAGATTTAAACAAAATACTGGAACAGCAATACACCTAATAAACCGGTGATGGATACAATGGTTTCCATAATAGTCCAGGATAAAAATGTTTGCTTGAGGGACAGGTTGAAAAATTCTTTAAACATCCAGAAACCGGTGTCATTTACGTGGGAAAACATCAGGCTGCCGGCGCCAACGGCTAATACCATAAGCTCTGGAGACGTGCCGGTAATTGATAACAAGGGTAAAACAATGCCCGCAGCAGTAAGTCCGGCAACTGTAGCAGAACCCAGCGTAACTCTTAATAATGCAGCCACTGCCCAGCCTGCAATTAAAGGCGAAAGTTCATAGTCGCCGGCAAATGAGGCGATATAATCTCCCAGGCCACTATCAATTAATACTTGTTTAAAAGCGCCACCTGCTGCTATGATCATCATGATCAGTGCAATGCTGCTAATAGCATCACCAAATAGCTGCATGATCTGCGCCGTTGATTTTCTCAACGTACTATTTAATACCAAAGCAGCCACAATGGCGGAGATCAGTAATGCGATCACGGGGTCACCGATAAATGCGGCCAGGCTTTTAATAGATGAATCTCCTGGTAATACATAAACGGTAAATGCAGCAAGACCAATAATCAATACGGGTATCAATGCTATAAAAAAACTGGCAGCCTTACCTGGTAATTTCTCAGGCGGAATGGTATTGGTGCCAAAGAAACCTGCCCCCGGTGATGCTTTAATATTTTTCAGTGTAGCAGAAAATAAAGGACCTGCAATAATGATGGTTGGAATGCTGATGATGATCCCATATAATAAGGTCATGCCTACATTGGCATCAAAGATGGCCGCCAACCCGGTTGGGCCCGGGTGTGGTGGCAGAAAACCATGAGTAACCGAAAGTGAAGCTGCCATGGGAATGGCTACCCACAACAAAGGCTTGTTTGCATTTTTTGCAATTGAAAAAACCAATGGAACAAGGATGATAAAACCGGCATTATAAAACAATGGAATACCAATTAAAAAACCGGTGATCATAACGGCCCATTGAATATTATTTTCCCCGAATTTTGCAATCAGTGTTTCACTTATCTGCTGTGCCGCGCCACTCACTTCCAATAATTTTCCCAGCATGGCACCCAGGCAGAGTATCAGTGCCATACTTCCCAAAATATCACCCACACCCTGCTGTATGGATGCGCCAATCTTTTGTAATGGCATACCTAAAGCAATACCAACACCAATAGAAACAATGAGCAGGCCAATAAACGGGTTTACTTTCTTTAAAGTAAGCAGCAATAATAAGAGAATGGCCAGGGTAAGTACAATTAAAGGCATGCTGGTTATTCGTTTTGGTTATGAATGTATGGCAATACTACCGTTCATGGGTAATCGATCAGCTGATTTTTACTCTTTTGTAAGTTTGGATATAAGGTTGCGTAAACAAGGTAATTCTGCTGATATATCCCGGCAACATTTTCATCTGGCAAATATTCTTTGCCGGCGCTGTGATATTTTTTCAATTCAGTCCATTCATTAATAATTCCTAATTTTTTAAGCGCCACAAAAGCAGCTCCTAACGCTGATGCATCTGCGCCAGCATTAACGCTGATCTTTTTCTGCAGGATATCCGCCAGTATTTGTACCCAAATTTCAGACTGAATAAAACCACCTGATGCAAATACCCTATCGATGGATGGCCCGTTTTTTTCAACAACCTGCATTACCTGCAATAGCGAGAAGCAAATACCTTCAATCACGGCTCTTAAAAAATGGGTTTTGGTATGATGAGAACTGATCCCGGAGAAAGTTCCGGTTGCGGAAGCATCCCATACTGGTGAGCGTTCGCCAAATACGTAAGGAAGAAAAATAAGTCCTTCAGCACCAGCCGGTACTTTTTTAATTTCCTCTAAAATCCCACTGATTTCTTTTTTCCCTCTGATATCACTGTAAAATTGATCGAGGAACCATTGCAAAGCGATACCACCATTATTGATGGCACCTCCCGTGACAAATATCTTTTCATCCAGCCGGTATTGAAAACGCTGCTGCTTTTCATCCATCATTTTTTGTGTTGTAAGCCGGCGGACGGCACCACTCGTTCCGATTGTAACAGCAGCCTCATTATCATTTACTGCAAAACTTCCCAGGTTAGCCATACAACCATCACTGCCACCAATAACGAAAATGATATCTTCTGACAATGGGATCTGCGTTTGGTAAATTTCATTTAACCCGGTAATGGAAGTCGTAATAGGAACAGGCTTTGATAATTGACTTGTTGTAATTCCGGCAAATTCCAGGGCTTCCGGATCCCATTCAAGCGTTTCAATATTTAATAAACCGGTAGCTGAGGCGATGGAATGATCAACGATGAATTGATTAAACAGGCGAAAAAAAATATATTCTTTGGCAGAAATGAATTTCACAGCTTTCTCAAAAATGGCAGGTTGTTCTTTTTTGAGCCAGGCAATTTTGCAAAACGGGCTCATGGCATGAATCGGTGTACCCGTCTTTTGATAAATACTTTTCCCTTTTGCCGTATTTTTCAAATTTTCTGCGATGGTATGAGCCCGGGTATCCGCCCAGGTGATCAGGGGTGTGAGAGCGTTCCCGTTTTGATCAATAGCCATCACACTGTGCATTGCGGAACTAAAGGATATGGCCTTTGCCATTTGATCAGCACGAAGACTTTCGAGGGATTTTTTAATAATCGCAATAACAGAGGTTAATATCTTTTCCGGATCCTGTTCCTTGTATCCCGGTTGGGGTGAGTGCAATTCATGGGATTGCTCAAATTCGTTTATCAGTTCCCCGTTGGTTGAAATGATGACTGCCTTAATATTCGTAGTTCCTATATCGATCCCGATTATACAATCCATAGAACCATGAATTTAGTCAATTTGAAAATTTGGCAATTTGACAATTTGAAAATTAGCCTTCTGATTAGAATTGGACAAAAAGACTAACTGTACTCAGCTAGTGGAAGTGTGTCAAATCAACCTATTTTTCTAAATCAAAAAGACTGTCAACAAATTCATGTTTATCAAAAACCAGCAGGTCTTCCATCTTCTCGCCCACACCAATAAATTTCACTGGAATCTTAAATTGGTTGGCAATAGCAAGTACAACACCACCTTTTGCAGTTCCATCTAACTTTGTGATTGCCAATGCGGTTACATCGGTTGCTGCAGTAAATTGTTTAGCCTGCTCCAGGGCGTTTTGACCAGTAGATCCGTCTAAAACCAACAGCACTTCATGGGGTGCATCGGGAATGGTTTTCTGGATCACTCTTTTTATTTTGCCCAATTCTTCCATCAGGTGGGCTTTATTATGAAGCCTTCCTGCAGTATCTATTAATACTACATCACTGTTCCTGGAAACGGCGCTTTGAGCGGTATCAAATGCAACAGCAGCGGGATCAGAGCCCATGGGCTGTTTAACAATGGGAACATCTACCCTTTCGCTCCATATAGTAAGCTGATCTACTGCGGCAGCCCTGAAAGTATCCGCCGCACCGAGTAAAACTGATTTGCCTGCCAGCTTAAAATTATAAGCAAGCTTTCCAATAGTTGTGGTCTTTCCAACACCATTTACACCTACAACTAAAATGATATATGGCTTAGCAGGCAGGTCTGAATGAAAATCATAACTATTTGATTCTGGAGCATCTATAAGGATATCTTCAATTTCTTCCTTTAGCATTTTATTGAGTTCACCCGTACTCATATACTTATCCCGGGCTACTCTTTTTTCAATTCGGGAAATGATATTTACGGTAGTATCGATGCCAACATCAGCACCAACCAGGGCTTCTTCCAGGTTATCCAATACTTCTTCATCAATAGAAGTTTTACCCGCTACAGCTTTTGTAATCTTAGAAAGAAAATTTTCCTTGGTTTTCTGAAGTCCCTGGTCCAGGCTTTCCTTTTCTTTTTTACCGAAGAGTTTATTGAAGAATCCCATTGCTAATGATTGGTTTGAAAATTACGCATATTATAAAAAACAAAAGCCATCGCGATGAATGATCGTGACAGCTTTAACTGAATTTATTTTAGCAGAAATTACTTCTGGGCTAAAAAATCTTTAACCTTATCCTTGTGGATGATAGCCTCTTTAAAAGTATATGCACCCGTTTTTGGGCTGCGTACAGGCTTGATCACTTTACTCCAGTTCTTTGCGTCAGCGGCAGACTTAAGGTCTTTCTTCTGGGCGGTTTTAGCTGCTTTTGCCATGATAATTACTTATTAGTTGATTAGTTGATTTGTTGATAGGTTGAAATAAATTTCTAACACCAACTATTTACTTGATTTCTTTATGTACAGTGTACTTTTTCAGGATCGGGTTAAACTTTTTCAGTTCTAAACGCTCCGGGTTGTTTTTCTTGTTTTTGGTAGAGATATAACGGCTGGTGCCTGGCTGACCACTTGTTTTGTGTTCAGTACACTCCATTATCACCTGTACTCGGTTTCCTTTCTTTGCCATTGTTTATGGTATTGTAATGTTTTTAGATTTTTTGACCTGCGGCTCTCATTTGCTTCACTACAGAATAAAGACCATTCTTATTGATTGTCCTTAACCCTTCAGTAGAAAGTTTAATGGTGATCCATTTGTTTTCTTCAACCAGGAAAAACTTTTTAGTTTGCAGGTTAGGTAAAAACCTGCGCTTCGTTTTAATGTTTGAATGCGAAACGGTATTTCCGCCCATTGGTACCTTGCCTGTTACCTGACATACTCTCGCCATGTTCTTAATTTTTTGGACGGCAAAGGTATGTAAAACCAATTAATTATAGCTATTTCGGATGAAAAAATTTGCATATTTCTTCACACCTGTTGATAACTGGGTTTTAAAGCTAAAAGACGGGTTTTATTTATTTTTTTGTCACCCGTTAATAAACAGCCTCGCAAATGTATAAAGTACCATTTGAATCCCTTTTTGTATTTAGTCATTTTCAAGTAGCTTCGCAACTCATTAAAAAAGCCAAAAAGTCAAAAGATCAGGAGTCTGATCTTTATGGATTGGCCATTTTCCTCTAATCTGAAAAAGTAAATCTAAAATCGCAACATCATGGCATACGATGTAATAGTCATTGGAACAGGTCCTGGCGGGTATGTAGCCGCCATCAGGGCATCACAGTTAGGATTAAAGACAGCCGTAATTGAAAAAGAAAGCCTGGGTGGCATTTGCTTAAACTGGGGTTGTATTCCCACTAAAGCATTGTTAAAAAGTGCCCAGGTTTATGAAGATATTAAACATGCTGAAAGCTATGGGATTGAAGCATCTGGTAAACCCAATTTCGAAGCAGTTATCAAGCGCAGTCGCGGTGTGGCCGATAAAATGAGCAAGGGTGTGCAGTTCCTGATGAAAAAGAATAAGATCGATGTGATCATGGGATATGGTAAAATCACTGGGAAAGGAAAAGTAGAAGTAACGGACGGTGACAATAAAAAACAAACTGTTGAAGGAAAGCATATCATCATTGCAACAGGTGGCCGTAGCAGGGAATTGCCCAGCCTGCCGATTGATGGTAAAAAGATCATTGGCTATCGTGAAGCGATGTCATTGCCACAGCAACCCAAAAGTATGATCGTTGTAGGCAGTGGTGCCATTGGAGTTGAATTCGCCTATTTCTATAATAGCATGGGAACCAAAGTAACCATCGTTGAATTCCTGCCACGCATTGTTCCGGTCGAAGATGAAGACATCTCCAAAGAACTGCTTAAAAACTATAAAAAGAGCGGTATTGAAATCATGACAGACAGCGAAGTAACTTCTGTCGATACAAATGGTAATGGTGTAAAAGCAAAAGTAAAAACTCCGAATGGAGAGATCAGCCTGGAAGCTGATATCCTTTTAAGTGCTGTTGGTGTTACTGCTAACCTCGAGGGCATCGGGTTAGAATCTGCCGGTGTTAAAACAGATAAAGGCAAGATCATGGTTGATAAATATTATCAAACCAATATACCCGGATTGTATGCTATAGGCGATTGCACACCAGGACAGGCTTTGGCTCACGTAGCGTCCAAAGAAGCAGTGATCTGTGTGGAAAATATCGCCTTTGGAGAAAAGAAATTCAATCACCAGCCTGAAGCCCTTGATTATGGTAATGTACCGGGATGTACTTACTGTAGTCCCGAGATTGCTTCAGTGGGTTATACAGAAAAACAGGCAAAAGACGCCGGCTTCGATATTAAAGTAGGTAAGTTCCCATTAAGCGCAGCGGGTAAAGCAACGGCTGCCGGACATAATGAAGGATTTATTAAAGTGATCTTTGATGCTAAATACGGCGAATGGTTAGGCACACATATGATTGGTTATAATGTAACAGAGCTGATTGCCGAAACAGTTGTTGCTCGTAAATTGGAAACAACCCATCACGAGATCCTGAACAGCATACATCCTCACCCAACAATCAGTGAGAACATTAAAGAAGCCATTGAAGTTGCATATGGTGAAGCCATTCACATTTAAATACTGATTACATATTTGTATAAAGAAAAGATTGCCCGGGTTGGCAATCTTTTTTATGCTTTTTTAAAAAATTTTCCATCATCAACTACCCTATCCATATGTTGAAACATTGTTTTTTATGGCTCTTTATATTGATTTCATTGAACGCAACTTCTCAGGACTCTACACAAAAAGCCCAGGTTGCGATAAAATGGGCGCCGACCGGATTAATTGCAGGTAATATCAGTTTATTGGGTGAATATGGATTTGGTAAACATTCATCACTCACAGCTAAACTGGGTATTCCTATAAAAGTAAATCACCAATTGGAGTATGATGGTGATGATACCCGGTTTTCATCGAGAGCCATGTCATTCATGGCGGGTTATCGTACTTATCTATCCAAAAAACAATTAAAAGGTCTTTACCTGGAACCATTTTTTAAATATGTACATCATAGCAGTGAAGGCAGTACAAATACAACATTGGATGGTGAAGCTGTTGTGATGCAATTCAATAACGATTACAATGCAGCAGGCATTGGATTGGAATTAGGTTTACAATTTTTTTTGGGTAAACGCATGGTGCTTGACTTCTTTTTCCTTGGGCCAGAAATAAATTGGGCCCGGAATAATTTTAAAGCCGTGGAAACAACCAATACGATTGGCTGGACATCTGTGCAGGCTTATGAAGCTGAACACGATATAAAGGAATTTTTAGATGATATTCCTTTTCTGCGGAATAAAACAAATATCCAGGTAAACCAGGATGAAAGAACTGTAATGGCTGATTTTAAAGGAACATTGCCGGGTTACCGGGTGGGTTTGTCTTTTGGGATCAGGCTGTAGGTTTAGGAATTAGTTTATATGGAATTTGGAATTAGGATTTCATAAGTCATTCAGTTTCCTAAACGTCTAAACTACTAAACGCTAAAAGCTAAACTCTCAACACTAAACCCTAACCTAATCAGCAAATACTTTCTTCAACAAATCAGAAGTACGTGCCATAGGATCTTTGCGGATCTTTTGCTCTTCAGCTGCTACCATATGAAAAATACCAGCCAGTGCTCTTTCCGTTACATAAGCAACCAGGTCAGTGTTCACAGGTTCTTTGCTGAATTTATTATAGCTGGTAAAAACCGTATTCCAATGTTTGGTTGCATTTGTTTTTTCCAGTGATGCTTCAATAACCGGTTTGAAGGAAGCTGTCAGAGCCGCCGTAGTTTTATTTTGCAGGAAATTGGTCGCTGCATGATCTCCTCCTCTTAAAATGCCTAATGCATCCTGCACACTCATTTCTTTTACTGCGTTAATAAAAATGGGAGCGGCACTTTTTGCTGCATCTTCCGCAGCGCGGTTCATACTTAAAATTGCATTATCCACTTGTTTGCCCATACCAAAATTGCGCAATGTCTTTTCAACTTTTACTGCTTCTTCCGGCATCAGGATCTTCAGTACCGCATCTTTAAAAAAGCCATCCGTTGCCGATAACTTTTTTGTTCCATTCTCCGTGCCCTTTACCAAAGCTTCTTTTAAACCACCAATGATCTCATCGTTTGTTAATGAAGATGTTGATTTGGAAGATAAATTTCCTAAAACGTTTCCAAGTGAAGTTTTTGAAGAATCCTTAGTCCCGGTTTTTTTAAGCAGGTCTTTAAACTGTGCATTAGTAAAAACAGAAAATGATAAGAAGATGCAGGTGAAGAATAATATTTTTTTCATGGGTAAAGATGTTTTTTAGTCATTGCCATTGAAACCTTAACCAAAGAGTTAATTGCTTAAAGTTTTAATGACTTATTTCATAGAAATATTTATTATTATGTATCGAAAATAATACACCATACCTTAACGGGCCGTTAATTAATATATTATCTAACAAATAATTAAAGATGACTACCAGTATCTGGGAAAAAGAAAGTTTTTTTAAACACCAGGATATTATCATAGTGGGTAGTGGATTTGCCGGCTTGTGGTCCGCATATTTCCTTAGCCGGAAACATAAGAAGACAAAAATTACCATTGTTGAGAAGGAACCGATCCCAACCGGGGCAAGTACACGGAATGCGGGGTTTGCCTGTTTTGGAAGCCTGACTGAATTATTGGCTGATGAACAATCCCTTGGCACTGAAGCTATGTTAACACTGGTTGAGATGCGTCAAAAAGGATTGGAGCGAATAACCAAATCATTTTCGAGAAAAGCTTTGGATTATAAAATTACCGGTGGTTACGAATTGTTCGCACAATCAGAAGACCGTAAAACCTCGGACCTGGAAGCACAGGTGGAATACTTAAATAATTTGCTGAAACCTGTAATTAAAACCAAACCGTTTTCATTGCTGGGGGAAAAATCCAGTCGGTTTGGTTTCAAAGATATTTCTCACATCATAAAAAATAAACCTGAGGGGCAATTGCATCCTGGTAAACTTGCTATGGGACTGATTCAATATCTTCAATGCAGAGGCGTGCAGATATTGAATGGTGTGGAAGTTAAAAGTTATGAAGAACATGCTGGCTCAATTCACTTGCATACCAATCATGCATATCCGTTAACTGCTAATCAATTGCTGATCTGCAACAATGGTTTGTCGGGTGGATTATTACCCCATATTTCGACTATGCCTGCCCGTGGGCAAGTGCTGTTAACATCAGAGATCAAAGACCTGTCATGGAAAGGAACTTTTCATTTTGATGAAGGATATTATTATTTCCGCAACCTGGGAAAAAGGGTTTTATTAGGTGGTGCCCGTAACAAAGCTTTTGGTGAAGAAGAAACATTTTCGCTGGAAATATCTGGTTTTATTCAACAGGAGCTGGAACGTTTTTTACATGAAGTGATCCTGCCGGGAAAAACGTTTACAATAGATCATCGCTGGAGTGGCACCATGGGAATGGGTCAAAGTAAATTACCCGATCTTTCGCGGGTATCAGAAAATGTGTATGCAGTTGTGAATTTAGGTGGAATCGGCGTTGCCATGGCCCCCTACCTGGGTGAAGAAGCTGCAAAATTGATGGTCGTTTAATCAAGCCTGCAATTCATAATCATTCACTATCTCCAATAAACTAATAAACATTTTCAATTTTATAATCAATTCCATTAAAAGAAAATGTATCACCCTTTGCTAGTCCTTCCATTACAGCATAAATTGGTGCTTTGGTGGAAATGCCAAATACTTCCTGGCCATCGATGTCAACCTTTTCAGTAGAAACAGCAATAAAAAATGTTCTTTGGTTTGTTACCACTACAGCTCCCGGTTCCACTTTCTCATTTACTTTACCAGGGTTTAGAGATTTCAGGTAGCCCATTTCCATTTGGACAAATGCAAGTTCTCTTTCCAGTGTACTTAGTATTTCAACTTTACCTGCTGTACGGTCTTCACTCTGGCTTGCAGAATGGTCCTGGCTGTATGCATCTTCTCTCATTTCTGTAACCCTGCTGTCAAAATTTTTTACCAGTTCTTCCTGTTTTTCTATGCAGGTTTGTAGTATAAGCTCTTTCGAAATATTCATTATGATGTTTTTGAATTTTATTAAAACGGCATTAAGATATTCAAAATATATCTTTCGTCCACTTTTCTTTTTCTATTAGGTTTCAGCAGATTTATTTTTGCTATAAAAAAATTTCCAGTTATAAATAATACGGTTATCCTTACTGGTTATACCATGTGAATTATTTTTTGGAAAAGCTTTCCGTCATGGCCATTTTTACGATAGATTCATATTCCTTTATTTCGTCAGAATCAGGAGGCAAGCCCAGCAAAAGATGCATTTGTCCTGCAAAACATTTGTCCCAGACTTTTACACCAGATGCTCTTAATTTGGATGCATATAAAACACCATCATCTCTTAAAGGGTCAAACTCCGCATTGATGATCACAGCAGGCGGTAACCCTTTTAAATCTTTTGTGAGCATAGGTGAAACCTCCGGGTTATTATACTGACCAGGTGCGTATAATTCAACTGCATAATAGCAGGCTGCTTTTGTTTGAAAATAGCCAGTAGCATTTTCCTGGTACGAAGCGGATGTTTCCATATTCTGCGGACTGCAGTCAGCCGGAATCCCGTTCATGATATGGAGTTTAATTTTATGACTGATGTTTTCTTTTTTTGCTTTTTGAGCAATAACAGCCACCAGGTTTGCGCCGGCGCTATTACCTAATAATGCAATTCGGCTGGTATCGCCGCCATAATTTCCACCATTTTCAGCAACCCATTTAAAGGCATTATAACTGTCATCCACAGCCGCAGGAAATTTATTTTCAGGAGCAACCCTGTAATCGATTGCGAAAACGATCGCTTCAAAGGTTTTGGCTTCCTGCCATAAAGAATATTCTAATCCCGGTAACAAAGGAGAAATAAACCCGCCCCCATGATAATTGATTATGATAGGAAGATTTTGTGCATGCGAAGGATTAAAAACCAATACCGGGATACTGTCGGCAGTTATTTTAATGCGTTGTACATCTTGTTGTGGATATGGTTTTAATGGAGGTGCTGAGGATTGCTTAAGTGCCTCAATGGGAATACTGCGCAGTTGTTCAAGTGTAAGATCCTGGTACCCGATTAATTTTAAAAAAGAAGCAACCCTGGGATCTAATTGCCTGGTACCACAGGTTTGCGAATATAATTCAGTTGTATTAAAACAGGCAATGGATAGAACAATTATAAACCATGTTTTTCTCATAACACAAATTGTATGATAAAGTTATTGGGTTTGTTCAATGTTTTATTACCGCCTGTAATAATGGAGATCTTTATAGTATCCAGTCAGAATTATTATAACATTCAAATACGTTTAAGGGGTGTAATTTTTCAGAATGGATTCTTCTTGCATTTTTAATTCAATAAGCTTTTCCAGGTGATCTGCTTCACCGGGTAGGTTAGCCTGTATTGCCAGGTCTGCCAGGTTATTGCTTTCATTAGCGCTTTCCCATGTAAAAAGCAGGTTGTACAAATCGGCAAAGCTTTCCCTAAAATTTATTTCAGGATCCATTACCTTTTTTTCAATCAATGCAAAAAAGACAGCGAGTGAATAGGCAAGTTGTTCCTTATCGAAGATTTGTTTTAGTTCACTATATATTTCTTTAAAAGTGAGGCCTGCGTTTTTCATTCCCCTGTATGCAAAATGAATGGTTCCTGTTGCAGTTGAATAGGTTTCCCAAATCGGATCGAAAAGAACTTTATTAAAATAACGCCTTCCCTCCTGCCCGCTCAAAGAAAATCCAAGTATGATACCGGCATTACAATCAGTTGAAGCATATTGACTACCCAGTTCATAGAGTTTTTCAAGAATAATAGTTTGGTTTTCTAATTTGCACACCAAGGCCGGAACAAATTCTGGAAATAAATTTTTATGATAGCAGTTTTCAATAGCCGTTTCAATTTCTTTTTGGTATTCATCGCAATCAAAATGCAATAATCCTAAAACTGCATTTTTAGAAAGATCATGATCGTCCGCTGGTTGCCCGAATATATAATCCGCAAGTACAGGTTTGATGGACTCATATTTAAGATGCCCTAACACTTCCAGCAAGGCGGGGTCCGCATGTTCAACCAGCTTATTGTTTTTGATAAAAATCTTGAATAATTTTTCCGCATAATGTTTATCACCAAATTTTTTTAATACCGGTAATAATGCAGCATGGTCAAAGTCGAATGGATTTTTTAAATATTGATTTAACATTAAATCCGCATCTTCTTTGCCGCCGCATTTAAGAATGGTATTTACCAAAATATTGATAACCGTAAAATTCCTTGATTGATTATCCTGGTTTAAATGTGCAATTAATTCAGTGGTCGTTTTTAGCATAAACTGGATTCTTTATTCCCATAGTTACAAAACGGATGATAAGCGTTTTTTTTGTATGTTTTACAATTATAATTTTTGTTTGAATAATCTCAGTAGTTTTTGTGAATCAAGTTCTCAATAATATTTACAGCATTTGAAACTCCATTTTCAGCATCAAGTATTTTGCCTACGTTCTTTGCTTTTTCAGCCATTACTGGATTATCAGTAATAAACTGGATTCCTTTTGCAATTTTTTTTGGCGTTACCGATTGCCTGCTCAAAACTTTACCGCCAATACCGAGTTTCTTCAATTGCCAACCCCATAAAAACTGTTCCTGTATATGGGCTATAACTACTGAAGGGCATCCACAGGAAGTTGCTGTTTGTGTTGTGCCGGCACCGCCGTGGTGTACCACTGCTTTACATTTCGGAAAAACTTTCATGTAAGGCGATGCATTAACCCGGAAGATTTTCTCATCTTCCGGAATGTTTGTGACATGCTCCCATCTCGATTGAATGATGGCCCTGCAACCGGCAAGTTTTGCTGCATCATACAGAAGCCGGGTCGTTTCGTTTATCAGTAATGAGTTATGTCCTGTTCCGGTCATGCTGCCCAATGTCATATAAACGGGAGGTTCGCCATTGTTTAAGAAATCCTCCAGGTTTTCAGGCATATCCCATTTATTGGAATGCGCTTCCAATTTTAAAAATCCACAAATTCTATGGTTTGTTGCCCAATCTTTTGCAGGGGGACAAAATAAAGGACTGACTGCAATTAAATTACATAATGGGGATTCCCAAACCTTGCGAAAACTATTAACAGGTTTCAAGCCTTCTCTTTTTCTAAAATCATTTATTTTGGCAAGAATAATACTGTTAATCATCTTCTCTGTCAATTTCCATGAAAGCTTATTAAAAAACTTTCCAAAATTTGGAAGTGGAACCGGAGGTGAATACATGGTTGAAATGGTACCGCAGTTGAGTGCTACAGTGATGTAAGGTTTGCCGGCCTTTTCACATGCGGTTTGTAATGGATAATGTATAAAATGTCCAATAAGAATATCGTTTTCTGCAACTAAAGCTTGAGAAGTTTTAAACATAGAAGCAATACCCGGTTCAAACATCTCATTAAAAATCAGTTTTAATTGTTTTAAAGGATTGACTGTTTCAATCATCCTTTTCCCCATTAAGTTAATAGCTTCTTCATTGGTTCCGATATAATCAACCGGGCCCAGTATAAATCCAAGTTGTTCGGAAATTTTTTTTAAGTCTTTACGGTCTGAAGTTGTAATGGCAAGTGTCACCGTATGGCCAGCGTTTGAAAGCCCTGATGCTAATGCAATGAAAGGGTTGATATCACCCTCGCTACCCCATGTCTGTAAACCAATTTTCAATTTGAATAACTTTTAAAATTATGACTAACGTGAATGTCTAATCGCAGAATAGGTATTTCGTGTTACGGCCAATCCTGGTGCTGCATGCAATAGTACTAACTTCAGTTTTAAAAGCCAAGTCAGGGATCAAGTCAAAAGATTGTTGGGTAACAGCCATTTTGCAAACACAATATGAATGTTTGTCAAAGAGCGTGAACACTCATTTTTGAATTTATGAGGGAAACTGATTATAAAAAGATCGATGCGGTCCACTACTCATTACCATCAGCGTTTACCCTGACCATCATCATTTTCTAGCGGTAATTGCAGCTGTAGTTTTATAATTAAAGTTATAATAATGAAATCTACACTTCTGTGCATTGTTATGGTATTAACTATCATACTATTTGCATCATTCAAAAGCAATGCGCAACAATATAAAATAAAGCAGGTAACAACAACAGAATATGCCAGGATTGAAAATACCATTTATGTAAAGGGTATGCGGCAAAGGGTAGAAACAGGAGCCGTCGCCGGGATGGGTGGCAACCTTGTAACGATCATTCAATGTGATTTAAAGAGGACAGTAACTTTTGATACCGTTAAAAAGTTATATTTCATTGAACCATTCACCAGCGGAAGAATAGAAACTCCTGGAAATCCGGTGAAGGAACCTGCACGGGAAAACGAGGGTAAAAAAGTAAAAAAAGGAGGCACAATTACCATATGGTATAACCTCCACGACACAGGAGAGCGAAAGAAGATGTATGGCTTCACTGCAAGACATATCTGGAGTGATCAGAAAATGAAGCCTTCTCCAGATGCATGTAATATGAAGGATAGTATGGTGATGTACACAGACGGATGGTATATTGACCTGCCTGAATTTAATTGCACCATGCCGAATGAAGCTTTTACAGGAAGATATAATCCTGAAGAAGAATGCCAGGACAAGATGATCATACATGAATCAGGCAAAGCGAAAATGGGATTCCCGCTTATTCAAACAACCACTATGATTATGGGCGGTAATAAAATGATAACTAAAACAGAAACACTAGACTTATCTACTTCCAAACTTGACAGTACGTTATTTACAATCCCCCGGGGTTATAAAGAGGCAAAAAACATGGAAGAACTTTTTGCAGGCATGAACATGGGAGAAATGATGGAAAACGCAGTAAATAACGAGAATCAGCCGCAACCAGCCAACATATCTAAAGAAATAAAATTACCAGGTATTATCCGTATCGGGGTTTATGCCCCTGCCGGAAACGATGAGATACAAACTTCCGATGTACAAGAACATATCATCCGCTATATCACTGCGGGGGATGTAGAGGCAATCGCTGTTTCAAATGAAGAAGATGCCAAAAGATACAAGTGTGACTACACCCTGACTACAACATACAGCAATATAAAATCTGCCACTAAGGTTACCAATGTACTAAAAGCTATCCGGAAAACTGACCCTAACGCTCTAAATACTTATACCATTCAAGGAAATTTACAACTTACTTCACTAAAAGATGGAACGGTAAAAGACCAGCAAACTATGGATGGAAAATATGACGGAAAGATCAGTGATGCTGCAGGAAAAGCTGTGAGTGAGCATTGGAATATAATGAAGAATGTGTTGAAAAATTAAATGCAGTGGAGCAAATAACTAAAAAAACCGCCTCTTATTCAATTTCTAATTTCTTGCTTTTTTCAATTCTCATTTAATAATCTTCAACATTGATGATGAATGATTAATTGTTTATAACGACACTGCAATGTTGGGCGTTACTGCTTCAGTTTTCTCCAATTGGTTCTTTATCATTTGAATCAATTCCAAATCTTAAAACAAGAAAATATTCTACTTTTAAACTGTATTAAAAAAAGGGAACCTACAAAGAGACTTTGTTACAAATTCAAACAAGGTTACGGCATGTTGCTATGTTGAAATGTTCGTTTCCACACGATCTATAAACTCTATGCGGATGTCGGTGTATTGCAGGACTTTTCATAAATTGAAACCTAATTCAATTGAAATAAAATTTATGAATAAAAAAATTCTGCAGCATACCTCTTCTTTTTTTTTCTTTTGCCTGTTTTCAACAATTGCCATCAGTCAAAAAAATCCTGTTGTAGAAGGTTGGTATGCTGATCCCGAGGGTGTAATATTTGACAAACAATATTGGATCTATCCCACCTATTCGGCCCGGTATGAAAAGCAAGTGTTTCTGGATGCATTTTCTTCAAGCGACATGGTAACCTGGAAAAAACATTCGAGAATATTGGATACTTCCCGGGTAAAATGGGCCCATATGGCCATGTGGGCTCCGTCAATAGTTCAAAAAGATAAACAGTATTTCCTTTTCTTTTCTGCTAATGATATTCAAAGCAAGCAACGCAACGGGCAAGTGGACGACACATTAGGTGGGATAGGCGTAGCTGTAGCAGATAATCCCGGCGGTCCCTTTAAAGATTATTTGGGCAAACCACTGATCAATAAATTCTATAACAATGCGCAGCCGATCGATCAATTTGTTTTTAAGGATCAGGACGGTCAGTATTATATCATCTACGGAGGTTGGGGTAAATGCAATGTGGGAAAATTAAATGAAGACTTTACGGGCCTGGTTCCTTTTTCAGACAACATGTTGGTGAAGGATATTACGCCCAATGGATATGTAGAGGGCCCAACCATGTTTATCAGGAATGGAAAATATTACCTGATGTGGTCAGAGGGCGGTTGGACTAACGGCACATATAAAGTAGCTTATGGCGTATCTGATAATGTGATGGGGCCATTTGAAAGAAAAGCCACCATCCTGGAAGCGGATGAATCGATTGCTACGGGTGCAGGACATCATTCAGTCATAAATATACCCGGCACTGATGAATGGTATATTGTGTATCATCGCAGGCCTATTCCTAATCTTGATCGCGACCACCGGGTAGTATGTATTGACCAAATGCTTTTTGATGAAGATGGAAGTATTAAAGATGTGAAGATGACTTTTGAAGGCGTGAAGAAAAAATTAAAGTAAGATCAATTATTTTTTTAGGGGTTCATAGTAAAGCGTTATGGCACCACCCGTAAATGTTTTTGTTTTTAAGAGTTTCAGATCGATCCTGTTACCGATGTTATTAAATAATGGCAACCCGCTTCCTGAAACAACAGGATGAACACAAAGTTGGAATTCATCAATCAAATTAAGATTCATTAGTTGTATGATTAAACTACGGCTGCCTACGAAAATATCTTTACTCCCACCCTTGCGGGATTGTTTGAGTTCTAAAACTGTTTCTTCAAGGGGGCGGTTTGCCAACGTAGCACTTTCCCATTCTGCATTTTTCAATGTATGAGAAAAAACAATTTTTGGAACGTTATCCATGATCAATGCAAATTCGTCCGTTGCTTTGTTACCAGTAGGATTTTCTACCACCGTTCTCCAATATTCCATCAGTTGAAAAGTTATCCTTCCATATAATATGGTGTCTGCCGTATTTAACAAGTCTGCGTAATGCTGGTGTATTTCGTCACCTGGAATGATTGCCGTATGATCGCAAAATCCGTCAAGAGTCATATTGATGGCCGCAATTATTTTTCCCATTTATTTTGTTTAAATCAGATGACATAATTTTTTTCATACGAGAGCTATCGGATATTTTTCGTTTAAACACCAATTGTACCTGTCTTAACTTCTCCGGCTCGCTTGTAATGGGCAATAAAAACGCCACCTGGTGTAACCATACTTTCAGTTAATGTAAATGCTGCCGGAATCGATTCATCATCAAATAATTTTTTTCCTTTACCTAACGTCAATGGGTAAATTAAGAGCCATAAATCGTCAACCAAATCATTCTTCAGCAGCAGGTGAACCAGCTTACTACTGCCCCAAACCTGGATGTCAGAACCATTTGAATCTTTCAGCTTTTTGATGTCGGACAGGCTATTAAGGAATACGGAATTTTTCCAATCCGAGTTTTCCCTGGTCGTGGACAAGGCGTATTTGGTAACATCATTAATACCGGGCCATACAGTTTCATGCTCAGGTCAGTAGTTCTCCCAAATCTCAAAAGTCTTTCTGCCCAAAAGCAGATCTGCAGGTTGAAGGAGTTTTTCCATCACCTTACCAATAGCTTCATCATCATATGGAGCAACCCAACCCCCATACTCAAAACCACCTGATGGATCTTCCTTTGGTCCACCAGGTGCCTGCATTACACCATCTAATGTGATCATTGATAACACAATTATTTTTCTCATAGTATTTCTCTTCTTTATTATTTCCGCCCATGAAAACATTACATATAAAACACGTTGAACTTGTGACCGTCCGGATCACAAAAAATAAAACCATAATACCCTTTTCCAAATTCCTCTGCTTTTGAAATTATTTTTCCGCCTGCATTTTCAACTTCTTTCTCCCAATGATCAACTGCTTTCCTGGTTTCAGCAGAAAGTGTGAATATGACTTCATTCCCATTTTCCAACGCTGCTAATTCGCCTTTTACATTCGATTTGAGTATGTCCTTTAAAAAGAAATGAACTACAAAATCGTCTTCGCCAACTAAGAAACTTGTCAGTTCTTTAGAAGCTCCGTTCGATTTAAATCCTAATGCAGTGTAGAACTTAGTCGTTCGTTCTAAATCCTCCACACCCAGATTTGCCCATATTTTTTTTGGATTCATAAATATTCATTTTGAATTTCAAAATTAAATTACTGGCGAATTTTTAACCGGGGTCAATTGCGACATTTTAAAGGGTGATTGGGAAGCAATTAAATACAGGGTGTTGAAACGGCATTTAGCACGAATGGCCTTATAAAGATTTAAGTTTTAAATATTCACCAACCAGAATTGCTGCAGGAAAAAACACTTCTTCTTCGGTCTTTGCATGTTTTTGAAGTTCTTGTTCAAGTTCAATAATTTCAGGATGATTATCAACAGCAGCAGCTTGCCTTAATTCATCCATGAAAGCTTTAATCAATTGATGTTCCACATTTAAATGCGTTAACTGTGATTTTAACTGCTCACCTATTTGTATAACCTCTTTTCTTTGTCCTGGTAAACATCTGCTAATAAAGGCAACAGCCCTAATGGAGGTAATACAAAATCTTCTTCCTCCTTAAAATGATGTTGCATCAAATCACTGAGTTTTACTGCTGCTCTACCGGTAAGTGAATAAAACAACTCCACCATTCCATCCGTCGTAACGGTATCAAAAAACTGTTCAGCCGCCGGTTCCTTTTTTATTGATATAACGGGCACATAGGTTGTATCCGCTGACGATTGTCATAAAACTATTGTGAGAGTGAAAAATCAAATAATTAGAAGGGGTATTCGCATTTAAAATCAATTGCGCCTAAAAGTCGGGGCTTTGTGCAAGTGTTGCATTAGAATTCCCAATGTTATGGGCAGCTTTTATTATTATTCGTATCCAAAGACTTGTCCTTCTTACCTGAATTATTTAGCTCATTTAAGTTCTGAAAGTATCAATTTTTTCTGATTCAATGTATTCTTCATTGCTTTCTCCCTTACTTTAGGGTCATTGCTATGTATTAATTCAAAATATTCAGTTGGTACAACTTGCCATGATAATCCATATTTATCTTTACACCATCCACAAGAGCCTTCCTCACCACCATTTTTAGTAAGAGCTTCCCAATAATAATCAGTTTCAGCCTGGTCTTTTGTATTGATTACAAAAGAAACTGCTTCATTAAATTTGAATAGTGGGCCTGCTGCTAAAATACTAAACTCCATTCCTGCTATTTCAATTACAGCTGTTTCTATGCCTGCATCATTTCCACTTTCATCACTATCGAACTTGCGGAAATCTTTTAGCTTACCGTCTTTAAAAATCGATAGGTAGTAATCTGCCACAGCTTTGGCATCTTTCTCTACCCACAAATAGGGTGTAATTTTTTGAGTAATCATATTTTTATTTTTAATGTCTTTACTGGAGTCATTTGCAATTACGATTTGATTGATGGCGTTATCAGAGTTATCTGGCTGATTTGGATTTGAACAAGAAATTGTCAAACAACAAACAATCGCTGCAAGAAAAATTAATTTATTCATATTCAATTTTTAAATTTTCAGTCAGAAGTATTTGTAGAGTGTAGCTAAAATTGCCTATAACGAACAGGGCTTTATGCAGGTTGGGCATTAGAATTGGCTGATGCTAGTTTGTCAAGTCCAACTTGCATAAAACCCCATGTTAGCAGGTCGTTGTTTCTATTTCTTAGTTAGTTTATATCTTAAATGAGTTGTCAAGCCTGATGGTATTACTTCTTCAATTTGTATGTCATATTTGTCTTTGTTAATGCCGTCAAATAGCCGGATACCGCTTCCTAAAAAAACAGGTGCAATATGAATAAAAAATTCGTCCACAAGGCCTGCATTTAAAAATTGTTGAATAGTGTTTGCACCACCTTGTATTCTTATGTCTTTTCCTTTTGCTGATTGTCTTGCTTTATCCAAGGCACTTTCTATTCCGTCATTTATGAAGTAAAATGTTGTCGTTCCTTGTTGAACCCAGGGTTCTCGCTTTTCGTGTGTTAATACATAAACGTCAGCTTTGTATAGGTCATTTGGCCAACTGGCTTCGCCTTCCTCAAACATACGTTTCCCCATAATGAATGCACCTGTTCTTGCAATTGTCTCTCTAATAAATTTACCATCAGGTCCATCTTCTTTGCCTCCATCGATCCCTAAGTACTCCCAGAAAGCTTTTTGGTTAAGCATCCACATATGAATTTTTCCTGAAACTCCACCCATTGGATTACCTGGACTTCTATTGTCGCCTGCAAAAAAGCCATCAAGGGATATTCCACAATCGAATATTATTCTGCTCAAAATTTTACTTTTTATTTGTTGTTTGTCTACAATGCCCGCTAACGTTAAAGCGTAAATGAAGTTGTGGCTTTGAAAAACGTCTGCCAACTAACTACAAAAACAAAATAGCGATTTATAATTGAATACTCATTCGTCCAGCCAAAATTATATAAACATACTGTTAGGCGTTCGTTGTTTTCGGCTTATGCTTTCCCGTTATATTTTGGGTCAAATTCCACAATCCATTCAATGCCATATTTATCTCTAAAACAACCAAAATATGAACCCCAGGGACTATCACCGATAGGCCCTTCTATTTGCCCTCCTACTGAAAGCCCACTAAATAATTTGTCTGCTTCTTCTTTACTTTCTGTAATTATTACAATTTTACTTCTGTTCTCATATTCATTTGTTTTTCCCATATTTTCCGGAACATCATTTGCCATCAACATATTACATTTACCGACAGGCAAAGCAATATGCATAATTTTATTTTCTTCTTTTTCTGCTACCGGAAATTCAGGGCTTGAAATGTCTTTGAAACGAATAACTTTAGCAAACTCTCCGCCAAATATTGATTTGTAAAAGGTAAACGCTTCTTCGGCATTTCCGTTGAAGTTAATGTGAGGATTGATTAGTGCCATAGTTATTAAATTGATTTTTTTAATTTCAAAACTACTGCTTAACTAAAAAATAAATAAGGTATAATAGCGCCAAAAAAGAGGCTTATTGTGACAAAAGTTAAATGGATATGTCAGCCTCGCCATTTTGCCAAACTGAGTTTATCGGCAGCTCTTCTGTCCGCCCGAAGATGTGCATTGTCAAGTTTGCTCACATTTTGCCAGAAGTGATTTATATTAGAAGCACAGTCTGTCCGTTTAAGCACAGTGTGTTGGCAAAAAAAATTAAAACACCGAAAGGTGGGAGAAAAAAACGAATTTCTTCTTGGGTGTGATTTAAGAATTAACTCACCTGCTATTCAGTTTAGCTATCAGTTTTGTTGATGCTGAGTCAGCATAAATACTGTAAGCGTTTACTAAAAGACCTTTCATATTATTTTGAATTGATGAAATGGCATATAAAATACTCTCATTATCTACATCAGACATTTCTTGAAAGCGATGCACTTCATCAATTTCAAATTCATCAGGTTGTAGTTGTAAATTGTTTTCAGCACACGCAATACAATCGTTCTTTATGTTGAAATTGAAAGTATAACCTTTTTTTGTAAGGTCGTTTACTGCTTCGGATAATGTTATGTATGTTTTCAATTTTTGTTTTATTTACTCAACCCGCTCTGTAACGACATCGGTTTTCTCTCCCAAAAATTCGACCCATGCCTTTTTTATACACGGATAATGTTTTGATGCTTCCACTACATTCATAAATGCAATCAAGTTGTCTTCAAATCGTTTTGCTAAAGTTTCATCAGCAATTTTTCCTTCGGACGTGAATGCTTTATGAGCCGTTGCCAATGAAAACATTGAAGAAAAAATATTTGAGCCAAGTTTTTCCAATGGTATTCTCAACGACCAAAGCCCGTGATTGGCTCCTCCCATTGAGGGTGATGCAGACATTAATAAACAATGCTGTTCATTAAACGGTTGCGGTCGAAAACGTGAAACCCAATCAATTGAATTTTTTAGTAAGCCTGGTATTGAGCCGTTATATTCAGGTGATGAAATAATAAAAGCATCATTGGCTAAAATGCGTTTTTTAAATTCTTCAGCCCCTGTAGGATGAAAATCGTTAATTTCCAAATCCTGATTGAAGGAAGGACAATCAAACTCGCTCATACTTGCAAAGTCAACTATACCTCCATTTTTCTCAATAACGGATGCGGCTAATTTTGCTAAAGTTGTATTTATCGAATCTTTTCGTAATGATGCTGAAAAAACTAGGATGCGTAATGGATCCTGTTTACCTTTTTTTTTATGTTCGTTCATTTCTTCGTCTTTATAATATTTATAATGCAGTCAGCCCACCATCAATGATTAATTCACTGCCAGTAATGAAAGAAGATTCGTCAGTGGCAAGAAACAAAACACCATAAGCAATTTCTTCTAATTTCGCACCTCTTCCCATAGGTGTTATTGAAAGTGCACCATTCTCAAAATCAGAGGATCCTTTCATGTCTTTTGTCATGGGAGTGGCTACATAGCCCGGGTGAACAGAATTGACACGGATGTTATCTTTAGCTAATTCTACAGCCGCACCTTTGGTATAAATTCTTGAACCACCTTTTGATGCCGTATAAGCGGTACCGTTTGATGAGCCTGTGATGCCACCTACGGAAGAAATGTTAATGATGGAACCACCGCCAAGTTTTCGCATATAAGGCACAACGGTTTTAACCCCTATAAACTGGCCTAAAAGATTAACCGAAATTACTTTATTAAATTCTTCTACGGTTCTATCTTCTAAAGGCCCCATAACGTTTCCAAGAATACCTGCATTATTTACCAGCACATCAATTTTGCCAAATGTAGTTTCTGCCTTTTGGGCAACCTCTTTCCAACTCTCTTCTGAGGTTACATCATGTACTATATAATCGGCAATGCCGCCATCAGCTTTGATCTCTGCAACAACGGTTTTTAGTTTTTCTTCTTGTACATCCGTGATAAGTACTTTTGCGCCTTCTTTAGCAAACATTTTTGCCTCTACTGCTCCCATACCACCTGCAGCTCCTGTGATTATAGCGACTTTGTTTTCTAATCTTTTCATTTTTTTGATTTTAAAATTATTTTAAGTATAGTTCGCAACTTACACATTTCCATAAATATTACTTTCCCCACCATCAATGGCAATAGTTTGACCACTTACATAGCCGTTGTCATCACTTAAAAGAAAGGCAACTAATTTGGCTACCTCGTGTGGCTGTCCCAATCGTTTTGTTGGGTTACGTTGGGCATATTCGGTTTCTGCAGCTTTAGGGTCAGCTGGGTTAACTTGTTTGAATGCTTCTGCAACCATTGGAGTAAGAATAGCACCGGGTGCAATAGCGTTGGTCAATATTCCATCTCTGCCATATTCAAGTGCTGCATTTTTTGTCATGCCCGAAACGGCATGTTTACTAGCCACATAAGGCATTTGGTTAAGCACACCACGAATGCCACCAACCGAAGCAACATTTACAATACGACCATATTTTTGTTTTTGCATTACGGGAATTACATAACGCATTGCGTAATAAACACCCATCAAGTTTATGTCAATTACTTTTTTGAAAATGTTTACATCATATTCAGTAATGCTTGCCTGTTTACCTTCAATACCTGCATTGTTGTAAAGTCCGTCAATTCTTCCAAATGTCTTAACCGCCTCATCAACATAATTTTTCACCGCTTCTTCATTAGAGACGTCAGCCATAACGGTGATGATTTTTACACCAGGAAAATCCTTCTCAAGTTCTGCTTTTGCATCGGCTAAACTTTTTTCGTTGTAATCAACCAACACAAGGTTTATGCCTTTTGATGCCAATTCTTTTGCTGTTGCATATCCTAGTCCCATACCGGCACCTGTGATAATCATTGTTTTGTTTTCTGAATTTTTCATTTTGATTTATTTTAATAATTAAAATGAAATGTAATTAATTTGATAACAAGTAAGATGAAAAAAGCGTTGGGAAATTTGGCTCTTTTTCTTTTGCCTTTGGGTTGGCTTGTGCGTTTGCTGCAAAAGCAAATGTGCCAAATGTGAGGTGGCAATAGAAATTCAATTTTTTGTGCGTTGGCTGTGTTTTAATTTTTTTTTTGAAGCGTTTGCCTGTTGGTAAGAATTCCTGTCATGTCGTTACCTTTTGTTTTAAATGTTTGTTTAATGCCCTGTCGATTGATATCTGCACGGTCGCCAATAGAGTCGATAACGGTTTGGCGCTTGGCGCAGTGGCGGTAATAGAATTCCTTCGCGCCGGAACCAATGCTGATTAAAGATATGTTGATTGTAAATTCAAAAGCTTAAGTAATAACGTCTAGCCAGAACCGAAGTTGATTTTTATTAAATGCTGAATTTAATTACTTCAGCCGCCATAACGACAATGCAATATGTTAGCGGCGCGGTTGTGTCTGATGGGGATTTGATTTCGTTAAGTGAAGTCCAAGTCATCAAAGTTCAGGAGAAGGCATTCTTACCTTTTTCAAAAAGTGAATAGCCAAAGCTGCTAAGAGTATGCTAACAGAGTATATAATACTATAAATT
>JAKFER010000215.1:0-24832 GCA_036675565.1 Chitinophagaceae bacterium
CCATTAGAAGGCATCGTTCATAGCTTTGCATTTAATAATGAATTTGGTGATTATGGAGCTACTATTATATTATCACATTATATAGATGGAGAAACTTTTTATACGCTATATGGCCATTTAAGCCTGGATGATTTAAAAAACCTGGAAGAAGGCCAAACGATTTCCCGTGGTGAAGTCTTTGGAGAATTTGGATTACCATTCGAGAATGGTCACTGGCCACCACATCTTCACTTCCAAATAATCAACGATCTTGAAGGATGGAAAGGAGATTATCCTGGTGTTTGTAAATTATCAGAAAAGGAAAAGTTTATGGAAAATTGTCCCGATCCTGACCTGATCCTTCAACTCAATCAATATGTGAAGCCGAAATAAATCAAACCTTTGATAAAACTAAAACAAGCGATGCCCTGAAAAATCGGGGCATCGTCATTATTATAGAATCAGGTTAATCTTAATAATTTAAAAGCATGTTGCCATTCATTATTCAGGAAACCGGGGATACACCATAAAATACAAAGCGGTTCAATAGCACGTGCTGCCTCAATTTTTCCCATATCTTCTAACTCCCAGCCAAAACTTTCTACAATTTTACCAACAACCTTTCGGGCTTCATCATCATTTCCACAAATAAACATACTGGGTGGCATACCGGATAAATCAGGTTTGTAAAAAAAGTCGCTGCCCACACTGTTAAATGCTTTTACCAGTTTTGCTTCGGGAATAAATTTTTGAATTTTTTCCATCAGCGACTCATTCAGGTCGGTAAAATATTGAATAACGCCATTTACAGGGGGCGTTGATGCAATGGGGTTAGTAACGTCAATGACTATCTTGTTTTCAAAATTATTTTTACCTGCCAGTTCAATAGCATCTTCCACAATTCTGCCGGCTACGGCAATCACAAGGATGTCGCCGAATTTCGCGGCTTCTTCAAAATTGCCTGTTTTGCCCGAAGGGTTTTCAGCCTGCCATTTGGTAACAGATTCTTTCAGTGGATCCCGGGTTCCAAGCATTACTTCGTATTGCTCGTTTAAAAAGGCAATGCCCAGCATCTGCCCAACCCTTCCAGAACCAATGATTCCGATCTTCATCATTTTTCTTTTATGAACATAAATAACCGGGCCGCATTAACCAAGCGCTGCATTAACTTTGCTTTGTATGCCCAATCCAAATTTAAATAATGATAAAGGCTTTTTAAGCCCTTTGGACCAGGAATTTGAAAACAATATTCGCCCGGCTCAAATGGAAGAATTTGCCGGGCAGCCTCAGTTGATTGAAAACCTGAAAGTATTTATACAAGCTGCAAAAATGCGTGGCGAAGCATTGGATCATACGCTGTTTCATGGGCCTCCGGGGTTGGGGAAAACTACTTTGTCCAGGATTGTAGCTCATGAACTGGGAGTGAATATCAAAGAAACCTCCGGACCCGTTATTGAAAAACCGGCTGACCTGGCAGGTTTGCTGACTAACCTGGAAACAAATGATGTTTTATTTATTGATGAAATTCACCGGCTGAGTACAGTTGTGGAAGAATATCTCTATTCAGCCATGGAAGATTATCGTATTGATATTATGGTGGAGACAGGTCCCAATGCCCGCAGTATACAGATCAATTTAAATCCATTTACTTTAGTTGGCGCCACCACCCGCAGCGGTTTGCTAACAGCTCCATTATTATCCAGGTTCGCTATAAAATCCAGGCTTGAGTATTATAATAAAGAAACACTTACCAGTATCATTAAACGATCAGCAAATATTTTAGGTTCAGAAATTACAGAAGATGCTACTATTGAAATTGCGGGACGCAGCCGGGGTACACCGCGAATTGCCAATGGTTTGTTGAGAAGGGTAAGAGATTTTGCCCAGGTATTAAGAAATGGCATCATTGACCTTGAGATTACCCGGCATGCTTTATCCGCATTGAACGTGGATGCTTATGGTTTGGATGAAATGGATAACCGCATACTCAGTTGCATCATTGAAAAATTTAAAGGCGGCCCTGTTGGTTTAACAACCATTGCAACGGCTGTTGGTGAAGAACCCGGTACACTGGAAGAAGTTTATGAACCATTCCTGATCCAGGAAGGTTTTGTACAACGAACACCCCGCGGCCGCGAAGCTACCGCCAAGGCATATACGCATTTAGGCAAAATTGATCCTAAAGTAGGTGGAACGGGTAAACTCTTTTAGCAAGGATGAAATCAACAAAAAAAGACCAGCAATTCTGCTGATCTTTTTTGTTATTTTTTTTTGTTGGATCATTCCTGAACAACCAGCCTGAAGCCGTTACCATGAATATTCACGATCTCGATCTTTGGATCATCTTTTAAATACTTGCGCAATTTGGCAATATAAACATCCATACTGCGGCCATTAAAATAAGTATCGCTGCCCCAGATCTTTTTTAATGCATGTTCTCTTGGTAAAAGATCATTCATATGCTCACTCAATAATTTCAATAACTCATTTTCTTTGGGTGATAATGTTTGCATAATTCCATTATGACTCAACTCACGCAATTTTGGATTGAAATGATAGCTGGCCAGGTCAAATTCTTTATTCTCTGATTCGCGGTTCAGTTCTTCATTGCGTTTTAATATTGCTTTTATTTTCAGCAACAAAACTTCACTGTCAAAAGGTTTGGTGATGTAATCATCGGCACCTAATTTATATCCCTGGATGATATCTTCTTTCATTGTTTTTGCACTCAGGAAGAATAAAGGGACATCCGGATCAATATCCCGGATTTCTTCTGCAAGCGTAAATCCATCCATATTTGGCATCATGACATCTAATAAACACAAGTCATACTTTTCTCTTTGAAATGCTGCCAGTCCAAGACGGCCATCACGCTCAAGCGTTACATCGTAATCATTCAATTCCAGATAATTCTTTAACACACTGCCCAGGTTCTGATCATCTTCGCATAATAATAATTTAGGTTTCTTTCCTTCCATATTGGTAAAATTTATTTGAGATTGATAATAAAATTAAGCCATTTGAACTATATACAAAGGCTGATTATTTTTTGGGGGTTGATTTTTGCAGGTACGATGTATTTACTAATGCAAATATGTTGCCCGGTGGTTTCATATTTTTGCAATAACTAAATTATAGTTATGCATATTACGCACGATAACCGGTTAAAAAAACTAATAGTCATTGGCGACCGCGTGTTGATCAGGCTAAGTAAACCGGATGAAAGAACAGAGAGTGGGTTATACCTTCCACCAGGTGTGCAAGAAAAAGAAAAAGTAAAACAGGGGTTGATTATCAAAGCAGGTCCTGGATATGTAATTCCCGTGCCACCCGAAAATGAACCTTGGAAAAATGAGGAAGACCAGGTAAAATATGTTCCCTTGCAGGCAAAGGAAGGTGACCTGGCCATATTTTTATTAAGCGGCGCCACCGAGATCATATACCAGGGCGAAAAATATTTTATTGTTCCCCAAAGCGCTATCCTGATGATTGAAAGAGAAGAAGATATTTAACTGGCTTTGAATGAAATACAGGCAGGCCATTCGTTTATCAAACAAAAAAAAATGCAAATAGCACTAGCCCAGCAAAATTATCATATAGGCAATTTTGAACTAAATACGCAAAAGATCATAGAAGCCATTCAATGGGCAAAAGAGCAAAAGGCTGACCTGGTGGTGTTTTCAGAGCTTTGCATTTGCGGCTACCCGCCCCGTGATTTTCTTGAATTTGAAGACTTTGTAGATCAATGTTTTCATGCCATCGATAAAATTAAAGAGCACACGCAAGATATTGGTGTGTTGGTCGGTGCACCGGATCGAAATTCAAGAAGGGAAGGGAAAGATCTTTTTAATGCCGCTTTTCTTCTGCATGAAAAAGAAATTAAAGCAGTTGTACATAAAACCTGCCTGCCTACATATGATATTTTTGATGAGGACCGTTATTTTGAACCTGCCTATGATTGGCAACTGGTTTCTTTTAAAGGACAAAAGCTGGCTATCACCATTTGTGAAGATATCTGGAACCTGGGTGATAATCCTCTTTACAGAACCTGTCCCATGGATATTTTGGTTGAAAAAAAGCCTGATCTGATGATCAATCTTTCTGCTTCACCCTTCGATTATGATCATGATGATGACCGCAAGGAAATGGTCAGGTTGAATGTTTTAAAATATGGATTACCCATGATTTATTGCAATGCCACAGGATCGCAAACCGAAGTGGTTTTTGATGGTGGCAGCCTGGCATTTGATGCAAAAGGGAACGTGGTAAAAGAACTAAAGTATTTTGAAGAAGATTATGCTGTGATAGATACAAAGGGTTTGTTTTCATCCCAAACGCATAAACAGGATAGCCGGTTTGCCGAAAAGGAATTTGATAAAGAAATGCGGGTTTCAAAAATCAGTGATCCGGATAAGATCATTGATTACCTGGTGCAGGAAAGAAATATCCGGGAAATACATGCTGCATTGGTTTTGGGCATCAGGGATTACTTCAATAAAATGGGATTTAATAAGGCCATTATAGGGTCAAGTGGTGGCATTGACAGTGCCGTGACCCTTGTACTTGCCTGTGAAGCTTTGGGAAGTGAAAATGTAAAAGCGGTATTAATGCCTTCTCAATTTTCGACTAGCCATAGTGTTAGTGATGCAGAAAAGTTAAGTATCAAATTAAATAACCCTTATTCCATCATCCCAATAAAAAATATTTATGAAGCTTTTATGGAGGAATTGAAAACTGAATTTGAAAACCTTCCTTTCAGTGTTGCAGAAGAAAATCTGCAAAGCCGCACCAGGGGTAACCTGTTAATGGCCATAGCAAACAAGTTTGGATATATACTTTTAAATACATCCAATAAAAGCGAGTTGGCAACTGGCTATGGAACGCTGTATGGTGATATGGCCGGTGGATTAAGTGTTTTGGGTGATGTTTATAAAATGCAGGTATATGCGCTTGCCCGTTATATTAACCGGGAGCAGGAAATTATTCCTGTTAATATAATAGAAAAGGCGCCTTCGGCTGAATTAAGACCCGATCAAAAGGATATTGATTCTTTGCCTGATTATTCAGTGCTTGATAAAATTTTATACCAGTATATTGAAAGAAGACAGGGTCCCAATGAAATTGCTGGCAGTGGAATAGATATCGCCCTGGTAAAAAGGGTTTTAAAAATGGTGAATACCAATGAATATAAACGAAACCAGTTTTGCCCCATTATCCGGGTAAGCAACAAAGCATTTGGCATTGGCCGCAGAATGCCTATTGTTGCAAAATACCTGGGATAGGAATTTGACAATTTGTGAAAAAACTATTGTGAAATTCAAAATGAAAAATGAAAAATGAAAAATCCTTGTTTGATCTTCTTTATCAGTAATGATCTTTCAAATTCAGGTTTTTTTACTTTTTACATTTAAATTTTTACTTTTTTTAGTGTTTAAAGCTGGCAATTACGGTTAATGGTGTCGGTGATCCTGGTATGGTTATCACTTTGGATAATTTCAGGTCAGTTTCCGTTAAAGCAATGATCTTAAAATCACCACCCACACCGGCAAATATGGCTCCTGTAAAAGTTATCACAGTTTCATTGCTGGTAAATGACCAGGTAAATGAACTGGTTTGTGGATCGCCTGCATCGCATTTGGTTGCACCTTCATCCATAGTACCACTGCCATTTGCCATAAAAGTTAAAGTATTATCTGTTTGGCAAGGTTCAATCACACCGGCAGGTACATTCATATCACCTGTTCCATTGTTATCTGCATCTATTTGAGCATTATCATACTTCCACACTGACGCTGATATTAACTCTGTTTTCGTTTTTTGTTGGTTGTTATCGTCATCATCATTTGATTTTTCACAACTGGTGAATAAAACAACATTCATTAAGATGAACAGAGCCGCAATATTTAATTTCATAAAGATCGATTTAGTGTTTTCTGAAACTAATAACGTGGTTTTCCCCTAATTCTTATATTTCCGGGTGCAAATTGATTAAAAATCGCATATCGGCAAACATTTTGCATGGATACAGTCTTTTATATTATAATCACTTACAATAACAAGATTCATCATTTATTTATTTATAATTAATTTTCGTCCAGGAAAATAAATTCTTTAGAACAACTCCATATGTTTAAAACAGCAGAAGATATTCGTCTCTTAAATGAAAGGGTAGTACATGCCGGTTCATTTATCGATAAATTAAGGGAAGAGGTCAGTCATGTAATTGTTGGACAATCTCATATGCTCGACAGGTTACTGATCGGTTTATTAAGTAATGGTCACGTATTGCTGGAAGGTGTTCCCGGCCTGGCAAAAACGCTGATCATTAAATCTTTATCAACCGCCATTCATGCGCAGTTTAGCCGGATCCAGTTTACACCCGATTTGTTACCAGCTGATGTGATCGGAACATTGATATATAACCAGCACCGCAATGAATTCGTGGTTCGTAAAGGACCCATTTTTGCCAATTTTATTTTGGCAGATGAAATTAACCGGGCCCCGGCAAAAGTACAAAGTGCGTTATTAGAGGCGATGCAGGAAAGACAGATCACCATTGGAGATACAACCTATAAACTGGAAGAACCTTTTTTGGTACTGGCTACACAAAATCCACTGGAACAGGAGGGAACCTATCCTTTACCCGAAGCCCAGGTTGACCGTTTTTTAATGAAAGTGGTGGTTGATTATCCAAAAATGCATGAAGAGCAGATGATCATCCGCCAGAATACGCAAGGATTGGTTGTGCCCGCGGTACGACAAGTAGTTTCCGTACAGGAAATATTACAAGCCAGGGATCTTGTAAGAAAAGTTTACCTCGATGAAAAGATTGAACAATATATTCTCGATATCGTTTTTGCTACACGCCAACCTGAAAATTATAAACTTGAAAAATTAAAACCGCTGATCTCTTATGGCGCATCCCCAAGGGGTAGTATCAATTTAGCCTTAGCATCAAAGGCACAGGCATTTTTAAATAAAAGAGGTTTTGTAATTCCGGAAGATGTAAGAGCTATTTGTGTGGATGTGTTGAGACATCGTATTGGTTTGACTTATGAAGCCGAAGCGGAAAATATCAATGCTGAGCATGTTATAGAACAGATCATTACGGCCGTAAATGTTCCTTAAGATTAATTGTTAAAATCATTCATTGCTAACAACCGCAGAAATATTAAAAAAAGTAAAAGCGCTTGAAATTAAAAGCCGCAAGCTTACATCCGATCTTTTTACCGGTGAATACCACAGTGCATTCAAAGGAAAAGGAATGTTGTTTAAAGAAGTGCGGGAATACCAGGCCGGCGATGATATCCGTTTTATTGACTGGAATGTTTCGGCAAGATTTGGTCACCCTTACAGTAAATTGTTTGAAGAGGAGAGAGAACTAACGGTGATGTTGCTGATTGATATCAGTGCCAGTTCTTTGTTTGGTACATCCAATGCAAGTAAAAAAGATTTGATCACCGAGATTGCGGCCATACTTAGTTTTTCCGCAGTTAATAACCAGGATAAAATTGGTGTGATCCTTTTTAGCGATAAAGTTGAAAAATATTTACCGCCCAAAAAAGGTAAACAGCATGCGCTGGTTATTGTGCGTGAATTACTGGCGGCACAATCAGTCAATAAAAAAACAAGATTGAGTAATGCTTTGAAATATTTCAATAACATCAGTAAACAAAAAGGCATTGCATTTATTTTGAGTGATATGCTGGATTCCGAGTATGAAGATGCACTGCGGGTTGCGGGTGGTAAACACGATATTATTGGAATTAAAATTTATGATAAAATGGATGTTAAACTGCCTGATGCCGGTTTATGGCAGGTAGTTGACCCGGAAACTGGAGAAGAGAAATGGATTGATACTAGCAGTGAATATGTTAGAAGTCAATACCAGCAATCCTTTTTTGACATGACTGCTTATTGCAAAACGGTTTTCACCAAAGCAGGTTGTGACCTGTTGCATATAAGAACTGACGAAGATTATGTAAAAGTGTTGCAACGGTTTTTTATTGGAAGAAACCGTTGATTAACATGATCAATAAAAACCACCATCGGGATTAATTTCAAATGAACCTTAGAAGAGCCAGACAAATATTCTTTACGTTAACCTGCATTTGTATAGCAGGTGTTAGTTTTTCTCAATCAACCATCAGGTTAGGTGCATCCGTTGATAAGCATAATATTATGCTTGGTGAACAATTTGTACTAACGCTTAAAGTGAATCAACCGGCCAATGCACCAGTATCATTTTTCGAGATAGACTCCATTCCGCATTTTGAAGTTTTGTCAGCAGGCCCTATAGATACAACACTCACGCAAAATGGCATTACGATTTCACAGCAACTACAATTAACCAGTTTTGATTCCGGATCGAGAGTGATTCCTTCGTTTAACCTTCCCCGTAACAGGCGGATGGTAACCCCTGCCATTCAAATTGAAGTGAGTTACAGCCAACCCTTTGATCCCAATGCGGATTACCATGGTATAAAAGATATTTTGGGTGGAGAAGCCGAAGAAGATTCATCAAACACCTGGTGGTACCTGGCAGGTGCAGGTTTATTACTGGTATTACTACTGGTTTACATTTTCTATAAAAAGAAAAAAGCTCCCGAGCCTGTTATTGTTCATAAAAATGCTTTTGAATTGGCAATGAAAGATTTGGAAGCATTGAATATGGATGAACAACCAAAAGTCTTCTTTACCAAACTCAGTCATATTTTCAGGGAATACCTGGAAAACAGAAAGGGGATTTATTCCATGCCAAAAACTACGGATGACCTGGTGGTCCAGTTAAAAGAAATTCATATGCAGCCTGATGATTTTGCCCGGCTTTCTCAAACACTTCGTTTAAGCGATTATGTGAAATTTGCAAAATACCCGGCATCTCAACAGGAAATGGATGATTCTTTGCAAGTAATAAAAACAAGGATACAGGCTATTGAAAAAACAACCGAAAAGGCATTATGATTTATGAGTGGATGAAAAATATTGAGTTTGCATGGCCCCAGGCATTTATATTATGGGCTTTGATACCGGTGATGATCTGGTGGTATGGAAGCAGGTATAACAGGCAGGGACATGTGCTTATTTCATCGGCTCATTCATTTACCGCCAGTTCATGGAAAAACTGGTTCCGGCATGTTCCTTTTATATTCAGGTTGCTGGCTGTATTGTTATTGGTGCTGGCACTGGCAAGGCCCCAGCGCAGGAATGATGAAACCATAACCAAAGGAGAAGGGATCGATATCGTACTGACCATAGATGTTAGTGGCAGCATGCTTTCAAAAGATTTTCTACCTAACCGGCTTGAAGCTGCGAAAGAAGTGGCGGCGGAATTTGTCCGCAGCAGGCCGGTTGACAGGATAGGACTGGTGATTTTTTCGGGTGAAAGTTTTACGCAAACACCCATTACCACGGACCGGTCCGCTTTGCTTACGCAAATACAGGGATTGCGAAGTGGTTTGTTACAGGATGGCACATTGATTGGGGAAGGTTTGGCCACTGCGGTAGACAGGTTATCAAAAAGTACAGGGAAAAGCAAAGTAGTTATTTTATTAACGGATGGTAAAGAAGAGCCTCCTGAAAACAGGTTGATTGATCCGTTGACCGCTTTAGAAATTGCAAAAGCACAACAGGTAAAAGTTTATACCATCGGTATGGCACTGGAAGGATTTACGGCGGTGGAAGAAGAAACCAGGAGCGGCATGATACAGAAGCGGGTGAAAGTTTTTTTGGATGAAGACTTGCTGACAAAAATTGCCAATGAAACCGGTGGGCGATATTATCGTGCCCGTAATATTGCTGGGTTAAAAGATATTTACAGGCAAATAGACCAGTTGGAAAAATCAGAAGTAGAGATCACTTCCCGCAAAAGATATAAAGAAGAATTTCTCCCATTTGTTGCGGCAGCCCTGTTTTTACTTTTACTGGAAATGATGATGAAGTATACCATTTTAAGAAAATTTCCATAGCAGGTATTGGTTACCGTTATGTCCTCATTTTTTTGAAGTAATATCCTCTGTTGGAGACGATGCTATTAAGTAATATGAGTTATCCTGCCGTAAAACTGCCTGGCTTTGCAATTAGCTGAATTTGGTTTATCCTGCCCATTGCACGAACTCCATTTCAGCGGAAGTTACTTTAACATTTTAGGAAATTTCAACTTTTTTAGTTTTGGTAGATGTTGGTTGTCTTTTATATATCCATCAAGATTATTTCCAGTTAAAGCTAAAACTTCATTTACCAGTTTTATTTCAATTTCTTCTTGCATTTTTTCTATTTCAGTTAGAAATTGAAGAAATTCTAACATGCATTTTCTTAGAATTGTAGGCTTGATTTTTGAAATAATTAAGCAATATTCAAATATATTGTCGTTGATGTGAGCAATTGTATTATTTCGCAATTGTGCCATTTCAGAATCATATTTATAAATCTTTTTAAATTCACGCAGTTTTAGCGATTGTTGCATGTATAATTCGCATATGTCAGGGAATTTTGATTTTAAAATTGGGTAAATAATTTTATTTTGTTTGTTATAAATGTTTATAAATTCATAAATAACTTCAATCAATTGAGTGTAGTATGGAAGTATATCATTTAAATGGTTTATTGTTGTTGAGAGTTTCATTGACGCTATGTATTGTGCAGTTGACACTTTAAGCCAACGTTTAAGACATTGGAGTTGTTGATGGTGATACATTTCCTTCGCCCCGGAACCAATGCTGATTAAAGATATTAAGTTGATTGTAAATTTAAAAGCTTAATTAATAACGTCAAGCTAGAACCGAAGTTGATTTTTATTAAATGCTGAATTTAAATCCTACTGCCGCCATAGTGCCAAGACTGTCGCAGGAAGTTATTCATCTCGTTGTAACTGCAAGAGTCTTTCAAATCTGTTTCTTAGTCCAGTTGTAAACATTTTCATGAGTCCAAAAAGAATGAGATTAAAAAATGGGAAAAATAAAAGTTTAAACGTCTTTGGACCTTGAATGAATGTGTCAATTTCTAATAACTCACACACGAAAAGAACTGTCAATATATAAAAGAACATTACAAATGCAGAATTGGGTCGCAATGTAGTGTCTATTATAGTCTTGTTATTGTCAACTGTAAGTGTCCCACTCAAATATGCAGGGCTGTTCTCAATCCATCCCATAACTGCGAAACTCCATTTGTGTGTCAACTTAAAGCTGCCATCTTCGTTGAGGCGCCCAGTTATGTTGTTAGAGAAATCGTACCATCGTCTATCAGTAATGCTTTCGATGTTTGCTTGAACATTGTCAACGGTGTCGTTAACTGTGTACTTATGTTTATGAGTGAAGAAAATGTCCATTTAAAATTGACTATAACGTTGAAGCAATACATTGTTGGTGGCTGGGCTTCGTCATGCAAAAGGATTGAAACGGTTAAAAGACTGCCAATACTTGTCCTTGTAGATGTCATAGGAAATTTTAAGTTGCCCTATGTATTCCTTTTGAACTTCGAATAGAACTTTTGAAGGTTTTCGAAAGTCTTTGCAAGCAAAGTAAATCTCTCTTACATTCTTGGCTGTTTGCCTGCCAATATTCAAAGAGCAATCAAAATCTTTTAATTCCTCAGTGATGTTGTTCTCTACTTCGTCAAAAAGCTGGTAGGTTTCTTCATCAGGCATTCCATTGTTGCTACTTCCATCATAGGGTAATTTAACTGACAAAATCCAAGGATGAGAAGCTTTGCTGTTCCATTGCAGCAAGTCTGTATTGACAACAGCGATAAGTTTATTTCCGCTTTCTAGTTCTGCTTCCATAATGGAATATTTGTCATTTTCTGTATCATGTCTAACACCTTCGTACTTTTCAATAAACTCTTTTTGCCGCCACTTTAGATAATCTTTGAGCTTTTTAATGGGAATAAGCTCTTTCTCTGCTTCATTTGTGCTGGCAATTTGTAGATTATCGATAGTAACGGCAAAATCCAATTCACCAATGTAGTTGTCCAAGAAAACATAAACTCCGTTTGTAATGGTAGATTTGTTGTCTTCAGTCAAATCGTTGTGAATGACAGTTATATCTATTTCATCTGGATATTCTGAAAGGTCGTTTGAGTAGAAGCTTAAGTTTTCATCATTGAATTTGTTGCCTGCCATTGTAATAGAAACGTCTTTGATATCTAAAGCAGGTTTAAGAGCAGTAAATTTCCAGCCGTCAATCTGTGGCGCTGCACCAATAAGTTCTTCAACAAAAACAATGTTTTTGATAGTTCCGTCAGCTGTAATCACCAGTTCGGCAGTATTGTCGTCAAACATGCCTGTCAAAAACCAGTAGCCTTCTTTCATTTCATTGAGTTTAGGGGATAGCTTGTCGAAGAAATCCTTTTCAAAGTTACCTTGATCCTTTACCACTTTGAAGAAGATCTTTTCTTTTTTGCAAAACCAGTTCCAGAAATCAGCATAAGTGCGAATAGGCTTTTCTTTTGTCTTAAAGATACTTTTTAAAAAACTCATAAGTCAGTTTGTTGTTCTTTGTTTTTGGGGTGTCTTACTTAGCTTTGCCACCAACTTGGGTAATTACGCTAATATACACTACTAGTTTCCAGGTTGCAATATTTCAAATTCTTTCTCCATTAGTTGGCACTATAAATTCGGTTATTAATAAGTTACGTAAACACAAGTTTGATTTTGTGCTACGGTAACTTATTTAACCGGCTACATGGCAGATGAGAAGGAATTAATACTTTTGACTTTTAAGTTTTAAATTTTTACTTTTTACAGATGAATGCAAAAGTGTATAAAAGTACCGGTAGCTGGTACCAGGTAAAGGATGAATCAGGAAAATTCTGGAATGCCCGGGCAAAGGGTGTTATGAAACTGGATGATATAACTTCAACCAACCCGGTTGCTGTTGGTGATGAAGTTTTAATTGACATTGAAAATGAAAATGATCGCACCGCAGTGATCACTAAAATTAATGACCGGCATAATTATATTAACCGCCAGTCGCCCAGGTTTAAACACCAGCAACATATTATTGCAGCCAATATAGATCAAACGCTTTTGCTGGCAACACTCCGTGAACCACGCACATCGCAGGGATTTATGGATCGTTTCCTAGTGGCATCAGAAGCTTATCATGTTAAACCGATTATTGTTTTTAATAAATCGGATTTGTACAGGAAAAAGGAGATGGATCAATTTGAGCACCTGAAAGCTATTTATGAGCAGGTAGGCTATCCCGTTATATTGATCAGTGTTTTAAAAAATGAAGGCATTGATGAAGTAAAACATTTATTGGAAAACAAGATCACTTTACTCAGCGGGCACAGCGGGGTAGGGAAATCATCTTTTATCAACGCCATATTTCCTGGCAAACAATTGCAAACAAAAATAATCAGCGGATGGAGTGGTAAGGGTCAGCATACAACCACTTTTGCTGAAATGTTCGATCTGCCCTTTGGCGGCCAGGTCATTGATACGCCCGGCATGCGTGAGTTTGGCCTGGTGGATATCAGTAAACAGGAAGTGTCTCATTATTATCCTGAAATGCGGGATCGGTTAAATAATTGCCAGTTCAATAATTGTCTTCACCTGGATGAACCGGGGTGTGCAATTAAAGAAGCTGTTGCAGAAGGGTTGATCCATGAAGATCGGTATGTGAGCTACTATAATATCATTCAATCACTGGAAGAAAAAAGCTATTGAAAACAATTTGACAATTTGACAATGAACAATTCAAAATGAAAATAAGTTTTATCATTCGCTGTTCAATGAATATCAAAATTTTCGTAGTAACCCTTTGTGTTTCTTTGTGTCTTAGCGTCTTAGTGGCGGATAAAAAGGCAATGCTTTTTTCCATCCCAATCAACATTTAATAAATTCAAAAACTCAAGCCAATTCTAATATTTAATCTTGCCACTAAGGCGCAAAGGCTCAAAGAAACACAAAGAAAAATAAGATCAAAAAACTGTCAACTTTTTTCCGGACAAGACAGAGTGCACATTTTCGACTGCTGAATAGTATTCAGAACGCAGAAGAGTGCGACGCAAGAAAAGTTAAATAGAAATTCAACAGCACGGCAACATAAAAATAACCATCCTCAAAAGAGAACTTTACAAATAAAGATTACACGATTGATGTTATTATGCTATTCGCTGCCGGTCGGTATTCATCAATAAATTGTGGAGGGCATTTGCTACATCGACTACCGCAGTGTTTGCTTTTTTAACCGCATTTTTTGTAAGCGTTGGAAAAAGAGAAATGCCGGTGTAAATATTATAATGCAGAGTAATCAGGTGACCCTGGAATTTAAAATTCCAGTCAATGGTATCAAAATCATCTTCTTTATTGATAAATGCGATGTCGAGGCCATCGCTTAAAACGGATGCAATTTGATAAAACCGGTTCAGTCCGCCGTCATCATCAATAACGGCTTCGGTGCAGCCAAGGGTGGTTCGTAGGGTGAGGCTCATATGTTACGTTTTCAGTGTACAAAAAAGACAGGGTTCCGGGTTTATTCGCTGCATGCAGCGGGTATTTTAAGAGCGGAATTTCTTTGCTTTTCTTGCTGCTTTTTCGGCTTTGGGATCACCACTCATCAATTGTTCCGCGCCTACATTTTTGCCGTTTGTAGGACATCCCTGGCCACGTTTAAATAAACTGCAGGAAGAAAGTAAATAAGCACACATTCCAGCTACTACTAAAAAACGAAAATTTTTCATCAAATGCAAACTTTAAGGGTAAACGTTTATTTAATTCTTTAATTGTAAGAGTAAGTTTAATAAAATTATTCCACATCTTTAAACCATGCGGCATATTTTAGGTAATTATTGGCGATGCGGTCAATTTCCCCGCTGATCATTTCCGGGCTGATATCTTTTACTTTTTTAGCCGGCACGCCAGCATAAATACTCCCGGCCCGGCAGGTGGTTCCCGCTAAAATGACTGCCCCCGCGGCTATGATCGTATTGCTTTCCACAATGGCCTGGTCCATTATAATGGCTCCCATACCCACCAGTACATTATCATTTAACGTACAGCCATGAATAACCGCATTATGACCAATGGAAACATTATTGCCAATTACCGTTTTACTGCGTTCAAAAGTGCAATGGATCACTGCACCGTCCTGGATGTTTACCTTATTACCGATCCTGATGCTGTTTACATCGCCCCTTACCACTGCATTAAACCAGATACTGCAGCCATCACCCATTTCCACATCGCCCACAATAGTTGCATTAGGTGCAATAAAACAATCATTCCCCCATTTCGGCATTTTCCCTTCAACCGGTAATATTACAGGCATAACTTTTTAATTTTTTATGATTTTAAGAAGCGGGTTAACACCGCAATTTACCTAAAAACTTTGCAGCATCTTTGTTGCATGAATCAACGGGAGATATTTTTAAAACATGTGGCCCAGACATCAACTGCACCATTGGCTTTGGAAATTGTAAAAGCGGAAGGCATTTACCTGGAAGATATAAATAGAAAAAAATATATTGACATTATTGGCGGTATTAGTGTGGCCAATATCGGTCACCGGCATCCAAAAGTGATAGCTGCCATTCAAAAACAGTTGGAGCATTATTTACATGTTATGGTGTATGGCGAATTTGTACAATCGCCACAAACACAATATGCACAGTTACTGACCAGCCATCTGCCCCCTGATCTCAACTGCGTTTATTTTACCAATTCCGGTGCTGAAGCAGTGGAAGGCGCCATGAAGCTGGCAAAAAAATATACCGGTCGCCGGGAGATCATCGCTTTCAAAAACAGTTATCATGGATCAACGCAGGGTGCTTTAAGTATTATTGGTAGTGAATACTGGCGCAATGCATTCAGGCCATTATTACCGGGAATTTTGCATTTAGATTATAATGATTTTGATGTTATCAATCATATAACTGAAGAAACAGCTTGCATAATTTTAGAAACCGTGCAGGCAGAAGCAGGTATCATTAAACCTTCAATAGAATGGATGCAGGTGATCCGTGAAAGATGTACGCAGACAGGAACATTCTTGATCCTGGATGAAATTCAAACCGGGTTTGGACGAACCGGAACATTATGGGGATTCGAAAAATTTAACGTGGTGCCGGATATATTGTTGCTGGGAAAAGCCCTGGGTGGCGGTATGCCATTGGGCGCTTTTATAGCAGACTTCCAGGTTATGAATGCGTTTACAGATGCACCCGTATTGGGTCATATCACAACCTTTGGTGGTCACCCGGTTAGTTGCGTGGCGGGTATGGCAGCGATGCAGGCTTTATTGGATGAAAAGTTGATAGAAGGCATTCCGGCTAAAGAACAGCTTTTTCTATCGCGGTTACACCATCCTGTTATACAAAAAGTTTCTGCTGCAGGTTTGTGGTTGTCATTACAATTTGATTCTTTTGAAACCAACAAAACCATCATTGATACCTGTATTGAAAATGGATTATTAACCGATTGGTTTTTATTTGCTGCAGATTCTATGCGCATATCTCCGCCATTGAATATTACAGAAGCAGAAATACATAAAGCCTGCGATATTATTTTGGATGCTGTAGAAAAATATGCTGCTCAAATAAATTGACTTTGAGCTTGTAAACCCGCATTTTATTGAGTATTCTTGGGGCAGAATTTTTTTTCTATGAAACAACTGCTTAAATCACTTTCTGCCTTTTTAATCTTTTTTATTTTAGTTGGCAATATAGCATTCTCCCAAAAAAATGCAACGCCTAAAACTTTACTTTGGAGAATAAGTGGCAATGGACTTTCCCAACCTTCCTTTCTGTATGGTTCATTTCATTTAACCGATAAGCAACTTTTCAATTTTGGTGATTCTGTTTATGCTGCCATTGAAAAATCTAAAGGTTTTGCTATTGAAGTGAACCCGGATTCAATGATGGCTGCAACTATGTTTTTAGGAAATCAAAACCAGCAATTGATTTCCGGTATTTTGTCAAAAGCTGAAATGAATAAACATGAACAGCGAATCGAGGAATTATTCGGGAAGAAGGCGAGTGTGGTAACTGTAAAAAATATCATTGATTACCGGGATGCATGGCGCCAAAGCGAGTTGTTTAGTGGTGATGACAAAATGAATGCATTCATGGATGGGTTCTTATATGGAAAGGCGAGGGAGATGGGCAAGTGGGTCGGTGGTATAGAAGATGTGAGTGACCAACTTGGAGCTTTAGAAGAATCACTTACAGCCGAAGAGATTACTGCCATTCTTAATAACGAAAGCAACAATGATTATTTTCTTGAAAAAATGAAGAAAATTTATTTGCGCCAAGATCTTGATGAACTGGATAGAATTGTAAATAATAATTATCTAGGTGATACAAAGGATGTCGTTTTAATAAAAAGGAATATCAAAATGGCTAATCGAATGGATAGCATGGCCAGGGTAAGAAATAATTTCTTTTTAGTGGGTGCTGCACATTTACCCGGTGAATCCGGATTGATAGATTTGCTGAAAAAACGCGGATTTAAAGTTGAACCGGTTTTTTCATCAAAGAAGATTCATGCACAGGAATATCCTTTTAAAAAAACGGAGATATCGTGGCCTTTGATCGCAGATGAGGATAGTTTTTATACAGTTCGGATGCCAGGGTTACCGCAGGCAGTACCAAATGATAATGTTACCATGAAATTGTATGGTGATATTGTTACCAGTCATTATTATTTTTCAGCTTCCCTGCATGCTCCGGGGCTTGAAATGTTGGCTGATTCGGTTTTAAATGAGATGGGTAAACGCTATACAATTAAAGGTGAAGTAATCAAGAGCCATGACATAGAAAAGCAAGCATTAAAAGGACGTGAGATTTTTTACAGGCAAGATAGCCAGTATGCACGGTTGCAGGTATTTATTCATCCGGCTGGTATAGTGATGATAATGGTTATGTCACCCCTGGAAAAGCTATTGAAAAGTACTGATTCAGAATATTTTATTAATTCATTGGATTTAAATCTCCAAAAAAAGCCCGTGGAGTTTGCATTTAAATCCTATCAATATCCTGATCATGCTTTCAGTATAGATTTTCCATTGAAACCCATTACTAAAAAAGAACCTGAGGATCCGGAAGAACATTTCTACAAAACTATTTATGATTGCGTTGATCGAAATACAGGTGAAGAATATGCGATCCAGGTAAATGATATAAAACCAGGATACTTTGTCCAGGGAGATGTTAGCGGATTACAGGAATTTGCCGATCAATATGCAGAAAGTATGAAGGGCGAATTGCTTTTAAATGAAACAATCGTATTTAAAGGCATGCCAGCTATACATACAACTTCCAGGGTTCAAATTAATAATGCGGACGGATTGTTGAATGCTTATCATTTTTATAAGGGTAATCGATCTTATTTGTTAATTGTTTTTACAAAAGAAAATGAAGAGGGGAAAAGAAGGGCAGATCATTTCCTGGAGTCGTTTAAATTGACCGGGTATAAAATTGGGGACTGGGAGTACAGGCTTTCACCAGACGAAAGTTTTATGGGCTGGTTGCCTTCGCAGGTTGAACCCTTGCCTGTTGATGAAGATGAGGAAGATGAGGCGCCTGTGGTTAATGCGACCGATTTTTATCAATTTAATTCTTACGATGCATCAGCACCGGTTACATTCCAGCTTGACCGCCGTGTTTTATCTCCCTATTTCTGGGCTAAAGATGATACCACTTTTTTTAATTACGAGATTGAAAAATATAAGGATTATTCAGACTCCATAGTTTATAAAAAGTTTTTTACCGTGCATGGTTTCCCAGGTGTAGAATATGAAACACTAAAAAAGGGTCATATAAATAGTGAAAGAACCCGGTACATACTGCATGCAGATACAGTGTATGCTATTTATGCCTATTTACCTGCCGAAAATTTTGAAGATGAAAACTATAAAAAAGCATTTGATGAATTTAAACCTACCGGAAACCCTCACCATATATCAACCATCTTTACAAATAAAGCACGGCTCTTAATATCGGACCTGGCATCAGAAGATACAATGACTTTTTCAAAAGCTTCTGCAACTTTAAATGAAGTGTCATTTGAACAGAAGGATCTGCCATTATTATTAAATGCCTTGTTACGAGTTTACCCGGATTTTGATTCCTCTTATTCTCCGGGTAATTCCACTTCCGCCTACCTGAAAGATATTATTCTGCAAGTTGACACTGCAAAAACATTTATCTCATTCATAAAACAAAACTATTCTTCACTTGCCCCGAAGCAGGAAATATTAAAGCCATGGTTACTGGGGCTTTTAATGGAAACTGCTACCACAGAATCATTCTCCCTGTTAAAGCAAATTATTTCTAAACAGCCTCCGAGGATAAATAATATTTATTACCTGCGTAATAGCTTGTATGATTCCCTGGAATTATCTGCAACATTATTTCCAGACATACTCCATGCCGCCAATGACCCGGGTTTATTAAGAATGGTCACTTACCTGGCTGGTACAATGGTGGACAGCAACTTAATTAACAGAGAAGCCTTATTGCCATTTGAACAGCTATTTATTGCACAGGCAAAAAATGTTTTTGAAGATGGAGAAAACGAAATAAATGAATCCGCAGGAATGTATTATGACCTGGTGAAAATTTTAGGTGTTCTGGATACCAAGGAATCTTTATTATTACTAAACGAGTTTTTATCTGTTGAAGACCTGGGATTAAAAATGCAAGCTGCACTTGCCTTGATTAATACAGATAAAAAAGTTAGTGAAGAAGAACTAAATAAAATAGCGGCGAGTCATGAATACCGGAGCAGATTTTACCTGGGCTTAAAACAAGTCGAACAATTGACATTATTCCCAAAGAAATTTCTCTCGCAAATTGAATTAGCAAAGAGTGATGTGTTTATATATGCCTATGATGAAGAATACCCTGTTAATATTGAATTTATTAAAGAGAAAATAATTGGTAAGGGTCGAAATAAATCTAAATTTTTCCTGTTCAGGGTTGAATTCAATCAATCCGTTTACCTGGGTATCGCCGGTAATTATTCAACCAATAAAAAGAACCTGGATACAGATAATAAGTACACCGGTTTATATTGGGGCCAGGAATTTGATGAATCGCAGGTTGATCTGTTCTTCGAGTATTACTTAAAACAATTCGAAAACTAAAGCTGCTGCAATAGCACCTATTACCGGGCCCACAATGGGTATCCATGCATAACTCCAGTCACTGTCTCTTTTATTTTTCATGGGTAAAAGAAAATGCATAATGCGTGGACCGAGATCACGGGCAGGATTGATTGCATATCCCGTAGGGCCGCCTAATGATAAACCAATGCCCAATACCAATAAAGCAACAGGAAGCGCATCCAATGCACCTAATGAACTTTGCGGGGAAGCAATAAATAAAACACCCAGTATTAAAATGAATGTACCGATGATCTCCGTAAACAAATTGTTGAAAGGACTACGAATAGCAGGGCTCGTACAAAATGTGGCCATCTTCAAATCGACGTTTTCTGTAGCAGTATAATGTGGGCGGTAAGCGATATAAACAAATAATTGACCGGTCATTGCACCCAGTACCTGGGCAGCTATATATGCAGGTACCAAATCCCAGGTAATTTTTCCCAGCCAGGCAAAGGCTAAAGTCACGGCAGGATTAATATGTGCACCACTGGCAGCAGCACTCATATACACACCCACAAATACAGCCATACTCCAGCCAAATACGATCACTATCCAACCGCTATTCTGGCCTTTTGATTTATTAAGTAATACATTGGCTACAACACCATTTCCCAACAGGATAAGAATAGCAGTTCCAATAAATTCTCCCAAAAAATAGTTCATTAGTTATGGTTTTTGAATTCAATAAATACGGTTGTTTGTGATTGTTAGTTGTCGTATGTTGTAATTAATCAGCTTCATGCTCCTCTGCCCAGGCAATGCTTGCTTTAATGGCCCTGTTCCATCCCTTAACCAGTTCATTCTTTTTATCATCATCCATAGATGGCGTAAAGGTTTTTTCCATTTGCCAGAGCTGCTCTATCTCAGAAATATTTTTCCAGTAGCCCACCGCCAGTCCTGCAAGATAAGCCGCACCCATTGCAGTGGTTTCTGTTATACCTGGCCTGATCACATCTGCATTCAACACATCACTTTGAAATTGCATCAATTGGTTGTTAACAGTTGCTCCGCCATCAACCCTGAGTTCTTTTATACTGATGCCTGAATCGGCTTCCATAGCTTTTAATACATCCATTGTTTGAAAGGCGATGCTTTCAATGGCTGCCCTGGCAATATGGGCTTTGGATGTTCCGCGGGTAATGCCGAAAACAGTGCCCCGTGCATGTTGCTGCCAGTGAGGTGCACCTAAACCGGCAAAAGCAGGAACAAGAAAAACACCACCTGTATCTTCTACGCTTTTTGCGAGGGCCTCTACTTCATGCGAATGATTGATGATGTTTAATCCATCTCTTAACCATTGTACCACGGCACCTGCAATAAATACACCTCCTTCAAGCGCATAAGTTACTTTGCCGTCTATCTTCCATGCTATCGTAGTTACGAGGTTGTTTGTAGATGCAATGGCTTTGTCCCCGGTATTCATCAACATAAAGCACCCGGTGCCATAAGTATTTTTTACCATGCCGGGTTGTATGCAAAGTTGTCCGAATAACGCGGCTTGCTGGTCACCGGCAATTCCGGCTATGGGTATCTGTGAATTTGGAATGATGTTGCCTGTAACACCATAAACTTCACTGGAAGATTTTACGGATGGTAATAAAGAAACAGGAATATTGAAAAGTTTAAGTAATTCGGGATCCCAATCCCCGGAATGAATATTATATAACATGGTGCGGGATGCATTGGTAACATCCGTGATGTGCAAATTTCCACTGGTTAAATTCCATACCAGCCAGCTATCGATAGTTCCAAAAGCCAGTTCACCTTTTTCTGCACGTGCCTGTAAGCCATCAACATTTTCCAGTATCCATTTTAATTTTGTAGCTGAAAAATATGAATCGATAATCAGTCCTGTTTTACTTCGAATCGTTTCGAGCAGGCCTTGTTTTTTTAATGATTCACAGTAATCAGATGTACGCCTGTCCTGCCATACAATAGCGTTATAAACCGGTTTGCCCGTTTCGCGATCCCAAACCAGGGTTGTTTCGCGTTGATTGGTAATGCCAATGGCTGCAATTTGCGACATATTGATTTTAGCCTTTGCAGAAACTTCAGCCATGGTTCCAAACTGGCTCGACCAGATCTCTTCAGCATCATGTTCTACCCATCCTGGTTTAGGAAATATTTGTGTAAATTCTTTTTGCGCAACGGCAATAATACTTCCTTTTTCATCGAATAACATACTGCGGCTGCTCGTGGTTCCCTGGTCAAGTGCTAAAATATACTGTGATGCCATGCAAATATTTTTAGGTTGAAAGATAATGCAGTTGAAATATTTTTTTGTTTTTCGTGGATAAATATTTTGATTTGTGCGAATCCAATGCGTACTTTGTAATTCAAAGTGCTTTTTTATGAATGATAGAAATCATGAGTTAGAAACCTTGCAGGATATTAAACGGATCATGGAACGATCAAGCCGTTTTATTTCACTTAGTGGGTTAAGTGGCATTGCTGCCGGACTTTTTGCACTGGTGGGTGCCTTTATTGCCTATGATTGGATCGCAGAATACTATGTAAATTATGATGGCCGCGGGTCCTATGATGGAAGTGAATTCTCTCAATTAAAAAGCAGTCTCATGTTGCTGGCCGCAGTGGTGCTGGTTTTTTCTTTAACGGCGGCATATTTTTTTACCTGGCGTAAAGCGAAAAGGGACAACCTGCCGCTCTGGGATCCGGCTTCTAAAAAATTGTTGATCAATATGCTGCTTCCATTGGTTGTTGGGGGTCTTTTTATCCTGTCTATGTTACAAAATAATACATGGATATATGTGGCGCCTGCCTGTCTTATATTTTATGGTTTGGCATTGGTTAATGCCAGTAAGTTTACATTGAATGCTGTGCGATATTTGGGTATATGCCAGATCATCCTCGGTCTTATCAATATGCAGTTTATTGGATATGGATTATACTTTTGGGCATTTGGTTTTGGTGTTTTGCATATCGTGTATGGCATTATCATGTGGATTAAATATGAAAAGTAGTTTTTGATCATTGATTAAACAGGAAAATGAAGAATCCCATAAATGGCTTAAATAAAGTTTTTGAAAGCAGGATACGCCTCGGTGTAATGAGCACCCTCATGATAAACGAGGAAGTGAGTTTCAATGACCTGAAACAAATGCTGGAGGTCACGGATGGTAACCTTGCTACGCACCTGGTAAACCTGGAAGATAATGGATATATAAAAGTGTATAAAGGTTTTATTGGCAGAAAAACCAATACTACCTATTCAATTACCAGGGCAGGCGAAAAGGCATTCAAAGAACATATAGCCGCATTGGAGGCAATGATCAGGGGCGTAAAATAATTTTTTTTGTCATCTTACTTTGTAATACAAAGTACTTTTTTGATAATTTTTCATTCACCAAATCAAACCAACACACATATGGATTCCGTTATTACCAAATCAATTCAAACAGGAAAAATTTTAATTAAAGCTTTGATCATCGGTGGTCTCGTGTTACTGCTTATGATACCTGCCATGTTTGTTCAAAACCTGATTGAAGAAAGACAAATGCGCCAACAGGAAGCAGTAACTGAAGTAAGCAGTAAATGGGCAGGTCCGCAGAATATATCTGGTCCGTTTTTAATTGTACCCTACAAAGAAGTTATTATTAACCAAAAGAAAGAACCCATTACTATTGAAAAACAGGCTTATTTTCTGCCGGACAAATTACAATACCAATCATCCGTACAACCTGAAAAAAGATATCGCGGTATTTATGAAGTCATGTTATTTACATCTGAAAACAAAATGACAGGAAGTTTTTCTGCCTTGCCTTTACAATCAATTGGTCTGACCAAAGCGGATATGCTTTGGGAAAAAGCTTTTATAGCCATGAATATTTCCGATTCACGTGGTTTGAAAAACGAACTTCAATTGAACTGGAATGGTTCGAATATTATTCTGTCACCTGGCGCAGCTGGTGAAGGGTTTCTCAAAAATGCATTTACGGCACCTATTAAAATATCAGGTGAAGATGCTTCAGCAACTTTTCAATTTTCTTCTGACATATCATTGAATGGCAGCGAAGAATTATCGTTTACACCTGTAGGTAAGGAAACAGTTGTGAGTATGGAATCTGCATGGCCCGATCCAAGTTTTAGTGGCGGGCAATTACCCGAAACGTCTTCTGTATCAGATACTGGGTTTACAGCCAAATGGAAAAGTCTTTCACACAAAAGGAAATTTCCGCAAGCCTGGAAACATTCAACAAGCTTTGACGAGGGACAAGCATCATTTGGGGTAGGACTTTTTATCCCGGTAACATCCTATCAAAAAACATTGCGCTCCGTAAAATATGCGGTGCTTTGCATCCTGCTTACTTTTGCCGCATTTTTTTTGATAGAAACAGTTAACAAAAAAGCGGTCCATCCATTTCAATATGCCCTGATTGGTTTGGCGCTGATCCTGTTTTATACTTTGTTGTTGTCGTTCTCTGAGTACATCAATTTTAATGCTGCATATGCCATTGCCGGCATTGCAACCATTGTATTGATCGGTTGGTTTGTAAAGGGATTATTGCAATCCGGTAAACTTTCTTCCCTGCTGGCTTTTGTACTGGTTATTATTTACGGTTATGTATTTACGATACTTCAACTCCAGGATTATGCGCTTTTATTAGGCAGTGTTGGATTGTTTATTGCTTTGGCCATCGTCATGCACTTCAGCCGGAAAATTAATTGGTAAGAATTCAATAAGACAATTTGACAATTAGCTAATTTGAAAATTTGAAAATGGT
>JAKFER010000206.1:0-4144 GCA_036675565.1 Chitinophagaceae bacterium
GTGCAATTCACCATCAACTAATATTTCTGCATCACCAGTTAACGCTATAATTCTGTAGCCATCTTTAAATTCCGGAAAATCAGAGAATGAAGTAAATTGATATTCCGTTTTTAACTGATCACCATCAATTACTGAAACTTTTTTATATCCTACATGACTGCCACTTGTGGTTGCCAATGGAAATGCTGAACTGATTTGTCGTAAATAGCCATTGGGCACAATATGATAGCCACTAAAGTAATCAGGCACATATGTTTCACTAAATATTTCAATATTTTTAATTCCATATTGAGGAATACTAGCTACTTCTCCTGTCGAAGGAGAGCTATTATCTAATGCTCCTATCTCATTGTAGTAGTAGTTTCTAATATTATTTATGTTTGTTAATGAATCATTCAGTGTAATTTTTTTTATTCTAACACCACCAACTAATTTGTTTAGTAGAAATGTTTCTTTCTCGATTCGCAATATTGGTCCATAATGATAAGAAGGATCAGAATGACTTCCATTTAGTTTGGCTTGTATGTAATATGTTCCAGGTTCCAAAATAAAAGTCTTTGGCAAACCATCATAAAGAGTATCTACAATTGGAGGTCTGCTATTTAAACTGTCCCGAATAAAAAATGATATATTAAAGCCAGATTCAACCAAAGCCTTAACCTGAACATAACCAAATGGCTGATTAATCAGATCAACGTGAAAATATTTAGTTGTTTGATCAATTGGAAAAGCTTCTGTTTGATATGAAAGTGCATTTTTTAATTTTTGGTCATTGCTCGTATGACCTTCATAATCAAAAAGCATTGTGCCACCTGTGGGTAATTTAACTTGTTGTAGTATTGCTGCTCTAGCATACTGTATATTTGGTTCACGATTTGATGAACCGAATTCATGAAAACTCGTGTCAAACCCAATTCCAAGATTTACCTTAATTGCCTTTATTCTATTTTTAGCTTCCCATGTAATATTCGCAGATTCACCATTATAATATCCCCAATGATCCATAGCATAAGAAACAAGCTTATCTGGCAAAAACTCACTAATGTTATATTCAAATCCATAAGTTTGGGTCAATCCATCTGTAGAAATAAATTGAACACTATCCAATTTCAAACGTTTGGTTGGATCACCATCAGCATAATATTGACCTTGTCCTTCCTGTATTATTCCATTGGAATTAAAATAGGAATAATTAAAATGGAATTTTTTTATGACTTCTCCTAGATAATTTTTTACAATTATTGAGTCTAAGTAACGGTCACCAGCAAGGTCATAACGTGTATTTGCAGACATTTTAAATTCAACTTCACCATCCCCAAATGCAATCTTGAGTAGTATTGGCTTTTTATAATAAGTATATGTATAAGTATTTTCTTTTACAGATGAAAAGGTTTCAAACATTGAATATAAGTAAGGTGAACGATTCAATTGTTTGAGGATATTATTTTCTCCACTCTGATATGTATAAAGTGCAACTGTTTTTCCAACATTATTTGTCACTTTGGATAAATACCAGGAAGAAATATCATAATCTAATCTTTCGGTCGGGAACCCGCTATTTAAAGAAACCGATCTGGCCGATTCAGGGATATCAAAAAAATATGTGTATCCTGCTAAATTAATCACCTCAAATCCAGTTAACGCATAACTATTAAAAATTAATTTGATTTTTAAATCTGTTTTTTCATTCCAAACAACTTCTTTTGCCTTATTAATATAAAACTCTCCACTTAAACCTGGAGCATTTAAACTAAACATGTCTGGTTGTCCGTCATATCTTCCGGTTGAATAATTTGTTTCATAAAGAGACCAAAGTGGATGATTTAAATTTAAAACTGTAGTGTCAAACGCAGGCAAATGCATATAACCTATATAACTTCCTCCATAATAATCATCTGCAATACCCTTTATAGTCCTTGAAATCATTCCTGAACCTTGCAAACTCCATCCCAATCCCACAGAAGAAGCAGCCTCTTCAACTTTAATACCACCGCCTCCAATATAATTCAGCATTAAAGGATGGGAATAACCATTTTTGGAAATAGTATATATAGGCAATGAATAATTGACTTTGCCTGTATATAAATTAACATCTGAGAAGTTTTGCCTGATGACTGAACTTGCATCAGGCGAAGGAGGAATTACATCATGCAAAGTAGAATAGTATTCAGATTGAGCTTTTGCTGAATTCATAAACAGAATCACAAACGCCATTGCAAAACAGAAACAAATTCGCTTCATAAACATATTTATGATATTTAAAAATTATAACCCACCCTAAAAACTACTGGCTGCGATCTGGGCACTTGCTCGTAACTCATAAAATCCCAGAGCAACTGCAGCTTGGTTTTTTTAAAGAATTTTGTTTTCAGTGATACGACTTTGCTTAAGCCAACCAGGCCGCTTTGTTGCCAGGCATTCATGTCTTTCAACACTTCAATATTTTGAAACTCACTGCGGTAATTCATTTCATAACCCCCGGTGATCCAGAAAGATCCTTTGAGTTTCATGTCCACAAAACTGCGAAGGCCAAGGCCCTGGTGGCTGATTTCGATATCACGGAAACCAGTCCCCCAGCCGACCTTATAACTGGCACCCACACCCAAAATACTTTTATCGTTTAGTTTATATCCGAGTGATAAACCGATATCAGAAGTTGTCGGGAAAAAGCCCGTGGCTTTTTGCGATTGCATATTGGTTCCCAGTTCCAGTCTTTTGAAAAATGATTTTGTTTTCTGGTCATTTGGTTTATATCCTTCGGGCATATCCATATCACTGCTACCGATGCTGCCTTCACCTGTAAACTGGTTAATTTTATTTTTTATTTCCTGCAATTGTCCTTGTGCATCCTGCACATTTTGCCGGAACTGTTGCATAGCACCGGGAGCGGAACCGATTTGCTGCTGGATTAACTGATTGACCTGCGCTCTTGTCTGCAGACCCGCGAGGCTGGCTTGCGCAGCCGGATCATTGGGATCACCCGGAAGGCGGAAAAGAGATGCGAGTTGAGAATGCTTTCGCATAAAATCCTGGAACAGTTTCGTCTTTGATAATAACTCAATAGCTTTTCGCTCGGCCTTTTTTGAATCCTTTAATATTTCCTTGTATTCATTAACCTGCTGGCTGTAGTAATAAGCCTGCTTATTTAGTTTTTTTAATTCCTTTGCAAACCCGAGGTTACCGAGTTGCTCTTTTAGTAACTGTTTACGTTCACGAATAAAGCTTTTGATGGTTTCAGCTTTCTGCAACTGGTTTTCCAATCCATTGACTTTACCAAGTGCATCTTTTATTTTCGTCTCCGCACCACCAACCTGCAAAAAATTCAGTGATGTTTTAATGGTATCCAGGAATGGAATGTATTCCCCTAGTTTCCCAGGATTTTCAAGATTCTGCTTCAGGCTTTCAAATTTCTCCCGGGAATTCCTGGCCAGTTCAGCAGCTTTGGAGGAATCTTTTAAGGAAAGTTTGCGGATAATCCTTTCTTCCTGTTTTTGAAATGCTGAAAGCGCTTTGGCTGCTTTTTTATCCAGTTTCGACTGTAGCTTAGATACTTTTTCAGAAACTGCTTCAACATATTTACCAGTAATGGTTACCTGGTTAGCTGCACTGTCAGTTGTTTGAGAAAAAGTGATCTTCCCCCATGTGGTAGAAGCTATTAATAAACAAATCGGGAGGAAGCGGAGCATGCAGTTGTTTTGGTTATCATTTCTGATGGCATGCTAAATGTGAGGTAAATTAAACTCATCCACTACCGTATAAATACAGTAGCTTAAAAAAAATTTTAAAAAGCACTTTAAGATGACAGCAATACATCTCAAAAAAAAATCATTATAGCTTAAAATAAATTAAGACCATAATGATTTTAGAAATACTTGCAGGATAAGGTAATTAATGGTTGGATACTTTAACCAATGTTCAAGGTTTATTTGTGAATGGTTATGAGTATCAAATCTCTTTCTTAATAATCTGATCAGCAACCGTATTTTTACAGTAGTCCGGATTTTTATTAAATCCTGACCTTCGTAATCATATTGAACCTGTTGAAACTTAAATAACCAAAACAATAATTATGAATAACAGAATTACCCTAAAGCAAGCCATTGATATGGTTACCCGTTTTCGCGGCAGAAAACCAGATGTTATC
>JAKFER010000163.1:0-24653 GCA_036675565.1 Chitinophagaceae bacterium
CAAATCATTTGAAATTGAACCTGGTCTTAAAGGAATCATCCTTTCGGGCTCTCCGTTTTCAGTAAATGATGACAATGCACCTTCAATTAATATCCAGTCAATTGCCAACCAATTACCTGTTTTAGGTATTTGCTATGGAGCACAACTGACTGCCAAAAAATTTGGAGGCATTGTGGCAAAAAGTAATAAAAGAGAATATGGGCGGGCACTTTTGCACCATAAAAAGTCTGATGAATTATTAAAAGATATTTCACCTGCCAGCCAGGTTTGGATGAGTCACAGTGATACCATTAAAGAATTGCCTGCAGATTTTGAACTGTTGGCAACTACTGAAAACATACCTGTAGCAGCTTTCAGAAGAAAAGGAAACGGCCAGCCATTATATGGAATACAGTTTCACCCGGAAGTTTACCATACCATTGAAGGAAAAAAATTGCTGAACAATTTTTTGGTTAATATCTGTAAATGCTCGCAGGACTGGACGCCAAAACATTTTATTACGGACACGGTTGAAGGATTGAAAACCCAGATCGGTAACCGTAAAGTAATTATGGCATTAAGTGGCGGAGTTGATTCAACTGTAGCAGCAACGCTGATTCACCGGGCCATTGGCGACAGGCTGTTTGGAATTTTTGTTGATAATGGTGTGCTGAGAAAAGATGAATTTGAATCTGTACTGGCAACCTATAAAGAATTAGGACTGAATGTTAAAGGCATTGATGCAAAAAATATTTTTTATGATGCATTAAAGGGCAAATCAGATCCTGAAGAAAAAAGAAAGATCATTGGCGGATTATTTATAGATGTATTCCAGGATGAGGCCAAACAATTAAAGGATATAGATTTTTTGGGACAAGGCACTATTTATCCCGATGTAATTGAAAGTATCAGCGTTCATGGACCTTCTGTAACTATAAAATCTCATCACAATGTAGGTGGATTACCCGAACACCTGCATTTACAACTGGTAGAACCATTGCGATCACTTTTTAAAGATGAAGTACGCAAAGTTGGCCGGGAATTAGGTTTACCGCCAGATATGATTGAACGTCATCCTTTTCCCGGGCCTGGGTTGGCTATACGGATTTTGGGTGAAATCACCCCGGAAAAGGTACAGTTATTGCAACAAGCCGATCATATTTATGTGAAAGCTTTAAAAGATCACAAACTCTATGCAACGGTTTGGCAGGCCGGGGCAATCTTGTTACCAGTTAAAAGTGTAGGTGTTATGGGCGATGAAAGGACTTATGAGTTCACCGTTGCCCTCAGAGCGGTAACCAGTGTGGATGGAATGACCGCCGATTGGGCGCACCTTCCATACGATTTCCTGGCCCATGTAAGTAGTGAGATCATTAATAATGTAAAAGGAATTAACCGGGTTGTTTACGATATAAGCAGTAAACCGCCTGCCACCATAGAATGGGAATAATCATCCTTCCCGCTATGAATAAAATAAAAATAAGAATGAAAAAATATTTTTTGTTTGCGGGTTTAGTATTGTTGTTTTTGCATCCCCATTTTTTATCGGCCCAGGAAAATAAAGCGGACCATCAATTAAAAGTCGCCCTGTTTGCTCCTTTATATCTTGACTCCGCATTCGACCGGAGCAGCAATTATGTATACGGAAAAACTTTTCCCAAATTTCTGAATCCCGGGTTGGAATTTTATGAGGGTGCAAAAATGGCGCTGGATTCCTTAAGTGAACTGGGGCTTGATCTTGAAGTTTTTGTTTTTGATACCAAATCGAAACAAAAAACAATCAACCAGCAAATCAACAGCCTGGCTAATGAAGATATTGGTTTGATCATTGCCCATGCTTCCGCCAATGAAATTCGCACATTTGCAGATGCTGCACTTACCTTAAAAGTTCCTTTTATAAATGCCAATTTACCCAATGATGGTGCCGTGAATGGCAATCCCTATTTTGTCATTTTAAATCCAACACTTAAAACCCAAACAGAAGGCATTTATAAATTTGTACAAAAACATTATGCTTCCAAGCCCATTGTGGTTTTCAGGAAAAAAGGGCAAATGGAAGATCTGATCAAAAGATATTTTGATGAATTTGGAAAATACTCATCTTCCAAACCGCTTAATTTAGAATATGTTGATCTGCCGGTTAATTTTACCTTAGGTCACTTGATTCCACATATTGATACCAACATGCACAATGTTGTTGTAGCTGGTAGTTTGGATGAAAATTTTGGCCGTAAGCTCGCAGCTGGTTTGGCAGAAATTAATAAAATGGGTCCGGTAACCGTTGTAGGTATGCCTACCTGGAGTAATATCCGTGATTTTAATAAAAAAGAATACCAGGGATTAGAGATCATCACCAGTACGCCTTTTTACCAGGCTAAAAATGATGGGCTGATAGATCATATTGGCAACCAGTTTTCAAGTATGATGTATGCCCGCCCCAGTGACATGGTTTTCCGTGGCTTTGAAGTAACCTGGCGTTTTGTAAACCTGCTGAATAAATATAAAAAAGACATTGCCTCCAATTTCGGGGTTGCAGAAAATAATCTTTTTACACAGTTTGACATACAACCTGTTTTTCTGAACCGCGAAAACATGACACTTGACTATTTTGAAAACAAGAGATTGTATTTTGTAAAACTCCAGGATGGCAATATCAAAGAAGTGCTGTAGTTCAATTTGAAAATGAGGTAATTTGAAAATTTGAGAATTTTTTTCTTACTTCCAGCTTTTCTTCTAACCCACATTCTTCTGTAATATTATACGTTAACAAAAAACGTATTAAAGCATTAAAAAATAACCAATCGTTATTTCTTTCGTATTATGCAATTCAAGTAAATCAGGCTGTGTGTATTCATTTTTCTCCACTGAATTTAAATGCGTGGAAAGGCATCTTTGTTTTAGTAAATAGAATGAAATCCTATACGCCGGTATCCTTTGTTTTAATGAAAAAGCATAACTACATGGCAAGCAGCTTTGTCCCATTTGAACCATTGATTCCAAATCAAGACATCGCTCAAATAACTCCTCATTTCTTTTCTCGCTCACGATTTCAACGGACCTGTTATTACAATCTTTAGAATTAAAGATCCTGGACACCGAAGAATAAAGAACGATGAATAAAAGTAGAAGTGTCATTAGTGCCAGATTTCTCATAACCTTATTTTTTGATTTTTAATGATCAGGAGCAAGGTTAATCAACATTTATTTTTACTTTAATTGAATGTGATGAAATGCAAGAATGATGTGATATAATTTTTACACTGGAACAAAATGCAGTAAATTTTTAGCAAATACTTATGCATCAAACCTTCGCCATAGCAAAAAATCATTGAATAACAGGAATTCGTCACACAACTTTATAGTTTCATCACATTGTCTGAATTTCGAACAGGTTATAAATTATCATTGCCCAATAAGTAACTCAAAGCAGATAAAAATTCTGGCGATTACATGTGACCATAAAGCATTAAATATTCACACATGAAAGAATACATAAGCAATCCTGCCAATATCAGGCGGATAGAATTCTGGGCAGCAACAACCATCTTTGTATTTGCAATTTTTTTCCTGGTGCAGGCCGTACTCAGCAACGATTGGATAGCTGTAGATGGATCTTCCGAATTCCAGCGCAAACGGGTTAATTATTATTTTGTATCGAGGCTTTGCCGCTATATTATTTTTTACGCGGGGTTTTTAATATTAAGTTTTGTAATTGTTCCAAAGCTTTTAAGGAAAAATGATTTGCTGCTGAATATCATTTTGGCCATTCTAATTTTTGGAATTAGTGGCTTTTTATTTGGATTTATTAATACACACTTAAAATACATGATGGGTGTAAGCACTTATGATGGGATAGTGCATAATAATATCATCCGTAATAATTTTTTGTATGCGTTGCAGTTATTATTTCTTTTCTCCTTTTACACTGTTATTAAACAATTTGGCTTATACCTTTTATCCAACATAGAACAAATCAGGTCGAAGTTTAAATTTATCACGCCCGGCGGATTGGTTGTTTTTGTAGTATGGATGATCGGTCTGTTCATTTTAGCGGCAGGCAATGCTGAAAGGCAATTAATAGGAGCCTGGGTCGTTATCATCCCCTTTGGTTTAATGCTTTATTGGTATTCATTTCATTCCCTCATTCCAAAATCTTTACATAATAAAAAACCATTTCTCTCTTATATCTGGAAACCGGTAGCAATCCTGGTTATTAGCGGTTTCCCACTCTTTATTATAATTTTTTTAATAACAAATCATGAAGATTTTGCAACAGTTGTTCTTTTCCTAAATGCCGCTTTTCAATTATTGATCACGGTTCCTGTTTCATGGATAATCTTTAAACGGCATTTAAAAGGGAATGAAGAAATTTATGCATTGAAAAAAGAATTAGGTCAATCCAATGCAAGTTTCGACTTTCTGCGTTCTCAAATAAATCCACACTTTTTATTCAATGCACTGAATACCATTTATGGAACGGCCATCCAGGAAAAAGCGGAACGCACCAGTGAAGGCATTGAAAAATTGGGCGACATGATGCGATTCATGTTACAGGAAAATATGCAGGAAAAAATTTCCCTTGTGCGTGAAATAGATTACCTGAATAATTATATCGACCTGCAAAAGTTGCGTACAGATACAAATCCCATCGTAAAAATTGATGCCGCCATTGAACAATCCGTAAATGGCGTTACCATTTCCCCTATGCTTTTGATCCCTTTTGTTGAAAATGCATTTAAGCATGGCATCAGTTTAAGAGAACCTTCCCATATCAAAATATCGCTGGAAGTAAAGGGCAAAACTTTATATTTCGATGTATTCAACAGCAAACATGTTAAGCAGGAAAAGGATCCCGAAAAAAATAAGAGTGGTATCGGTTTAAATAATGTTAGACAAAGATTGCAACTTTTATATAGATCAAAACATGAACTTGTCATTCGCGAAACTTCAAAAGACTTTTTTGTACACCTTACAATTGAATTATCTTAATTGATTATTTTGTCATTCAATTTGAAACATGAAAGCAATTGCCATTGATGATGAACCAATCGCTCTTGAAATAATCAAATCACATGCTTCTAAGGTTCCTTTTCTTGATCTGCGGACAGTTTTTACGGATGCTTTTGCAGCAATGGAATATCTGCAAAAAGAAAATATTGATTTGATTTTTCTTGATATCAAGATGCCGGATATATCGGGTATTGAATTCTTCAACAGCTTAAGCAAAAAACCATTATTAATTTTTACTACTGCATATTCAGAACATGCTGTTACAAGTTTCGAGATGGATGCCATTGATTATTTACTAAAACCATTTTCTTTGTCCAGGTTTTTAAAAGGATGTAACAAGGCTTATGAATTATATAATTTCAGAAACCAGGCCGAAACATCAGATCATATATACATTAAAACCGGGTATGAGCAGGTTAAGGTCATGTTTGAAGATGTCCTTTACCTGGAGGCCACAGGTAATTATGTAACCTTTGTTTTAAAAGATAAAAATATTCTTTCCAGGAGCACATTTGTAGAAGCTATTAATTTATTACCCTCCGGAAAGTTTGTTCGGATCCACCGCTCCTTCCTGGTGGCGATCAATAAAATTGACAAAGTTGAAAAACAGCAGGTCTCCATCAATAAAACTAAAATCCCGGTAAGCGAAGCTTACCTGGATAATTTGATGAATGCAATTGGCAAGTGATTGTTTGGAGTTTAAAGGTTTAGATAGTTTAGTGGTTTTGTTGCAGACAAGATGATCATCCATCTTTAACCCCAATTCCGAATTCCAAATCTCTATTTCCTGAACCCTCATCCTTCATCCCAATTCCCCAATTCCCAATTCCAAAATCCCGACCACCTATCAACTCATCAACGAATCAACTTTCTCCCCACCATTGGCATATTAATTTTAGTTACCAAACCATGGATGTATCATTAAAATCAACCCCGGAAGTTTCATCATTTGCCAAAGTTGGCCTGGTAGCCAAGGGAATCGTTTATTTACTCCTTGGCATATTTGCCTTTATGGCTGCATTTCATTTAGGCGGTCAATCACCGGGCAGCACCGATAAACGCGGCGTTTTTAGTTTCATCCAGGAACAAACCGGCGGACAAATTCTTCTTGGTCTTGTAGCCTTGGGATTGGCGAGTTATGCTATCTGGCGCTTTATCCAGGCATTTAAGGATACAGAACATAAAGGAAAAGATGCCAAAGCTTTAGCCGTGCGTGGAAGGTATTTATTCAGTGGTTTGGTTTATGGCTCATTAACAGTATTGGTGGTGCGGATGTTATTTTTTTCATCCAACAGCTCCGGTGACAGTCAAAATGAAGGAATGGCTAAAGAGCTTTTATCACAACCTTTTGGGCAAATACTGGCTGGAATCGTTGCACTGATATTTGTTGGCGTTGGTATTTACCAGGTTTATTATGGTTTGTCAGAAAAATACAAAAAACATGTAAATAAAGCCGTTCCATCCAATGGGCGTAAATACATGATGGCTGCAGGCAAAATCGGGTATGTGGCCAGGGGAATTGTATGGTTGATCATCGGTTGGCTTTTTGTAAAAGCAGCCCTGGAAGCTAACGCATCAAAAGCCGGCGATACGGAAGATGCATTCCAATTCCTGGCAACTGCATCCTATGGCAGTTACTTGCTAGGAGCTGTTGGACTGGGCCTCTGCTGTTATGGACTATTTAATTTTATACGGGCTCGCTATGAGCGTTTTAATGGATGATAAAACAACTGTTCAACAATGGTTAAACAATTGTTGAACGATAGTTAAACAATTGTTGAATGGCGCTGATCCAATTTACCGATAGAGGATTGTATTGTCCACAAGGAGGATTTTATATTGATCCATGGCGCCCTGTTGATCGTGCAGTAATTACACATGGTCATAGCGATCATGCACGATGGGGAAATAAAAACTACCTCTGTCATCATTATACATTACCCATACTTCAATTACGATTAGGTCCCAATCATTATCAACCTGTTGATTGGAATGAACCGGTCATAATGAATGGTGTAAAAGTTTCGCTTCATCCAGCAGGACATATCATTGGTTCATCGCAAGTCAGGGTTGAATACCAGGGTGAGGTTTGGGTAGTAAGCGGTGATTATAAATGTGAGAATGATGGATTAAGCGGCCAGTTTGAAGTTGTGCCTTGCAATACATTTATTACCGAAAGTACATTTGGTTTACCCATTTACACATGGAAGCCGCAGCATGAAATTTATGCTGACATGCAACAATGGATCAATCAATTAAATAGTGAAGGTAAAACGGCGGTGCTTACTGCTTATAGCCTGGGAAAGGCGCAACGCATTTTACAACCCATTTCAGAAACAGGCATTCCCATTTTTTTACATGGTGCAGTTTACAATGTTCACCGGACGCTTTTGGATGCAGGATGGAAATTACCAGCTGCCAAAAGAGTTGAACTGGATGCACCCAAAGAATCCTTTAAAAAATCTGTGGTCATTGTTCCGGGTAGCGCTATCGGATCGCCCTGGATGAAAAGATTTTCACCATATGCTGTTGGATCCTGCAGCGGTTGGATGCAGGTAAGAGGTAATGTGCGCAGGCGAAATGTAGATGCAGGTTTTGCATTAAGCGATCATGCAGACTGGAATGGTTTATTACAAACCATCAAAGCGACCGGTGCAGAAAAAGTTTTTGTTACACATGGATTTCAGTCTGCATTCAGTCGCTATTTAAATGAAATTGGCATTGAGGCAGGCGAAGTGAAAACAGAGTTTGGCGAAGAGGAAGAAGCCAATTTGGAAATTTGAGAATTTGAGAATGTGAGAGAGCAATTTGACAATTCGACAATTCGACAATTCATTAATTGAAGTCTTTAAATTATGATTGAAATATTCAAACTCTGGTTATTAAACCAAACTCATTTTCAAATTTTCAAATTAATCATTATTCATTATTATCTCATTTTCAAATTTTCAAATTATTAATTATTAATTATTAATTATCCATGAAGCAATTTGCCACTTTAGTAAAAACAATCGGAACCAGTACCGGCACCAATGATAAAGTGCAGGCGCTGGTAGATTTTTTTTCGGTGGCCCATGAAAAAGATAAGGTTTGGGTGATCGCTCTTTTCAGTGGACGCCGACCCAAAAGATCTGTCAAAACTTCTTTGCTAACAGAATGGTGCCTGGAGATCATTAACCTGCCTGCATGGCTATTTGTTGAAAGTTACAGTACCGTTGGTGACCTGGCAGAAACCATTGCATTGTTATTACCTGAATCATCCACAGCTATACAAGGTGAAGAATCATTGCATTATTATATTGAGCAATTGATGCAGCTTGAAAAAAAATCCGAAACAGAAAAAAAGGAATTCGTAGTACGATGCTGGCAAAATATGGATCGCGATGAACGTTTTGTTTTTAATAAACTCATCACAGGTAATTTTCGCATAGGTGTTTCACAAAAAGTAATGGTGAATGCTTTGTCCAAACTAATTAAGCTGGAAGCCAGCGTGATTGCTCACCGCATCAGTGGGAATTGGGATCCGGTTACCACGGGCTTTCATGAATTAATGAATGAAAGCACGATTGATCATTCACGACCCTACCCTTTTTACCTGGCTTATGCATTGGAAGATGTACCGGCTTCCTTAGGAGATATAAAAGAATGGCAGGCTGAATGGAAATGGGATGGCATCCGCGGGCAGATCATTAAACGCAATGATGAAGTTTTTGTATGGAGTCGCGGAGAAGAACTGATGACGGAAAAGTTTCCTGAATATTTTATTTTGAAAGATTTATTACCCAATGGAACCGTGTTGGATGGAGAGATCCTTTCATTTCGAATGAATAAATTTCTCCCCCAAACGGACAATGGTGAAAATGCATTTGGTGATGCCGGCATGGTTCTTCCCTTTTCCGTTTTGCAAACCCGTATTGGCAGAAAAAACATCACCAAAAAAAATTTACAGGAAGCACCTGCCGCATTTATTGTTTACGACCTGCTGGAATTTGAAGGCAAGGATGTACGCGAAGAGCCACTCAGCTGGCGTCGGGCGAGGCTGGAAGCTATTACTAACGGTATACAACAACCGGTTTTATTATTATCACCGGTTATCAAAGTAAATAACTGGGATCAGCTGGCTGAGATAAGAGAAAAGGCACGGTCGCTCAACAGCGAAGGTATCATGCTGAAAAGAAAATCTTCATCCTACCAGGTTGGGCGTAAACGCGGAGACTGGTGGAAATGGAAAATAGACCCGCTGGTGATTGATGCGGTAATGATCTATGCGCAAAAAGGAAGCGGCCGCCGGAGTAACCTGTACACGGATTATACATTTGCCGTTAAAGATGGAGAAAAATTAGTCAGTTTTACTAAGGCTTATTCGGGATTAACGGATAAAGAATTTGCACAGGTGGATCATTTTGTAAAACGAAATTCACTTGAAAAATTTGGCCCGGTGCGAACTGTTAAACCAGAACTGGTTTTCGAAATCGCTTTTGAAGGAATTGCAGCCAGTAACCGGCACAAATCCGGCGTTGCTTTACGTTTTCCCCGCATCAATCGCTGGCGACAGGATAAAAAACCCGGGGAAATTAATACGCTGGATGATCTGAAGAAAATGCTGGAAGTTTATGGGAAGTAGGTAATTAGTTGTATGGTTGATTGGTTGATTGGTTGACAAGTTGAATGGTCCTTCGACAAACTCAGGATAGAATTGGGATATTGGGAATTAGGCTTTATTACGGGAAATTCACTTGTTAGCTAAACAACTAAACAGCTAAACCTCTAAACATTTAAACAACTAAACTCAACAACTAAACTCTAAACCCTAAACTTTAAACCCTGAACCTCCCTCCTATCTCTACCATAAAAAAAATAGCTTGACCATAATCAGAAAATACTCTTTTTATTAAGGGTAAATTCTTAGATAGCTCATGCAGGTATTAAGCCACAAGCGCTACTGGCATTATTGTTGGCCGAAATGTTTAGCTCTGTATCACCAGGAAGACTTTTAGATTATGTAATCCGAAATCGAATTGTTCATACCCACCTTTCCTGAACATTCATGGATCATTTTCATCATGTGTTAAGTCATGAGCATTTGCATGCAATGTACTGCGCCATTGATCCTGGTTATCAACAGAGCATTATCAGAATAACCGGAAAGTTTAAATAATGCATTATCAATAAAAATGAAAAACCATGAAAAAACCAACAACCTTCAAATGGACGGCAGTACTATGCGCTGTCATTGTGTTAAGTGCCTGTCAGAAAGATTTTGAAAACCAGGAACTACCGGAGACCAACACACTAAATCCCAATTCCTTCAATTCAGGTGTGATTGATGATGATCCTGAAAGAGTGGCCAAAGTTCCGGTGATCATTTCGCAGGATTATTTATCCAACAGTAATCAACAGGACTTTTTGAATATGGTAAGTGCAAAAAGGCCTGGCACTGGTGGAGGCGGTGGGAATGATCGCAAAGCGCCTTCAGTAAGTATTGCTTCACCAACAAACGGAGCCACGGTAGCAGGCACCATCAGCATACAGGTCAATGCCAGTGACAATGTTGCTGTAAGTTCAGTTACCCTTTATGTTGATGGAAAGCTTGCAAGCAGCAGTTCCAGTTCTCCATTTACCATTTCCTGGAATTCCGCTTCAGTTCCAAATGGTTCACATACATTAATGGTCACTGCAAAAGACGCAGCGGGCAATACATCATCCAGTTCAATACAGGTAAATGTCAGCAACGTATCGGGAAGTGATACAACCAATCCAACAGTAAATATCAGTTCACCTTCCAATGGAAGTACAGTATCAGGTACGGTAAGCATTACAGCAAATGCATCGGATAATGCCGGTGTAAATGTGGTGCGTTTTAGTATAAATGGAAATCTTGTGAATTCGGATAATGCATCACCCTACAGTTATTCATGGAACACATCTTCAGTTGCTGCTGGTGTACATGTTTTAACGGCAACAGCTCTTGATGCTGCGGGCAATTCATCATCACATTCTATTGAAGTAACGGTAAATACAACAGTTCTTCCGCCAACAACTTTACCGTCTAATGCATCCTTAGTAACACCTACCCCGGGTCACCAGGGAAATGAGGGAAGTTGTGTGCCATTTGCCATTGCTTATGGCGCCAGGTCTATTGAACATTATTACAAAAACAACGCATCATCGTATGCATTTAATACCAATATTTTCAGCCCAGAATATGCATACAATCAAACAAAATTCGGCGAGTGCGGATCAGGGACAAGCATTACCACTGTATTAGACCTGATTGTCAACAAGGGAGTTGCTACCTGGGAATCCATGCCGTACAGTGATGTAAATGGTTGTTCAATTCAACCTACTTCTACCCAGCATGCCAATGCCGCCTCTTATAAAATCGCATCTTATTCAAAAATCCCAAATACCGATGAGGTGGCCATTAAAACGATGATAGCCTCTAAACACCCGGTTATTGCAACCATCATTGCAGACAATAGTTTTGTGAATGCAAAAGCTGGTTTTATCTGGCGCTCATATTCCGGCTCAGGGTCTCTTCCACACACATTGGTTATTTGCGGATATGATGATGCGAAACATGCCTATAAAGTAATGAATTCATGGGGAACAGGTTGGGCCGATGCTGGATTTTCCTGGATCGATTATGATTTCTTTATTGAAAAATCTTCTTACTATTTATACACTATCCAGTAAACAGAAAATGAATATTTATATACAAAAACAGGCGCCCGAATGGAGCGCCTGTTTTTTTTGATGGGGAAGATTACATTTTATTTCCCTCATCACAGATCGAATCTCACTATTGTTTCAATCCAATCAGTTTTCCGGTAACCTGCTGATCACCTACTTTAAATACATAAATAAGTGTGTTCCTGTTGATCTCCGGAACGTTGAATTCCTGGTTAAAGGCTCTTCCTGCCTGGATGTAACCCTGGTAAACAACTCCTACCTTTTGTCCCATCACGTTGTATAATTCCAATGAACCCATTCCGGACACACCAGATACCAGGTTAAACCTTATCCTGTCTGTGAAAGGATTTGGCATTGCTTTTACCTGTGTACCAGATTTAAGTTCAATATTATAATTCTCCAATCCTTTGTCAGCTATCGCTTCTTCTTTTTTATTATTCACTGCCTCTTCTGTCAATTTTGTATCCTCTTTCCGTACTATAGATGCATCTGGCGAACCGCAAGTACTGGATGCAGTACAACTTGCAGTAGCTGTGGTAACTGTTACAATAAATCCAGAACCGGCAGGAATGTTAGTGAAATCGAAATTGTTAGCATTTGGCGCAACATATGGACTTGCCGGGCTGACCCCAACTATAGCATCACCATTTTTATCTGTAATACTGTATGAGGCACCTGAAATAACAGGATTTGCTGCAGAACCTACTGTTACACTAAAAGTATTTTCATCACAATCAGGTGCATTGTAAGTTGTCGCAATCGTTGGTGTTGGTATCACCACCACATCCTCATAACATGATGTATTGGCTGCGGTATTCTCATATACCTGGTTCAGCGTGATGCGATAGCTCTGTGTTGCATTCACCTGCATAGAAACGCCACCATTTGCACTTGCTAATGTAGAAGTGGTTGTACCAGCGCCACCATACCCGCTTAATACCCATGTATAAGTTGCGGTTGTTGGTTTTGGATTAGGAGATCCATTATGCGTGGTTGTTGCACCCTGGCAAACCGGGCCCTGTGGTGTTACATCGCATACCCCAACAGATGTAACTGTTACAGTTACTTCATCATCATCAAAACATTCCGGTGAATTTGGATCTGCAGCCTGAGTAGCTATTACTTTGAATGTAATAGATGAACCGGCATCTCCAATACCAGCGGTGTAAGTTGCAATCCTGGAAGTAGCATTAGAAAGAACACCCGTAGTACCTGCGGTAACAATTGACCATTGGTAAGTGTAGTTTGCATTATTGAGGTCTGTTGAACCGGCTACAATATCTGCAGTGAGTGTTGTTGAGTGTGCCGCGGATGTAATATCAATTTGAGTTGGATTAGCCGATGCATCCACTACCACTTTCTCAACGGTACCCGTTGCTACGCCTTCGCAAAGTTGATCAATGGCATTTAACGAAGCCGTAATGTTTAATGTAAACGATCCTCCGGTATTAAAGTTGCCACCTCCAGACGGCACTATGGTTACGCTGTTGCCCGTGTTAACGCCACCCTGGAAGACAGCATTGACGGTATTGGTTCCAAATGACCAGAGATAAGTAGCACCTGCTTCTGGATTAGAAATCGTAAAAGTAAATGAACCATCACCGGCGCAGATTGTCTGACTTGGTACAGTAGGACATTCTGGTGGTGGAACCACTGCTGCAGCAGATAATGAACGATCCTGGTTTCCAAAACCGCTGATGTTTTCTATCACAACAGTTGCATTTGCAGGATTTGCATCACATTGTACCCTGTCAAATGCTTTTTGACGCATATGGTATGGTGAACCTGAAATACCTGCAGCAGAAAGAGGTACAAGTTTTCCTTGTTTCAAAGTGTATCCCCAATCGAGCCGGCTGGCTATATGACCACCCCATGCCAGTACGACTGAATCATCATCAGCCTGGAAACGAATCCTGACCCTTGTTTCTGCATCGGCTCCGCCAATAACTATTGTAGCCTGGGAAACATAATTAATATCCTGTATGGTACCATTATAAATAGTCATTGCCCGCTGTGCTGCTGGCAATGCATTAAAACTGGTTACAGCCTGGTTTGAAACATCCCTTGGCGTTCCATCTTTGTTAAATGCACCTGATAAAATACCGCTTGGTGCCGGTGCCGGGATCGGAAATGTATTGGTTGACTGTGCGGGCATTGAATATTTGGTACTGCCACTCACAAAAACCAATGGGTCGATCACTTCGGCTGGGTGACCAAATGGTCCGTGTGGTTCCAGTCGCTGAAAATGGGTAAGATAATCTATAGCCATGGCACTGTGATAAGTATCATAACCAATTTCATATTCATAACAAGTTCCTGGTGTCAACCCCGTAATCAATGAACGATAAGCTATAGACATACCTTCTGTGTAGTGTGCATTCTGAGCACCTGCATTACCATTTACCCAACAATCCCCGCAGGCATCCAGTACACCACTCTTCGTTTGTCCGCTTCCGTTCCGGATCTGGCTCAGATCGCCTGCTTGTCCGTAAATGGAAGATGATAAAAGGACGGCGCCCATCAATAAAAATACAGTTGTTATCCATTTTGTAAAATGGTCATTCGTTTTAGGTTTAATTAAGGCATCCATAAATTATTTTTTAAGTATGATCAAAATGTTTTGAACACACTGTTAGCAGTTAACAGTTATGCATTAAAATGGATGTAAAGGGGGGGAATGATTCAGGTAGCGCAACTGGTTAAATCCAATATTCATAAAATAAAGTTGGTGGTCAATAAAATAGTTCCATACCTGCATCAATTTGGCATGCAGCCAATATCAAATGCAGCGCTACTTGGAAACTTAACCTGGATCTTTTGAATGTCTTGAATATTGTATTCTCAGGAGGCCGGTCAAAACATGACCTTTCTTCGAAGGGAGCGGTTCTTAAACTCTTTATTGATGAGGAATATTTTTAAAAATAATCCTACATCGAATTTAAATTTTACAACTAATGAGCTTAACCGGTGTGGTAATTGAATTGGATTGTTATGGTAGAATTATGATTACACAAAGTACCGTATTTGTATAATCATTAACAAATTATTTTTTTATTTAACTAACCGTAGAGCTAAGCTGGGCAAGGGTTTAAGGCAACTAAACTGTTTCAACTTCCAAAAGTTGAACAGTTGTTGAACAATGGTTGAACAGTTGTTGAAACCATTGTTTATGAATGTGAAAGTGTGATGATAAAAAATATCAACTATTCGTACTTGTTAGTATAAGAAGGGATCCTTTCAATTTGAAACCATGACTTTTTTTTAGACGGACAATTTGTTTTTAAACTAACAATAAAAAGGGCGATCATTTTAAACAGTTATTCATTATCGTTAGTATACCCATTATAAAAAAGCAGGTGCATATGATGCACCTGCTTTTTTCAAATTAACGATACCTGGACATATACCGTTAATGTCCCTAAGCATGGCACCTACTCTGTTCCCGGCAACATTTTACCATAGGTGGTTTTATCGCCCACAGAGAGTTTGTAGATCATTGGTACCCGGTGTACAGCAGGTACCTGGTAGCTGATGTTCTTCTGCATACCGGCGTCTACATTGCCTTCGAATACAACCGCTAATCTTCTTCCAATCATATCATAAATTTCCAAAGATGCTTTTCCGGAAACCGGGGCCACAAAATTGAAATTCACTGTATGATTAAATGGATTGGGATAAGCAGCAATTTTCAGCTCTGTTGGCATAACCACTTCACTCAATACATCATTGCCAGGTGTACTGGTAGTTACACTGCAATCCTGTGCTGTTATGGATTCACTGCTTCCGGATACAGGAGCAAAAACACCATTGGTTTTGTATGATGCATCAAAGCTGTATATAGAAGATGTTCCTGATACGGCAGATCCAACAATAGATTTGCTGTTATATTTCACTGACACAATAATGGTTTGTTCAGCGTTACTTAAACCCGTAATAGTTATCTCAGGCACTGAAGGATTGGAATAATTGGTAGTAACACCACCTGTAATTTGGGTACAGGTTGATGTCCACGCTTTGATTTCACTGGTTGTAAACAATCCGCTGATCACGCCATCATTGCTTTGATTAACCCGAACGGTGATCTGTGTTGTACCTGCTGGTTTGGTTACATAGGTATAATAGAACCAGGCACCCGGTGAACTGGCATTTGTAACAAATCCACCACTTTGACTGAAGCACATTGATTCCAAAGGAGGAACTGTCTGACCAGTAAAATCAGCACACTCAGTTCCGGTTGGGAAGATGTGATCAACACAATCAATCACGGTAATTTCTATACAATTACTGTTCCCGGAACAAGTAACACCGTTTAGTGTTGATGTTGCTGTTCTTCTGTAATAAGTGGTGACCGTCAATGGACCAGGATCGAATGTTGCATCCGTAGCACCCGGAATATCGGCAAACCCGGATGAGCAATCTGTTGTGCTGACCTGCCATTGATAGCTAATGTTTCCATCGCCCGTAGCCGGTGTAACATTTGTGAGTGCTGCCGGGTCTTCTCCAACACAAATCGTTTGCGCATTATTTATTACACCCGGATCTGTATCATTAGGTGTTACCGTGAGACAGTTGCTGAAATCGGAACAAGGAACACCATTCACAGTTGAAGTTGCAACCCTGCGGTAATAAGTAACCTGTGTTACCGCCGGTGCATCATAAGTAGCATTATTAGCTCCCGGAATATCCGCAAAACCTGCAGCGCAACTGGTTGTACTGATCTGCCATTGATAGGTAATATCACCCGTACCTGTCGCATCCGTTGTGCTGGTGAAAGCAGCCGGATCAAAAGGAGTGCATAATGTCTGATTTCCGGCTATTACACCCGGATCAATGGCATTTACAATCACATCTTCGAAACAGGATGTATTGGCATCAGGGTTATCATATACCTGGTTCAGAGTAATGCGATAGCTCTCTGTTGCATTAACCTGGATGGAAGTTGTACCATTGGCACTGGCAAAGGTTGACGATGTTGTTCCAGCACCACCATAGCCACTCAATACCCATGTATAGGTTGCAGTAGCTGGTTTCGGATCGGGTGATCCATTGTGCGTGGTCACTGCACCTTCGCATACGGGTCCCTGTGGTGTAACATCACATGCACCTATTGAACCGACATTAATACTTACGGTTGCTTCGTCAGAACAATTAGGAGCACTTTTCTGCGTGGCAATCACCTTGAACTCGATCGTAGATCCTGCATCGAGAAGACCTGCAGTATAAGTGGCGATTCTTGAAGTTGCGTTCGATAAAACGCCGGCTGTACCCAGGGTTACGATTGACCACTGGTAATTATAGTTGGCATTGTTCGGGTCTGTTGAACCGGCCCCTATATTTGCCGTCAATGTTGTATTATGAGCTGCTGATGTAATATCGATCACTGTTGGATCGGCTGAAGCAGTAACGATTACATTTACAATGGTACCTGCAGGACTTAGATTACAGGTGGTAGATTCTGCCCCGGTTTTATGTACCGTGAGTGATAGATTAAATGTACCACCAGCTAAAAAATCTGCTCCAATAGGAACCACTTCGACAGAGAAACCGGTATTGCTGCCATTGATCATGGCGCCGGCTGAAGGCGTTCCATTCGTTAGTGTCCATTCGTAAGTAATTCCCAACCCGGTAGAACTACCTGTTGCATCAAATGTAAGTGATGATGTTTCAGGACATGCAAACTGGGCTGGACTGATTCCACACAATGGTGGAGGGATAACAACGGCATCAGCTTTTAATGACCTGTCCTGGTTACCCCCTTTACCATCCAAAGAGATCAGCCGTGTATGATAAGGAGAACCATTTACACCGGTAGCACCCCGGCCGGCACCCCAATCATATTCTGCAGCTATATGACCTCCCCAGGCCAATAAAACCTGGCTGTTGGTGGTAGAAAATGTTATGGAAAGCTGGGTTTGCGTACTACCTGTAGTTGCATCCTGCGCTTCTTCAAAAACATATGACATATTGGTAATCGTTCCACCATAAATGGTCATCTTCCTGAGCGATGCATCCAATGCATTAAAACTATTGGTTGGCTGACCTGCCACTTCTGAGCCTGCTGATGAAGGAGCAGGAATATCAAAAGTAGTAGCCGCGCCTAAACCAGCAATTCCTAAAGTGGGATCAATAACTTCAGGTGCATGACCGAATGTAGCCATATGTGAACCGACAGGATTATCCATGTTATCATAATGTGTTATATAATCTATGGCATGCCCGTTTTGGTCCTTGGTATCCCATTCAATAACCAATACATGAGATCCGCTGGAGAGTCCCGTTATATGCATCCGGTATGGTATTGAATAACCTTCCGCATAGTGTGCATTGGTTGGCCCCGCATTACCATTTACCCAGGTCGCTGGTGAAATGGGTGCGGCAGCAGAACCGTTTCTTACCTGGTCAAGATTTGCTGACTGGCTGAATGCTTTGGTTAAAAAAAGGAAAGGACTCATAAACAATAATGCAAATAAGCCTTTGGTAATAAATGAATTTTCCCGGAGCCTTTTTTTAAAAAAGCCAAGAAGGATTTTTGGTTTAATAATAATCTGCATAAATAAAAATTTAAGGATGTACAAATTGTTGAACACCGTATGAGCTGGTCATTTGCAGATCATGGAGGGGAATGATTCCGGTAGCGCAGCAGTTGGTTATTTCTATTATTCATAAAAATGAGTTGGCGGCTTAACATTCATGTGGGGTAAATAATTTTACGCATCAGCATTCATTTACCCTTTGGCTTAACCAGGATGCTATGATTTTTTATGAATATGGAATATTCAGAGAGCCGGATGCCTCAATGAGAATTTTTTGAAGAAGCCATTTAAATTACACCTTGGCAATAATCACATGTTGAAGATTTTAATAATCCCATACTAAAAGAAAGATCCATCACTAATGAGCTTTAACCAGGATGGCGTTATTGGATTGGATTGATGTGGAAGAGAATTTATACTTATCAAAAGTAATGTAATTGATTGGTTATGAACAAATAATTTTTCCACCATCTTCACCGTAGAGCCAGTCTGGGCAAAGGTTTCAACGAATTGACCTTTTGAAATTAATATAGTTCAACCGTAGTTGAACAGTAGTTGAACAGTTGTTGAACAGTTGACTGAACATTGAATGAACATTGAATGAACAGTTTATGAATATGGAAATACGATGATCATATTATCAACTATTGATAACAGTTAGTAGGCATGGATGTTTCTTTTCTTTATAAAAAATGTCCATATTTTTTACCATAAAAATAAAAGCATGAGCACAAAAAAAGATCCCACCGAAGTGGGATCTTTTATTTCAACTTAGTAATGAAAAATGAAAAACTAACGTATATCACTATCCTAAACTCTAAACACTAAACCTCATTTTACCTGTAACATTTTTCCACTTACCTGTTTTCCATTTATTTTCAATACATAAATAAGCGTTGATTGCTGGTTGCCGGGCAACTGCAATTCAAAATTTTGTGTGCCTGCATTGAATCTTCCCTGGAAAACGGTTTTCACTTTTTGACCCAGCATGTTATGCACTTCCAAACTGCCTGTTCCGGCTTCCAGTGTATTGACAACAAAGCGTACCCGATCAGTGAAAGGATTGGGGAAAGCGGTAACCTTCAGATCTTCTTCCTTTTGAATAGACTGCATCTTTGTAACCGTGTTATTTGTAACCGTGTTATTTGTTACCGTCACGCTGTTCTTTTCTGTTCCCATGACATTGCTTAAATGCTGTCCACCCAGGTTAGAATTCGCCTGCAGTGAAACTAATTGTTGTTCACAGGTAGCCGTATTTCCACTTTCATCTATGGCCGTCCATGTACGCACATTTCCTGCATCGCGGTAGAAGATGGTTATATTTTCTACTGCACTGCAATTATCGGTAGCGGTTGCTGAACCACCATTAACAGGACAGGTGATTTCAGGTGCTGTACGATCGCGAATGATAATATGCTGTACGCAACTTGCCGTATTACCACAATCATCTGTAACGGTCCATGTACGTGTAATAAATGTTTGACAACCAACTGTGGTTGACACATCCTCTGGTTCAATAGTTGGTGTACTGCAATTATCCGTTGCTGTAACAATTCCTGAACCGTCTGCAGTTGGTGCTGAAGAAGAACCGCATTCGAGAATAACATCCGGAGGGCAACTTGTAATTACAGGTGCACTAACATCTGCTACCGTGATGGTCTGGCTTATACTGCTGGTGTTATTACAATCGTCTGTAAACGTCCATGTGCGGGTAATAATTACATTACATGGATTCGTGTTATCAACATCATCAACTCCCAATACGGTAATGTCGTTAGAACAATTATCTGTTGCTGTTAACTCTCCGGGTGCAGGTACATCATCCAGGCACTCGTAAGATGCATCTGCTGGCGCATCTGGTGCAACAGGATCCGTATTATCAGCTACTGTTATTGTCTGGCTGATACTGCTGGTATTGTCACAATCATCTGTAAAGGTCCATGTGCGGGTAATAATTACATTACATGGATTCGTGTTATCAACATCATCAACTCCCAATACGGTAATGTTGCCAGCACAATTGTCCACTGCGGTTAATTCACCGGGTGCAGGTACATCATCCAGGCATTGGTAAGATGCATCCGCTGGCGCATCTGGTGCAACAGGATCCGTATTATCAGCTACTGTTATTGTCTGGCTGATACTGCTGGTATTGTCACAATCATCTGTAAATGTCCATGTGCGGGTAATCGTTATGTTACATGGATCCGTATTATTTGTTTCATCAACTCCCGTTACGGTAATGTCTCCAGAACAATTGTCTGTTGCTGTTAACTCGCCGGGTGCAGGTACTTCATCAATACACTGGTATGATGCATCTGCCGGTGCCTCTGGTGCAACGGGATCCGTATTATCAGCAACCGTGATGGTTTGGCTGATACTACTGGTATTGTTACAATCATCCGTAAACGTCCATGTGCGGGTAATTGTAATATTGCATGGATCCGTATTATTAACATCATCAACTCCTAATACGGTAATATCGCCAGCACAATTGTCGACTGCTGTTAATTCACCGGGTGCAGGTACATCATCCAGGCACTGGTAAGATGCATCCGCGGGTGCCTCTGGAGCAACCGGATCCGTATTATCAGCTACCGTGATGGTCTGACTGATACTGCTGGTATTGTTACAAGCATCCGTAAACGTCCACGTGCGGGTAATCGTTATGTTACATGGATTGGTATTATTAACATCATCAACTCCCAGTACGGTAATATCGCCAGAACAATTGTCCACTGCTGTTAATTCACCGGGTGCAGGTACATCATCCAGGCACTGGTAATTTGCATCCGCAGGTGGCTCTGGTGCTACCGGATCCGTATCATCATTCACCGCAACATTAATGGAGCAAGGGGCTCCTATCTGTGCACCATTTTTGTAAATCGTAAAATTCACGGTATAGCCTTTGCCATTGCAGGCCGTACTACCGGCATTGACGGTGATTGGATTAACTCCGGAAAGTTTTCCATCCGCACCGGCACCTACTATGGATGCGCCGCTGGTATTATTTGAAAGTGACCAGGTATAAGTATAACCAGCCGGTACCTCATTCAGGTTTGTATAAACATTTTGTGAATTACATTCTACTGCATTGTTACCTGAAAGACTGCAATCAGGCGGATCAATAACCGCATCTGCAGAAAGTGAACGATCCTGGTTACCACCAGATCCATTAAAGCTTATTAAACGGGTATGATAAGGAGAACCGCTGATAGCGCTTGCCGAATTATCCGTACCCCAGTCAGCTTCTGAAGCAATATGCCCACCCCAGGCAATTACAACAGTGGATGCATTTGCAGTAAATACGATGGTCAATTGTTGGGTGGACGCCGCCGCATTCAAATCACCCTGTGGGCCATAATTCGTATTGGTAATAGTACCCTTCCATATGGATATTAAACCCAGTTGACTATTACTGCTTACCAAACTATTAAAGCTTGCAGTTGGCTGCCCGTCGACCGGTGAGTTATTTGAAGTCGGAGGCTCTATTGGCCAGGTACTAGGTTCTCCAAGTCCGGGTCCTGCAACACCTGCCTTTGGATCTATGGGTTCAGGAGCATGCCCGAAAGTGGAAAGATGTGATCCAAGCGGGTTATCCAGGTTATTATAATGAGTAATATAGTCTAATGCATTTTTGCCTCCCTGCCTGATGTCCCATTCGATAACAACAGTATTAGTACTCTGAGCAATCAGACCGGAAATGACCAACCTGTAAGGGATCGACCATTTTTCTGCATAGTGGGCCTGTGAAGCATTCAGGTTTCCATTTGACCAGGCACCTGCTGCGAGAGGTGATGTCCCACTCCCATTACGCACCTGTTCAAGAGAAATTTTTAATGGTGCCGCATTATTGGCAGCCACCCCCTGGGTATTCGCCTGATTAATGGTCATTACCTGGGCAGTGGTCCAATGCTGGTTATAAACCTGGTTTGATGATGGATTATTTTTAGCAACATCCGAATATTGAACACCCTGGTCTGTTGTATTAAAATGAAGGTTTTGTGCCTGGGAATTTTGTAGCAGGCCAAATAATAAAACGGAAGAAACAAGGACTAACCTGCAAAGCCATCGACTATGATTGATATGCTTTGTAATGGTCTTGCCCCGGATAATAAAACTAGTTAAGGTTTGCATTTTTTAAATTTTAATGGTGGGCGTTTTGGTTTAAATATGACTGTTATGTCGATTAAGCATAACCCAGGCGGGGAATGAATCCTGTAGCACAGAAGCAGTGTAGAAGATGTATACATAAAAGCCGTTTTGATGACATCCATAAATGCGCATGATGGTCACTGTTATTTACTTAATTAACAACAGGCACATGAACATTACAAGGCATTAAAACATCTTATGGTTTTGAATAGCGGAAAAGGAATTTCAGAATGGAAATATGGATGCTATTTTACCGGGCAGGCAAACAGGTATAATTAATTCTGCCGGTACAACAGGTCTGTTACAAATCAGAAGCTTTGAGAAGGGTTTTGAGGGGTTTGGAGAAGATGAATGGCTGAGTGAATATATAAAACCTGTACAACAAATCTGCTATAAAGCGTAGTTTTTTTCAACTGCTGAGCTATTTTAATATTGACAATTATCAATAAAAAAGATCCTGCAAAATCTGCAGGATCTTTTTTCGGTTAATGGTTCTTGTTATATCCATTTTATTTGCTCCCTAAAAGCGGTTTCAGGTATAAAATTTCCGAGCTCATACTGTTTAATCCTTCTTTATAATTTTTAAGCCAGGTGTTCCAGCCATCGGCACCATTTATTTTTTTAAACCGGACATCATAGGTTTCCGCCATTTGAACATCCCGGTCTTTTAACCCGTTTTTATATCGGCTTACAATGATAAACTGGGGTTCGCCTGAAAGAGTGGATTCATAAACCGCCATAGAATAACCATCCGATTCCCAAACCTTTTTTTGTGCACGGATGTTTGCCAGGATGTCTCCATAATAACCCGGTTTATAATAGAGGTGATTGATGGAGATCTTATCAGAAAAATCGCCCAGGGCCACCGTGCTCAGGTCTTCCCTGAAACTCACATACATAAAACTGAATTTGTCTTCTATATGCGGTTGTACTGTTGTTTGCCAGTCTTTGGTATGGGCCTCTCCTAAATCGCCCCGGGTATCAATACCGGTCCAATTGGTGGGCCCTTCAACAACCTGGTAACCGCCTGCATCCGGCCCGGTTTCGATAGAATATACCCGCCAGCTATGATCACCTTTGTGAAATTTTTGTGCATGTGCGGCCAGTGCTTTTTCAAACATGGCAGCTTTGCCGGTTTTTGGAAAATAACGGTCAACACTTAGTAAGTTTTTGTTCTGTGCAATCCCCAATAATGGCAACACCGCGAACAGGAGAATTAATTTTCTCATGGCAGAAATTTTTTTTAATTAATTAAAATGGTACCAGTTCGGCTTCCGGGAAAGGAAGCAGTTTAGAAGGATAGCAACTAAATAGTTTTGGTGGGGGTGATTGCTTATTAAATCTAATCTTATTAAAACGAATGCGAAAATTTTATTTTCAATCGCAAACCATGAGGATCAGATGTTTAGGGTGTTGAGATGTTTAGAGAACGTTTAGATGTTTAGAGATCGTTTATACGTTTAGGCGTTGAGTCCATTTCAACAATCAACTTATCAACTTATCAACCATTCCACTTATCAACTAGTCACAAAAAAAAGACCCCGCTCTGCAGCGGGATCTTCGTTTAGTGGTCTTCGTTAGTGTTATTGTTTTACAAGCTGGATCACCGAACGTTTATCACCCTGTCTTACTTCTACCAGGTAAATACCGGCTACAAACTTATCACCAAAGCGGTATGACTGGTTGGCCGATCCGCGGGTGGTGTACACTACCCTGCCGTGGATATCGAACACTTTCAGATCAACAGATTCCTGGCTGCCGCTCTGCACATTCAGGTTAAAGAACTGCTCGGATGGATTCGGGTAGGCTTTGACGTTAAAGGTCGGACCTTCTTCATTCACTTCGGTTTTCAGAAGTGATTTTTGGATGTCAGTTATAGAAGTTGTTGTTGCCGATCCAACATTAAATCCGCTGTGTACAACGAGGTTGCCACCGCCTAGATTCATCATTCTTGTTAGGCTACCTACCCAATTGCTTGACCAGATGATATTGGCCAGAACATTCGGATCATCGGTTCCATTTACCAACACAAAAGAGATGGAATCATTTATGCCAGGCTCGCCATTATCCACCATTTTAACATGCAGGTATTTATTACCGCCCAAATCAGGATCGCTTGTGTTGTTTGAACTGATTAAATCTTTTACTGAAACTTTAGAAACATATTCTGCTGTTTGCCTGTTTGGATCTGACGCGTTTACACCCAGTGATATCATGGCATTCGTCTTGATCTGGTAAACGTGAACCTTACCATCGTTTTCCAACCGGCGGAAGACAATGTTC
>JAKFER010000026.1:0-24592 GCA_036675565.1 Chitinophagaceae bacterium
ATAATTATCCATTAAGAAAGAATGATTTTGCGTTGAGATTTTTTAATAAAAACTTGAGCTGGAATTGTCTTTTTTTATGGTCAATATGCCTGTTGGTTAAATTGCCGGGTTTATCTTATAGTAAACTTCCTATGTGTTGTTCAGGGTTGATACCCGATTTTACGAAATAGATTCTAATCAATTGCATTTGAAGAAGTTAATTTCTATTTTACACCCATAATCTAATATCCAAACCTATGAAATATATTAAGCTGTTAGTGTATTTCTGCATCATCCTGCCGGTCATTTCTTTCTCACAGGGAAGTACCTGTTCCAATCCGCAAGTTTTACAAATGGACGGCGTTTGCAGAAATTTCAATACATCATCATCAACCGGGGGAAATCTTTTATGTACAGACATCGGGAATACACCAATAACCTGGTTTTCATTTACTACCAATTCAACACCTGATAATGTGCTGATCAATATAACTGATCCCAGCGGACAGCCAGCTGAAATAATGATGTATACCGCTTGCAACGGAAGCAACCCATATAATCTCGGCTCCAGTATGTGCTTTGAAGATGGTAACGGAATTTGGGCGCCTGAGGAATTATTTAGTTTATCACCCAATACCACTTATATATTGCGGGTAAAAACCACGTCTGCAACAACGCTTACCATTTGTGCAAAAAATTATACGCCGGTAAATGATGATTGTTCAGGAGCAATTTCAATATCAGATGTTCCAGTTACGGATAACAATGCAGCGCATAAAGCCGGCCCTGGTGTTTGGGCTTCTGATGTATGTGCAAGTACGCTGGAAAATACCGCCTTTTATTCCTTTTACGTTTTAAATACAGGATCAACCATAGTCAATATCAGCAATATTTTATGTGATAATGGAAATGGCAATAACAACAGCGGCTTTCAAATTGGATTTTTTACAGGGAATTGTTCTGGTCTTATCCCATTTTATTGCACATCCGGATCAGGTTCTGTTGTGCAGGCTACTTCACCACCTTTAAACGCGGGCACCAAAGTTACCCTGGCTATTGACGGATATGCCGGTTCCAACTGCCAATATGATATACAGGCAGTAAATGGTTTTGTACTGGCAACAACTTTAAAAAAGTTTACCATATGGAAAAAGTCACAAAGCAATTTATTAACATGGAACCTTGAAAATGAAAAAAGTTCGATGAATATTGAAATTCAGCGATCCGAAGATGGGATCTCATTTAAAAATATAGCAACCCTTAAATCCAATCCGGGTAATGAAGTAATGAACAGTTTTGATTATAATGATGTTCAACCTTTTCCAGTTTCCTATTACAGGCTCCTGTTAACGGATGTTTCCGGCAAAATGGCTATGAGTGAAACAATAATGGTAAAGAGAATAAATGAAGAAACTTTAAAATTGCATTTTTCAAATACAGTCAGATCGCAATTGATTGTAAAAATTGAATCGCCCATAAACACGAAATATGATGTGATTGTAACAGGCGCAAATGGGATTGTTTTTTACAAGGATGCATTGCATTGCCAGCAGGGAATTACATCTTATGTCAAAGATTTACACACATTGAGGCCAGGTAAATATTTCTTTACGATAAAAAATGACCAGGAAATAAAAACGGAATCTTTCATTAAATTATAAACTGCATTTACTTTCTTCCATTCATTCTGAAATAAAAATAAAAAAGGATGCTCTTTCGAGCATCCTTGATAACCTAATTATTAAATCTACTTAATCTAAATTCAACAACTTACCTGAAGCCTGTTTATCATTGACTCTCATCAAATAGAACAGGTTCTCTCTTTGATTTGCAGGAACAGTGTAATCCACTACCTGGCTGCTGCCGGCATTCATAAATCCACGGAATGGTGTTGCCACTCTCTGTCCCATAGAATTATAAATTTCCAATGCAGCTTGACCAGAAATAGTTGCTCTAAGTACAAACCTTACTCTGTCCGTATAAGGATTAGGGAAGGCCGTTACACTGACTGAATTTTCACTCAAAGATTCTGTTTCAGCTTTTGTAGTTGAAGGAACTGGGCAAGTTTCCCTGAATCCTACAAACAACCTGCATTCGTCAAATGCATTGTTGATTGCATCTGCAGCACCTGCGATTGAATTCAGATCAACACCTGTACCAGCAAGGCTTCCACCACCTAAGGCATAATTAGCTAACTGGAATAATCCGGCTACTGTAGCAGGGAAGTCCGATCCTGCCGGCCAGTTGGCTTGCTTTAATAAAGCTACCACCGCTGGATTGAGTTCATCGCAAGTATAACTATCTGGTACACCAACCGTACTTCCGCAAGATTCAGGTTCCTGGGTAACCAGGTATTTATTTACTGCACTATGTGTAGCAAAACTGAAGGATGCTAAATCATCATTGATACCCAGGTTCAATCCAAGCGTAATGGTTTGAGCTAGAAGTGTATTATTGATCTTAGTATTTGGTCCTGCCTTCTTGGTATACAATGTTGCAAAAGATGGACTACTGATACCAATGGCTGGGCCTGACAATGCATAGCTCTGGCCACCGCCTGGGAGATATTTAATTACCCAATCAGCATCTCCAGTTTCAATAGTAACTGATCTTGTACCTGATCCAATCAGAATTGAACCACCCCAATTGCTGATACTTTGATTAATTAACTGGGTTGTAGAAAGTCCACCTGTTTCACCATCACATGCCTTACCACCAGCATTACCGAAGTAACCTTGTGTATAAGTACAGAATAATTCAGGACAAACTCCAATAGTAACTAAAGCTATATCAGTTGCTGTGCATCCGTTGGCAGGATTAGTAACAGTCAATGTATAAGTACCTGCAGCATTCACTGTTGGTGTGGCTGTCAAGGCACCAGATACAATATTACCGCCATTGCTTGCAACCCAGCTAAATGTTGCACCGGCTGTTGTAGATGAACCACTTAACATTACAGTAGAATATCCACATGGGATTTCCTTGTCTGCCCCGGCATTTGCATTTGGAGGTGTGTTATTCAATGTTACCAATGCTACATCTGTTGCTGTACATCCATTAGCAGGATTTGTAACTGTTAATGTATAAGTACCCGCAGCATTCACTGTTGGCGTGGCTGTTAAGGCACCTCCTGTTATGTTACCACCATTGCTTGCAACCCAGCTAAATGTTGCACCTGCTGTTGTAGATGAACCACTCAACATGATTGATGTAACAGTACAGGTCAATTCTTTATCTGCCCCCGCATTCGCATTTGGTGGTGTGTTATTCAAGGTCACCAATGCTACATCTGTTGCTGTACATCCGTTGTCAAGATTTGTAACGGTTAGAGTGTAAGTGCCCGCAGCATTCACTGTTGGTGTGGCTGTTAAGGCACCTGCTGTTATGTTACCACCATTGCTTGCAACCCAACTATATGAATGATCAGGTGGAGATGGATTTAAAGAAGCAGCGAGTATAATTGATGTAGTAGTACAGGTCAGCTCTTTATCTGCCCCTGCATTTGCATTTGGCGTTGTGTTATCCAATGTCACCAATGCTACATCCATTGCTGTACATCCGTTGCTTGGATCAGTTACAGTTAATGTATAAGTACCGGCAGCATTCACTGTTGGTGTGGCTGTTAAGGCACCTGCTGTTATATTACCACCATTGCTTGCAACCCAGCTAAATGTTGCCCCCACTGTTGTAGATGAACCACTCAACATGATTGATGTAATAGTACAGGTCAACTCTTTGTCTGCCCCTGCATTTGCATTTGGTGCTGTGTTATCCAAGGTCACCAATGCCACATCCATTGCTGTACATCCATTGCTTGGATCGGTTACAGTCAATGTATAAGTACCGGCAGCATTCACGGTTGGTGTGGCTGTTAAGGCACCTGCTGTTATGTTACCACCATTGCTTGCAACCCAGCTAAATGTTGCACCCACTGTTGTGGATGAACCACTCAACATGATTGAAGTAGTAGTACAGGTCAGCTCTTTATCGGCACCTGCATTTGCATTTGGTGCTGTGTTATCCAATGTTACCAAAGCTACATCAGTGGCTGTACATCCATTGCTTGGATCAGTTACCGTCAATGTATAAGTACCTGCAGCATTTACAGTTGGTGTGGCTGTTAAGGCACCTGCTGTTATGTTACCACCATTGCTTGCAACCCAGCTAAATGTTGCACCCACTGTTGTAGATGAACCACTCAACATGATTGATGTAACAGTACAGGTCAACTCTTTATCTGCTCCTGCATTTGCATTTGGTGCTGTGTTATTCAAGGTCACTAATGCTACATCTGTTGCTGTACATCCATTGCTTGGATCAGTTACAGTTAATGTGTAAGTACCCGCAGCATTCACTGTTGGTGTGGCTGTTAAGGCACCTGCTGTTATGTTACCACCATTGCTTGCAACCCAGCTAAATGTTGCACCTGCTGTTGTAGATGAACCACTCAACATGATTGATGTAACAGTACAGGTCAATTCTTTATCTGCCCCTGCATTTGCATTTGGTGCTGTGTTATTCAATGTTACCAATGCTACATCTGTAGCTCTACATCCATCTGCGGTCACAGTTAAAGTATAAGTACCAGCAGCATTCACTGTTGGTGTGGCTGTTAAGGCACCAGATACAATAAATCCGCCATTACTTGCAACCCAGCTAAAGGTTGCACCTGCTGTTGTGGATGAACCACTCAATTGAAGAGATGTCGTAGTGCAGGTCAACACTTTATCTGCCCCAGCATTGGCATTTGGCGCCGGTGTTTCAATTACATCTACAGATTCAGAAATTGTTTCACACAAAGAAATGGTATTAATATTTACAGCCCTTACCCTATATGTACCTGCTTCCAGTCCATTAAAGGTTAGCGTACTACCATTACCTAATGAATTTGCAACCGGATCCCAGTCACCGCCATTTTCAATCTCTAAATAATACCTGACACTGGCAGAACTATTAGCAACAGAAACAGTTCCAGGTCCTGAACCAGCACAAAAAGAACTACCTGTAACTTCTGGCTCTTCAGGTAATGAGTTTATGTTACCAAATACCAAATCTCCATTAGCAGAAGTAGGAGATGGAGACTGGCTTGTTTTGAAGATAAAATTGGCAAAACATTCATTTATTGCCAGGCTGTATTGAGTATAAGCTTCTTCTAGTAAACATAGATCAATCCGACCTTCATAAAAACTACCAGTGGGGTAAATACCTGCAGCTGCAGTTTTACTATCATAATCCCAACCACATGGTACTGCTTGATCTGATGAATTAACCGTTCCACTGGCGATGCTTTCTTTTGAAGCATCTAATGCTGTATCAAAAAGAAGAACCAATTCTCCACCAGTCCAGATATAAACTTTTGTAGTTTGTTCACCACCACCATTGGTAAACTTACTGGTGATTAATATATCACCTTCCTGGTGAGTTCCATTAAAAGAGCCGTCCGGATTAAGGCTTACATCAGGGTTTTTAAAAAGCCATAAACCTAAGTCAGCATCTCCATCAACTGCATATCGGTCTGCAAAGAAATAAACGGTGCATCCGTCAACCACCAAACCTACATTTCCAAGATCTGTTTTGTCTGAGATAACACCTAAACCCCAAACCCAATCCGGAATATCCAATACATCTGAGGTACCTTCTGTAAATTCAGTGTCGTCATTGCCGCCATTTAATATATCGCGTACATGCAGGTTTGGTTTTGCCCCTCCAATTACCGAACACCAGTCACCAGGTTGGCCATTAACAGTGATCTGCGCATTCAGGTCTGGAGTTAAAAATGTTAGCAGGAAAAGGACAAGAAATGTCTTGAAGCCCCCTGCAATGAATGTTCGCCAGTTTAATTGGCTACATCGCTGAGTAAAAGTCTTCATAATTGTTTTTTTAATTTTTGTGGAGAAAATGTTGCTTAATACTTTACCTGGAACTGATTAATTCCAGGAGGATTAAATAGGATCATACAGATACTGAATTCAATCGATTAACAATACCTAATGCAGGGCAGCACACCTTTCATTAGATGACTGCGTTGCCGGACAAACCTGGTCATGATTAAAAATTTTGATTAAAAAATATTTCTGAAATGGCTTATAACCAGATACAGGATTTGGGGCTATGCATAGGAAGAAAACCTACTAACCAGCAGTGTAACAGAAAGCATTAACCAGGAAGTTGATTCAGAGGGAAGGAAATAGTTATTTTAAATTTTCTATGCTGATAATTGCACCAACATAAAAAACATATAGCCATACAAATAAGCACGGCTACTAAACAGCATAAAAAATTATCTTAACCAGAGGAGTTGTTTCAGGGGGTTGGTGGGATGAATCTCTTGGTGTCTTTTATAAATAGAAGGAGTTTTCAGGGGCGAATGGTACAACTAATATAGACACAAAAATGATAGGTTAAAAATATTTTTTTAACGAATTTTCAATTCTCTAATTATCAGGGTTGAGCAAAAAAAATCCCGATGCAATATGCCCGGGATTTTAAAAAATGTAAATAAATACGGTTTTAATTTTTAGCATTAGCACCACAACCACCCAACACTTCGCAAAGTTTATGCTTCAGGTCAGGTCCTCTTAAATTACGGGCAATCACCCTGCCTTCGGGATCAACCAAAATATTAAATGGAATGCCACTTACCCTGTATAACTGGGCCGCTTCATTTTGCCAGAATTTTAAATCACTCACATTGGTCCACGTGAGTTTATCCTGCTCAATGGCTTTAAGCCAATTTTCTTTTTGCCCGGGACGATCAAGCGAGACACCCAATACGGTAAAATTGCGGTCCTTAAATTTATTGTAGTTTTCTACTACATTGGGATTTTCAATCCGGCAGGGCCTGCACCAACTGGCCCAGAAATCAACCAAAACATATTTACCCCTGAAGGATGACAATGAAACAGGATTTCCATTTACATCTGGCTGGGTAAAATCCATTGCAAGACTTCCAACCTGCCCTGCCCTGCTGCTAATAATATGTTGCTGCAAACTGGCACCGATCCTTGATTGTTGCATAGCCGGCGTCAATTTAGCAAACCTGTTTTCGAGCAGCGTTGCATCATCATTCATTTGTAATGTGATCACCAGCAAAAAAGGTGATACATAGGAGTCTGGGTTTTCAGTTACAAATGCATCGATAGATGATTGCACCAAATAAACAATAGAATCATATTTTAATTTCAGACTGTCTCTTACCACTGCATTTGGTTCCTTATTTATTTGCGCACCAACAGCACTCATTTCACCAACCAGCGGATCAAATGTTTTTTTAAAATCCAGGAAGTCATCATGGGTTGAAGAACCTTTAACCTGCAGATTCTTCAGGTCCTGTTTCTTTCCTTCAATTCCAATATTGCTGTTATTCAGAAAAATATACTGCGGTTGCGCATTACCCAAAACCAAAAAAAACAAACCCGGCTCTTCAACATTCCCCTTCAACATAAACTTACCTTTTACGGCTTTGCCGGTGGCAATGGGCTGAGGTTCGTTTTGCGTGGTAATGATCTTTACTTCTGCACCTTCTTCTAAACCGGAAACATTACCTAAAATGGTGAAACCTGGTGTTTGTGAAAATGCCGCGAATGGGAAAAATAATAAAACGATAAAAGCAAGTTTCCAGTTAACGGTGGTCGTGGCGGTCTTTGAGTATGCGGATAACTTCATCGAGAGATGCATTTTTTGATTGTAACAAAATTAAATAATGAAACAACAAATCCGCAGCTTCATTCAAAAAAAGGTCTTTATTAACATCTTTAGCCTCGATAACGAGTTCAACGGCCTCTTCTCCAACCTTTTGTGCAATTTTATTCAGCCCTTTTTGAAAAAGTTTATACACATAGGAATTCTCATCATGACTATTCCGCCTGAGTGCAATGATCTCTTCCAGGTAAAGTAAAAAATTCTCGGTATGATTTCTTTCACTCCAACAGGTATCAGACCCCGTATGGCAAACGGGACCAAGAGGTTCGGCCCTGATCAGCAAACTGTCATTGTCACAATCCGTAAGTATTTGTTTCAGTTTTAAAAAATTACCACTCTCCTCCCCTTTGGTCCAGATCCCTTTTTTAGAACGACTGTAAAATGTAACCTGGCCGGTTTGCTCCGTTATTTTTAATGCTTCTTCATTCATGAAACCAAGCATCAGCACTTTTTGGGTTTTAAAATCCTGGATAATGGCCGGGACCAAACCATCCGCATATTTTTTAAAATCGGGTTTCATAAAATGTATTTATTGTTGAAGGCATTAACTTAAATCTGTTATAACGGGAACAGAACCCTTATTTTTAAAATCAACTTAGATCCTTACCGTAATATTTTTCTTTTTCAAATATCGCTTTAACGCAGGAATACCTATTTCCTTAAAATGAAAAATACTGGCAGCCAAAGCGGCATCCGCTTTCCCCTGTTCAAATACATCTGAAAAATGTTCCATTTTACCCGCACCACCACTCGCAATGATCGGTATAGGCAACAGTTCAGAAAGTTGTCTTGTAATATCAATAGCGAAACCCTGCTTAGTACCATCATGATTCATGGAGGTCAGTAAGATTTCACCTGCTCCGAGTGCTGTCACCTGTTTTGCCCAGTCTATACAACGCATACCTGTAGGTGTTCTTCCGCCATTTAAATAAACATACCATTCACCATCTTCTTCTTTTTTAGTATCAATGGCTAAAACAATACATTGACTCCCGAATTGCAAAGCCATCTCTTTTATCAATTGCGGATTTTTAAATGCCGCCGTATTGACTGATATTTTATCCGCTCCATTTTGCAATAACACACGTACATCATCAACCGAAGAAATTCCACCGCCAACCGTAAAAGGAATATTGATGCGGTGTGCCATGCGATTGACCAGTAAGCTTAAGGTTTTTCTTTTTTCAACAGTTGCTGTTATATCCAGGAAAACCAGTTCGTCGGCACCTTCCCGTGCATACAAGGCAGCCAGTTCTACAGGATCGCCAGCATCCCTTAAATTTACAAAATGAGTACCCTTCACCGTTCTTCCGTCTTTGATATCCAAACAGGGAATGATCCGCTTACAAAGCGGTGAAGTTTTTATTGCAGCTTCCACATTATTCAGATTATTTTCCATGCTAAAAATTAATTTCCCTCATATACAAATTTTAATTCATTATTTGTTGCCAAACCACATTACTGCTATGAAAATTATATTGCGTCTTGTCCCGGTGAGGCTTTCAGGCCGGATCCCGGGATCGCACTCTTCAGGTTCTTGTTTACTATTCTGTATTTAAGTAGCAGTATAAAAACTATCATTCATTCTACACAAATTGTTCTAAATCTTGCAAGCTAACTTTGTTTTCATAAATAGCTTTTCCAACAATAGCACCAAAGCATCCGATATCTTTTAATACATATAAGTCATCCACAGAACTCACACCGCCACTCGCAACTAATTTAATTACAGGAAATTTATCCAGGATCTGTTTATATAAATCAATCGCAGGACCTTCAAGCATACCATCTTTGCTGATATCCGTACAAAAAACATGATCAATTCCTTCAGCTAAATAATTTCCGATAAAGGAAAATATATCTATGCTGGTATCTTCCAGCCAACCACTTATTGCGATCTGTTTATTTTTGACATCTGCACCCAAAAAAAACTTTTCAGCGCCATATTCTCTCACCCATTGTAAAAAAAGTTTTTCATTTTTTACTGCTATGCTGCCAATGGCAGCCATATTTGCACCGGCATTGAAAACTGTTTGCAGATCCTGTTCTGTTTTTATGCCACCACCAAAATCAATGACCAGGCTGGTATGAGTGGCAATATTCTCCAGCACTTTCCAATTGATTACTCGTCCAGCTTTGGCACCATCCAGGTCAACCAGGTGGAGCCGCTGTAAACCGGCATCTTCAAATTGCTTTGCAGCACTTAAAGGATCTTCATGATATACCGTTTTTTGTTTGAAATCTCCCTTAACAAGGCGAACACAGTTACCATCGATAATATCAATAGCCGGAATAATCGTAAATGGTTGTAATGGCTTTTCCCGGATCATTAATGCAATTCATTTTTGATAGTTAAAAAATTCCGCAAAATACGATCTCCCGTATCTGCGCTTTTTTCCGTGTGAAATTGTACCCCGTAAAAATTGTCTTTGTGAATAGCCGCAGAATAATAAATTCCATAATTACAAGTGGCAATACTGTAATCACTATCCTCTGCATAATAACTATGCACGTTATAAATAAAACTGCCTTCTTCAATATTTTTAAAAAGTTGGGATTTCAATCCATGAATGGAATTCCAACCCATTTGTGGGATCTTCAATTGCGGAGTGTTAAAACGTTTTACCTGCACAGGTATTATTCCCAGGCAATCCGTATCGTTTTCTTCAGAATGATCGCATAAAAGCTGCATGCCCAAACAAATTCCTAAAACGGGTTGCTTTAAATCCCGGATCAACAGGTCAAGTTTCTTTTCTTTTAAATAATCCATCGCCGTACTGGCTTCTCCAACTCCCGGGAAAATAACCCTGTCAGCAGTCTGAATCTCCTCCACATCATCTGTCACTACCGCCTGAACACCCAATCTTTCCAAAGCAATCATTACTGACTGAATATTGCCTGCATTGTATTTTATAATGGTAAGATTCACCGCTGTTGTTTATTTATTATTTGAAATGATGGGTCTTAAAAAGTTTTCTGTTGCAGCAGCAATATTTGCAGCCCCTTCTAACGCTTTTATATATGCGCTTCCTATAATGCCTCCATTGGTATGTTTGCACACTGCATCAAAGGTGGGTTTATCCTTAATACCAAATCCAGCCAGGATTGGATTTTTCAAATGATAACCTTTTAGCCGTTGAAGATAATTAGTTACTTCATCCATGTCTTTGTCACTACCCGTTGTTGAAGATGAAGAGACCGCGTATAAAAATCCACTGCTTAATGCATCCAGTTTTTTTATTCTTTCTTTAGAAGTCTCGGGAGTAACCAAAAAGATAAAATCAAGTTTGTATTTCTTCATGATGGCTCCATATTCCTTTTCAAATTCATGTTCCGGCATATCAGGAAGAATCAAACCATCAATACCAATCGCAGACGCATCAGCACAAAATTTTTCGAATCCATATTGCAAAACCGGGTTCAGGTATCCCATGAGAATAACAGGAATGTTTATTTCTTTTCTAAAGTCCTGTAATTGCTCAAAAAGTTTATTAATAGTCATTCCATTGGCTAATGCAATGCTGCCACTTTGCTGTATAACCGGCCCATCGGCCAGCGGATCACTGTAAGGAATTCCTAGTTCAATAATATCTACACCATTTGCCTGTAAGGCCCTCATCACTTCCATGGTAGAATGTAATTGCGGATAACCCGCGGTGCAATACATGTTCAACACATGCGCATTCTTTTCTTTAAACAATTTTTCTAAGCGCTTCATTATAAAACTTTCTCCATTTTGATATCAGATCTTTTGTAATCAGTATTCCCCAGCAATACTTCGACAAAACCGAATTTTTTATAAAGATGTAATGCCGGCAGTAATTTTCTGTTTGAATACAAAACCAACTTCCGTGCATCCAGGTCTTTTGCAAAATCGATACAATATTCCAGTAACCGGTTGCCTATCTTTTTCCCCTGGAATGATTCGTCCACCGCCATCTTTGCCAATTCATACACATCCTTTTTTAATTTCAATAGGGTAACGGTTCCGGCTACTGTATTCCCCGCTTTAGCAAAAAAAATAAATCCCCCTTTGTCAATAACCTGCCCCTGCGGATTATATAAAACTTTTTCATCAGCAGGTTCCACTTCAAAATATTTTTGCAACCAGGCAAGGTTCAGGTCTTTAAAATCCTTTGCCAGCCCGGGTTCAAATTCAATGATCTCTATATTTTCATTTATTTGCTGACCCATTATTTTTCCATTGCTTTCATATACGCCGAAAGATCCTTATCACCACGTCCACTTAAACAAATGACGATGGAATCGTCTTTTTTAAATTTCAAATCATTTAAAACGGATAATGCATGTGCAGATTCCAATGCGGGAATGATTCCTTCCAGCTGTGCCAATTGAAAGGCTGCTTTCAATGCTTCATCATCAGTAGCTGATAAAAATTTAGCCCTGCCAGTTTCAAACAAATGCGCATGCATAGGACCGATACCCGGGTAATCCAACCCGGCAGAAATACTATGCGGTTCGGTAACTTGTCCATCGGGTGTTTGCATTAGCAGGCTTTTACTGCCATGTAAAATACCTGTTGTTCCCAACGCAGTAGTAGCTGCGCTGAATCCACTTTCTACACCTTGCCCCGCCGCTTCCACCGCAATGAGTTCGACATCCTTTTCTTCTAAAAAATGATAAAAGGCACCAGCCGCATTACTACCGCCACCCACGCAGGCAATAACATGCGAAGGATTTTCCTTTCCTGTTTTTTCTTTTAACTGCCACCGCATTTCTTCACTGATTACACTTTGAAAACGGGCCACCAGATCGGGATAAGGATGTGGTCCTACCACACTGCCAATAATATAATGCGTATCATCCGGGTGATTGATCCAGTAACGAATGGCCTCATTGGTTGCATCTTTCAAGGTTTTGCTTCCACTCTTTGCGGGTAAAACAGTTGCTCCCAGCATTTTCATCCTGGCAACATTGGGAGCTTGTCTTTCCATATCTTTTTCTCCCATAAAAACAATGCAGTCCAGTCCTTTTAATGCGCAAACCGTTGCAGTAGCCACACCATGCTGACCTGCACCCGTTTCAGCAATGATCTTTTTCTTGCCTAAAGCAATAGCCAGTAAAATCTGCCCGATCGTATTATTGATTTTATGTGCGCCGGTATGACAAAGATCTTCCCGTTTTAAAAAAATGTTGGTGTTATACTCATTGCTTAATCGCTGCGCAAAATATAACGGTGTCGGTCGCCCCACATAATCTTTCAATAACAAATTGAATTCATTTTTAAAATTTTCAGTTTGTATAATATGAAGGTATTGTTCCTGTAATTCATGCACATTGGGATAAAGCATTTCCGGGATAAATGCACCTCCAAACTTTCCGTAATAACCCAACGCATCGGGATTTTGGTATTTCACTGGCATCTTTTAAAATTAATTTTTGATCAAATCAAACCTCTTACTCCAATTACAAAATCTTTTACTTTTTTCATATCCTTTACACCAGGACTGATTTCAAACCGGCTGTTGATGTCAACAGCCAATAATTTTTCGGCCACTGGTTCTTTTGAAAAATCTTTAAGCTGCTCTACATCTCCAGGCTCTATGCCTCCGCTGAGAAAAAACAATTTGTTTAATGATGAATTTCTCAACTGGTTCCAGTTAAATTTTTTACCAGTACCGCCATAACCTGAACCCAGTGTATCATAGAGAAACATGTCACATGAATCATCAAACGTTCTCATCATCCATTCAAGCGGATCGTCTTCCATCAACCTGAAGGCTTTGATGACGGTAACATAATTAGCTACTTTATCACAAAAATGTGCAGATTCGTCGCCATGTAATTGAACCATATCCAACCTGTATTTGTCAACCGTTTCCATCAAATCATCATAGGGTGTATTCACAAATACACCCACTTTGGCAATCTGTCCTTTAATCTCTTTCATTTTTTGGGGAGAGATCCGGTTACCAATATACCGTGGTGATTTTGGATAGAAAATGAAACCGGCAAATTGCACACCCATTTCATCCAATGCATTGACCTGCTCCGGGAGCGTCATTCCACAAACTTTAATGCGCATGCTGCTTTTGTTTTAGTTGTTGAACAAAATGAACAAAAGCAATCGTTGGGTCGGGTTGTTTCATAAAATGTTCTCCAATCAAAAATCCACTGAACCCGTTCTGTTGTAATAAAACTATGGTTTCAACATCATTAATCCCGCTTTCCGCAATTAATATTTTTTCATCTTTTAACTTGCCGGCCATGGCAATACTTTGGTTAACATCAACTGAAAATGTTTTAAGATCGCGGTTATTAATTCCAACCAAAGAAATTTCATCGCAGATATGATCCACTTCATCTTCTCCATGCAATTCAAGCAAAACTTCCAGGTCCAGGCTCCTTGCAAAAGTTGCCAGTTGCTTAACCTTTGCAGGTGTAAGACAAGCCGCGATCAGCAAAATAACATCAGCACCCATTGCTTTTGCTTCAGTCACCTGGTATTCATCAATCATAAAATCCTTACGCAGAATGGGAATGTCATTTATCCTTGCCGCTTCAAGATCACTGGTTGAACCACCAAAAAATTCCGTATCCGTTAAAACAGAAAGACCCGATGCGCCAGCTTTTGTATAAGCACGGGTAACTTCATCAGCATTTGCAGTTTCATTGATATTTCCTTTTGAAGGAGACCGGCGCTTAAATTCCGCGATGATCCCGGTTTTTGATTTATCCAAAAGACTTTGTTCCAATGACAAAGTTTTTCTTTGGAACAAAGTCTTTTGTTCAAGTAAACCAACAGGCACTTCAAGTTTCCTTTTTGCCACCTCCAATTTCTTATGTGCAATAATTTTTTCCAGGATATTCATGACCGTTAGTTGTGCCGTTAAAATTTATTGCATTGAAACCAGTTTATCCAAAACATCTTTTGCTTTCCCCGATTCCAGGCTGTTAACTGCTGCCTGGTATGCATCTTCATACTGATTAAATTCTTTGGTTGCATACAAAGCCATGGCCGCATTAGCCAGCACTACCGCATTTTGCGCCCAGGATCCTTCACCATAAATGATCTTCCGGAAAATTTCAGCCGCCTCTTCTACACTGTTACCTCCATGAATATCTGATGCACTGACCATTCGTTTACCCAATTCTTCGGGCGTCATGATCTTTTCACCTTCATTGGATATCACTTTTACATCACCGGTCAGGGAGATTTCATCGTAACCATCCAGGCTATGAATAATGGTAAAATTATTTCCCGTTTGCTGGTACAGGTAATTATATATCCTGGCCATTTCGAGGTTATATACACCTACCAACTGACAAGATGGGTTTACAGGATTGACGAGTGGACCCAGCATATTAAAAATATTCCTGACGCCAAGATTTTTCCTGATTTGTGCCACTTGTTTTAAAGCCGGGTGAAATAATGGCGCATGCAAAAAACATATCCCCACTGTATCCAATTCTTTTTTTAACCGCTCGGCATTATTAGAAAATTTATAACCCAGTTGTTCCATTACGTTTGATGAACCACTTACGGAAGTGGCGCCATAATTACCATGCTTGGTAACCTTTTTACCTGCACCCGCAACGATGAAACAACTCAGCGTGCTGATATTAAAAGTGTTCTTTCCATCGCCTCCGGTTCCAACAATATCAATGGTTGAATGATTGCCCAGGTCAACTTTTACAGAAAGTTCAAGTAGTGCATCCCTGAAGCCTTGCAATTCCTGGATGGTAATACTGCGCATCAGGAAGATGGTCATGAATGCAGCGATCTCATGTTCATTGTACATGCCTTTGCCCAGGTTAACCAGCACTTCCTTTGCGTTTTCGCGGGTCAGTGTTTTATGTTCAAATAGAAATTGAAGAATCTTTTTCATGCAACTTTATTGTTTTAACCAATTTCGCAAAACCTGTTCACCCAATGGTGTCAACACACTTTCCGGGTGAAACTGAACACCCTGCAGATCAAATTGTTTATGCTGCAGTGCCATGATATAATTGTTGTCATCCCTTGCTGTCACTTCCAGTTCTGCTGGAAAATTCAGTTCATCCACGATCCAGCTATGATAACGGCCAACTTCCATTTCGGCGGGTAAATCATTAAATAACGGGGATGTATAAGTGCTTCCTAAATTTTGACCGGGTTCATTTTTATGATCACTGTAAAATATTTTTGTTGCCACCCCATGAAAAACCGTGGAAAGATTGAGCAGGTTGGCACCAAAAGCCTGGCCAATAGCCTGGTGTCCCAGGCAAACCCCTAATATGGATTTGGTTGATGCATATTCTTTTATCAGGGGTAATAACAATCCAGCTTCTGTCGGCAATCCCGGACCAGGAGAAAGAATGATCTTGTCATATTCCTTTACTTTTTCCAGCGGCAACTGATCATTCCTATATACATCCGTTTTCTGGTGAAGAATATTTTCCACCATGTGAACCAGGTTATAGGTAAACGAATCATAATTATCAAATACCAGTACTTTCATTATGTTACAGGTTTTTTGCCATATGGATGGCCAATTTCAAAGCATTCAGTTTGTTGTTTACTTCTTCCAGTTCATTTTTTGGTTTACTGGCAGCCACTACACCGGCACCCGCCTGGTAAGTCAACGTATTCATTTTACTTAAAAATGTACGGATCATGATAGCGTGATTGCAACTTCCATCAAAGCCGATAAAACCGATACATCCTCCATAATAATTACGTGCAGTTGGTTCATATTCATTGATCAGTTCCATGGCTCGCACTTTGGGAGCTCCGCTTAATGTGCCTGCAGGGAAAGTGGCAGACAATACTTCAAAGGGATGGGCACCATCTTTCAACTTTCCCTTTACTTCGCTCACCAGGTGAATGACATGTGAATAATATTGCAACTCACGGTATTGGGTAACTGCCACTTCGGTGCATTGCCGGCTCAGGTCATTTCTTGCCAGGTCAACCAGCATTACATGTTCTGCATTTTCTTTAGGATCCAGCAATAAAGCTTCCGCAGCCTGGTGATCGGTTGCATCATCTCCGCTGCGTTTAAAGGTTCCCGCAATGGGATGAACAATGGCATACTGATCTTTTATGATGAGTTGTGCCTCGGGACTGGAACCCATGATATGATAGTCACCATAATCGAAATAAAATAAATAGGGAGAAGGGTTTATGCTGCGCAAGGCACGGTAAACATTAAAATCATCTCCCGTAAAGGCCTGGCTGAAACGGCGACTGAGTACGATCTGGAATACATCGCCCCGCAGGCAACTTTTGATTCCTTTTTCAACCATTTCAAGGTAGTCTTCATTGGTCATGTTGGATGTTTCATTGCTTTGGGTATCGAATGGAAAAACAGGCACATCCTTGCTCCGTATCAGCGATTCAATCATACCCGGTTCGCCCTTTAATCCAGGTATTTTGTTTTCGCATAAAAACATTTCATCTTTAAAATGATTGATGATGATAACGTACTGGTATAACCGGTAGCGCATTATGGGTATTAATGACTCCTGCTGTTCATTATTTAAGGATATATTTTCAAAAAAACGGATGGCATCATAGCTGGTATAACCATATAAACCCTGTGCTGGCATTACGGCGTTAATGGCGGGAGGAACAGCTTCGAACCGGTCCATAAAACTTTTGAGCATGAATGAAACATCAGACCCGGTTTTAATATTAAGTTTCTGTGGAATTTCACCAGGCAATTTAAATTCAACAGTTTTCATATTGCTGATCTCTATACCGGCGATGGCATTGATACAGATAAATGAAAAACTGTTTTCCGCCGCATGGTGGTCCGTACTTTCCAATAAAACAGTATCCCTGAACCGGTCTCGCAACCGCAGGTAAATACTCACCGGCGTAAATACATCTGCCAGCATTTTTTTAAAATCCGTTTCAAGCCTGATCTTTTTCATATCCGATTTTCAATAATGCATTAAAATAAAAAACCCCGGAGCGTATCCGGGGTTAGTATATAACTATTTAAATATAGCAATGACACTACTTACCCCGATAAGAGTTTGTATGCCACCACCACTGATTAATATTAGAATTTCTATTCATTATGGATACAAATATGCGTGTACATTCTGAATTGAACAAATAAAATTTGATAGCTTTAAAAAAACTGAGCCATGCTGATCAAACACAATCACCATGATAATAAGGGCGCTTTTATAGTAGAAGTTGACGGAAACATCCTGGCCGAAATGATTTATTACAAACCATTTGAAAATAAAATGGTCATTGAACATACTGAAGTTAGCGAAGAACTAAAAGGACAAAACATCGGCTTTCAACTGGTACAGGCAGCGGTGGATTATGCCCGGCAACACCATATTAAAATAACGCCCCTATGTCCATTCGCTTATTCTGTTTTCAAGAAAAAACCGGATTTCCAGGATGTGTTGGAAACTTCGAATTAAATAATACAATTTCAAAGGATTCCCTTCGTCGAGGGCAAATAATTACTAAATGGATCTCTTCGCACCGCCATGCGGATGGCTTTGGCAAAAGCCTTGAAAATGGCTTCTATTTTATGATGTTCATTATCCCCATGACATTCAATATTCAGGTTGCATTTGGCAGCATCACTGAATGATTTAAAAAAATGGAAAAACATTTCTGTCGGCATCTCCCCTATTTTCTCTCTTTTAAAAACGGCATTCCAGACCAGCCAGTTCCTTCCGCCAAAATCGATCAGCACTTTGGCTTCGGCTTCATCCATTGGAAGGGCAAAGCCATAACGCTCCATACCACGTTTATCTGTAAGCGCTTTTGAAAAAGCTTCACCCAGTGCAATTCCCGTATCCTCGATGGTGTGGTGTTCATCAATGTGCAGATCCCCTTTTACTTCTATGTCAAGGTCTATTTTACCATGACGGGCGATCTGTTCCAGCATGTGGTCAAAAAAACCAAGTCCCGTTTTTATAGATGCATGACCCAATCCATCCATATTTAATTTTACATGGATTTTTGTTTCGTTGGTATTTCGGGAATGATCAACGAACCGCAAACCCGATTTTAAAAATTCATAGACCTTACTCCATTCAACCGTTTCTATCGCAACCACTTCTTCCAGTTCTTTACGCTGATGGATAATCTCCGCTCCGCCCAGGTCAGGATCAGCATTCAACCAGATTGCTTTGCATCCAAGATTCTTTGCGAGTTGAACATCGGTGATGCGGTCGCCTATTACAAATGAATTGGCGATGTCATAGTATGCATCATCCAGGTAAGCTTTTAACATCCCTACACCGGGTTTTCGATTGGGAGAATTCTGGTGAGGATAGGACCGGTCAATATAAGTTGCGGAAAAACTGATGCCTTCATTCTCGAAACTTTTTACAATGTGCTGGTGCACCGGCCAGAAAGTTTTTTCCGGGAAACCCTCTGTGCCTAATCCATCCTGGTTGGTAACCATCACCAATTCGTAATCCAGTTCATTGGCAATGCGACCGAGGTATTGAAACACTTCAGGATAAAATTCCAGTTTATCGAAAGAATCGATCTGGTAAGTTGGCGGCGCTTCTTTGATCATCGTTCCATCACGATCAATAAAAAGTAAACGTTTACGAACCGGGTTGGCCATGTTTTCCATACTTATGATTTTGTAAAATGTTTTAATGCATTTACCAATAATTCGTTTTCGCTTTTGGTTCCAACAGTAATACGCAAACAACCTTCACAATGCGTAACCTTAGACCTGTTTCTTACAACGATTCCTTTATCCAACAGGAATTGATAAATTCCATCTGCATCATTCACTTTAACCAACAAGAAATTGGCATCACTGGGATAAATTTTTTCAACGATCGGCAACTCATTCAGTTTTTCGGTTAATGATTCCCGTTCGGTTACTAGTTCCACAATCATATCATTAACCTGTTGCACTTCATCCAGCGCCTGCAATACAAGATCCTGTGTTGCCTGGTTAATATTGTATGGTGGTTTTACTTTATTCATTACCCCGATAATATTTTCATCCGCAAACGCAAGACCCAGTCGCAAAGCTGCCAGGCCCCAGGCCTTGGATAAGGTTTGCAGGATAACGAGGTTTGGATAATCCGCCAGTTCATGGATAAAAGAACGGTGACGTGAAAAATTTATATATGCTTCATCCAACACCACCAATCCAAAATAATTATTGAGGATCATTTCGACATCTTCCCTGATCAATGAATTTCCGGATGGATTATTGGGCGAACACAAAAAGATCATCTTGGTATGATCATCAATAGCTTCTTCAATAGCTGCAAGATCCAATTGGAAATTGGAAGTGAGATTTACATTTTTTACAGCCACGTTGTTGATAGCAGCACTCACAGAATACATGCCGTATGTTGGTGGACAAACGATCACATTGTCAACACCGGGCTCGCAAAAACACCTGAAAAGAATATCTATACATTCATCGCTCCCATTGCCAATGAAAATTTTTTCTGCAGCAACTGCTTTTACGGCGCTTAATTTTTCTTTTAATTTTTTTTGAAGCGGATCAGGGTACCGGTTGTACCATTTCATTAATGGTGAACCAAGGCTGTTTTCATTAGCATCTAAAAAGGTATTTGCATCGCCACTGTATTCATCCCTGGCTGAAGAATAAGGAACCAGGTCCTTTATAATTTGCCTTGTTATTTCATCTAAATTAAAACTCATATTACTACTTTGATGATGACCTGGCCCACAAACCCGTCACCCATATTTAATTAATTGTCTTTAAACGGACACTTACAGCTTGCGCATGTGCATGCAATCCTTCCGCTTCTGCCATTTGCTCTATATGCCTGCCAATATTGAGTAATCCTGTTTCTGTCAATTTCTGATAAGAAATAGTTTTGCTGAAACTTTCCACGCTTAGTCCGCTATACATTTTTGCATAACCGTTAGTTGGTAAGGTATGGTTTGTGCCACTGGCATAATCGCCTGCGCTTTCAGATGAGTAGGCACCAATAAAAACAGATCCCGCATTAATCACTTTTTCTGCCAATGCATCTGCACGTTCACAATTTAAAATCAGGTGTTCAGGCGCATATTGATTTAACAGATCCATGGCCTCTTCTTCAGTGTTGACTAAAATGGAATGACTTTTTTGTAAAGCTTGCTGTGCTATCGCTCTTCGGGGTAAAATATGTAATTGCCGTTTCAGTTCTTCATGAACAGTATTCAACAATTCTTCACTTGTTGTAACCAGGATCACCTGGCTATCCGCGCCATGTTCGGCCTGTGATAATAAATCAGCAACAATAAATGCAGGATTCGCATGCGCATCCGCATATACCGCTACTTCACTGGGACCTGCAGGCATGTCGATGGCCACGCCCATTTGCTGAACAACTTGTTTTGCTTTTGTAACAAACTGGTTGCCCGGACCAAAAATTTTATAAACTGCAGGAATGGTTTCTGTACCAAAAGCCATTGCGGCAATAGCCTGTACGCCCCCTGTTTTAAACACCTGTTTTATGCCTGCTTGTTTGGCAGCATATAAAATAGCAGGATGAATTTTTCCATCTTTACCGGGAGGAGTACATAAAACAATTTCTTTGCAACCAATGATCGTTGCAGGAATTCCCAGCATCAGGACGGTTGAAAATAATGGAGCCGAACCACCGGGAATATATAAACCTACTTTTTCAATAGCCACCATTTTTTGCCAGCAACTTACGCCGGGCATGGTTTCAATGATACGTGGATATTGCACCTGCGCAGCATGAAAGGCGGCGATATTCAATTTAGCTTGTTGAATAGCTTCTTTTAATTCAGGTGAAAGTTGATTTTCTGCCTCATTAAATTCCTGTTCGGTTACCTGCCATTCACGAATGGAAACGCCATCGAATTTGCGGGTAAATTTAAATAATGCTTTATCCCCTTTCCGTTTAACCAGCCTGATGATCCGTTCAACTTTTCTTTCCAGTTTGGATGAATCAAAAACCGGGCGTTGCAAAATTTTATCCCAGTCTTTTCTTTCTACATTTTTATGAACCTGCATGATTTTTGTTATTCTGATTATTACACAATCATTTTTTCAATTGGAACAACCAATATTCCCTGCGCACCGGCATCTTTTAATTTTTCAATGATCTCCCAGAATTCATCTTCCTGCAACACGCTGTGTACACTGCTCCAGCCGGCTTCAGCCAAAGGTAAAACAGTGGGACTTTTCATTCCCGGTAGTAAGGAAATAATGCGATCAAGGGAATCATTCGGCGCATTCAACAAAACATATTTATTATGCCTGGCCTGCCTTACCGCATGAATGCGAAAAATGAGTCTGTCGAGAATAGCCAGTTTGGCATCGTTGAGTGAAACGTTTTTTATGAGGACTGCCTGGCTATGCAATATTGTTTCCACTTCTTTTAACCCATTCATGAATAAGGTTGAACCACTGCTAACCAAATCGCAAACAGCATCAGCCAGCCCTATACCGGGTGCAATCTCCACCGAACCACTGATCTCATGGATCTCCGCATCCAGTTGATTACGTTTCAGAAATTGTTCCAATAAAAAAGGATAACTGGTTGCTATTTTTTTATGTTGCAAATACTGTATATCATCATATTCCTCCTTCCTTTCAACTGCAATGGATAAGCGACATTTACCAAATCCCAATTTTTCAGATACAGCCACTTCTTTCCCTTTTTCGTACAATACATTTTCACCTACAATACCAGCATCGGCAACGCCATCCTCCACGTATTGGGGAATATCATCATCTCTTAAAAAATAAATTTCAATGGGAAAATTCTCCGCCTCCACTTTGAGCCGGTTATGCCCATTGCGGATATCGATCCCGCAATCTTTCAACAACTTTACTGAGTCTTCGAATAAACGGCCTGATTTCTGAATGGCCAGTTTTAAGATTTCATTTCCACCAGTTCCATTTTCCATTGGAGCATATTTTTTTTTGATCAAACTTTCTTTCATGTGTTGATATTAATTTTTGCCTACATTTTGTTTATACAGCATTCCTGTCTCATAACCAGAAATATGCCTCATTGTTCCATTCAATAGCTTTTTATTCTGTTAAGGAAATAAAAAAGGCTCACCTTCCTGGTAAGCCGATCATTCTATAAATTTATATTTACACAATATCACCGGCTCACCAATGGTAAGTTTGCATGATGATGTATGTGCATTGTTTTTTTCATTCCGGCAAAGATAATTGTAGTAGCCATTGAACAAAAATTTATATTTATTCCCTAAAAAATCCTGATTAGTATGTATAAAGCAAAATTTAGCTGGCTTTTTTGCCATTTCCTGTTCATTGGGTTTATATTAAATGCACAAACAGATCTTGGTTATCAGCAACCACCCAAAAATATTACAGACATTGTAATGGCATCGCCAACACCGGGCGTCAGCATTGATGACAAAGGTGAATGGATGTTGATCAGTGAACGCAGTGATTTCCCTGGCATTGAACAATTGGCTGAACCTGAATTACGGATTGCTGGGTTGAGGATCAACCCGGAGAATTTTGGACCCAGCCGCAGCAATTATGCAATTGGATTCCAGCTAAAAAATATTCAAACCGGCGAGACGTTTCCAGTAAAAGGTTTGCCGGAAAACCTGCGGGCAGGGAATACCAGTTGGAGCCCCGATCAAAAACAAATTGCTTTCACCCATACAATCCCTGAAAAAATTACACTTTGGAAAATCAATATAGCTGATAAAACAGCCCGCCAGGTAACCAATGATGCCATCAATGATGTTCTCGGAACAACTTTTACGTGGGCAGGTAATGATGTAATTATTTATAAAGCAGTGGTGAAGGATCTTTCACAAAGTCCAAAAAAACCCAAAGCACCATCCGGACCAGTGATCCAGGAAAATCTGGGTAAAGAAGCTGCCAGCCGCACCTACCAGGATCTTATAAAAAATCCTTACGATGAAGCTTTATTTGAATTTTATGCCACAACGCAATTAAAACGCACCGATGGAAAAACATTAGGGGCTGCTGCTTTATACAATTCAATCAACCTGTCACCAGACAACCGGTTTATCTTAACTGACAAATTAAAAAAACCATTCTCTTACCTGGTTCCTGCAAACGGTTTTGCAAAATCCATTGAAATATTGGATGCTCAAACAGGTGCGCTGGTAAAAGATGTTGCACAAAATCCATCCACGGAAACGGCGCCTATTGGTTTGGATAATGTAGTTGATTATGGCCGAAGTTATAACTGGCGCAATGATCAACCGGCAACTTTGTTTTATGTACAAGCTTTGGATAAAGGTTTGAGTAAAAATGAATCGAAATACCGTGATGCTGTTTACACATTAGAAGCACCGTTTACCGGTGAGCCTAAAGAATTAGTGAAAACCAGGATGCGGTATCGTGGCATTACCTGGGGAGATGCCAATACCGCATTGTTGTATGAAGGATTCAGTCGCAGCCGTTTGCTAAGGATGAATAAATTAAATCCATCGACAGGTGAAGTGGATTCATTATTCCAACGCAGGCAGGATGACCAGTATGCGGACATCGGCCAACCGGTTACTAAACAGAATGCGTATGCGCAAAATGTATTACACATTTTACCCGGTAATAAATTACTGCTACGTTCGCAGGGAGCATCGGATGAAGGTGATATGCCTTTGCTGCAAACTTTTGATCTGAAAACAAAAAAGACGAAGAAAGTCTGGCAATCCAAAGCGCCATACTACGAACAGGTGGTAAATGTGATTGACCCGGTGAAACTGGTGTTCATCACTTCCAAAGAAAGTGTAAACGAAACGCCGAACTATTATTTACACAATCTTGCAAAGAAATCAACGAAGGCTTTAACCAATTTCAGTGATCCGCAACCTGCTTTACGACAGCTTTCAAAAGAAAAGATCTTTTATGAAAGAAAGGATGGCGTGGACTTGACCGGTACACTTTATTTACCTGCCGGTTACAACAAAGAAAAAGATGGTCCTTTACCTGTTTTGATATGGGCTTATCCC
>JAKFER010000281.1:0-24357 GCA_036675565.1 Chitinophagaceae bacterium
TATGCTTGCATCCTGCTGCCGCAAGCTTTTTGAAATTCTGGCGCAGGAGCAATTTCAAGTACCTTCTTTTCGAGCATCTTTTTAATAAATGTCAGTTTATAGAGTTTGGTCCAATACATCAGAAAATATGTTCTTAATAAAAACTGGTCATGTGATGTAAAAAGTCCAAATGCATTTGCCAGGTTTTCAATATTCCTGATATATGAAAAAGGCACCTTGTGTGCATATATCATACTGAGATAAATGTTCCTGGCCATGTTTTTGAAACCAACTTTATATTTTTCCAGTTTTTTTTCTCTTTCTGCCATTTCCAGTCCACTAGAAAGAACTTTTAACCTGCTTGAAATTTTAGGTAAAGTATTGTACCCGGTTCTGGATAAACTGATATCTGAAGTCCGAATAAAAAAGTCCGGTTTCAGATCCAGACGTTTACTGAATTTGACATTTTGCATTAGGGCTCTTATATGCAATTCTATAGCCTGCCAAAGAAAAATATTTTCATTCCACATCCCAATGTCAACAAAGGTTTTTTTCTTCCACAAAGTTCCACTTCCAGGGCAAACCGGATCACCATAAATTATACGTAGTAAATCGTCCATCCCATTATCTACATTCCAAAGAATATTTGTATCACCGGGATATTCCTTAAATAACAACATTGGAAATAAAATAAAGTCTTTGGAAAGATCTTCTTTAAACGCAGTTATTCTTTGTTCAAGGCAAAAAGATGCAAGTATATCATCTGTATCAAGAAAGATTATGAAATCGCCGATAGATTTTTCAATCCCAATATTCCTGCACGCAGCTGCTCCTTTAGGATCTCTATCCCTTTTAAAGATCTTCACACGAGCATCTTTTGATGCATATTGCTGTAACATTTCCCAACTATTATCAGTACTTCCATCATCAACGATCACCCACTCCCAATAAGGATAAGTTTGATTGAATACAGATTCCGCTGTTTCATGAAGAATTTCTGATCTATTAAAGCTGGGTGTGATTATAGAAATTACCGGATTATTCATGATGCTTTGCGAATACCTGTAATTGACTTAAAAACTTCCCATAATGGTCGCAATGGTTTCAATACAGGATAATAATTGAAGAATGAACCTTCTGTTTCAAATTCCCGGTGATTTCTTACAGGAAGCTTCATGATATCATCAAACTCTTTTTCGGAGAGGTCGAGTTTTTTCAATACAAATTCTTTATCTATTTTCAACTGCGCTGGATCATATGTAGGTTGATTCATTTCTTCCAAAGCTTCCTCCTTCGTAATTTGACCAGAACAGATCATGGTTGATAAATGAGCTTTACGTTTGTCAACTTTAAATTTGACAGGTAAAATATAACCCTGGTAAAAACGAGTCCAGATGCTTTCATAATGCTTCCCTCCATAATCTCTCCAATCAATTTCTTTTTGCAATAATTTCTTCACATCATTCTTTATGTATGGCACCCAATTGAGATAATTCACAAATTCGACACCAGACTGGCTGATAAATTTTTTCATTTTTTTATCAAGAAAAGGGAAAGTATCCAGCTGGCGGGTTCCAAATTCTTTATGGATAGACTTGATATTAATGTAATCTTTCTTATTGTATGTCCAATGATATGGCAAAATACCCTCGGTCACAATATTCAATCCGCCCAGTACATACTTGATATCATTTTCCTTTGCAATTTTAAAAAGCGTTCCAAAGATGGCATGGTCAGTTAGTACTTCAATATCTATTACAGAAGCTTTAAGATATGCCAACTGCAGGTCCTTAAATTCATCCCAATTGATAACATATGTGTAAAGATCAAATCCAAGTTTGTTTACTATATTCTGAATATTCATTACGGCCAATTCAGAATTCCAGCCATTATCAAAATGAACACATAATGCACGCAATCCTTTTTGCTTTGCCAGGTAAGCCACATAACTACTGTCTACACCCCCACTTAACCCAATCAGGCAATCATACTTATGATTTTTGCCATATTCTTTAATTTGCTTGATTGTGTTATTCAACAAATTTTCAGCTTCGGCTCCTGTTTTAATGAACTCCTTTTCCTGTTCAAAATAATAATGACAATGATTGCACATTCCATTTTCATCTAATATCAAATTGGGATCATCATTAGAATCAAGTATGCAATTAGCACATTCAAAATATTTTGTTTTGTTTGTTTCCATATATATTAACTGATTCTTGTCACGTTCCAATCGCTAACTGGATGAATCACACCTGGCGGCTTTTTTAACATTAAGTGACCCATATCATTATATATCAATTCATCAATTGAGAAAGCAACAGTTTTCCCAACTACAATTGATTTAACCATTGGCACCTCAATATCGATCGAGGCATAATACTGCATATTGTTTAAAAATTTATTCGGTATTTTTAATACAGATGTATATATACCCGGGGTTCTTATTCTGCTTTCCCCTACATGATGAAAATCACTGGTGCAAAAAACCTCTTCACCGTCAAAACCAATAATTGTTGCAACTACTCTCAGGTCTTTTATTTCCTGTAGAATCTCATATTTTATACTTACAAATACTTCATCATCTGTTGTTAGTGGTTTCTCAAATGTACCAGATTTATCCAGTACCATTATTGAAATAAGTTTTACTGAACTATCACCTGGTCTTTCTTCATTTGCCCAACTCAAAAATCTGTCAACATTAGAATCAGAAGACAAATACCTGTCAATTGCAGAAGGTGTATCTTCTAAACTCTCAATCTGACCATGTTTCATTACCATTGTTTTCTGACAAAGATTTTTTATTGCACCCATGTTATGACTTACGAACAAAACTGTTCTACCATCATTTACACTAACGTCTTTCATTCGACCAAGGCACTTTCTCTGAAATTCAGCATCACCCACTGCAAGTACTTCATCCACAATTAATATTTCTGGTTCAAGAAATGCTGCTACAGCAAAAGCTAATCTTACATACATTCCACTGCTGTATCTTTTTACAGGCGTATCCACATATCTTTCAACGCCGGCAAAATCAACTATTTCATCAAATTTTGCACGAATTTCTCTTTTTGTCATTCCAAGAATCGCCCCGTTCAAAAAAATATTTTCTCTTCCCGTTAATTCAGGATGAAAGCCGGTACCAACTTCTAACAACGAAGCTATCCTTCCTTTGATTTTGATTTCCCCCACAGACGGTGTAGTTACCTTAGATAACAATTTCAACAGCGTTGATTTACCTGCACCATTTTTTCCGATAATACCTAACACTTCTCCTTGCTTAACCTCGAAATTCACATCTTTTAAAGCCCATACATAATCACTGTTACTTTTTATGGTACGATCATTTACTTCACCCACTTTTGCAAAAGGATCTTCTTTACCCCGGATTTTGGCAAACCATCGGTTAAGATCATGCGAAATCGTTCCTGTACCTACTTCACCTAAGCGGTACAATTTTCCAAGATTTTCAACTTTTATCGCAATGTCACTCATCAAACATTAATTATCGTTCTGTTAATAAATCCGTTTGTACATTAAACAGTATCAGTAAAACTCTTTTCCACTTTATTAAATATTATGATACCCATCATCAGAATAATAAAAGTAACGACTACACTATATCCAAGATATGTCCAGCTAAATGAACCAGAGCCCAAATAAGCATACCTGAATGTTTCAACAATCGGTGACATGGGGTTTGCAAGAATGATCCATTTATATTTTTCCGGCAAACTGCTTAAAGGATAAATAACTGGTGTGGCATACATTAATAACTGCACGCCAAAAGTTAACAAAAAGATCAGATCCTTATACTTTGTAGTCATAGCACTGATGATCATACCTAATCCAAGCGCTAACAATCCCATTAATAAAACTAATAATGGTGTAAGAAGAATCAGAATATTTGGCTGAATCTGGTCATTCTGCAGGTAATAATATACCCATATGGCGATGAATAATAAAAACTGAATGCCAAATCGAACCAGGTTTGATATTACAATTGAAAAAGGCATCGTCAACCTGGGAAAATAAACCTTACCAAAAATCTGTGCATTGTCTCTGAAAACAGTTGCCGTTTTATTTAAGGTTTCTGAAAAATAATTCCAGATCGTGATGCCTGCCATATAAAATAAAATCATCGGCAGCCCGTCAGTAGAAATCTGGGCAATTCTTCCAAAAATAAAAACAAACATGGCCGTTGTAAGTAAAGGCTGCACTAAAAACCATAAAGGCCCAAGAATAGTTTGTTTATAATTAGACACAAAATCTCTTCGCACAAACATTACAATTAAATCCCGGTAGCGCCAAAGTTCTTTTAACCTAAGATTGAATAATGAGTTTTTGGGTAAAATAATCTCCGTCCATCGCTCCTCTATATTCACATCTTTCAAATTATCAATGTCTATATTTAATGGTGTAATTTTCTCCATTGGTTAGATTTCCATTAATTCCTTTTGCAATTTATTTTTAAAAACATCAAACCCGAAAAAATTTAATGTTCTATTTTGAAGAGCTCTTTTATTAAGGTTGTTCCAGGATGATTTTTCATGGTATAATTTTAATATAGCATCAGAAATTTCTCCTGTGTTTTCAGGATCTACCAATATTCCCAAATCGCCATTTTTCAAAGCATCAACACTCCCATCCTTATTGCCGCCTATTGTTTTAGAACCACATACTGCAGCTTCAATAAATACAATTCCAAACCCTTCACCCTGGCTTGGCATAATGAATATATCACCCAGTTGATAATGGTCGCAAATTTCTTCATCTTTTAAAAACCCTGTTAAGTGAACTACATTATTAAGATCTAAATCATTTATTATCTTATCTATCCGCAATTTTTCCTCATTGTCATATTTACCAGCAATGATATACTTCAGATTTGGAATTTTTTTTAATAAGTCTGGCAAACACTTAATCACTATATCATAACCCTTATATTTTTCTAGATTTGATAACCGGGTTAGCGTGAATAAAACAAAGTCGTCTTCATTAACTCCATATCTTTTTTTCAAATGTAAGGGTGTAACAAAATTTACAGGAATGTCGAAAAAGGGATCAATCGTGTTGGGGAAAATGCTGATTTTATCTGCACCCAATTTTTGAACATGGCGTAACTTATCTTTTGTGAAATTGCTTACCGCAAAAATTTTATTTGCTTTATGAAGAAATATCTTTTGCATACCTTTTAACGGTTGCCAAACTTCAATGCCATGAGTAATTAAAACTATTTTTTTCCAGGGATAAAAAAGTTTAATAAACAAACCAATAACAGCAAGATTTATGTGACCTAAAACAATAACATCAAAATGCCTGGCCCCGGTAATACTTTGTGTTGCAAATAATATTTTTTGCCGGTTAAACCCTTTATAAATCTTACTAGGGAAATAATTTTCATTGGCTTTATGGTCATATAAAGAAAATGATGCTACATCCAGATTACCTTCCTTTTTTAATTCCCAAAGCGCTTTTAAAAAACATTTATTAAATTTTTCTATCCCACCTGTTAATGAAAATGCAGCCAGGTTAAGAAATAAAACCTTCTTTTCTATATTCATTTTCATTAAGCCACAAAAGATTGCGATACCAGGTATGTCCAATACCGGCTCCAGGAAAGTTTACCTTCACGGAATTTTTTATTTAATAATTGATTTTGTTTCCCTTCCATAAATTGCTCGAGGTTATCTTTCATCCAAATATCAAATGGAAATGTAAACCCTTGTTTTTTTCGATTCCAAATTTCTTCAGGAAGTAAATCTGAAAAACTATCTATTAATAAATACTTGCCTTGCTTATTACCATATTTTAAATCGCTTTTTATTTTGTGTACATATTTTATAAGATCATAGTCTAAAAATGGAACACGCACCTCGATGCTATGCCACATACTCATAAAATCAGTATCTTTTAAGAGTTGTCCTTCCATATAAAGGTTACTCTCCATATAGGATGTTTTATTCCCTGCACTAATGGATTTTAGAAATCCTGGCATGGGTAGATTAAATATTTGAGATGAGACCTCATTTTCGTCTATTTCTAACAACCACGCAGTTTCAGACGGAATGAAATACCCGCGATTAAAAAGATAATCGCCTATCGCACTTTCTTCTTTTAGAAAATTTAATTTTTTGATTTTATCCCGGCTATGCATCTCAGAAGCTCCAAGTATAAATGAAGGTATTTTCTTTAAACGGCTAAGTAATTTTGTTCGTTTAAACGATGGATAACCCCCAAATAATTCATCTGCGCCCAAACCAGATAAAACAGCTTTCAAGCCTGCTTCTTTTGCAAACTTTGAAATAAAATATGAATTAATACCATCGGAACTTGGTTGGTCCATAGCTTCCAAAATATCTGGTAATGACTTAACAAATAATTCCTTGGAAAGTAAAAAACTTTGGTGATCGGAATTCACTTTCCGAGCAATTAGTTCCTGGTATTTTTTTTCTGAATAATTATTTTCATTGAATGTGATAGAAAGTGTATGCAAATTGCTTTTATACTTACTTGCTAATAGAGTAAGTAAACTGCTGTCAATCCCACCGCTTAAAAAAAGACCCAAAGGCGCATCGGCTACCAAATGCCTTTGAACAGCAACCTCCATTGATGCACGGATCTGCCGTTTGGCTTCATCATAATTCTCAATATCTTCCGAATAGTTATCCTGGTTGAAATAGCCAACTTTTGACTCCAATGTTTTTACGTTAAAGACCCGGTAACTACCTTTCTCCAGAGAAAAAACATTCTTTAGGGTGGTAATATTTCCCGGCAGATAACCGTAAGTAAGGAAAAATGTTCTCCAATCCGTGTTCTCTGGCCACCCCGGTTTTAATTGCTTAAATGCCCTTATTTCTGAGGCAAATTTCAGACTTGTTTGATCTGAAAAATAATACAAGGGTTTTATACCTGCATGATCTCTTGCCAGAATTAGTTCTTTGCTGGATTTATCATACAAAGCAAGAGCAAACATTCCTCTAAACCGAGAAAAACAATTAAGACCCCATTTTTGATAAGCATTGATAATGACTTCAGTATCCGATTGGGTCTTAAAATGCATTCCCATGGATACCAATTCATCACGTAATAAAGTGTAATTATAAATTTCTCCATTGAAAACAATCACAATGTTATTATCAAAACTCAACATCGGTTGATTTCCCGTTTCACATAAATCTATAATCGAGAGTCTGCGATGCCCAAAGTATAATCCTTCTTTTTCGTCTGTATAAATACCTGCATGGTCTGGCCCACCCCTATGCATAATGTCACGCATCCTTTTTACATCTGCAATATCAAACTCACCTTGCTTGTCAATAATTCCATTTATCCTGCACATATTCCAATTTGCTTCAAAAATTAATATAAATTATCTTAATAAACATGGCTTCGCCTCTCTCAGTCACATACATACCAAGACGAAATGAATAAATATGAAAATGAATATCCCTAATTATTAGGCAATATATTTATACTTACTTTTTTTATCACCCTTATATATATATTCATATCCATAACCGTATCCCATGCCATAAGAGTTCTTACTAAATCCCCTGCTCTGCAATCCATTAAAAACAATAGCTGCATTTTTTAAAGGAAGAATTTTCATCTCTTCATCAATTCTCTGCAAAAATTTCTTTGGAGTGTATTTGTGCCTGATTATGTATAAAGTTGCATCGCAAAAACCTGATAAAACATACGCATCTGACATCGGACCTACAGGGGCAGTATCCACGATTATATAATCAAATATATTTTCCAGATAAGTAAATAAATTTTCTACTTTATCATTCAATATCATCTCTGATGAATTTGCAGAGATTTGACCTGCTGAAATAATGAACAAGTTTTCGTTGATTTTACTACGGGATATAATTTCTTCTGGTTCAACATCACCGATAATATAATCTGACAAGCCCTTAGTCCCATGAATTTCAAATTTTTCACTAAGGGCAGGATTAATCAGATCAAATTCTAATAAAACAACTTTCTTGTTTGCATTCGCTAAGGTCAATCCTAAATTAGCAGTGATAAAACTTTTCCCTTCACCAGAAATCGTCGATGTAACCAGGATCTTTTTTCTTTTAGCATCAATACCTAAAAATCCCAGAGCATTTCTTAATTTACGGAACTGTGAAGCAAGTATGGTATTCTTCCCATCAGCAGGTATCAAAGGCTGACCTGATTTATCTAATGCAATTTCGCTGATGATAGGTAACGTAGTGGCTGCCTCAATTTCGTGTCGAAATAATACATTTCTATTGAGCAATTCTTTACCTGAAATAAGACCAACTGATATTAATAAACTTGCCAAGACCGCAATCATGTAAGCTTTTTTTGGATTAGGAACCAAAGGAGTATATTGACTTGTAGCTTCGTCAATTACCCTGCTTTCAGTGGCCTGAGTTGCATAACTTAATGCCGTTTCTTCCCTTTTCTTTAATAAAAAAGTATAAATGTTGCTCTTAATAGCATGATCCCTGCTAATATCAATCAACTGTCTTTCTTTTTGAGGTATTCCCTGCAACATAGAAGAATACAAACCACTGGTTGATTGCAATGTGTTCTTATTAGCAATTAATGCCTGCCGCTCATTATTTATATTTTCTAAGATACTTGGTCTGATTTTATTAATCTGGTCTGTTATAGCTACAACTGTTGGATTGTTTTCCGGAACCGTCTTTTTTAATTCTTCCTTTTGAAGTTCGGCATCATATAATTTGTCTAATAATCTTGAAAGGGTACTATTTTCCAATCCCATGGTAGATGGTACTATTCCACCTACATCGCTTTTAGTTTTCACATAGCCCTCAATTTGATTTAAAACTGAAAGCTGCAAATTAACTTCACCTAATTCTCTATCTGTTCTGCTAATATTTTCAAGAAAATTCTGGCCTTCTGCAGAAATATCAACCGCGCCAGCACTTGATTTATAACTTGAAACTTTTTTTTCAATAGAATCCAATTCATTGGAAAGCCCGCTTAACCTTGTTTCCAAAAATTCCAGGGTTCCCTGAGCTGCAATATTTTTATCATTTTGAGCTGCTTGATTGTAAACAACAATTAATTCATTTAAAATGGCTTCACCTCGTTCAGGCACTTCATCCATAATTGCAACCTCTATAATTGCATTTGATTTATTTACGGGTTGAATATTCAGGTTACTGGAAAATGTGGAAGCATAGCTTTTTGGAGGTATCACTTCAAAAGACAATTTTCCATATTTATTACCCTCGTAATTTTTATTAGGAATAAATTTTATGGTTCCGAATTTTGTATTAATCCAGCTATTTATTGCATATGTTTTATTGTTAAATGAAACTGCACCCTTTTTTAAATCTACTGTAAAAGGAATTTCAGATGACCAGTATATTGAATCTACATCTTTTGCAATTACAGAAACCGGAGATGTCTTATACGCTGAACTTTTTTTGAACCTGTCAGTTTCGTAAACAGGAGCATATAAATTCTGATTTTTTACTACTTCGGTCATTAGAGATTTAGACCTAAGGATAACTACTTCGTTTTCTAATAGTTTTTCCGGACTCAATAATGGATTTAATGATTCAATGACTTTTTCTTCGTCAGCCCCCTTTTTCTTTTCCTTTATCATAATTGATGTAGAGGATAAGGAAAGTGGGTTGGTAGTTTTAATTTTATACCATGCAATACTCAAGCTTAAAGCCAATATGATTATAAAGATTGGCCAATATGGAAGATATTTCGACCATATTTGGTTTACATAATCAAAAGTGCTTTTAGTTTTAGCTGCTGCTGACATATGATTAAACTTTTAATATCGTATTAAAGTTATAAGACCTATAACTACTGATAAACCAGTTAGGCCATAACCAATCCATTGCGGTGTAGGTTTAGATGCTATAAGTTTATATTTATTCGGTTCAACATACACTACATCTCCAGATTTAAGATAATAATATGGCGATGTAAATAATTCGTTGGAATTCAGGTTGATTCTTTCAAAGATATTTTGTCCTTGCTCTTCTCTAATGATCAAAACGTTATCTCTTCGGGCATGTATACCCAGGTCTCCAGCCAATCCTATAGCTTCTAGCAGAGAAACCTTTTCACTAGGTATATTTATTACCGATGGTTTAGTCACTTCTCCCAAAACTGTGATCCTGAAATTTAAAAACCGAATTAAGACAATAGGGTCTAACAAAAGTTGTTTATCGCTTAAGCTTTTTTCGAGTTTATCTTGCAATTGGCTTTTAGTTAAACCAGCTACTTTTATGGTTCCTAACATTGGGAATTGAATATTCCCATCATTACTAACAAGATAGCCATTAGAAGTTTCTGTATTAGCTCCACCATCATGAATATTAAATATTTCAGTAGCTGCTTTGCTTAAGCTACTGACAGAAATACTTAAAATATCGTTGGGTTGAACTACTGTTTCAGGAACCTGAACATTAGAAGGAATCCGGGCTGCTTCTAATTCATTAAAATATACCATTTCCCTGGAAGGAGAACACGAGCTTAAAAGCAATAAGGCAATTATGCCTGTAAATAGCTGTTTCATATTTGAGTACATAATTTTCGTAAGCAGATCAAGTTATAAAATTACTTTATATAAAAATATAACAAATCTATACCTGGCTTAACAAATAGGATACGGGTATAAGTAAAAGTGAACAGTATTAAGCTATTGTTTCACTCCTAAACTCAAAATAGTAAAATTACGGGTTTAGAAAAACAATATTAATACTTTTTACTTACCAGTGCAACTAATTTGACTGATAATTAATACTTAACACGATTTGCTCACTTCGTAATAATTCTTATGCCAACTTGCAAAAACCCTATCCATCCAGTATGTTATCTCTAATCTTTTTTAGCTGGAAAATATTCTTTCATCAGGTCGTGAAAGGCACGGAAAGTTCTCAATCTTTCTAAATCCGGATCCATTGTCAGGTTATTGGGGTACTTATATCCTTTTATTAAAGCAGTTTCTAATGCTTCCAATCCCAGGGAATCCTGCTTTGCCAATGAATATGCACAAGCCAGGTAATAATAGGTATCTGGCGCATCAGGAATAAAACTGATTGCTTTTTTTAATTCCTTGATTGATTCTTCATACTGTTCATTATTCAGGTAAGCAACGCCCAGGTTAAAATAGGCATTTACATAGGAGGAATCTATTTCTATTGCCTTATTAAAATGTTTAATTGCTTCGGGGTAATTATAATTTTCATTATATGCCGTTCCGAGGTTATTCCACCCTATTGCATAGTTGGAATCAAGTGATACCGTTTTTTTGAAATAGAAGATAGAAGAATCTAAGGTTTGAACTTCGTAGAAGAACAATCCAAAATTGTTTAACAAAGGAATGTTGTTTGTATCCCTTGCTAACAAGGAATGGTAAATCGTTCTAACCGAATCATACTGCCTTGAAATTTTGTAAATGGTAACCAGGGTATTTAGTGCGGCGGCATTATCAGGCTGGCGCTCAAGAAAAGGTCTGAAATAAAATTTGGCCGAATCATATTCCCGCATCTTGCGGTATAACATACCCATATTAATATATGCAGAGGCACTCTGCGGGTCCAGTTTTATCGACCGGTCAAAGTAGATGCTTGCAGAATCATTCACCTGCATTTCATTATATACTAACCCAAGGTTGTTATACAACGATGCATTCAGCGGTTGCTGTATCAATGCTTTATGAAAATAAACTCGGGCAGAATCGAATTGTCTTGTTTCCAGGTAGGCTAAACCAAGATTATTAAGAGCAGGCGTATATAATGGATTCATAGATGCAGCTACACTCATATAGTAAGTTGCCGAATCAAACTGCTTCATTTCCTGGTAAACCAATCCCAACTGGTTATAAACAACGACGTTGGAAGGGTTTAAATGCAGGGCTGTATTTAAATATATTATTGCAGAATCCAACTGGTGTTTGTTTTTATAAAAACGGGCCAGGTTCATGAAAGTCAAAAAATCCTGAGGATCATACCGCAATGCTTTGGCAAAATATACCTGCGCTGAATCATATTGCTGCATTTCTGTGAAATAATCAGCCATATAATTATTACCCATTAATTTATCAGGATAGTTGACCAAAGCTTTATCATAATAATATCTTGCAGAATCATATTGTTTTTGAACTATGTAAGTTTTAGCCAGGCCATTGTATGAATTAAAGAATACAGGGTCAATTTCAATGCTTCTTTTAAAATGCATGATGGCATTATCCAATTGGTTTAATTCCTTGTAAATCCATCCAAGGTTATTATGTGCAAATACATTTGAAGCATCAATCTCGAGGGCTTTTTGATAATATTCAATGGCCTTCTCCTTCATGCGTAAAGTATAATAATACTTGCCCATGTCCACATATCCATCTGCATTTTTAGGATCGATTTCAATAGCCTTTTGATAATACGCCATAGCCGAATCCTGCTTATTCATTTTGCGATAACTATATGCTACATTGGTATAAGGGTAACGCCAGTTTTCTGCAAACTGGATAGCTTTTTTAGCAAAGTATACAGCGCTATCTGGCTTGTGATATTGCAGGTAAAGCGAGGAAATCGTATTAAGAATGTAAGCTGCTGTTGTGTCTGTATTATATGATGTATAAGCAAGATTTAAAGCTTCGTGAAGGCTTTCTGCAGATTTCTTCTTTTCAAAAAAGCCCATTGCCTTAAAGAAATTCAATTTTGCCTGTAAAGAATTTGCAAACATTTGCTCATCTTCATTTAATAAGCTGATGGCCTTTTCAAGTTGCAAAGCGATTTCAGAAAATTCTTTCCTTGCCACTTTTTCCATTCGCTCCAAACTGTTATTCACTTCATCAGAAGTTTCGTTTTCATCAAACTGGGAACGGATTCTTTGAATGGCAACAAAATCTTTACCCTGCAAATAAAGGTTTATCCTGCTTTGTGCCGTATTGATATATTCTGCCACAAGTGATGCCCTGGCCTGTTGCGTAATCTCATGCTCCGGTTGTATAGCCAGCATTTGATCCAGGTAATATTCCGCCGAATTATATGTGCCTGTTAAATGTGACTGATCCAGAGCCTGGTTAAATTGCTTAAAGTAAACAGGCAAAATGGTATCCTCTAATATATAACCTGCCCGTGAAGCTACACTCCGCTGAATACTGGTTCCATCTGATGTATTTAGAGATTTTGCCAGTTCCCATTGGTTCAAAAACATGCTGTCTACTATGGCTAAAGGCTGCTGTATTTTTTCATCACAACAGAAAAATGGTTCTTGTATTCTTTTAAATCTTTCCTGAGCAAGCACCGGAACCTTTTGGCTCACATAGTTTTTAATTTCTTCTAAAGTGATAGTTTTGTCCGGGTTTTCAGGGTTATCTGCCATACCTGCTAAACCATCAATCAGGTAGTAAGTAAATAAACCATGACCAGTTCCAATAGATTGATCTTCTAATGACTCTTGACCCGCACCAGTCGCCAACATGAGAATTTCCCCTGATTTTTTTTCCGAAATCGCAGCGTTCAATGTTTGCTGACCTTCAGCACCTCCTGGTAATTCGTTTGTACGGCATGCGTCCATAATCAGGATCACTTCTACCCCCTTCCTGGTTAACTCTCCAATCCGACTTTTTAAATTATACAATTGAACACTTCCGGTAACTATATAATTATTCTTATCCCCGGCAGGATTGCAATCATAAGTAAGAAAAAAATACTCCTCCTGGTTAATAGCATCTCCATGACCGGCTAAGAAGATATACAATTTATCTCCTTGGGTTAGCTCTTTTGATTTAAGCCAACTCATACCTTTTACCCAAAAGTTGGCAGCTTTTGCTTCCTCATTTAATAAACAAAAAATATTATCGTCAGAGAGTTTGCCTCCACCAGGTGATTTTAAAAAATCGCGAAATAATTCCGCATCATTATCAGCATATGAAAGTGGACGTATGTACTTATAATCTGAAATACCCAGTATAACAGCGTAAGTTCTTGGTGCATTTGAAGCAGCACCATCAGCAACATTTAGTTGTTGCGAAAATGCGGGGTTTAGATAAGGTACGAGTAAGAAAATTAAAAAATACATTTTCTTTCTCATTGTAAAAGCAAGTTAGGACTGTGAAATAGGGAAACAAGTTACTATTAAATTAAATATTTATCAGTAATTTTCAAGGCCAACAATTAACGCTTAATGAAATACCTCTTTCGAAGAGATACATTTTTTGCCACTATTGCCGTATTTGTCAGCATGGGGTTGCTTGCACTGCTTCCATTTAATTTAAGTGTTTTAAATCCATTCAGAGTTGCACTGGAAGATTTCGATTTTAACGATATGGCTTATTCGGAATTAGATAAAAACAAGGATACAAAGCAAGATGATCGCATTGTAATTGTAAACATAGGATACTTAGACAGGTTGGCTTTGACCAGGATCCTTGAAATTGTGAATAATGAAGATCCGAAAGTCATTGGCTTGGATGTAATGTTTAATAATGAAAAGGACTCTTTATCTGATGCCTTTTTGTTTGAACAATTAAAAAATACTCCAAACCTGGTATTGGCTGCAAAACTTGATTGGAGTGATAGCAAACATCCCCTTAAACAAAGTGTATTCAGGGATACAAGCCTAATCCTGGGTTTTGTAAATTTTGTTGGTGCAGAAAAAGGGACAATAAGGTATTTCTCCCCGATAGAAAAAGAAAATAATAATGTTCATATGAGTTTTGCTTCTGCCATTACCCAAAATGCTTATCCGCAAGCATATCAAAAATTAATGGATAGAAATAAACCTGTTGAAACAATAAATTATACACGGCATGAACATAAATACCCATTGGTAGATGGAGCTCAGTTGCTTGAAGGATCTGTGGTAGAAGGTATTTTTAAGGACAAAATCGTTCTATTGGGTTATGTTAGTTCTTCACCTTTTGATATTGAAGACAAATACCTGACGCCCATGAACGAAAAATTTGCAGGTAAAACTTTCCCGGATATGAATGGTGTAATGATTCATGCCAATATTATTTCAATGATTTTGGATAGTAATTATATAAAAAAGGTTCCATCCTGGATAACCTGGAGTCTGGCTCTTTTTCTAACCTGGCTGCACATTAGTTTATTTATCAGGTATTATATAGATCAACATATATGGTTCCACCTGGTTGCTAAAATTGCCCAGCTCATTTCAGCCATATTTTTTGTTTACCTTGGTTTATTCTTATTCAACCGATACAATGTTAAGCTGGATATGTCCATCACCGTAGTGGCTATCATTCTTGCAATTGATGTTCTGTATTTTTATGAAGCCCTGGCCCAATGGCTGCATAAAAAATTCAATTATCAAACAATCTTTCACACAAACTCACACGGTCATGAAACTTAAACTGCTTCTGGTATTTTTAACTATTCAATTATTAGCTGCCGGCCAATCAAATCAATTTATGATTTATTCTATGAAGGGGCAGGTTACTATTAAAGAAAATGGAACGGAAAGCAAGGCAAAAGTAGGCCTCCTGCTTTCGCCAAATGCTTCCTTGGATATTGGAGCCAACTCTATTGTTACCTTAATCTGTGACCAGGTTAATTTATTTTCCATTAATAAAAAAGGTAAATACAACCTGTCTGCCTATACGGATTCATGCAAAAAAAATTATGGCTCATTTACAGGTAATTATTTACGTTATGTATGGGCGCAGATGTCTCAAAAACAAACTTCCCCAGGCACCAACCGTAAGCTATATATGAATACGATTGGTGCGGTAAGTCGCTCTGTTAATAATATATGGATAGATCCGCGGCTGGATACCATCATTTACGCAGATGGGTATTTCCCACTTGCCTGGAAATCCTATGCAGAAGCTGATCGCTTTGATTTTTATATGTATGATAATCCAACCAAAGGAAATGTTTTATTTAAAGATTCAACCTCCGAAATGCAGGTTCCAATTAATACTTTGCAACATTTATTAAAACCCGGTTATTATTTTTGGTCGGCCGCAGTGAAAGACCAGCAAAATGAAGAACGCAAAGTGCTCAAAATAGTTACTCCGGCAGAACGTGACCAATTAATACTGCAGTTAAGAAATATTATTCCTGCCTATGAATCAGAAGCGGAAACGGCATTCAGGCTTGGTTTCCAGTTAGAAGAAGCACATTATTTGGCAGATGCCTATCATTTTTACCAAAAAGCAGCAACCCTCCAACCTGATCAACCGGTATACAGGCAGACTTTTATGTCATTTAAAAAAGATTATGACATAAAGTAGATCTAATTTAAAAATCTAATTATTCAGCCGTTACCCGTCGCCATGTCTGGTTTAATTCCAAACCGGCATCATTTTGTCCATTGATCCTTATTTCATCATTACTGATGATGGTAATCGTGGCCGGCCGATAAACAGTTGCACTATTACATGCATTCAACAGGTTTTCAAGGGTAAATCCACCACCGCTTGAACTTTTTACACCGCGCCACATGACGTCCCTTTCCCGAAAACATTTGGTGTTATTTGCCAAGGTTTTAATGGTGGCATCGCTTACCGCTGGGAAAACGGTTACCACTGTGCCTTCTAAAGCATCATCACTGCTGTTGTTTAACATCCAGTTCCCATTTAATGAAAATATTCCACCACTGGTGTTTGTAGGCAAATTTGATATTGTATCACAACTTGCAAATACGAGGGACAAAATAAACAGATGTACCCCAATTATTCTTTTCATGGTAAATTTTTATAAAACTTATTCATTAACTATGCCAACCATCCCATTATAATCTTCGAATGTTATTTACCGGGATGTGAATTTTGAAAATTAAATCAGGCTAAAACAAAAAAAAGAATAATGAAAGTATGTTTTTGGGCGATCGGCAAATCCAATGAAACGTATGTTAATGAAGGCGTGATGGCGTTTACTAACCGGGTGCAAAAATATTTTCCCGTTGAATGGTCAATATTTCCTGTACCCAAAAATGCGGCGGCAATGAATGAAGATGATCTTAAAAAAAAGGAAGCCGATTTGCTAATGGCACAGATCAAAAAAGATGATTTTATAATTGTTCTGGATGAATATGGGAAACAGCTTGACTCGGTTGAATTGGCCACATTCATTCAAACCAGGGCCAATGAAAGTGTAAAACGATTGGTGTTTATTATTGGAGGTGCATTTGGTTTACATGCAAACTTATTAAGCATATCGAATTATAAATGGTCATTATCCAAACTTACTTTTCCGCATCAACTGGTCCGGTTAATTCTCGCCGAGCAGATTTATCGAGCCTGCACTATTTTAAAGAATGAAAAATACCATCATAAATAAATTACAGATTTCAAGTTTCAACTTTTTATATTTGACGTTTACCAAAATCAGTTAAATGACGTTATCCATTACATTAATCATCATTATTATTACATCAATAATTTCCATTACCGCATTCAATAATCAAAAGATCCTGGGCGAACTGATGTTTTATCCTGCCCGGATGAAAGGTGGTCGTGAGATTTACAGGTTATTGACTCATGGCTTTGTACATGCTGATTTTTTTCACCTTTTTATAAATATGCTGACGCTATTCTTTTTTGGCCCGGTGCTGGAATCGATGATCTTCACATCTCCCCAATACATTATTCTCTATTTAACGGCTATACCGGCCGCATCTTTGTTTGATTATTTTAAACATAAGGACAATCATTATTATCGATCTTTGGGTGCATCGGGTGCAGTATCGGCTGTTGTATTTGCAACCATCATTTTGGATCCGTGGTTTAAAGGAATTTGCTTATTTGGAATTTTATGCCTGCCCAATATTCTTTTTGGTGCGTTGTATATTTTTTATTCCGCTTATATGTCAAAAAAAGGTGGCGATAATATTGGCCATAATGCTCACTTATGGGGTGGCGTTTATGGTTTTGTATTTACGGCCATAGTACGACCCGATCTTTTCCAAAACTTTTTTGACAGGCTTATGCACCCATCATTCTGATAATGAAATGCGAAGTGTTTGAGTGGTTTGCGGCGTTATTTTGAATCTTTCATCGATGCGTAAACCCACCACCCAGATTATTTTTTTATTCATTTCAATAACCCATACTTTTTCTTTCCCGGTTTTGGAGATCTTTTGATCTATCAGGAACCGGGAAATTTTTTTCTTTTTCTTCATACCTAACGGGTAAAAATAGTCGCCGGTTTTCCACTTTCGCAGGATCAAAGGGAAATGAATTTGCTTAGCATCCAGGTGAGCTATGTTTGGTGATGAATCTGCCGTCGCATCCTTTAATAACTTTAACGTTAAACGTCCGTTTTCGAAATCCATTACGCTGTTTTCATTTTCAATTATAAAAACCTGCGAATCTTTGTCCTGGAGCGGAGCAATGATCAGCCAATTCCTGTTTTTGATTATGCGATGACTATTGCTGTATACTACCCTGCCACTTTCGCTGCTCAATAATTTTACGACTTCAATGGTTTGTTTGGATGTAAAACCATAATGTTCTATGATCTCATATAAAACGGTATTAAGCGGCACCGTTTGCATCAATTTTAAAACAGGAATATGAACTTCATTTCCTTTAGAAAAAAGTAACTTTTTTTTATGAATGGTGATAGCCTGCTGGTATAAAAGAAAAGCATCCCTGAAACGGGGAAGATTATCTTTTAGATTTTCGTTAGCACCGGGGTAAATTTTTTCAATGAGTGGAATGACCTGATGCCGAAAATAATTTCTTGAATATTTTTCCAGTGCATTACTACTGTCTTCAACCCAATTCAGCTTATGTACTTCAGCAAATTGAACCAGTTCAACCCTGGATGCGAAAAGCAATGGCCTTACGATGAATGATCTTTTAGTTTCCATTCCTCTTAAGCCCTGGATGCCCGTACCTTTAAATAAATTCATTAACTGGGTTTCCACATTATCATCTGCATGGTGAGCAGTTAATAACCATACGGGTTTATATGGCGTTTTTATGCTTTCAACCAAATCCCTGAACCAGGTATAACGAAGTTCACGGGCTGCTTCCTGGATCGAGATTTTTCTATTTTTTGAATAACTATCTGTATCAAACTTTTTAATTAAAAAAGGAACCTCATACTTTTCAGACAATTTCTTTACAAATTGTTCGTCCCTTTCACTTTCATCGCCTCTTAACTGGAAATTACAATGCACCATTGAAAAGGATAAATCAGCCTGCCTGCATAATTCACACAAAATAACCGAATCCAGCCCACCACTAACGGCTACCAGTAGTTGATCCTGTTGATGAAACAACTTTTCTTTTACAATAAACTCCTTAAAGGATGTCAACAGGTCCATATTAATATTTAAGTAAAGGCTAATACCATTTATTCCACAGTTTTTAGAAAGTCAATTCTTCCAAAGCGCTGCGCAGTTCATTGAATGCATGCTGATCCCCGGCAGAAGTTGCTTCTTTCATACCTTTTTCATATACAGCGATTGCACCTCTTTCATCTTGTTTACGTTCCAACAATTTAGCCAGGTGATAATAACTGCCAATATAACCTGGCTCTCTTAATAATATATTTTCAAAAAGCTTTTTAGCTTCATCATCATCTCCAATCTTTATATATTCCAATGCCAGTGCATGTTGTAAAAAACTATCCGATGGATTTTCTTTTAACATGGATTGTATTTTATCTATCCTTTCCATTTTGAATAAAATAATTATTTATTTTCCTTCATGAGTATCTTTGGCAACATTATATTTGTAGTTCGAATGGTTGCATAAACAACTACTATGATTTAATTATCAAAAGATCTAGCATGAAAATATTAGTGTGCATCAGTAAAACGCCGGATACAACGGCAAAAGTAGCTTTCACAGACAACAACACGAAATTCGCAACAGCAAGTGTTCAGTGGATTATAAATCCATACGATGAATGGTATGCTTTGGTAAGAGCCATTGAGTTAAAAGAAAAAGATGCTTCGGTTTCTATAACGCTGGTAAATGTTGGCGGTGCAGATGCAGAACCCATCATCCGAAAAGCGCTTGCGCTTGGTGGTGATGAAGCCGTCCGCATCAGTCATGATCCGCAGGAAAGTTTTGATACGGCAACCCAGATAGCTGCCATTGCAAAAGATGGCGGTTTTGATCTCATTTTAACAGGTAAAGAAACCATAGATTATTTAGGATCTTCTGTTGGAGGGATGTTATCGGAGATGCTGGACATGCCTTATGTAGCGCTTGCTACCAAACTTGAATTAGCCGGTACAACGGCTACCATCACCCGCGAAATTGAAGGTGGTGAAGAAATTTGTGAAGTTGAATTACCGGTTGTTGTTAGCTGCCAGAAAGGAATGGCGGAAGCCCGTATCCCAAATATGCGTGGAATTATGGCTGCCCGAACTAAACCACTCAAAGTTGTGGACCCGGTTGCTTTTGAAGCTATGACAAGCACCGTGAATTTTGAATTACCGCCACCTAAAGCGGGAGTTAAATTGGTGGATGCAGATAATGTTGATGAATTGGTGAGATTACTGCATGATGAAGCAAAAGTGATTTAAGACTGGTGCAAATCCAGCAATTATTCTTTCAATCCAAAAAAAATTATATGCCTGTTTTAGTTTTTATAGATCAATCAGAAGGCCAGGTAAAAAAAGCGTCCCTGGAAGCATTAACCTATGGCGCTAAATTAGCCGAACAACTTGGAACCAGTGCGGAAGGCGTTTTATTGGGAAAAACAAGTGGAGACCCTACCCTCCTTGGTAAATATGGTGTAAAGAAAATCCACCATGCAGATCATGACGGACTTACACACCTGGACGCCCAGGTTTTTACAAAAGTGATTGCGGACGTGGCTACTTCCATAGGCGCTAAGGTGATTGTATTTTCGAATAATGCAGACGGTAAAATCATCGCACCCCGGCTTTCAGTTAAATTAAAAGCTGCCTTGGTAACAGGTGCCATTGCATTACCGGAAACGGGTGAAGGATTTATAGTCAGGAAAAATGTATTCTCAGGGAAAGCATTCGCTAATATTTCTTTAAAAACAGATATCAAGATCATTGCATTGAATCCTAATGCATATAAAATTGTTTCTGGTGAAGGAACTGCGGAAGTCGTTTCATTTTCTGCGCAGGTTGAGTCGCCTAAAATAAAAGTTACCCAAACCAATAAGATCACCGGGTCTGTGCCATTAAGTGAGGCAGAAAGAGTGGTAAGTGCTGGTCGTGGATTAAAGGGACCAGAAAACTGGGGAATGGTGGAAGAACTGGCGCAAGAACTGAATGCAGCATTAGCTTGCAGCCGCCCGGTTGCTGATACCCATTGGCGACCCCACCATGAACATGTGGGACAAACTGGATTGGCTATTGCACCCAATTTATATATTGCCATTGGCATTTCCGGAGCCATACAACACCTGGCCGGGGTTAACCGCAGTAAAGTTATCGTGGTGATCAATAAAGATGCAGAAGCGCCATTCTTTAAGGCAGCAGACTATGGGATTGTTGGCGATGCTTTTGATGTGGTGCCTAAATTAACGGCAGCCATTAAAAACAGGCGAGCTAACGGCTAACTAACATCTGATTTAATAAAACCTTCCGGCATTTCCGGAGGGTTTTTTTTATATTTTTGTCGAATAATCAATTTAGAACAATTAAAAGCTTGCTGAAATTTGGGATATGAAGAAGATAGAACTGGAAATAGTCGCATTATCGCATAGTATTACGCAAACACATTCATATGCCGTGGTTTTAGGTGAAGCCAACGGCTTGCGAAGATTACCTATCGTAATCGGTGGCTTTGAAGCCCAGGCAATTGCCGTGGCTTTAGAGAAAATGCAACCCAGTCGTCCCCTTACGCATGACCTTATGAAAAACTTCATGACCGCTTTCAATCTTGATCTTCATGAAATAATCATTTGCGATCTGCAGGAAGGCATCTTTTATTCCAAATTACTATGCTCATCCGAAAATGATACGGTTGAAATTGATTCCCGCACTTCGGATGCGCTTGCCCTCGCCGTTCGTTTTGGCTGTCCCATTTATACCTATGAACATATCCTTGACAGCGCTGGTATTTTAATGGAAGATTCAGGAACAAAGAAAAAGAAAACAACCTCTAATATTGAAGAAGAGCCCAATGTGAATGAAGATCTCCGGGCTATGTCTTTAGAAGATCTGAATACTTTATTGACCCAGGTTTTGGAACACGAAGATTATATCCGAGCCATTGCCATCAGGGATGAAATAAACAGCCGCAGGAAGGAAGATTAACCATTGCCCGGTTATATTCTTAATGTTAATTTCACAAGAATCCTGGTCTCTTAAATCATTTTATTTTGATCGTATTTCCAAATTGCAAAATCAACCTGGGATTAAATATTACCGGTAAACGTTCCAATGGATATCATGATATTGAAACGCTGTTTTATCCCATCGCATTGAATGATGCCCTGGAAGTGATTCATGATAATGGAAAAGAAATTATCTCCAACGATGCATCCTTCATTAGTCATTTTGAAATGCCGGGAATAAAATTTTCAATAAGTGGCCATGCTGTTCCTGGTTTACCAACTGAAAATATTTGTATAAAAGCTTATAACCTGGTTAAACAGGATTACGCTCTACCTCCGATGCAAATGCATTTGCATAAAACGGTTCCTAATGGAGCTGGCCTGGGTGGCGGCAGCGCAGATGGCGCTTTTTGCCTGGACCTGTTAAACAAAAAATTCAACCTGGATATTCCTTCACAAAAGCTAAACGAGTATGCATTAACGTTAGGAAGTGATTGTCCATTCTTTCTTTTGAATAAACCTGCAATTGCAAGTGGCAGGGGCGAAAATTTAACACCCGTTGACCTTGATCTATCAGAATATAATATTGTACTGGTAAACCCAGGAATTCACATCAGCACTGTTGAAGCTTTTAGTTTGATTAAACCCACGAAGGCTCTAAATGCCATAGCAGAAATAATAAAACAATCTCCTTACGAATGGAAGGATCAATTAGAAAACCAGTTTGAAGAACCCGTTTTTAAATTGCATCCAATTTTGAAGACCATTAAAGAAAAACTTTACTTGAACGGAGCATTTTATTCATCGATGACAGGAACCGGGTCAACAATTTTTGGATTGTTTCATAAGGAACAAAAACCCGCATTTGATTTTCCGCCTGAATGGTTTGTGAAGACATTAGCTGGCTAAACACATCCACACCGGAAGTAAATTATTGACTGGCAAGAAGTGCATTTAAACCCTTATCCTTTTCAATTTTCTTTAGTCCTCATTTTATAATGTTCATTCATCAAAAGGTCAATGTTTTCTTTTAAGGGAAGATTCACATTCTTAAGTTCCCAAATCATTTTTCTTTTGGGTATAGTATAAGGAAACTTTCCAACAGGAATTTCATTATACACGCCGATTATTTGATACAATTTCATCCCTTTTTTTTGTTCTAAAAGTTCAGAAAAAGTAATTGTTGTTTCTATTTTTTCATTTGTAAAAAAGAAATAAGTTGAATCAAAGGCGTTTTCAACTAAAATTTTAGGAATATACTTTTCTACGAACCTTTTATCATTTTCAAAAGAACCCATTTCTATCAAACTATCATTTTCCTCATTATATGATTTCATTCCTTTGAATGCCTTATTAACCAAAAAAGAATCAACATTGAATGTGGTGCCGGCATTTGCGGATAAAGAATCAAATTTCAACCCAAAAGAATCTTTGTCCCTAAAAACAAAGGCTTCATAATGAATTGTTTTTCCTAAAAAACTATCTTTGATTATTTCATTATCGCGGTTAACAATAATTTTCGTGTGTTCTGTTTCGTGAGGTATAAGATATATAAAATGATCCTTTCGATTGACTACATAAATACTATCGATAACATCAATACGTTCTGCTTTGCCATCTAACTCCCCAACAAATTGCCAATGGATCTTTAATTGAACTGCTTTTTGAGAATCGCTAACAACAGGTTGTGCTACACATCCTACGTTAAAAAATAAAACAATTGAAAAGAAAAATAATCTCATAAAAAAAACTAACTAGTAGTTAACATGCCATGATGTGCAGCTGCTTTAATTATTCGCCATTTAATATAGAAAACAGCCTTTAAATTGGGATTGCAAAGACTTTAAACTGCTGAATGTAAAAGGTCATGTATATCTAATTCTTCTGTCACCATAGCCAGGTTACCTTCTGCATCCATAGGCCATTCTTCCATTGGCCGGTCCCAGTATAATTCTATGCCATTCCCATCCGGATCATCCATGTACAAAGCCAGTGAAACCCCATGATCGGCCATGCCGGTCAATGGATATTTATGTTCCATCAACCTTTTTAAAATATTGGCCAGGTCCTTTTTGGTTTCATATAAAATGGCCGCATGAAATAAACCACAGGCTTGCTTCGCCGCGGGTGCAGCGTTTTTACTGTACCAGGTATT
>JAKFER010000046.1:0-24256 GCA_036675565.1 Chitinophagaceae bacterium
TTCACATAATTCTCCAGCAGTTCTTTGATGCGTTTAACCACATCATCATCATCGGCACTAACTATATTAGATCCTTCTTTTTTGGTTACAATAATTTCTTCTTCATTGATCACCGCTTTTCCTTCTTCCAAAAACTCTTTTAAAAACTGGCGAATGGTTGGAATTACGTCTTCCCATTCTGTATCAGAAGTTTTAGTAAGCGTAACAAAGTTGCTGGCAATAAAAACTGCCCGAATAAATGGGAATCCAAATAATTCAACTGCAAGGGGCGAAGGTTTTGCACTGTCTACATCAGGAAAATCAATGCTTTTGCCAGGATATAATAGTTTGTTTGCCACAAACTTCATGGTTTCCGGGTTAGGAGTCATTTCTGTATAAATGCTGATGATGGGGTTGCCTGTTTTTATCATACTTATTGTTTTGCAGTGCAAATTTACCATTCTTATTGTTAAAAGGAAGCTATGTTAGCCAGGCTTGCCAGAATTTTGCTGATTTCGTAAGTGTTTACACAAAAAAAGAGTTGAAAAAAATTCAACTCCTTTTAGTTTCCAAAGGGAATTTCTTTAAAAATTCACTTTTGCACCAAGGATAATATAAAGGGTTTCCTTTCCTTGTTCACTCATTTCCGGCTGTCCTTCAACTTCGATAAGATTTTTTGGGATGATATAGGATGGTGTTGCTACCAATTCCAGTTTCTTAGTCGCAAAGATCACCGGAACAGAAAACTCATATGCCAGGACATTAAACCGGGATGAGGTTTCTGTTATTCTTTCTTCATTGCCCGGCAGGAATAAAAAATTATTCTTTTTATAATGCGTTTTAGAAAATTGCTGCGTACCTGCATAAACATAAGCGGAGGGATCAATGGCCAAAACCTTTCCCTCTTCAAGCTGGAACCTGATTATATGATCAATGCCGGCGGTGGCACCTATATCTGTTTGTTCACTGAATTTTAAATCGCCCCCCACATTAATATTTAAAACAGGATTTACATAAGTTAATAAAACACCGGTTTGTGCCTTAAGACTAGCCTGCACCAATTCTGTACGCTCTTTGTACAAAGGTTTTAACGCGTATATATTCCCAAGCCATTTGTCATTTGAATTGAATTGGTAACCTGCAGTAACAACGGTACCTGCATATTCAAAATGTTGTAAAGGATTATTAATGAAAACAGGTGCTGCATTAATATAAAATTCAGGAGTAAACCAAACTTCTGCCATAGGAAAAAATCCACTGCTTCGCAGGCTATCGGTCCGACCGAAGTAATTCAGGTTTGAATTATAATTAACTCCCAGGCGAAACACCGACCAATCCTTACTTGCTGAATCCACTGCCTGCGCCTGTGTGAAGGAATAAAAACAGGTAACCATTATTGTTAGTGCGAAATATTTATATAACCGGTCCATAACTTTTTTTTGGGTGAAAGGAAAACCCACCCAAAAAGGTGGGTTTTTTATCCTTGGGTATGCCAGCCTAAATAGGGTTTAATAGTGTACCGCGCTTTTAGAAGATGCATGAACTTTTGCTTCAGCATTTGCTTTTTCAGATGCACGGGGAACTGTATTCTTTGTTTCTTTTTTCGCCTTTTTCAATTCTTTCTTCGTTTTTGTTTTAGCATCACTTGCTTTTTCTTTTGCAACCGCTTTCTTTTCTTCAGCCATTGCCTTTTTTTCATCGGCTACCTGGTTTATGTTTTTAATTGGCTGTTCACCATCAACATCACCTTTGGCCCGCGCTTCTATGGCAACCTGTATGCCGGCATCAGCATTGTCTGAAGAATTGTTTACGCCGGTTTCAAAAGAACCCTTACTGTTAACATCTGTTTCAATACCAGCGTCAACATTTGCATTCTTTCTGATCTTTGCTTTTTCTGCCCTTTTTAATGCGCCTTTTGTTTTGGCTTCAGCAGCTGTAACTGTTTTACCGGTTACATTAACGGCATTTGATGTAGTTGCTTTCAGCGTTCTGCCTGCCGCGTTTGAAGTTGCATTCAGCGTAGATTTAGCAGCATTTGTTGTGATGCCAGATCTGACTGCAGCACGGGTACTGCTGGTTACACCTAACCCTGCCTGTGAAAATGCCATCATTGAAATACATGAAGCACTTAACATAAGAATTGTTTTACGGATTGTTTCCATAGCTTTTGTTTTAAGTTTTACGTGATTAAAAATTATTCTTTTTAATAATTTTCATCTTAAACAGATGAAAACTTATTTACTGTTTCTGATCATGGTGGAATGATCGGTTATTAATAAGCACTTGTGGCTTGTAATGTAATAGACGAATTAAATTAACAAGGGTTTAATGCAACCTTTTTAAATATTGATTTGAAGGAGAAAATACGGCCAGGGGTATTCGAAAAAGCATTCTTCAATTTTCTGTTGTGTGATTTCCAACTACCCATGAATGTTCCTATGGTACAAATGAAAATTCATGCAGAAAATTCTTTATTTCCATGGGAATGGATTGTGAGACGTTTCAACGGCACAAAATTAGAAATGATATAGAAAAGTTATGTTCCGTAGGAACACCTATGTAGAAAAATTAAAAGAATGTATTTATAACGTTCCATCGGAACGCATTGTGTTATTTATATTTCAAAATAATTTATAAAACGTTCCTACGGAACGATGTGTAATTTTCTATTTTTTTACTACCCATGAAATGTTCCTACGGAACAAATGAGAATTCATGCAAAAAAATACTTTGTTTCCATTGGAATGCATGGTGAAAGGTTACTAATGACGTGTCTACCACACAAATTGGAAATGATGATGAAAACCTGTGTTCTGTAGGAACACATTGTAGGTAGAAAAATTATAAAAGTGTATTTAGCGTTCCATCGGAACGCATTGTGATTGTTATTTGAAAGGAGTCTTGTCTAAAATCTTAACGCAGGAGTATTTACTTAATAAAATTTTTATTTTTTATTGTGCAGCACTTTGAAGGGTTCAATTTTCACTAAACCGCGTTTGCCTTTATAATCACGGGCGGAACTGTATATATACGATTCCGGTTGATCTACTAAAACGGCCCTCACCGGGTTTTGATGTATATATAAAATTTTTTGTTGTATAGCCGCAGGATCGCTTCCCGGGCAAAGTTCCGGGTGATTGTTATCCTGCCAAAAATGATATTTAGCTAACTGGCGGGTAACATTAACCGGTGTTTCAAAACGCTGCAGCATCCATTTGCGACGACAATCAGGTTCTCTTTCATTATCCAGTTCGGAAAGTATTTCTTTGGTTGAATACCGTTTGAAATCCCGTAAGATATACGGCCATTGAAAATCTTCACGGGTGCGGGCTACCAAATGTAAATGATTGCTCATTAAACACCAGGCATGTATAATAAGTCCCTTCTTTTCTACAAATAAATTAAGGGAATCCACTATTACATTTTTATATACCGGCCTTATAAAAATATCTACCCAATCAACTACATTGAGTGTTACACAATAGCAACTTCCATTATTGATATTATAATTTCCGGCCTGCATAGCAAGAAGATTTTTGACAAACTTTATACCAGTATAAAATTACTGATCTGCATTATAAAGTCGGTAAACAAATACACCAACATTTTTATAGGGGGGTACGTATTCATCAAAAAGCTGGCTGGTGCCTGCATCTTTTTTAAACTTTTCTTCCAATGATTTCCACAATGGTTCCCAATACAGGTTGCTTCCTTCAATTAAACGCATATTTATTGCATTCAACATGGGATCATTAATAGCCATGGCTCCCACCTGTTTGGATGCGATGATCTGTATATCGGGATTCGCAGAAACAATCTGTTTAATATTATTATAGCCACCACAAGATCCTAATACAGCCAGTTTGGTATAGGGTGTCAGTCTTTTTAATGTATTCTCCAAATGATAACTATGTCCGCGGTGCACAAGTACTGCCGGGTTAATCTGGTTGTCTTTCATATACATAAACATCGAATCCTGGGCACTCAGATCCTGCTTTGATTCATAATCCAATGGCAGGTTAGCCAAAATAGTCAGCGGTTGTCCCAGTACGCTCCGGATGGTAGTCCAGGCTGTATTGGATTCCATTTTCCATTGGGTGGTGTCTTTAAAAACATTCATGAAACTCCGGTACGAATTGATTCCATCTTCATCACCATAAAACAGAACTACTTCGTAAACAGTATCTGCATTATTTAATAGGGAAGTGAGGCTGATGTTTTCATAATTATAAATATCCCGCAGTTTGCTAGCATCATCATTCTGTGCAATGGCATCATATGCCTGGTTCAGGATTTGGAATACACGAACACCATGATAAATATTTCTTTCCTTGTAGCTGGCCAATGAACTGCTTAATTCATTTTTTACCATTGCCCCAAGTTCAGGATCTTTTGAAAGAGAAAGAAAAGCATCTGCTACATCCATCACTTCAGAAATCAATTCATCATCATCTAATGTATCCATGTCTATTTCCGCAATAAAATGATGTAACACTTCCCGGGCCGTTTCAATTGGCATGCGCTTAAAAAAGTCCAGCAGCGTATTGTAATTTGCTGCTATAGCCATGAATTTCCTGAACTGGTCGTATTCAACCATCCTGAATAATGTATCAGCAGAATTGTTTTTAATTTGGTCAGTGAGTCTGCGATATAATCCCAGGTAAGTGGATGTGTACATCTCCTGGGAAGCGGTGGTAATGATATAATAGAGATCCTGCGGGCGTAAATCTTTTACACTGGCAAAACGAACCGCTTCTTTTTCATTATGTAAATAGTTGATCTCTTTGATATAAAACGAAAGCGACTTATCATAAATGGCACCCATAAGCGCTTTTTGATAAGAAGGTATTTCAGGCTGTTGATTATTTTCAATCACATTATCAACCAAAAGCTGGAAATATTGGGTTACATCCCGCCGGCTTTTTAAAATGGAGTCTATGGTAACCTGGTTGCTAACAACTAATTCGGTAAATGGAACAATTTCCGATGCATTAATATTTCCAGTTAAGGAAACTATTTGCTGAATAGCAGGATATTCACTGCTGCGAATGTTTTTTGAAAAAGAATTTTGCCTGGTTTTAAGATAATCCAGCAGCTCATTGGGGTATTGTGATGCGAAGGTAACCAACAGCGAATCGCGGTAAATAAAATCAGGATTACTCTCTAAAAATGATAAAATAAATTCTGGTGAACTTTTTATGCGCCGGTAAGTAGTATAATTTTCTAAATATTTACCTACAGGGTATTGCCAAAAACTATTGGATAATAATTGCAATGTTCGCCAGTTCAGGTCACGTACTTTTCGTTCAATAGGTTCATCATTCATCACCATCGGCAAGAGCTCCCTGTATGCTACAAGCGCTGTTGGCATTTTGTAAACACTGAATTTTTTCCTGTTTAATTCTGTTTTGAGTGATGTTATAAAAAATTGCATACTGCGAGCTGCCTTCCATTTGTCCTCGTTTGAAAGATCTTTTGACTTATAGATACCCTCTTTCAGGTCATCTATATCATTCATCACAAACCGTTCAACCGAAGCTTTCACATTGGGGTCAAAATCAAGTTGCTTTATAAATTGGCTAAAATTCTTTTGTTCGTCTTCAAGCTTAATCTGTGTTTGCTTCAGTTGGTAAGAATTGATATTGGTGGATTGGGAATAACCACTAAAAGGAACCATTAAAACCACTACCAGTATGCACTTTAAAAATTTTTTCATCAAACTCATCATTTATATTATTATGCCAGTTGACTTTACAGATGGACAGAAACCGGAAAAGGTTGTGCTGTAGCGAATTATCTACAATGTTTTATTAAAAAAATCAGCTAATTGTAAATTTCGCATAATGTTATTCATAGATCCTCAACTTGGCATAGTTAAGCATGATCTTCTTTTCGCCATTATGCTCAAATTTTACTGTTGCAATGGGATTATGTGCAGAACCTTCCATTTTAAGGACTTCTCCAAACCCAAATTTCTGGTGTTCCACTTTTTGCCCGGGCTGCAAACCTGAAGTATCACTTGGGGTAAAGTCGACGCTGGGCTTATGTTCTATTGTTTTTTGTGGTGGATTAACCGGCAAATAGGATGGTTTATCCTTTTGAGGTGGTGGGCCATACTGCTTTTCAGCTTGCTTTGCTGAAGTGGAACCAAAACCGCCTTTCATTCTGTCATAAGCAGATCCGAAAAAAGAAGCGGAGCCTTGTTGATTTCGAACACCGCCGCCAGCAAAACTGCGGTCAAGATATTCTTCCGGCAGTTCGCTGATAAACCTGCTGGGTTCATTTTGAACCAACTGGCCAAATTTATAACGGGTATTGGCATAAGTGATCCATAAACGCTGTTTGGCACGTGTGATCACTACATAAAACAATCGCCTTTCTTCTTCAAGTTCTTCGCGGGTGTTGATGCTCATGGCATTGGGGAAAAGCAATTCTTCTAACCCACAGGCAAAAACGCAACCGAATTCCAGGCCTTTTGCGGCATGGATGGTCATAAGTTTTACCGTATCCGCATTGGGGTCTTTTTCATCTGCATCGGTTAAAAGACTGATTTGTTGCAGGTATGCACCCAGGCTCTTATCTCCCACTTCTCCACTTTCAGTATTGCCGGGTGTTTCCGTAAATTCTTTAATGGAGTTTAGTAATTCCTGGATGTTTTCGTATCGCTGAATAGCATCATCGCCTTCCGCCCGTCTTTCAAAAAGATCTTTTACCAGTCCGGATTGTTTACCTGCCAGGAAAGCCACATCATATGCATTCTTTTTGGTAAGCTCACTTTGCAACATTTTGATCAATATTACAAAATTGCCAATAGTCTCTAAAGTGCCTGCACGGTAACCATATTGAGAAGCATTCTCCAGCACCTGCCACATGCTGATGTCATTTTCATTGGCTGCCAGGACCGCTTTATCAACTGATGTTTTCCCTATTCCTCTTGCTGGGTAATTAATGATGCGTTTCAGCGCTTCTTCATCATTTGGATTGACAATTACACGCAGGTAAGCCAGCAGATCCTTGATTTCTTTACGTTGGTAAAAGCTGATGCCGCCATAAATAGTATAACCGATATTCATCCGGCGTAGGCTTTCTTCAAAAGCACGGCTCTGGGCATTTGTACGGTAAAGAATGGCAAAATCGCGGTTGTAAAAATGATTCCGGAGTTTTTGCTCCTGGATAGTATCCGCAACAAATTTACCTTCTTCATTATCGGTCATTGTTCTTACCAGTTTGATCTTTTCTCCCTGCTTATTATCCGTCCACAATTCTTTTGGTATCTGACCTTTATTATTACTGATTACCTCGTTGGCAACCTTCAATATACTTTGTGTACTCCGGTAATTCTGTTCAAGTTTTACCAGCTTAACATCATCATAGTCTTTTTGAAACTGCAGAATGTTTTGAATGGTGGCGCCCCTGAAACTATAAATACTTTGTGCATCATCCCCTACCACGCAAACATTTTCATGCATGGCGCCAAGTAGTTTGATGATTTCATATTGTGCCGGGTTTGTATCCTGGTACTCGTCAATCAAAATATATTTAAACTTATGCTGGTACTTGCTCAATGCATCCGGGAAATGTTTCAGTAATTCATAAAACTTCAATAAGAGGTCATCAAAATCCATTGCACCATTCTTAAAACAACGTTTGGCGTATGCTGCATATATCTGGGAAATTGCTGGCCGGTTGCTGCGCATGTCCTCTTGCTGAATGTAATAATCGGTGGCATATTCTGCCGGGGATACCAGGGCGTTTTTGGCTGATGAGATGCGGTTATAAACGATGTTTGCTTTATAATGTTTATCATCCAGGTTCAATTCATTAACTACCGTTTTCACTACCGATTTTGCATCATCAGTATCATAAATGGTAAAGTTGGAAGGATAACCCATGCGCGGAGCTTCGCTGCGCAAAATGCGTGCAAACACACTGTGAAATGTTCCGATATATAAATTGCGGGCTTCATTATTTCCCAAAATGTGTTCCACTCTTTCCTTCATTTCCTTCGCGGCCTTATTGGTAAAAGTCAGAGCAAGAATATTAAAGGAATCAACCTGGTGGGCGGCCATCAGGTGTGCAATGCGGGTGGTCAGCACTTTTGTTTTTCCACTTCCCGCACCCGCAACAATCATGATCGGTCCGTCCTTGTGCAACACGGCTTCCCGCTGTTTTTCATTTAATCCACTTAAATAATCATTCATAATTCAAATCAATCTGCGCTTTATATATACTGGTAAGCCTGCAAGTTACCACGTTCGGCCGAGGTGTTGAAGGAGTTTTATAAAAGCAACCCGTTTTTTTGAAAGGTTTGTGAGGTTTTGGCAGAAGATATTAAGTAGATTTCTCGAATAATAAAAAGGCTGTATGTAAGTCTTTGGTTATTTCGCCAACCTTACCATGATTAATTAAAGTTTCATCAACCTGTATTACAGGCAAAATTCTTTTGGTGGTACTGGTCATAAAAACTTCGGCCGCATTTTTAATTTCATCCAGAGTGATATCTTTTACGATCACGGGGAATTTATCTGCAGCCAGTGCCAGCACTTTTTTACGGGTGATGCCTTCCAAAATATTTTTTTGATTCGTAATTAACTCGCCATACTTGCTTACCATAAAAATATTGGATCGGGGAAATTCCGTTACCAGGTTGTTTTTATAATAAAGAACATCTGAAGCTTGTTGTTCCTTCACTTTTTGTTGCAGCCAGACGCCCACCAGGTAATTGATCGATTTAATTTCGGGCAAATCTCTTTGGTATTCATAACTGATCACTTTTACTCCCGGTTTTAAATCACCTGTGGGTGGTATCGGCAATTGGTGTTGGGTGACCACCAGGTTGGGAGTTGCCGGTTCATAGCCGCCCGGTGAATAACCCCCGGTCATCATCATGCGAATACCCGAAACCGGTAGTTTATTTTTCTCAATCAGCTGGTGAACAATTTCATTTACCTGTTGCTTATTGAAGTCGGTATTTAATTGTAGCAATTCTATAGAGCAGAAAAAACGTTCCAGGTAATCATCTATAAATAATGGTTTAAAATCCAGGGTCCGTAAAAAATCAAAAGCAGCGTAACCACGTTGAATCGAAAGATCGCTTACATGTAAATGCACCTCTTCCAATTTCATAAACCGGTCGTTGATAAAAGCAAGCATCAAGGAATTTTTTTGTATTTTTTTAAAAGCGGAATAACCTTGTCTAACGGTAACGCCTCTACGATTCTTCCCCGCTTGCCTTTCATCGTTTCGGCCATAAATAAAGAATTAAGGATGGCTTCTTCAGTAGCTTCATTCACGGCCATAAATAAGGGCGATACGGCATCGTTAATTAAAAAAGTTTGTTGCATCAATCGATCTTTTGCATTGTGCGGGATAAATGTTTCCGGACTGGTTGAGAATGCGATTACATAATCCCCACTGCCATTGCTGGCAATGCCCCCTGTTTTTGCCAGTCCCATAAATGCTCTTTTAGCCAAACGTTCCAGGTTGCGTGCATCCAGTGGCGCATCGGTAGCTACGATGATCATGCAACTGCCATCGGCGTCATTGTTTAACTGATCCTGCAAATAGTATTTTTTCAGTTCCTCACCTACCGGCACACCATCAACCTGTAATACGCCACCAAAATTAGTTTGTACCAATACGCCTACTGTATAGCCGCCAATACTGGATGGCAAAACCCTGGACGATGTACCAATACCTCCTTTAAACCCAAAACAAACTGTACCCGTTCCGGCACCTACATTACCTTCTGCTACGGGTCCTGTCTTTGCCGTTTCAATGGCTTGCAAAACATCTTTAACCTGCACATGGCGACCGCGGATATCATTTAAATATCCATCATTGGTTTCACCAACAACCGCATTTACTGATTGTACATCCAGGTTTTCTTTTTGGGTGATGGTATATTGGATCACGGCATCCATGCCGGTTGCAACATTCATGGTGTTGGTAAGTATAATGGGCGATTCCAGGTTTCCCAATTCCATTACCTGGGTTGTGCCGGCTAATTTTCCAAAACCATTACCCGCAAAAACGGCTGCCGGGACTTTTTGTTGAAACAGGTTTCCGCCATGTGGTACAATGGCGGTTACGCCTGTCCGTATGGAATCGCCTTTTATTAAAGTAATATGACCAACCTTAACGCCCTGCACATCCGTTATGGCATTTAAACTGCCCGTATTTAATACACCGGGTTTTATGCCATACACCCTCATCCTTTCTCTTGGTTGTGCAAAAATGGCTGGTATATTAATTGTGTAAAATACCAGGAGAATAATCCACCGCATAAATATTTTCCGTGTAAGATAAAGTTTTCAGTAAAAAAGAACGGTTTAGAATACCAGGATTCCATCAAATCATATTTTTTGCGGCAACAACCATCTCACATCATAATAATTACCTAAATTAAACAAGCGGATACAGGCTTGTTTAAAAATAAACTACCAACATTTAATAAATTAATTAGAATGGAAGCACATATAGGAATGATCGGTTTGGGTACAATGGGTAGAAACCTTGTTTTAAATATTGCAGATCATGGATTTTCTGTTTGTGGTTATGATAAGGATGAAAAACAGAGGCAACATTTATTAGATGAAGCAACGGATAAACCAGTTACTGTTGCCGTTTCGCTGCCCGATTTGGTTTCAAAGCTAAAAGCCCCAAAAGTTTTGATGTTGCTGGTGCCTGCCGGCACTATAGTAAATATGGTTTTGGAAGAATTATCCCCGCTGTTACAAAAAGGCGATGTGATTATTGATGGCGGTAATTCTTATTTTATGGATACTGCCAAACATTACCAGAACCTGCAAAGCGCGGGCTTACATTTTATAGGTATGGGTGTTTCCGGTGGAGAAGATGGCGCCAGGCATGGCCCCAGTCTTATGCCTGGTGGCAATCCCGAAAGTTATGAAGTAGTGAGACCGATTTTAGAATCCATTGCCGCAACCTCAGATGAAGGACCATGTGTAGCATGGATGGGTAATTCGGCTTCCGGGCATTATGTAAAAATGGTTCATAACGGTATTGAGTATGCTATGATGCAGCTGATCACTGAAATTTATGACCTTTTAAAAAATGCCGGCGGTTTTAGCAACAAAGAATTGAATGCATTTTTTAAGGAATGGCGTCAATCAGAACTTCAGTCATTTTTAGCGGATATTACGGCAGATATCTTTTTACAAAAAGATGATGAAACGGGAAACGATTTGGTTGACCAGATCCTGGACCAGGCCAGGCAAAAGGGAACCGGGATGTGGACTTCGCAATCAGCCATGGAATTAAATGTTCCTTTGCCTGTTATTGACGCGGCTGTTACCATGCGGTTTCTATCTTCTATGAAAGAAGAAAGAGTGAAAGCATCAAAAAGGGTAAAACAAGAAACGATTGAAGTTTTAAAAAATGATAAAGAAAAGCTCGCCCAAAACTGCAGGCAGGCAATGTATTTTGCTCAGGCATTGTCCTATGGACAAGGTTTACATTTATTATCCATTGCATCCGTTACATACGATTATAAGGTAGACCTGGCAGAAGTATTAAAAGTTTGGAAGGACGGTTGTATTATCCGTTCAGCTATGTTAAATGATCTTCGCCAGGCATGGCTGGATGATCCATCTCTGGCCAATGTTATATTATCTCCATTTTTTGGAGAAAAACTTTTTCAACAAAGAGAACATGTGGCTGAATTGATACAAATCGCTATTCAATATAAATTATCATTACCCTGTTTTAGTGCAGCACTGAATTATTATGATGCATATAACAGGGCCCGTTTGCCAGCCAACCTGATACAGGCGCAAAGAGATTTTTTTGGCGCACATTTATACGAAAGAATTGACAAGACCGGTCGTTTTCACACAGAATGGATTCACCAATCAACCCCAGAAGAATGAACTCAAAAAATACAAATTTGCCAGCCAGTATAGTGATTTTCGGCGGTAATGGTGACCTTGCCTGGCGAAAGCTTTTTCCTGCATTTTATCATCTTTTTGTAAATGGTCATTTACCCCAGGATTTTATGATCATTGGGGTTCATCATTCGGACATGAAAGAGACTGAGTATAAAAACAAATTATTTGAAGGACTAAAAGAATTTTCCCGAAGTGGAAAACCAGTCAAAAGTGAGTGGACAAAATTTGCCCGGCACATCCAATATTTCCAGGGCGATTTTACCCAACCTGAAATGTATGACCGGCTAAAACAACAATTAAAAGATCAGGATAAAAAAGTAAAACAAAGAGGTGTACGCTTATTCTTTTATGCGGTTGCACCAAGGTTTATTGAAGATATTTCAACAGGAATACATAAAAATGAATTGGCCAATGAACATACTAAAGACCGTATAGTAGTCGAAAAACCTTTTGGCGAAGACCTGGACACAGCAAAGGAACTAAATGCCATGCTTAGACGCTATTTTACTGAACAGCAGATCTATCGCATCGATCACTATTTGGGTAAAGAGCCGGTACAGAATATTCTTACTTTTCGATTTGCCAACATTGTTTTTGAAGCCCTTTGGAACCACAATTTTATTGAGAATGTTCAGGTTACCGTAGCCGAAGATAAAAGTATCGAGGGGCGCGGTGGATTTTATGACCAGGCAGGCGCTTTAAGAGATATGGTGCAAAATCATTTATTGCAATTATTATGTGTGATTGCGATGGAGCCGCCTATATCTTTTAATGCGGAAGAGATACGAAATAAAAAAGCCGATGTTTTAAAAGCCATCCGCCGATACAATGCCAAAGAAATAAAAGAAAATATTGTACGCGGACAATACGGAAAAGGAAAAATTAATGGTGAAGAGCAACCCGCTTATCGGGATGAGACAAAAGTAAAACCCCGATCCATGACCGAAACATTTATGGCCGGCCGGTTTTTTATAGATAATTGGCGCTGGCAGGGGGTACCGTTTTATTTAAGAACGGGTAAAGCTTTACATTCTTCCACATCGGTGATTGCCATAGAGTTTAAAAAGATACCACATGCTATGCTGCCAAAATCAGCTAATGTTAGCCTGCAACCAAACCGGTTGATCATCAGCATTCAACCACGCATGGAAATTACTTTGTTATTTCAATCAAAAGTTCCGGGAATGCAGCTACGTGTGTGCCCGGTTGAAATGGATTTTACATATGCTGAAAATTATGAGCATGGAATTCCGGAAGCTTACGAAACACTTTTGTTAGATGCATTAAAAGGAGATGCAACATTGTTTATGCGTGCAGACCAGGTTGAAGAAGCATGGGCAGTAATAACTCCGATTTTAAAAGCATGGGAGAAAGAAAAGCCGCCTAAATTTCCTAACTATGATCCGGGTAGCTGGGGACCGGCAAGTGCGCAAAAAATAATTGAAGGGGATGGTTATGAATGGATTTTACTGCCCGAAGATAAAATACCTAAACATCAGGCAAAAATCAGGTAATAAAGCAGGCATGATAATTATAATTGTTGAGTCAAAATAATTTTCTGATTGCAGTTAAAATATTTACGACATGAAAAAAAGATCAGTACTGGTTTATGATAGCCATGAAAAATTAAGCGAAGCCGCAGCGCATTTTTTTGTATTGGATGCTAACCGGTGTATTGCTAAACGCGGACGGTTTACCATATCATTATCTGGTTCATCCACTCCCCAGCGATTTCACCAGTTATTGGCCTCACCTGCTTTTTCGCAAAATATTCCATGGCATAAAGTATTTATTTTCTGGGGTGATGAAAGACATGTGCCTCCTACGGATGAACAGAGTAATTTTCGCATGACTTATGAAAACCTGCTGCAACATATTAAGATCCCTGAAAAAAATATTTATCCCATACCCACTTTGGATAAAACAGAAAAGGATGCCGCTACTTATGAAAAAACGATTTGCAAATTTTTTAATAAAAATTTACCCCGGATCGATTGGATGGTCATGGGTTTGGGAACTAACGGCCATACCGCATCGCTTTTTCCTTTTGCAGAGGAGTTGAAAGAAAAAGACCGATTGGTAGTGGCAGCAACCAATCCTGATAACGGGCAGGAGCGTATTACTTTTACCTACCCCCTGATAAATGCAGCCCGCCAGGTTTTTTTCCTGGTATCCGGAAGAGAAAAAGCTGCCATGGTTAAGGAAGCAATAGAAGGCGATCAACCCAAAAAAATAATTCCTGTTCACGGCATACAACCAGAGAGTGAAAATCTTTGCTGGCTTTTAGATAATGAGGCTGCAGGTATGCTTCATCATTATCGGGCGTTAAATGCAGAGACGGTATAAAAAAAGCCATCATTTAGATGGCTTTCTCAATCCTTAATTTTTTAAATTATTTTGATTCTAACAGTTTGAAGAACTGGTCCAGTTGCGGAAGAATAACAATCCGTGTGCGACGGTTTGCAGCCTTTCCTTCTGCCGTACTATTTTCAGTGATTGGCTGGTATTCTCCACGTCCGGCAGCAGCCATCTTTGCAGGATCCATTCCATATTCTTTTTGCAACAGGCGAACAACTGAGGTGGCCCTCTTCACACTAAGATCCCAGTTATCCAGTATAACACCACTTCCTCTTAACGGTACATTATCCGTATGTCCTTCCACCATAAATTCAATATCCGGTTGATTTTTCAGCACCTGAGCAACCTTTCCTAAAACGGTTTTTGCTGCAGGGGTTACTTCGTATTGTCCTGTTTTGAATAATAATTTATCTGAGATATCAATATATACAACTCCTTTATCTACTTTAATGTTGATGTCTTTGTCATCCAGGTTTCCGATGGCTCCTTTTAAATTCATCACCAAAACCATGTTCAGAGAATCTTTACGGGATAATGCTCCTTGCAAATTCTGAATGTATGCATCTTTGGATCCAATATTATCCAACGACTTTTTAATACTTTCCGCTTGCGAAGCCGAAATAACGGAAAGGTCTTCCAGTTGTTTTAAAGCAGAATTATTGTTGTCTTTTAAAAAAGCAACCTGCTGCTTAAGGTTATCCACTTCACCCTGCAACAAAGCACGCCGGCGTTCAGCGTCTACTTTTTCATCGAGACACTCTTTTAAATTTCCCTGTATGCCTGTGTAGGCCGTATTCAATCTTTCGTATTTTGCCTGTTCTTCTTTATACTTTTTTGTACTGACGCATGAAAAAAGAAAGAGTGAACTGATCACCGCAACAGGCAGCAAGTGTAACTTCATAAGCTTGATTTATAGATTTAAAAAAAGGTGGCCGCAAGATAATATCAAACATTATTCTTCCCTGTTTTTTCAGGGACATTTAACATTTTAAGGGTATGAAGTTTTTATAATGTGCAGATTTCTTTCGAAGAAGAAATTCCAAATTATTTTCCACTCACATCCTGCACCATTTGTTTACCAATAAAATATCCGGCAACAGCACCAATAAGTCCACCAATAGACATGGCTACATAATTTAACCCGACTGCAAAAAATACTATACTGATACCAAATATCGCTAACAAAATCGCCCAAATAGTGCGCCCTCTTACACGCTGACTGGCGGGCACTTCTGAAGGTTTCATTTTTTGTGGAATTTTTCTTTTTCTACTTTCAGGCATGAATTTATTTTTTCAAAAAGGTAATGAAAATTTTTCAATGAACAGGATGAGAAAAATCAACTCAAAATTTATTGCATAAAAATATCCTGGACAACAAATAGTTGTTTTAATTATCCTGAAATGAAAATGTATACAGTTATTGGTTTTCTTTAATTTTGAAACTACATGAAATCTTATAAAAATTATTTTATCCTGAATGCTCCGCCCGAAGAAGTTTATTTGGCATTAACATTACCCGCTACCATTCAATTATGGAGTGGAGATAAAGCCGAAATGAGCACTGAACCAGGGAGTGAATTTTCGTTATGGGAAGGAAGCATTGCAGGCCGCAACCTTGAATTTGAAGAGGGTAAAAAAATTGTGCAGCAGTGGTATTTTGGCGACGAGGAAGAAGATTCAATTGTTACGATCAAATTACACCCGCATAAACATGGAACCTCGGTTGAACTCTCTCATACCAATATACCGGACGAAGTTTATGAAGAAATGGTAGAAGGTTGGAAAAATAATTATTTTGGTGCGTTGCAGGAGTTCTATGATTAGGAATTATTTTTTCTGTTTAATCATTTAAACCTTTAATGATATAATCTACTTGTTGCCTGCAGGGAAATAAGAATTCATTTTCTAATCGCTTTTCACTGTTGATGGTGGTATAAAAATCATCGAGCCAGGAAATAGTGCTTTTTACAAAGCGGCTGCTTGCCTGCGGGCAATCTGTAATGGTCTTGTAGAATTCAGGTTTTTTTCGATTGTAAAAATCTATGATGGGTTTATATTCTTGTAAATCTTCAACACAATAACCCCGATAACGGCGTTCCCGTGTAGATGATAAGTTTAATGCTTCCGGAGGGTGAGCATAAGGTGCAGACACAAATCCTGAATGATCAAAGTCATAAGGCACTACATATGGAATGGACAAAGAATCGAAAGCCATTATCCTGGTATTGTGCAGGTATGGAAGCGACCAGTCGCAGTTGCCAATCATGTATTCAAAAATGGTCATTTTTAAGAATGCTTCTTTTTCAATAGCCTGCGGTTGAATCATTTTTTTTTCAATGATTTTCATTCCATTTCGTTCAGCCATCTGGTCATCTTCTTCTAACAGGATTCCAAAGAAATTTCCTTCCTCTTTATTTTTTTGATCATCATACAAACTTACCCGCACCAGCCTTGCTTTGTAACTTTTCTCAGTTACAAGATTATATAGTTTATAGGCAAGATATTCTCTCACAACAAATTCATCGTTGGTACAAGGCATTACCAATTTCATTTTATCCTGTCCATCAAACAAGGTATTTTTCGTAAGTTTTTTTACAAAGTTTAATAATAGTGGCGGGTAAGTGCAGTTTGATTTTTGCCGCCTGAAATTTCCCCTTGTTTTAGAACGAATGGGAATAGAAACTGTTTGGCCATCCTGATCTGCGTAGGAAATGGTAACTGCATGATATTGGCCTTCATCACTCCTGTCTTTTAATAAAGTTCGAATACTCCCTGTTAAGCGAATATTGAGTACGCTGTCATTACTGAACAATCCATTTTCATTAACTGCACGATAATCTTCTACTTCTACTTTTGGGTGAAAGCTGGTTACAAAAGCTATAATGATCGAGTATAGCAGCAGGTTTGGCATGTAAGAAGGTTATGTTACTAATTTACTGAATATTCTTTTTAACGAAGAGCTGTTTTTTTAATGGTTGAGTTTATTAAGGGGAGAATATTTTTAATGGATATTTTTTGGGGAATAAATTGCATTTAATGTTCTGTGAAAATTAATTGGGGAAAACTGTTTTTAAAGGTAAAAAGTTGGTAGAATAAATTTTTTAAACAGGGAGCCCGCATTCCATTTATTTCCGGCACGGATTTTAAGTCGTTTGCAATATCTGTTTATCATAAAATAATTGGTTTATGGCTCATCATAAAAAAACATATACACAGTACGAAAATCAAACTGTTAAACAAGACTTTGATAACCCACAGCATTTTCTGATTAGTTCAAATAATCTTGAAAATGATTATAGGAGTGATCATGATTTAAGGAATGATAATGAGTTTAACAATGAAGTTTTTTATCAATATAATCTTGATGATTGGCAAGGATAAAGGGGTGCTTTTGAAATTTGCAATTAATCCCTGCATTTTGGGGCCACAAATTCTATTGCCTTACAGCAATCTGCCTGGTCATTGATACAAACGCGAATGAACTCATAGTCTCTTCCGCTTAATTTAAAATTCTTAATGGTTAAGGGCAGTTCTGACAATTTGTAAGTGCCTATCCTTTTATTATCCCTGATAAAAACATCGAAATAATCATTGCCTGCATGCTGATGATTAAAATGAATGGTGAGGTTATACGTCGTATCTGAAGTGCACTCTCCAATATCTGTTCTTAATTCATTGATAGTACATTTTCTTTCTTCACAAACCGGGGGTTTAAACTCCGTAACAGCAAAACAATCTTCCCTGTCGTTAATTACTACTTTGATAAAATCATGCTCGTTACCTGTTCGCTTAAAGTTTTTGATGGTGATGGGAAGGTTTGCCAACTTATAGGTACCGATTAATTTTTCGTCCCTTCCATAAACATTAAAATATTCATTACCTGCATTGTGGTGGTTAAAATTGATTTTCAGATCATAGCTTCCATCTGAATGGCATTCTCCCAAATCCGTGCTTAATTCATTGATAGTACATTTTCTTTCTTCGCAAACCGGGGGTTTAAATTCCGCAACGGCAAAACAATCTTCCCTGTCGTTAATTATTACTTTGATAAAATCATGCTCGTTGCCTGTTCGCTTAAAGTTTTTGATGGTGATGGGAAGGTTTGCCAACTTATAGGTTCCGATTAATTTTCCGTCCCTTCCATAAACATTAAAATACTCATTACCTGCATTGTGATGGTTGAAATTGATTTTCAGATCATAGGTTCCATCTGAATGACATTCTCCCAGATCTGTTCTTAACTCCTTGATGGAACATTTTCGTTCTTCACAAACCGGGGGTTTAAACTCCGCAACCAAAAAGCAAGCAGGCTTATCTTTTATAACGATCTTAATAAAGTCAAAATCGTTTCCACTTCTTTTAAAATGATCAATGGTAACTGGCAGGTCAGATAATTTATACTTGCCTATTTTTTTATTATTTCGTACAAACACATCAAAGTATTCACTTCCCGGGTGCTGGTATTTAAAATGGATGGTGAGTTTGTAAGTACTGTCAGAAGTACATTCACCGGTTTCAATGCGCAGGTCACTCAAAACACATTCTTCTTCTATATTTTGGCCTACCTCCCGTTGACATGCAAGGGAAGTAAATAACAAAAAGCAGCAAGCTATGATATTAACTTTAGCCACTTTTAAATTTACATTCATTTTCACCCTTGATAAAATTTATTTGGGGCGATCCCAACTTCAGAAAAACCTGGAAAAATTCATCGGTTTTTGATTCAACCAGCTTAATCTGGGCTGTTTTATATCTTTGCTGCCGTTTTACCTTGAAAAGGGTTTTCAAATACTAATTTATGTTCAACAAACGCATCAAAATAAAGGAGTTGCTGGCTCTGGAACCGCAGCAACAAGAGGCCACTGTAATGGGTTGGGTACGTACTTTTCGCAATAACCAGTTTATTGCGCTCAATGATGGATCTACAAACAATAACCTTCAGGTAGTAATGGAGTTGGGTAAGTTTGATGATGATCTTTTGAAGCGAATTACCACCAGCGCTTCATTAAAAGTAACCGGCATTGTGGTTCCTTCCTTAGGTAAAGGGCAGAAACTGGAATTAAAAGCTACCCAGGTTGACATTTTGGGTGATTGTGATGCTGAAAAATACCCGCTTCAACCCAAAAAGCACAGCCTGGAATTTTTACGTGAGATTGCTCACCTGCGATTTCGTACCAACACATTTGGTTCCGTATTCCGGGTGAGAAATGCTTTGGCATTTGCGGTTCATAAATTCTTTAATGAAAAAGGTTTCGTGTACATGCACACGCCAATCATAACAGCAAGTGATGCGGAAGGTGCCGGTGAAATGTTTAAAGTAACTACCCTGCCTTTTGATAATACCCCAAAAAACGATGACGGCTCAATAAATTATAAAGAAGATTTTTTTGGCCGTGCTACCAATCTTACGGTAAGTGGCCAGTTGGAAGGTGAATTGGCAGCTACTGCATTTGGTGATATTTATACTTTTGGTCCAACATTCAGGGCCGAAAATTCAAATACTGCAAGGCACCTGGCTGAATTCTGGATGATAGAACCCGAAATGGCTTTTTCTGACCTGGAGGATAATGCCAACCTTGCAGAAGAATTCATTAAATATATCATCCGCTATGCGATGGATCATTGCCGGGAAGATCTTGACTTCCTGGCGCAAAGACTGGCTGATGAGGAGAAACAAAAACCTCAATTGGAACGCAGTGAAATGGGGTTGATAGAAAGGCTCGAATTTGTTATTCAAAACGATTTTGAAAGACTGACATATACGGAAGCCATTAAAATTTTAAAGGAGAGCAATCATAATAAGAAAAAGAAATTTCAATACCTGGTTGAGGATTGGGGGGTTGATTTACAGAGTGAGCATGAACGTTACCTGGTTGAAAAACATTTTAAAAAGCCGGTTATCCTGACTGATTATCCAAAAGACATCAAATCGTTTTATATGCGATTAAATGATGATGGTAAAACCGTTGCGGCAATGGATATTCTGGCTCCGGGAATCGGCGAAATTGTTGGTGGATCACAACGGGAAGAAAGAATGGATGTTTTGGAAAGAAGAATGCAAGAAATGAATATTCCTGCCGAAGAAATGTGGTGGTACCTGGATACCCGTCGTTTTGGCACGGTACCGCATGCGGGTTTTGGATTAGGTTTTGAAAGAATGGTTCAATTTGTTACGGGCATGACGAATATCCGGGATGTGATACCTTTTCCACGCACACCAAAAAGTGCAGAATTCTAAAGACTTATTATTCGTGGATACACATGACCGGTATATGAGATTCAAATACCAGTTGCCGCGTAGAACTTTTGCGAAAAAGACTATCGAGTAATTTGTGTTTTTTAGGAATGGTGATCACCAGGTCCAGGTTGTTTTCCTCGGCAAATTTGTTGATGCCGTCTTCAATATCCTTTTCTTCAATAAAATGATATTCAGGATTCAGGTCTTTTAAAAGAGTATGCAGAAAAAGTGATTCTTCAGGGGTTTCTGGTTTAAAATGTTTATTATCATAATCCACATTCAGCACGTGCAACGAAGCTCCAAATAACTGGACCAGTTCCTGTATATAATGCGTGGGAGTAGTTTCAATAACCTTGCGGAAATCACAGGCAAACCCCACTTTTTTAATGCCTTTATAATTTGTACCCGGGGGAACAACAATCACGGGACAAGTCAGGTGTTTGATAGCTGTTAATGTGGTGCTGCCAAATAAAATCCGTTCCATACCCGTTGATCCGCGGCTACCCATAACCACCATAAAAGGATGCATGCGTTTACAAAGTTCTTCCAGTTCATCAACCGTATTTCCCATCGTGGCTTCTGTGGTAACCTTTACGGGCTTATCAGAAGTTATATGTTCTAATCCTTTTTTTAAATATTCAAGTTGCTCCTCAGCATTCTTTTTCAATTCTTCCACAGAAACAATTACTACCGGAACATCAGAAACGGCTACAGGTACCTGGTATACATGGTATAAATGAACAGCGGCGCCAATTTCTTTTGCCATTTCTATGGCATAATTCATAGCGGAGGTAGCTGAAGCGGAAAAATCAGTGGGAACAACGATTCTTTTCATGCAGAAAAATTACTAAATAAATACCAATATTATCATGACTTTCAACCTTTGATAATGGAAATTTTTTATGGAATGCATTGCGTGCAAGCATCCTTCTTTAAACATCAGTATGCAAAACACCAATGCACAAATGCGGAAGACACCTAAAGGTGCGGTCCGGATGAAGAAACATGTATTAAGAGTTGACATGACACCCATGGTTGACCTGGGATTTCTGCTGATCACCTTTTTTATATTAGCCGCCGAAATGACAAAACCAGCTGTTTCGGATCTTTATATGCCCAAAGACGGACCACCAACAAACCTGGGAGAAAAAGATGCTTTAACCATTATTCTCCGGAACAATAATCAAATAGCCTATTATAGAGGAAGTTTTGAAAATGCCAGGCAAAATAATGGGATCCGGTTCACTACAGCAAATAGTAATATCGGTATTCGGAAAGCAATCCAGGATGTGCAGCGTTCATTGGGTTCCCGGCAAAATGCATCCAAAAATATGATGCTGCTGATTAAACCGACTAACCTGGCATCATATGGTGCAGTAGTTGGTATTTTGGATGAAGTGCTGATCAACGACGTAAAAAAATATGCGATCATGGAATTGTCAGAAGGGGAAAAGCAGTTCCTGCAAAAATTTTAAAAATGGATGGTATAAAATGGATTCACATTTACAAAGAGAAAAATTCAGGTTAATGCAAGCTTGTTTTGTAATTTTATCTTCCCATCCAAATTTTTAAAATTAATGTATATGAACATTCCGGTAGTTGATTTATCAGATTTCCAAAGCGGTGACGCAAACAAAAAACAACAATTTGTTCAACAATTAGGAAATGCTTACGAAGAAGTGGGTTTCGTTGCTGTAAAAAACCACGGTATTCCCGATGATCTCATTGCCGATCTGTATAAAAACGTGCAGCAATTTTTTGCATTACCATCCGATACCAAGCATCAGTACGAATTAAAAGAACTGGCAGGTCAGCGTGGTTATACTTCATTCGGTCGTGAGCATGCCAAAGGTTTTGATGCCCCGGATCTGAAAGAATTTTTCCAGTTTGGTCAAACCGTGACGGATGAAGACCCGGTTAAATCAGAATACCCGGACAATGTAGAAGTAAAAGAAGTTCCTGAATTTACACCAACGCTTCGTGAAGCATATCGCCAGTTTGAGAAATCAGGCAAAGCACTGTTACAGGCTATTGCATTGTATCTTGGATTAAAGGAAAATTATTTTGATGAATATGTTCATAATGGCAATTCAATTTTAAGAGCTATTCATTATCCGCCAATAACAAGTGAACCCAAATCAGCCATTCGTGCCGAGCAGCATGAAGACATCAACCTGATCACCTTATTGGTTGGTGCCTCCGCCGATGGATTGCAAATACAAACCAAAAAAGGGGATTGGGTGCCGGTCACTTCTTTACCCGAGCAAATTGTGGTGAATGTGGGTGATATGCTTCAACGGTTAACCAATAACAAATTGAAATCTACCACGCATCGCGTCGTTAATCCGCCAAGAGAATTGTGGGGAACCAGTCGTTTTTCTATTCCATTTTTTCTGCATCCACGCAGTTCAATGAATCTAGCCTGCCTGGAAGGTTGTATTACTGAAGAAACGCCAAAAGCATACGAAGATGCAACGGCCGGTGAATACCTGGATGAAAGATTAAGAGAGATCGGTTTGAAAAAATGATATCATAAAACCTTTTTGCCACAATAATTATTTCATTGATTTTTTCTTTGTCAGAAAATATATAATGAAAGCTGTAATCGTATGGTAACATTTCAAACGTTAGAAGACATCCTATTAAAGGATATCACTGAAGTTTTCAACCTGGCATTTTCGGATTATATCGTTCCTCTGCAGCTAACGGAAGATCAATTAACAGATAAAATCAAAAGCGACAATGTAAGGATGGAATATTCCGTAGGTGCTTTTGAAAACAATAAGCTGGTGAGCTTCATCCTGCATGGTTATGGATTAGAGGATGAGAAAAAAGTAGTTTACAATGCTGGCACAGGCGTAATTCCAGCAAACCGGGGTCATAAACTGACCAGCAGGATGTATAATTTTATTATACCTGTTTTACAGCAACAACACGTAGACAAACTATTATTGGAGGTTATTTCAGAAAATAAACCTGCCATTCAATCTTATGAAAAAACAGGTTTTAAAAACATACGACAACTCCGTTGTTTTAAAGGGGAGTTGAGGCTATTCGAAGATTTTAATACGGGTTATGAAATACGTTTATTAGAGGATTATGATTGGGGAAAACTACAATCGTTTTGGGATTGGAAGCCAACCTGGCCCAATTCTATCATGGCCGTGGAAAATTTAAAACAAAGTAATACTTCCCTCGGAATTTTTCTTCACAACGTTTTATTAGGATACATCATTTATAATTCCAAAACTAAAAGAATACAACAATTTGGAATTGATAAAAGCCACCGTAAAAAAGGGCTTGCCAAACAATTATTTAATCATATAGCAAAAAATCATGACCCGGTTGTTACCATCATCAATATCCCGGCTGATGAAACAGGTTCCATTCAATTGATGAAACATTTGGGTCTTGAAAATTATATAAATCAATATGAAATGGAACTTTGTTTAAAGTAAATGATTGTTATGGAAAAAGTAAATATTGAACAAAAACTTTCTTTATTCAATGATTATTGGAATCCCCGTATTGTTGGTGAATTGAATGGCCAGCAAGTTAAATTGGCTAAATTAAAAGGGGAATTTGTTTGGCACAAACATGATCATGAAGATGAATTGTTTTATGTTTTGAAAGGCGTTCTGAAAATGGAATTCCGGGACAAGATTGTAGAAATAAAAGAAAATGAATTTCTGATCGTGCCAAAAGGTGTTGAACATAAGCCGGTGGCCGATGAAGAAGTTTCATTATTATTGTTTGAGCCGGCATCAACCCT
>JAKFER010000279.1:0-24191 GCA_036675565.1 Chitinophagaceae bacterium
ACAAATATTTTGCTTAACATTGTATTACTTTTTTAAGTGTTAATAAGAAGGTACAGCGATGAACTTCCCCAAGTACATCATTATGCTGTGCCTTTTTTTTTGGATAGACCTGACTGTGTTAAATAGTCACATCTTCTTCTTTCAAAATGCCGTTATTATGAACCAGCAAAGTGCCCTGCATATATTTTTCATTATGCTGTGTGGCATCCAAGCCCAGTTCTTCATCTTCGGTGCTAACCCGCATAGGCGAAACGAAATTGATGAATCTGAAAATGGCATAAGAAACTACAAGACTGTAACTGACTACAATACCAATGGCTTTGATTTGAGTAAATAGAAAGTCTGCATTACCATAGAATAAACCATTTGTTCCGGCACTATTAATCGCGGTTGATGCAAACACACCGGTTAAAAGCATACCTACAATGCCACCTACACCATGGCAGGGAAAAACATCTAGTGTGTCATCCAACTTGGATTTTTGTTTATAGTAAACCGCCAGGTTTGAAATGATTGCGGCAAATACGCCGATAAATATACTTTGCGGAATGGCTACAAATCCAGCACCAGGTGTAATGGCAACCAGTCCAACGATGGCGCCAATGCAAAATCCAAGCACACTTGGTTTTTTACCACGCAATGCATCAAAAAACATCCAGGATAAACCGGCGGCAGCTGCTGCTGTGTTCGTGGTTGCAAATGCTGATACAGCCAGTGCATTGGCACCTAATGTTGACCCTGCATTAAAACCAAACCAACCAAACCAAAGTAACCCGGTTCCAATCAGGACATAAGGAATGTTAGCCGGTGGAATTTCTTTCTGTTCCATATGCGACTGCCTGCGTTTTAAAACGATGGCACCCATTAAGGCTGCACAGCCTGCAGAGATATGTACAACAGTACCACCTGCAAAATCCAGTACCCCCATTTGAAATAGGAATCCATCAGGATGCCAGGTCCAATGTGCAATAGGAGCATAGATCAATAAACTAAACAAGGCAATGAAAAGGATGTAGGAGACAAACTTGATCCTTTCAGCCACGGCACCCACTACCAATCCCGGCGTGATGATCGCAAACATCAATTGGAAAATGGCAAATAGCGCCAATGGAATCGTTGGAGCGCCTGCCCATGGTGCACCCGAACTCACCCCTTTAAAAAATAAAAAGGTGGCGGGGTTTCCAATAAAACCTCCCATTGATTCACCGAAGCAAAGACTAAAGCCAACGGTGATCCAAAGAATACTAACTACACCCGCCGCAACAACACTTTTAATCATCGTTGAGATCACATTTTTGCGATGTACCATGCCACCATAAAAGAAAGCCAGTCCGGGTGTCATTAAAAATACCAATGCCGTAGCGACGATCATCCAGGAAATGTCCGCTGAACTGTAACTGCCGGCATCATCAAATAAAGGAAGGGTAGGAGCAAAGATGGCAAGAATCGCAATCGAGGCCAGGATAAAAAACGGGGCCACTTGTTTTAATGTGATTTTCTGCATAATTCTAAATTTTGGTGAAACATTAATAAAATAAATATATTATTTTATTATTCTAAATTACTCAATTATTTAACAAAATGATTTAAAATTATACACATATTTATATAATTAATATAAATTAAATTCAGTGTAATTATTGAACCATAATTATGATAATCAACGTTTTGTTATATTTATTGCATAAAAAAGCCATTTCGTTAGAAATGGCTTATTCTTAAAAAAGTGAATTATATTAGTACAATGACAAAATATTTTTGTCTTTTTCAAATAAAACAGAGTTTTTATTTCCCAGGAAATCATCCACTTTCCTGGCGCATTCTCTGCCTTCGCTGATAGCCCAGACAACCAGGCTTTGTCCCCTGCGCATATCCCCGGCCGTAAATATCTTCTGGATATTGGTTTGGAAATTTTTTTCTAATGCTTTTACATTTCCCCTTTCATCCAATTCTACACCTAATTGACTTAGTAAACCTTCTTTTTGGGGATTTACAAACCCCATGGCCAAAAATGCCAATTGGCAGGGAATTTCTTTTTCTGTCCCGGGAATTTCCTGGAAAGATGCAGGTCTGCCATCTGCAGCAGTTTTCCATACCAGCCTCGCTATTTTTAAAGCTTTTAATTGTCCATGTGCATCTCCTATAAATTCTTTGGTTGTTACCGCCCACTCACGTTCACAGCCTTCTTCATGCGAAGATGTTGTTTTTAATGTCATGGGATAAGTTGGCCATGGCATATTCCATGTTCTTTCCAAAGCGGGTTTGGGTAATAATTCAAACTGGGTTACTGCATTGGCTCCCTGCCTGTTCGCTGTTCCAACACAATCACTGCCGGTATCTCCACCACCAATTACTACAACATCTTTTCCCAAAGCATGAATGGAACTGTTTTCCATATTACTTTCTATATTGCCATTGATCAATGGATCTTTTGATTGGTTTCTTTTGTTTTGTTGTTTCAAAAAAGGCATCGCAAAATGAACCCCTTTCAGGTGGCGTCCGGGAAGATCGAGATTCCTGGGAATAGTAGATCCACCTGCCAGCACAATGGCATGGAACTCTCTCAGCAGGTCGTTGATGGAAATATTCACACCCACATTGGCGTGGCATTTAAAAATAATTCCTTCTTCTTTCAATAAATTAATTCTGCGATCTACCACCCATTTTTCTAATTTAAAATCGGGTATGCCATACCGTAATAAGCCACCGGGTTCGTCATCTCTTTCAAAAACGGTAATACTATGTCCCGCTGCATTCAATTGCGCCGCAGCTGCTAACCCAGCAGGACCAGAACCAACAATGGCTACTTTTTTACCTGTTGATATATTGGGTTTTTTGGGTTGAACAAAACCTTGTTGAAAAGCTGTTTCTATAATATGCTTTTCAATTTCTTCAATAGCTACGGGTGGTTGATTGATGCCTAAAACGCAGGCGCTTTCGCATGGAGCCGGACAAATGCGCCCGGTAAATTCCGGAAAGTTATTGGTAGAAGCCAGTATCTCGTAAGCTTCACGCCATTGTTTGCGGTACACAGCATCATTGAATTCCGGAATGATATTTCCCAAAGGACATCCACTGTGACAAAACGGAACGCCGCAGTTCATGCACCTGGCAGATTGTTCATTCAATTGTTTGTCTGAGTAATTTGAAATAAATTCATGATGATCCTGCAAACGCTGTTCAACATTTTTTTTCGCAGGTAGTTCCCTAGTGAATTCTATAAAACCTGTTGGTTTGCCCATCGCAATATTTTTTTATGAATGATTTTTATTTGTTTGCGGTTGCTATTTGCTTTTGTGCCTGCAGCACTTTTTTATAATCCCTCGGAAATACTTTTATAAAATGTTGCCATTGATTATCCCAGTCATTTAAAATAAACCTGGCCACAGCACTTTTAGTAGCGTCAAAATGTTCCGTTATCATGGATTTGAGTATTTGAAAATCCTCATGATCCGGTGTTTCCAGGTCAACCATCTCCTGGTTGCAAAGGCTTACAAAATTTCCTTTGAGATCATAAATAAAAGCCAATCCACCACTCATCCCCGCGGCAAAATTTCTCCCCGTATCTCCCAAAATCACTACACATCCACCGGTCATATATTCGCAGGCATGATCACCTACCCCTTCCACTACTGCACAGGCACCTGAGTTACGGACACAGAAACGTTCACCTGCTTTACCCCGGATAAAAGCTTTTCCAGATGTAGCTCCATAAAAAGCCACATTACCGATGATGATATTTTCTTCCGGAATAAAAGTGGCTCTCGGTGATGGATACACGATAAGTGATGCTCCGCTTAATCCCTTTCCAAAATAATCGTTGGCATCGCCTTCCAATTCCATTAAGAGGCCATTCGTATTAAAAGCTGCAAAACTTTGGCCTGCCGTGCCCTTGAATTTAAAATGGATACATGCCGCCGGTAATCCTTTTGAACCATGTTTTTTTGTAATCTCATTACTTAAAATGGTGCCCACTGCACGATCTGTGTTTTTTATATTGAATTCAGCGAATACACTTTCTTTTGTTTCAATTGAATTTTTCGCAACATCCAATAATTTCCAGTCAAGGGCTTCCGTTAAAAGATGATCCTGTTTTTCTTTATTGTATAATGGAGTATGAACAGAAGCTGGTTCCTTGTATAAAATGGCGGACAAATCCAGGTTTTCATATTTCCAGTGATGTATGTTTTCTCTCACTTGAAGATCATCTACCTGGCCAACCATTTCATCAACCGTTCTGTAACCTAATTCTGCCATGATCTCCCTGAATTCAGCCACAATAAAATGGAAGAAGTTCACTACATGATCAGCGTTTCCTTCAAAACGTTTTCTCAATTCCGGGTCCTGCGTGGCAATACCAACCGGGCAGGTATTCATGTGACATTTGCGCATCATGATGCATCCTTCTACAATTAATGCTGCCGTTGCAATGCCCCATTCCTCTGCGCCCAATAAGGTTGCAATTGCAATATCTCTTCCTGTTTTCATTTGTCCGTCGGCTTGCAAAACTACGCGGCTGCGTAAACGGTTTCTTACCAAGGTTTGCTGTGCTTCCGCCAATCCCAGTTCCCAGGGCAAACCTGCATGCTTAACCGAACTAAGCGGTGATGCACCTGTACCGCCATCGTGTCCTGAAATAAGGATGACATCGGCTTTTGCTTTGGCAACACCGGCGGCAATGGTTCCCACACCAGCTTTGGATACCAGTTTTACACTGATCCTTGCATCGCGGTTTGCATTTTTCAGATCATAGATCAGCTGGGCCAAATCTTCAATAGAATAAATATCATGATGTGGTGGGGGAGAGATCAATCCAACACCGGGTGTTGCATGTCGTACACGTCCTATCCATTCATCCACTTTATGACCGGGTAGTTGTCCGCCTTCTCCGGGTTTGGCTCCCTGTGCCATTTTAATCTGTAATTCATCCGCTTCCGTAAGGTACAGACTGGTTACGCCAAATCTTGCGGAAGCAACCTGCTTAATGGCACTGCGCATAGAATCTCCATTCGCTAATTTCTCATATCGTTGTTCATCTTCTCCTCCTTCGCCGGTATTGCTTTTGCCTCCAATGCGGTTCATAGCAATGGCCAGCGTTGAATGAGCCTCATGCGAAATGGATCCAAATGACATAGCACCTGTCGCAAATCTTTTAAATATTTTTTCAGCGGGCTCTACTTCGTTAATATCAATCGATGGACGATTCTTTTTAAAGCTGAATAAACTTCTTATGGTACATGCTTTTTCTTCCTGGTTATTGACAAGGGCTGAATATTTTCTGAAAATGCTGTAATCATTCATCCTGGTTGAATATTGTAACAGGTGAATGGTCTGAGGATTAAACAAATGAAATTCCCCGCGTCTTTTCCATTGGTATATACCGCCAACGGGTAGCCGATCTGATGGAATTTCCTTTTTCCCAAATGCGAAAAAATGTTTTACCAGTATTTCGCGGGCCATATCATCCAGGTTCATTCCACTGATGCGGGAAACGGCTCCAGTAAAATATTTGTTCACCACCGCCTGGTTAAGCCCGATGATCTCAAATATCTGTGCACCCTGGTAAGATTGCAAAGTTGAAATGCCCATTTTGGAAAACACTTTCAACAATCCATCATTCACTGCTTTGATGTAATTTTTTTTCAGTTGATCTTCAGTAATATCAGTTTGCAGTTTACCGCTTTCTTTCATATCCCTGATAGATGAAAGGGCGAGATATGGGTTAATGGCAGTAGCGCCAAAACCAATCAGGCAGGCAAAATGATGCACTTCCCACACATCACCTGCTTCGACAACAATTCCTACTTTTCCCCGAAGACCTTTCCGGATCAAATGGTGATGAACTGCTGATGTGGCCAGTAAAGACGGAATAGTGGCATGATCCGAATCCACGGCACGATCACAAAGAATCAGCACTTCAAATCCGTCATTCACCGCATCTTCCGCGTATCGACATAATCTTTCCAAACCTTTTTTTAATGAACCTGGTTTTTGATCCGCAACAAAATAAGTTTGCAATGTTTTGGATTGAAAAATACCTGTATCAATACTCCGGATCTTTTCCAATTCTTTATTGGTTAAAATAGGATGCCGCAATTCTACGGTATGACAGGTTAATGGATCCTCTTCCAGCAGGTTGCCGATGTTTCCTACAAACGTTGCCAGCGACATCACCAAACGTTCACGGATAGGGTCTATTGGCGGATTGGTTACCTGCGCAAATAATTGTTTAAAATAGTTTGAGAGATGTTGTGGCTGATTACTCAAAACAGCCAATGGTGTATCGGTCCCCATGGAACCGATGGGTTCTTTTGCTTCAAGCGCCATTGGCTGAATAATGGTATCCAGGTCTTCGGTGGAATAACCAAATGCTTTCTGGTATTTAAAAACATGTTCATGTTCCAGGTGTGTGAACATAACCCGTGGCTCTGGTAATTCTTCTAACCTGATCTTGTATTTATTTAACCATTCATCGTAAGGTTTTTGCGAACAGATCTTATTTTTCAATTCATCATCACTGATAATTCGTCCCTGCTCCATGTCAACCACAAACATTTTTCCGGGTTGTAATCTTCCTTTTTCTTTTATCATGGAAGGATCAATAGGCAGTACACCGGATTCAGATGCCATGATCACCCGGTCGTCATGTGTAATGCAATATCGGGAAGGCCGAAGACCATTCCGGTCAAGTGTGGCGCCGATCATTTTACCATCGGTAAATGAAATGGAGGCTGGTCCATCCCAGGGTTCCATCATGGATGCATGAAATTCGTAAAACGATTTTTTCACAGCGTCCATTTGCTCATTACCATCCCATGCTTCAGGGATCAGCATCATCATTACATGGGGCAGGCTGCGCCCGGTCAATAACAATAATTCGATCATGTTATCCAGGCAGGCTGAATCCGATTGATCGGAACTGATCAGGGGCAACAGCATCTCCATTTCTTCCTTTGTAAAATACGGAGATGTAAAACCTTTCTCACTGGTCTTTAACCAGTTTAAATTTCCCTGCAGCGTATTGATCTCGCCATTGTGCGCAATGTACCGGAAAGGCTGCGCCAGTTTCCAGGAAGGAAAAGTATTGGTGGCAAAACGGCTGTGTACCAATCCAAATGCGGAAACAACTCTTTTGTTTTGCAGGTCGGGAAAATAATTGCGCACCTGCATGCTCGTTAGTTGGCCTTTATATACAATGGTTTTATATGAAAGCGATGCGATGTAAAAACCAATGGCATCTTTTTTTACGGTATTCAGGATGATGTGGTTGGCATGATTACGCAGGATAAAAAGCTTGCGTTCAAGATCTTCTGCCGATTGAATATGATCGGGGCATGAAATAAAAACCTGCTCCATTTCCGGTTCTACGGATAAAGCGGTAGGTCCGATATCATCCGTATTAACAGGCACCCTGCGATAGGCTAGTATTTCAAGACTTAATTTTTCTGCACAGCGGTTAAAAATTTCCCGGCATTCTTCTCTAAGTCTAAGGTCTTTGGGAAAAAAGATCATCCCTACACCATATTTGCCATAAGCTGGTAAATGAATATTCAGTTTCAAACATTCTTCAAAAAAGAATTCATGTGGTGTTTGAATTAAAATACCGGCTCCATCACCGGAATTGCTTTCACATCCGCATGCGCCGCGATGTTCCATATTTTCCAATACGGTGAGTGCATCTGATATGACCTGGTGATTTTTGTTGCCCCTGATATTGGCAACGAACCCGATACCGCAGGAGTCGTGTTCAAAGGAAGGGTGATACAAGCCGGGATTGTTGCCTGCCATAAGTAAATCGTTTAAATTTTCAATAAAATGACAATTTGTTGAATATTATTCAACTCTTACAGCAAGCAAGTGAATGAAAATAAGAAAAAATGCTGAATTGCAGCTGTTTGTTCAATCAAGTTATTCACAAATTTTCCTGTTATTAAGTAGATTTTGCGATTTATGAAGAAGAAATCATAAAACTGTAAAATCAAATCGGCTGATTTCGTACACTTCTTTATTTTTGCGCAATTTGTTTAAAGGCTCTACCAAAAATCATACATGACAGAAAAACAACTACCCGCAGTTTTACTTCTAGCAGACGGAACTATTTGCCACGGCAAAGCATTTGGCGCCATCGGTACTACCGGTGGAGAGATTTGTTTTAATACCGGGATGACCGGCTACCAGGAAGTTTTTACCGACCCAAGTTATTATGGACAGATATTGATCATGAATAATGTGCATGTTGGTAATTATGGTGTAAAGGATGAAGACATTGAATCGGATGGTGTAAAGATCAGGGGATTGATTGGCCGCAACCTGGAAGAAACCTATTCCAGGCGCCAGGCAAATGGCTCCATGGAAGATTTTTTGAAAGCGAATAATATTGTTTCTATAGAAGGTATCGATACCAGGGCGTTGGTTACGCATATACGAACCAAGGGCGCTATGAATTGTGTCATTTCATCTGAAATCACGGATATCGATGAATTGAAAAAGAAACTGGCCGAAGTGCCTGACATGGATGGACTGGAATTGGCTTCAAAAGTAAGTACGGAGCATGCTTATGAAATGGGCGATAAAAACTCGGAGATCCGCATAGCCGTTATGGATTATGGTGTAAAGCAACATATACTTCATTGCATGGTTGAAAGAGGAGCCTATGTAAAAGTTTTTCCAGCCAAAACTCCGCACGATGAAGTAAAAGCGTTTAACCCTTCCGGTTACTTTATTTCCAATGGTCCGGGCGATCCCGCTCCAATGGATTATGCAATCAATTCATTGAAGCAAATCATGCAGGAAGAAAAACCGGTTTTTGGTATTTGCCTGGGGCACCAGTTGCTGGCATTGGCTAATGGCATTCCTACCTTTAAAATGCATCATGGGCACAGGGGTTTAAATCACCCAGTAAAAAATATTATTTCCGGTCAGTGCGAGATCACAACACAAAATCATGGTTTTGGGGTAGATCCTGAAGCGGTTAAAAATGCCGATCACATCGAGATCACGCATGTAAATCTGAATGATCAGTCCATTGAAGGTATCCGGATCAAAGGCAAACCGGCTTTCTCTGTTCAATATCACCCGGAAAGTACACCAGGTCCACACGATTCAAGATACCTGTTTGATGAATTTATTCAAATGGTAAAAGATGATATGGCGACTGTTAAATCCTAACGATTGTTTTTGCATTTTTCCTTTTAACTTTCAAGCATGAAGATCGCCATCATCAACGGACCTAATTTAAATCTATTAGGAAAAAGAGAACCCGGTATATATGGTCATTTACCTTTTGAAGAATTCCTGGAACAGTTAAAGAAAATATTTACGGATATTGACATAACTTATTTCCAGTCAAATATTGAAGGCGAATTAATTGATGAATTGCAAAAAGAAGGATTCAGCGCTGATGGCATCATCCTGAATCCCGGTGGTTACACGCATACATCGGTTGCCATCGGGGATGCAATCGCCGCAATCACTTCTCCGGTAATTGAAGTGCATATTTCGAATGTGCATGCCCGTGAAGACTTCCGTAAAATATCACTGGTATCTGCCAACTGTGCGGGAACCATTTCCGGGTTGGGGATGACCGGATACCGGCTTGCACTTGAGTGGTTTGTACTGTCGAAAAAATAAATTCTTCCTCCTTCTTCTGCATTAATAGTTGATGATTGTTATGGTAAATCCGGATAATAATCATATTTTATTACCCTGCAATTTCTTCTTTTTGCATCTTTAAATCAACGAAGAATAATGAAATTACCCATTCAGTACAAGTCCCTGGAAGATGCTTTATCTATCGTTCAATCTGGTCAGCGTTTATTTGTACAGGGAAGCGCACAAACGCCCACCTGTTTGTTAAAAGGACTTGCAGCACAATCTCACCGGTTAAATAATGTTGAATTGGTTTTTATAACCGTTTATGGTGATATCCATGTTGACAAACCAGAACATGCAGACAGTTTTAAGATCAATTCCATGTTTGTATCGGCCAGCATCCGGAAAGCGGTTAATGAAGGCCGTGCTGATTATATTCCCGTTTTTTTAAGTGAGATCCCCGAATTATTTAAATTAGGTATTCTTCCTATAGATGTGGCATTGGTGCATGTTTCACCTCCGGATGCACACGGTTATTGTTCTTTGGGTGTGTCTGTTGACATTGCCCGGTCAGCGGTGAATAACGCGAAATATGTTATCGCACAGGTAAATCCAAATGTGCCCCGCACTCATGGTGATGGACTAATTCACAGCAGTCGTTTTCATTCCATGGTATATTGTGACGAACCATTGTTTGAAACTTCTTATGGTGATAAGATAACTGAAAAGGAAATGCGTATTGGCGAATTTGTTGCAGGATTAATAGAGGATAGGAGCACTTTGCAGATGGGTATTGGATCAATTCCTGATGCGGTATTACGATGTTTAAAAAATCATAAAGACCTGGGTATACATACAGAAATGTGTTCCGATGGAGTGGTGGACCTGCTTGAATTAGATGTCATTAATAATAAGTATAAAAACATTCACCCGCATAAAACGGTAACGGGTTTTGCATTAGGTACAAAGCGTTTATACGACTACGTTAATGATAATCCTGCATTCCAGTTTTTGGATATTGATTATGTAAATGATCCACATGTCATTAAACGAAACAGCAGGATGGTTGCCATCAACAGCGCCGTTGAAATTGATGTGACCGGCCAGGTTTGTTCCGATTCTATCGGCACTTACCAGTATTCCGGCGTGGGTGGTCAAATGGATTTTATGCGGGGTGCAGCTTTAAGCCTTGGCGGTAAACCAATCATTGCTTTACCGGCACGAACAGCGAAGGGAGTTCCCCGGATTGTTCCTATTTTAAAACCGGGTGCCGGCGTAGTAACAACAAGAGCACATGTTCATTATGTAGTGACTGAATATGGAGTTGCTTATTTGCAAGGAAAGAATTTACGGCAAAGAGCTAAAGCCTTAATTGATATCTCTCACCCGGATGATCGGGAAGCTTTGGAAAAATCCTGTTTTGACCGGTTTAAAATATTTTAATCAAACCGCTAATAAATATAAAAGCGCCTGGGTTTTTCCAGGCGCTGTATTATTTAATTCATTTTTTTAAATTGCATTTTTCACGAAGGTGAATTTCATTTTCAAATTTTCAAATTAACTAATTATCTCATTGTCCCATTGTCACATTGTCTCATTGTCAATTTACTTTACTGCTTTACGCAAATTTTCCAATGGTGCTATGTAAAAACTCCGCCCATGCGTACCTAACACAATCTCGTGTTCTCTTTCATGAATAACCAGGTCGTGAACAGGAACCGATTTTGGCAAGCCGTTATTCCACATCATAAAACTTTTACCACGGTCAAGACTTACATATAAACCGCCATCTGTTCCAACATACAGGATATTTTCATTTGTAGGATCTTCTTTAATTACATTCACCGGTTCTGGTGGTAAGTCTGAACTTATTTTTTTCCAGGTGTTACCATAATCTTCGCTCACAAAAACATAAGGTTCAAAATGATCATTCCGGTATCCATTAAAAGTAGCATATACGCGGCCGAGTTGATGTGCGGAAGCGGTTACACGACTTACCCATAAACCTGCAGGCACATTCCTGGTCAACGAAGTTGACTGGCTTACTTTCGTCCATGTATAACCGCCATCTTTTGATAAATGAATATTCCCATCATCGCTGCCTGTATAAAGCAGTCCAAACCTTAATGGTGATTCTGAAATTGTAGTGAGTGTTCCATAGGGAACATCACCTGGTTTGCCGCCATTTGTCAGATCCTGGCTCATGATCGACATGCTATCACCCTGGTCAAGTGAACGATAAAATTTATTGGCACCGAAGTACAGAATATCCTGGTTGTGCCTGCTTAACAAAATAGGTGTTTGCCAGTTGAACCGGAGGGGTACTTCGCCCAAATCATGTCGTGGAGTTATACGTTTGGTTCCTTCCCTGGTCAGCCTGTTTGTGCGGGCATAATTACCAAACTGAGAACCATAATAAGTAGTCAGGTTATTTCTCCTGTCAACTTGTACCTGCATACCATCTCCACCTCCGAGGAATTTTGCAGGATCGTCATTTACGCCCAAACCACTGCCGGTAAATCTGGAGCGAGTCGTTTTGGATGGCGTATACCATACACCGTTATCCTGCAATCCACCATACACGTTATACACTTCTTCATGATCCACTTCAACTGAATAAAACTGGCCAACCGCCGGACTGTTAGCTTTATACCAAACTTTGCCATCATCATAAGAAATATTGATTCCACCATCATTGCCATCTATAAGGTGAGAATCTCTTTTGGGATTTACCCATAAAGCATGATGGTCAGCATGAACATTGTTTTTGTCAATGGAATTGAAAGTTTTTCCCCCATCAGTTGAAAGTTGTGCATCAAATCCAAGAATATAAATTTTTTCAGGGTTATAGGGCGACACATAAATCTTTCCAAAATAATAACCATAAGTGAAATAAAAGCTGATCTCTTTTTGATGTGTTCTCTTCCAGCTTTTGCCACCATCATTGCTTCGATAAACCTGTGCACCTTCTATGGGTGTATCGAAAAGGGCGGCATTGGCATCAAACAAATACTGGAAAAGAGCTGTTGGTTTTATTTCACCTTTTGCAACCAATTCTTTTACAGTCTTTGCAGAATAGCGGTTGATCATCCGGTTTCTCTTTAAGAAAGTATCCAGTTTGTCATTATCCAGATTGGCAAATTCTTCTTTGCTTAATTTTTCGAAATCGCGAAGCACATAACCATCTTCCTGTTTTTTTGCAGCGGTATCCGGGCGACGAAAATTATTATCAACTACTGCATAAACGACCTGTGGGTTTTGCGGAAAAACGGCAATGCCTATGCGCCCAACACCTTCACCATCAGGGAAACCGGAAGATGGCGTAGAAATTTTTGTCCATGAATTACCTCCATCAGTACTTTTATACATACCACTGGTTTTACCACTCTCTTCAAAATTCCATGCACTCCTGGTGCGATACCATGCCGCGGCATAGAGTTCCAAAGGATTTTTTGGATTGATATCCATTTCTACTATGCCGGTATTTTCATCAATAAATAAAGTATGTTTCCAGGTTTTTCCGCCATCAGTTGTTTTAAAAACACCCCTTTCTTTATTGGGCGAATACAGGTGCCCCAGTGCCGCAACCCATGCAGTGTTGGGGTCTGTTGGATGCAGTTGAATTTTGCCAATATGATGTGTGCCAGGCAATCCAAGATATTGCCAGGTTTTGGCTTTATCCGTGCTTTTATAAACACCGATGCCAGAATAAGATGATCGACTGCTGTTTACTTCACCCGTTCCAACCCATACGGTCCCCGTCTTCCAGTCAACGGCAACATCACCCATAGTTAATATATGTTCATTATCAAATACGGGGGTAAATGACAAACCATTATTGTTAGTATACCATAAACCGCCGGATGAATAGGCTACATAAAATTCAGTGGGATCATCCGGGTTTGCATCAATATCACTCACCCTGCCACTAAAAACAGTGGGTCCGATGTTGCGAAAAGAAACATCATTTAAAACAGAACGGCTTTCTAATATTTTTCTTTTTTCTAATCCTTTAACTCTTTCGTCATCAGGAGTGGCTTTTACCTGTGCATTTGTGATAATACTAACAGCGGATAACAGGAAGAACAAACTAATTTGGCGTAATTTTAGCATCATAAACAGTTCAATTTTTACGTTTATTAAGGATTCAATCCAATTCATCAAACTTACTAAACTATGCGTTTCATTTTCATTCTTTTATTGTTTGTTTCTTTTAACGTTAATGCGCAGTGTAAAGAATATATTATCGGTGTAAATGGCGATACGCTGAACTGCGTTGATATGAATAATAAAAAGCAGGGCAGGTGGGTGATCAAAGTGGATAACCTGCGAGGTGAAAGAGGATATGAAGAAGAAGGTATTTATAAAAATAATTTGAAAGAGGGTGATTGGCGCAGGTATTCCTTACAAGGAGATTTGATTGCATATGAGAAATATCGTTGGGGAAATAAGGATGGTAAAAATGTGTATTACGATCATATGGGAAATGTACAGCGGGAAGAGAGCTGGAGAGCAGTTAACCCGGATAATCCTTATGATACAATAGATGTTTACGATCCCAATGATCCCACAAGAGTTATTGAAAAGAAGGTTATTAAACTGGAAGGGTATAGTTTAAAACATGGCACCTGGAAATTTTATGATACATTTTCAGGCAGCCTGGAAGAAACACAAAAATGGTTTTTAGATAAACCAGCTAATGAAGCTGGCAATGCAGCTGCTACAGACGAAGAGCTGATGCCCATTGATCCATTGCGCAATGCTTCTGACAGTACAAAGAAAAAAGCATTGGCAAAACCGCAGGCTATTCTTGATTATGAAAAAAAGAATTCCGGCAAAAAGAAGATCAAGGTTAGAGATGGCAGAACAGGGCAGTGAGGATGTTTAGGGTTTAGTGTTTAGCGTTTAGTCCTTCGACAAACTCCCACGAAATTCATCGGGGCCGGCAAGGATCACAAGTTTAGGATTTAAAAGTTTAAGGTTTAGTTATTAAGCTGTTTAGCCTTACATCCAGGCAGTCAACATATCAACTTATCAACCATTCAACTATTACCCCAATACCCAATTCCTGATACCTAATCCCAAGATCATTTCAATCCCAACCTTGCCAGTAATCCATCTTTTTTTGACTTGGAAACAATTAATTTTTCTCCGTTGTCAAGTACAATATATCCTCCATCAGATTTATAAAAATGCGTTACATGCGTAAGATTCACCAGGGTTGAATGGTGTATCCGTTGAAAATGATCAACAGGCAGCATTTCTTCAATATCACTTAACGTTTTGGATATTACAAGTTTTCTTTTATTGTTTAAGAATACATGTGTGTAAGCTCCTTCTGCCCTGGCAAAAATGATGCTTTCAATTTCTACAAACTCATAACCATCCCGCCCGGCAAATGCAATGCGTTGTTTGTTTTCAGGTTTATTAATATTATGTAATAAATTATCAATATTGGCAGCACCCGTTTTTAAAGCAATTTTTTCAGAAACTTTTTTAACCGCTTCTTGTAAATCATTTGTATCAATAGGTTTTAATAAATAATCAATGGCACTTAACCTGAATGCTTTTGCAGCAAATTGATCAAATGCAGTTGTAAAGATGATCGAGAAATTAATTTCTTCTATTATTTCGAGCATTTCAAATCCATTCATCCAGGGCATCTGTACATCTAAAAAAACAAGATCTGGTTTTTGTTTTCGGATAGTAACCAGGCCTTGTTTGGGTGAAGTGCAGGTTTCTATTATTTCAACTTCCGGGCAATACTTACCAAGGTCAAATGCAAGACTATCGATACAATTTTGTTCATCATCTATAATAACTGATCTTATCATAAGTTATTTTCTTTAAAAGTTATGATGACCCGGGTGCCTGCAGGTGTACCATCTTCTTCTATCTTATCTATGATTTCGATGAAATCTTCCCTGTCATTTATTTTTTTATCTAATTCGAGTCTTGACTTTATTAAACCAATACCCTTTGATTCATGCGTCGCTTCATAAGATGATTTGTATTGTTTGGACAATTCACGGCCAATACCATTATCGTCAATGCTGCATTCTACTGATCCTTTATTTTCTTTTACAGCTATAACTACTTTTCCACCGATGTCATGGGGTACCAATCCATGCCAAATAGCATTTTCTATAAAGGGTTGCAGTATTAATGCAGGAACCTTTATATCCTTAAGGTCAATTGTTTCATCAATTTCAAACAGAAAATCAACCTTTTCTCCAAACCTCATTTTCTCTATTTGTGTATACAGTTTACAGGTTTCCAGTTCATCATACAAACTCACTTCCCTTTTATCAGAATTTTGAAACAGCGTACGAATCAATTTTGAAAATGTTGTCAGGTAATTTGCAGCCTTATCATTTTCATTTTTATTTATCAGTGATTTAATTGAGTTCAGGCTATTGAAAATAAAATGTGGATTCATTTGAGAGCGCAGGGCCTTTGCTTCAAGTTCAAGCAATTCTTTTTCATGTTTAATATTTTGTTTTTCTTTTTGCTTGATTGTATTTATCCGCCAGCGTATGAATAAAGCAATGAATAACATCAGCAACAAAAGAGTTAGTAATTTAAACCAGGTTGTTTGCCAATAAGCAGGTTCAATTTCAATTGTATATTCCAGCGGCTGTGCATCCCAGTTACCACCTATTTTCTGGGCTCTAAGCATGAAGGTGTATTTACCCGGGGAAAGTTTGCTGTATGTAATTTTCCTGTTAAATGAATTGGTATACTGCCAGTCATTGTCAATACCTTTTAGCTGGTATGCATATTCAATTCTTTCCGGTAAAAAAAATTCCTGTGCTGAAAATGAAAATATCAAAGAGTTGTGATTGTGTTTTATAATGCAACTTATTTTTCCGCCATCCTGTTCACTGATATACAAAATAGATCCATCCACCTGTATAGTATTTAATGCAGGCTTTACACTGAATGTTTGATGTTGAAGGTCTTTTAATGCCAGGTATTCAAAACTTCCATTTTGTCCAACTATAAGATGGCCATTATTATATAACAATGAGATCGTTTCAGGGTTTGATAAACCGTTTTTGCCATCAAATAAATAGGAACGCTTTTTTTCATAATCATAAACAATGATCCCATTCAGGGAACGAAAAAGCACATACGGATATTCAGCACCGGTAACTGATGTATAATCTCCGCGAATCAATCCTTTTTCACCATAACGAATAGAATCCTTACAAGTCAACGTGACAGGATCTATAATCCGTATGCCAAATTTGGGAATCATAAACCATATATTTCCATCCCAATCAAGCGTTGGTGCCGCAACACCCTGGTAACCTTGCGAATTACCATATAACGTTTTTTGCGGGATGGAACGATTGTTTTTTGTGTCCAGGTTGTATTGTGCAATTCCATTTTTTCTTACCAAATAAATACAATTGCGCTTTGCATCATACCATAATGATGGTGCTTTAATTTCTAAATCTCCCTTATTATCAAAACTGGTTTCTATGGTATCCGTTTCAAATGTTTTGTAATTGATATGAAAAACTTTTCCATTTCCCTGCCTGTAAAGAATATGACCATATTTATCAGTTATGACATCAATGAATTCACCTTTGGTTTTCATCCATGCAAGGGAAGGGAATTTTTTTTCTGCATTTTCAAATTTATCAGACCCGGGAACCAATACATAATTTTCCCAGCCAGCTGTCCATAATCTGCCATTGCCATCTTTGGTAATCTTTTGCGTTACAGCTTGTTGGTGGGTATAGTAATTATTTATAACCGGAGATGGTATCAGTTTTACCTGATTAAAGTTTTTATCAAATACATGTATGCCTATGGAATTAAATACGGAACTATAATAACGATTCATTGTTGAATCAAAATAAATTCCCCTTAGTTGAAGCGGAGAGATTATTTTCTTATTGAGATTTAAAGAAACATGTTTTAATCGTAAATAGCCCGGAATAGAAACATAGAGATCGCCCTTATTTAAAATCCAAATATTACCATGCCTGTCATTGGTTACAAACCTAACTGCATCGAAATTCTGATCAGTAGATAATTTTATCAGCTGCAGGGTTTTTGTTTTGGGATCAAAAACGCCGGGGTGAGGGTAATGCACACCTACCAGGTATTTGCCATCCGGAAGTTTTCCAAATTGCCTGATGATATATCCGAAATAGCGGTCCTTTGATTTGAAAAGTGCATCGTGTAAATAGGTATGAGCCTCACCAGTTTTTGTATTGTAATATGCAAAGCCCCCTGCCCATGAATTACACCAAATAATGGAATCGTCAACTACGTCCATCTTTGAAATGTCAATATAAGCTTCCCTGCCCCAAGATGGTGGTTGATCTATATGTCGCCGGGGTGTTACAATCCTAAAATTATGTGTAAGCGTTTTTGTTTCTTTATCTAATAAATAAATACCCCGAAAGCTACCCACCCACAATTTATTACTATCTGTTGCATGCGCCGCAAAACTTACTACCGTATTATATCTCCGGTCTTCCCAACTATCGGTTTTCCCCGTATCCAGGTTGAGGTGTTCAATGAATTTGGTTTGAGGGTTATAAATAAGCAATCCGCGGGAAGCAGTTCCAATATAAACTATGCCCTTATTATCAATATAAATGGAAAGCCCACGCGTTGTTAAAGTCTTATTGATGTCTTTGTATACATATGAAATGGTATCAAAAACTTTTGTTTTTCTGTTAAAATATAAAAGGGATTCACTGCCAATGTATAAGTTTTGGGAACGATCTTCTGCAATGGCATGAATCCTGTTTAACCCTAATTTATTTGCCTGATTTGTAGTGGTATGATAAACGATTTCAGAACCATCAAACGATGTTAAACCCTGTGACGTGGAAAACCACATTAACCCATCTTCTGTAAAGTAGAGATATTCTGAAGTTATCGTGGGCATAAAAGGATGGACGATCTGCTTAAATACAGGAAGATTTTGCTCCTGGGCGTAAAGGCTGCAGTAACATTTTATAGTAAATACTATAACGAGGAAAGTTTTGGTATAAAATGGCATCTCTTAAATTTACAAACTCTTCCCTGCTTTTTAACGAGGTATTTGTCAGTTCCCATTCCTGTTTTGCTATTGAACGTTTTCATTCATTAATAAAAGCAAATTGGAATTTCTTAAGGTTGTCAATGCCTAATGGTTGACTTACAACTTTCTATAATAATGCACCTGCTAACTAAAAACCAGCGATTACTAAATCAAGATGTGAGTCGTATTTGTTTTGTATTAATTTCTTCCTGTAATCAATTTCTGTATCAAAAAAATTTAATCACCATTTAAACCACTTGTTATGCGAATCTTAATTTACAGATGTTTCGCTTCTGCAGTCTTCAGAATTGTATTGGCTTGTATAACGATGATAACATTTTATTCCTGCCAAAAGCAAATTGAGTCATTGCCAGTTGAAGGTAGCGCCTCACTTGAGGTGTCTTCTTCAAAAATGAAAAAAGCCGATCATGTTGTAAGTGTAGAAAGTACTATACAGGCCGCTGTTGATGCTGCCAGCCCGGGAGATGTTATTCATATCAAACCAGGATTATACAAGGAAGCTGTAATAGTCAACAAGCCCAATATTAAACTTGTGGGTTTAAGCGATAATGGTAATTCTGTAATTATTGAAAACCCTGGCAGTGAAAATAACGGCATTACAGTAAGGGCCGATGGTGATGGTTTTGAATTACATAATGTGACAATCAGGAACTTTGAAAGTAACGGCGTGGTAATGATAAGGGCTGATCATTTTGTACTTAGTCATATTACCGTAATTGATTGCGGAGAGTATGGATTATGGCCAATACGCAGCAATCATGGAATAATTGAACATTGTACTGCCAGCGGGCATAGTGACTCAGGAATTTATACCGGTCAATCAAATGATATTGCTATGCGTTTTAACAGGGTTTTCAATAATACCATCGGACTTGAAATTGAAAATTGCCAGGATGTAATCGCAACAAATAACCAGAGTTATGATAATGTAACTGGTATTTTGGTAGTTCTGTTACCTGGACTAACGGAAAAAATTTCATCCAATATAACGGTTAGCAATAACCATGTTTATAAAAACAATAAAATTAATACGGCTGACCCTGCCGATGGATTTGAAGCCTATGTGCCAAGCGGTGGCGGTATTTTGGTTGTAGGCAGTGATAATACACTAATAGAAAGAAATACCGTGCAGCATAACCAGTTTTTAGGAATTGCCGTTGTCAGCTCCTTAACATTAGGTGCATTGGCCGGTCTGCCTCCTGAAGCTTTTGCAGATATTGAACCAAATCCCGATGGCGTACAAATAAGAAATAACGCGGTGAATACTAATGGTGCGGTTCAACCAGCATTACCATTTCCTGCAGCTGATCTTTTATGGGATGGATCAGGAACCAACAATTGTTGGATAGGAAACAAATACAATACCTCATTTCCACCTATGTTACCTGAATGTAACTGATAAACATTTCACCGGGTGTAAAACAAAGCAACATCGTTATGCCACCTTAACGTGTTGCTTTTTTTAAAATTCATTTTTAATTAAATAATCTTCCAGCCGCCAACTCAAAATGGCAAATTAATAAGTGACAATAGATTTTAAGTAAAGCAGATGCTAATTTAAGTTTCAGCCATTAGCCATTAAACCTTTTAAACTTCGCTATGAATAAGCAAATAATTTTTTTATTGAGCTTACTTTATTCTTTGAACATTTCTGCACAGACTGTCGATTCATCTCCACCTCAGGTTTCAATATTAAATGATAAAGCAAAAAAACAAAAAAGTACCGGATGGATTTTGCTGGGCGGGGGAGCGGGTGTAATACTTATTGGTGCAGCAATTGGAGTGGCTAATGTATTGGATGAAATAATTTTTGAAGAAACAGGCGCCATAGATGCCACTAATGTTATGTTGATAACAGGCCTTGTAAGTATGTCCTTTTTGCCATACCAAATCTTACAACATTATTGACCTGATTCAAAAAGGAGAAGATAATTTACCTGTAAAGGAAAATACATGCCCGAGATATGAAATGATTGCATGAGTGGAAATAACAAGCTGGTATAAATTAAAAGTTTTAAATCAACTTCCTCAACATTTAATCATTCACCTACTCACCCCTTAAATTATTTCTCTTTCATTTTGTCAAAATAATTCCTAAAGTAAACCAATTGGTATTCAATCGCATTGGCCCAGTAAGGCCAGTCATGTTTGCCGGGGCGTTCTATATAATCGTGTGGCGTTTTTAATCTTAATAGTTCCTGGTGAAGTTTCTGGTTGGCTTCAAATAAAAAATCATCCACTCCACAATCAATGATGATAGCAACGGAATCTGCAGGATATTTTTTAACGATATTCATCACGTTAAATCCCTCGTAATATTTTTCATTAGCTGTGGTATCACCCAGTATATCATAAATCAACCTGCTTTTTTTAAGACCTCCAAGGTCAACGGCACCACTCATACTGCCAATGCCACCGAAAGTCTGTGCATGGCGGTAACCGATAAACATGGCTCCATGGCCGCCCATGCTTAAACCGGTAATGGCTCTTGCTTCCCGGTGTGGAATGGTTTTATAACGGGCATCAATAAACGCAGGCACTTCTTTGCCGATATAAGTTTCATATTTCATTTTTTGGTTCACCGGGCTGTCGAAATACCAACTGGCTGTATCACCATCGGGGCATACGATCAGCACCTGGTTATCATCCGCTAGTTTGCTGAGTTCCGGAACCCTTTTAATCCAATTATTGAAAGAACCACTGTATCCATGCAAAAGGTAAACTGTAGGGAACCTGTTGCCTGATTTTTCATAAGTGGATGGTTTGATTACAACTGCCCTGATATCTTTTTGCATGGCCTTACTGGAAATGGTAACGGTATCAACTTCCGCCGCGAATAAAAAACAGGTTGCACAAAGAGTTAAAAGAAGAATGGAGATATGTTTCATATGCAGGTTCATTAATTAAATTGATCAATGGAAGATAATATTTTTTCCCCCAAAAAAATTGAATTATTACAAAGTGCTCATGAAGTGAGCGTCGCAAATTACCCCTAAATTGTCGCCACAAAATGTATTAAAGAATATTAACCATTTTACCTTTGTGATGAAATTCAGAATCCAGTTTTAAATACTTTTCATTATGGCAACACAAAAAGCTGCAAGCATTGATGAATACATAGCAGGTTTTCCAGGGGATACACAAAAAGTTTTAGAACAGATCCGGACTATAATCAAAAGGGAAGCGCCAGGTGCTGAAGAAACGATCAGTTATGCCATACCGGCCTTCAACCTGAATAAGCATAACCTGATTTATTTTGCAGGTTACAAAAACCATGTCAGTATTTATCCGATTCCAAAGGGGAGCGAGGCATTCGAAAATGAAATTTCCAAATATAAATCCGGTAAAGGGACTATGCAATTCCCATTAAATAACCCATTGCCAATGAGACTGATTATCAAAATTGTAAAGTACAGGATAAAGGAAAATGAAAATAAGTATAAAAAGATGTGATCAGCGAACAATCATAACCGTACCTTTTAGCAAATCAATCGTATCATCCAGTTTAATGGTATATACATAAGCTCCCATAGGCAAATTGGTTGATTTAAATCTTCCATCCCATGGTTTGATTGTTCCCCTGTTTTCAAAAACAACTTCTCCATACCTGTTAAAAACAAGCAACTCAAAACCAGGATAAGCTTCCAGTGCAGGAATGTTCCAGGTGTCATTCAGCCCATCATTGTTTGGAGAAAAAGCATTCGGAATAAAAATACCCCTGTATAGTTTTATCAACATAGTATCTGATGAAATGCCGCAATCGTTTGCAGAAACAGCTGTAAGAATATATTGTGCATCAGCAGCCGGTGCAGCTGTGGGTTGCAATAGAAGTGGATCATTCAAATCCGTTGCAGGCGACCAGGTGAAGCTGTCAAAAGGGCCTTCAATACGCCCGGATAATGTTGCTGTTCCTCCCAATATAATGGTTCTGTCGGGTCCTGCATTTGCAATTGCTTTTTCACTCACATTGACTTGCACAAATGCAGAATCAATACAGCCAAGATCATCAGTAACTACCACTTTATAACGGGTACCTGTAAGCGGAGCAGCAACCGGGTTGGCTATATCGTTTGTGGAAAGACCTGCACCCGGTTGCCATACATAACTGCTTCCACCAGTTGCAGATAATTGCACACTGTTAGTTGAGCATATGGACGTATCAGCAAAAGTTACAGAAGCAACCGGTGCCGGATTTACTGTGATGGTCGTACTGCCTGTACTGCTGCAGGATGCATCTGTTGACACGGTTACATTATATGTTCCCGCTGCGGTTGTATTGGTATTATTTAATGTAAAAGAGGAAGCGTTTGTAGAATAGTTATTGGGTCCCGTCCATAGATATTGCGTTCCACCCGATGCCGATAGTGTAATATCATTGCCTTCACAAACGGGACCGGTATTGCTGGCTGTTACTACCGGGTTAGGATGAACGATAACTGTTAATGGTTGTGAGGATATTCTGCATTGCGTTGATCCTAAATTACCTGATTCTGCAACCACTAAACGATATTCATATGTGCCTGCAGTATTGGATGGATTAAAAGCAGCTGCATATGATACACTATTTGCACCGGATATATCGGACCAGGTGCCATTGTTAAAACGTTGCTGCCATTGAACATCGGGGTTATTGAAGCCGGCAGAAATGCTGGTAGAAAAATTAAATGTTTTGGAAGTTCCTTCACAGATATTGGCTGTTGTGGATTGTTCACCTGTAATGGCAGGTGTTAATTGCGGGCCGCAGGCACGAAAAGTTATATCATCCAGTGCCAGGTCATTACCGCAGCCACCCGGCGCATTATTTACAATGCGCAGTACAATGTCGGAACCTGCTGGTGGTGTTGTGAAAAAGAAACCATATTGTTTCCAGGTTGGGGATGATGTTGCAGGAATATTGCCGCTGTTGTATGATTTCAACACGGTGCCATCTGTTTTTTCTATGGTGAAAGTTAAATTTGGCTGGTTGCCATTACCTCCGCATGCAGATGGGAGCAAGACATTCATAATCCAGGCAGCAAATTCATACGTGCTGTTACCACAGAGGCCAGTGACTGTTTCTACATAAAATGCACTGGGTTGAATGGATGCATTAACCAGCATGAAATAACCGTTTCCATTCCCTGTATGATCATTGGCTAAGCTATGCCAGCTATTGTTAAAACATGCAGCAGTAGCATTTCTTACCGTGTAAAAACCATCATTCGGACAGTCGGATGATACAAACTGGTAACCAGTGGCAGCCGCTGCCAGCGGGGCACCCGGGTTGTTGCCTGAGCCAAAGGTGATATTAACTATGGGATCGCCCAGGCTTCCCTGGCAGAGTTGAGAAAATCCTTGGAGGCAGGTTAAGGACAATAAAAAGAAAAGGAAATATCTGGTGATCATTCCTTACAAATATCTCTATTGGCGGGCAAATAAACCATGATATTTGAAATTATATTACATCAGAGAGACAGTTTATCATTTTATCAGACCATATATTTAATTCATGGGTCAATGAATTGTCTTTTAGTTGTAGGAAAAATGAAAA
>JAKFER010000295.1:0-3963 GCA_036675565.1 Chitinophagaceae bacterium
ATGTATTCATTCGTGCCCGTTCGTGCAATTCGTGGCCAATTCCATCGTTACCCAATAGGCAAACTAAAATTAATTGCCTAATATTGTCCGCAAATCCGCCACTACCGAATGAACCGGCCAAAACATCTCTTATCCTGCTTATTCCTATTTATCTCCATTTTGGGCATGGCCCAAAAAAAATCCGCATACGTTTCCGGCAAAGTCATCGATGAAAACGAGAACCCTTTACAAAATGTTTCTGTTGTCATTTTAGGTAATCAAAAAGGCATCATGACCAATGATACCGGCTATTTCCGTATGAAAGTACCGGCCGAAAAAGCATTCGCCATCATCTTCAGCTATACTGGTCACCGGGAGGAACAAAAAAATTTCCTGCTCAATGAAAATGAAGAAGAACATATAGCTATACGGCTGGAAAGAGGAAACACTACTATGCTGAAAGAGGTGACTGTTACCGATCAGCGTGACCGGACAGAAGCCGGCCTGATCCGCCCCAATCCAAAATCCGTTATCAATCTTCCATCCGTTACCACCGGTGTGGAAAGTTTGATCAAAATATTTGTCGGCTCCAACAATGAACTCACATCACAATATTCCGTTCGTGGTGGTAGCTATGATGAAAACCTGGTGTATGTAAACGACTTTGAAATTTTTCGTCCTTACTTAGTTAGAAACGGTCAGCAGGAAGGCCTGAGTTTTATCAATCCCGAAATGGTCCGCAATATCAATTTTTACAATGGCGGTTTCCAGGCAAAGTATGGTGATAAGATGAGCTCCGTGCTCGATATTCAATACAACAAACCTAAAAGATTCGGCGGTTCTGCCTATGTCGGCATATTAGAACAGGGCCTTCATGTAGAAGGCACTTCTGCCAATAATAAATTCAGTTATTTAATTGGCGCAAGAAACCGCAGCAACCGGAATTTATTAAGCCGCCAGGAAACACAAGGCAATTATGTTCCTTCCTCCAGCGATCTTCAGGCTTTATTAACTTATCAATTGACCAACCGATCAACTATTGAACTGTTCGGCAATATTTCTCAAACAAAATTTTCGCTGCAACCTGCATTCAGCCAGTTGACATCTTCCGTCTTCTCTCCTTTCTTCACCGCAAACCTGGGTATTGATATTTACTTTGAAGGAAATGAAAAGGATCAGTATGTCACCAATATGCTGGGTGTATCTTTTACCAACCAGCTCAGCAAAAAACTGAAATTAAAATGGATGGCTTCCCGTTTTGAAAATGATGAAAGAGAAAATGTAGATATCACAGGAGCTTATTTATTTGGCAACCGCGATTTTGATAAAAGCAAACCCACTTTTGGTTTGATCGTCAATCCACTTGGCGCCGGTGTGTTCCAGAATTTTGCAAGGAACCAGCTCAATATTGAGAACTGGAATTTTTCGCTCAAAGGAAACCTGGATCAGGGTCGTCATGCATATCAATGGGGCATTGCTTATGATAAAACATTGATCAATGATAAACTGAATGAATGGGAGTACCAGGATTCGGCTGGTTATTCATTACCTTATCAACCAAACTTATTACAACTTAGTAAATCGCTTAAATCAAAAGCTGATCTCAACATTGACAAATTCTCCGGCTATGTGCAGGACAATATCCGCTTTGGCGATTCATTAAATACGTACACGTTCACAGCCGGTGTACGTTACAATTATAATTCATTAAACAAAGAAGTCCTTATCTCACCACGGATCGGTGCCAGTTGGAAACCGAATTGGAAACGTGATTTTGTTTTTCGTATCGCTGCCGGTGCTTATCATCAGCCGCCTTTTTATCGTGAACTAAGAAGATATGATGGCACTATCAATACCGATCTGAAAGCACAAAAATCCTGGCAGGGAATACTGGGATTTGATTACAACTTCACCGGCTTTGGACGGCCCATGCGCTGGACCACCGAAGTATATTATAAGAACATGACCGATGTAGTGCCGTATGATATTGACAATGTACGTGTACGTTATTTTGGTGAGAACAATGCCAAAGCTTATGCCGCCGGTATTGAAATGCGCCTCTATGGCGAACTGGTAAAAGATGCCGAATCCTGGATCAGCATCGGCCTAATGAATACCAAAGAAGATATCAAAGGCGATACCTACAAAGATTATACACTCAATGATCTCAATGAACCCATTGATAGTGTTACGCTGGAAAAAGGTTGGGTGCGCCGCCCTGCCGACCGCCGCATTACATTTGGTATGTACTTCCAGGATTACTTAGCCACCAACCGCAATTTAAAAATGTATCTCAATCTTTTGTATGGCAGCAACCTGCCTTATAATATTCCCAACAATACCAAGTACCGCAATGGCCTGGAGATTCCCGCTTATATAAGAGCCGATATTGGTTTCAGTGCATTGCTGCTCGACAGCGACCGCGCCAAACGCCGCAGCCATAGCCCTTTCCTTGGTTTCGACAATATCTGGGCCAGCCTCGAAGTATTCAATATCATCGACCGCGACAATACCATTTCTTATTTGCTGATCAAAGATTTCTCCAACACTACCTATACCATGCCGCAACGGTTAACACCAAGGTTGTTGAATTTTAAGATTGTGGCGAGGTGGTAAGCTAAGTGGAAACTATTATTATTTGCCCGGCTGTAGTATTACTATCATCGTCTGTTGCGTCGCACTCTTGTACGATCGGTAATTCTATTCGGCTTAGCTCTATTTACAATTGAAAACTAATTAAATTAAGAACATATAATTACGAATACATACATTGGTTATACCTATTTTTAAAACTAATTATAGAACATGGAACGATTTCTGGCGTATTTTGATATTTTAGGATTTAAAGAATTTATGGAAAATAACGCTGATGAATATATCGACAGATTCATCCATAATTTATTTCGAGATTCCCAGTCAGCCGTTAGCGGAGACAATTATGTTGATGGCGGTCCCGGGATCTATGTGCCAGATTTATCAAAATCAAATATTCATTGTATACACATTTCCGATAGCATAATTTTCTGGACAGAAGATATTTCAGAAGAAAGCTTTAATGTAATAATTAATTGTTCAGCTTTTTTTCTCAACAGATCATTACAAGCTACCTTTCCTGTAAGAGGTTGCATAGTAGCTGGAAAAATCACTTTTGAACCTTCTGTGATAAAAAACAAAAAGGGTATTACTTTTTATAACAGCCTATTATATGGAAAAGCCTTAATTGAAGCTTATCTCAAAGCAGAATTTCAAGATTGGGCAGGATGCTACATAGACAAAAGCGCTACCTCAAAATTTGATCAATCGGTAATAAGTAAATTAATTTATGATAAAAAAAACGTCAATTTCAATATAAAAAACGGAAAGTATTTATTTTTTGCTGAGGATGGAACGTGTTATATACTAGAAAAGGGAACAGATGCTTGAATATCAAAACTTCTATTTGTTATTCTAACAGCTTATTTTTTTGCAAATTCCATCATAGGTTGTGCAACATTAATTCCAACTGGGTAGTTTAACCCAGAGAATCTAATCAAACTCGGCTGACGAAAAATAATATCAAGCTTAGGAAAGTAGAAGGAACCACTTTCCATTAACACAACTATCCCACCTACCATAGTGCAAGGTGGTTTTTTTATATTTACAAGTTTATTTTCTAAAAAGTAACTGAAAATAAAAGAGGGGAAAATGGAAATCTATTTGGGGGTATAGAACAGGTGAATTCTAAATATGCACCATTACTTGAGTCATTTACATTTAAAAATGACGTTCAACTAAAAAACCGGATTGTGATGGCACCAATGACGAATTGGTCATCGAATCCTGATGGAACTGTGACAGATGCTGAAGTCAACTATTATGCCAGGCGCTCCGCCGGAGTAGGAATGGTCATTACCGCATGTACATATGTTACAGCGAATGGAAAAGGATTTCATGGTGAATTTGGCGGGGACAGAGATGAATTAATTCCTAGCTTACAAAAGCTAG
>JAKFER010000318.1:0-24045 GCA_036675565.1 Chitinophagaceae bacterium
AAAACAAATAAAGCCTGCTCCAACAACCAGGACAATGTTGATTAGGAGAAACCAGTTTTGCTTTGTCATTAAATAGCCTCTTATAAAAAAAAATTAAAAACATTAAGAATTGTCAGCATGTCATAAAGCGTTATATGTCTTTTCTAAATGGAGTAAAGTTTATATCGTAACCAAATGGGTTCTCATCAGGCTGTTGCTCAGGAGCAGACTCATATATTTCTAATTCGCCAATGATCTTAGCACCAATTTGTCCCGCAATGCTTTGGTAAACATCAGCAGACTCCTCAATAGATTCTGCCCATATTTTCATGCCCATAAATGCATAACCTTTTGGACATTCAAATCCACCATTTAATTCTCCAACTTCAACTTCCGAAAGAATTGTATAATGTTTAAATGAAGTTTTTAATTTTCCATAACGAAGTTTCAGTTTCCAATCTTTTTCACTCTCTTCCATAGATTATTTGAGTAAATCGTTTTTCATTCTTTCAACATAAGTATTTATCATTTTATTACTATTGGGCCATTTCAAAAGTTCACTATGCCATTTGTTGAAATTTTCTAAGTCTTTTGCTATATAATAGACGTACAAAATATTATAGCAATTTTCAGCATTGTATTGGTTATCTTTTATTAATTGAGTTGATTTATAAAATTGATTAGCTGCAATGTCAATTTTTTTGTTCTTTGTCAAAGTATAAATGTATTCCTTGTTTACATATGCATTTGTAGGATTTACTTTTATTTCTTCTACAAGAATTTGTTCTGCTTTGTCAAATTGGTTGAGGCAATTATAGGAAAAGGCTAATTCAACATTCAAACCTTCATAATTTGGGGTAAGTTGTTTTGCTCTTACCAAATATGTCAAAGCCTTTGCACATTCGTTCCATCCATTGTACATATATCCCCAACGATAAAGTCTTGCAACTGAGTTTGTGTCTGTTTTATAGTATTTGAGCCATTCAGGAACGGCAGAGATATTGAGTTCCTGAAATTTGCTATCAGGGATAAAAGCAACTAAGACATTGTTTGGCTCTAACCGTACTTTTATACTTGTGCTGTCAAATTTTGCAGGCACAAATTCACCGGTTGATAATATTTTAAAAGTCCCTTCATAATTAAGCGTCAGGCCCGCTTGTTCGTCAATATAAATGAATCCATAAGTATGCGAACTGTCTTTCTCTGATTCAAACGCGACCCATTTATCTTCGCTCTGCACAAAGCGTTTGTCAAAGTTTAAAATTGTCTGGGCGTTAAGTCTTATCCCAAATATGATAACAAGCAGTAAAAAATATTTCATAGTGTGAGGTGTCTGTTTAGTATAGCAGCTAGCACATAAATATATAACATAAGATGTTTTATCACAAGCGTCCCTGGTATTGAAAATGAAAAAAAAGAATGATCTTTTTGAATTGTTAATGGAAACCTGAATGAACCGCGAGTCGACTGCGGGAGATTCGAAGGGGAAGCATGCTCCTCATTATTTTACATTACATTGTTAGATGTTTTCACTTTAATGATACTTTTAAAAAATTAAATATGCTTTTTCCAGAATAAATACCCTACCAAATCAATTAAGGAAAATCTCAAACTAATATAGTATGTACGAAAAGTATTTTTCTGAAAGTGAGCAAAGCTGGCTAATTCAGAATAAGTTATTGGCCAAACACATTTTTGAATCATTGGAAGACAGTGAAAATGTAAACCCACTCGATAATGGAGAACCAGACCTGGAACCACTTAACCAGGCTTTAATAGCTGCAAAAATTACTATTGAAGCAAATAGAATTGGAATAATTGAAGGCCCTTATGACGAAAAGCATTCTGAGATGATAAGCACCTACCTTGGCATACCTTCTCTAACGGATGAAAAAAGAAAAAAGTTTTGGAATTTTTTTTCGATAAGCTGTGGTGATTTCCAGGCAGAACATCATCGCAGCCCAAAAGAGCGTATTTACATGGAGGGAATGAAGGAGTGTATCAGGGCGATGGAGGAACTGGAGAATTTTGATATTGGTGAAGGTGGGACGATCGATGTGGCAGATTTGGATACAGGAAAAATAACAAAATTGAAATTGAAAGGAGTCAACACCAAATATTAGCAGACTAAATTGTACTTCAAACTTAAAACACCGCCGCAATCAGCGACCATACACCCCAAATAATTAATCCAATGATCACCAACACAAAAAGCAAAACAGGCACAATCACTTTCCAGGCACCACCGCGGTGGCGGCCTTGTACATAATGTTCTTCCATCAGTTTGATGTTGCGGATGTTGGCTTTAAAATACACATCGAAAATATCACCTAATAAAGGAATGGATCCAAAAATGGCATCGATTAAAATATTCAACACCATCCGCGCCAAAACAAATCCACTGGCGCCATTCTGCGCCAGGATCATCACCATATAACCGGAAACCGCAAAAGTAGAGAGATCGCCTGCACCTGGTATCAATCCCAGTAATCCATCCAGTCCAAACCGGATATTGGTCCCGGGAATCTTGAACTGGGCATCCATCAGCTTTGCAAGGCTACGCAACCGGGCAATCGATTTTAAATCTGTTTTTGGTGTTACTTCCATGAAATGACCAGTTAATTAAAATTATGCCAGCAGGAAAACCAGGGGATTAAAGCGAAAAAGCATCATTTTTTAGCTTGTTATCCTTGATCTGGTTCAATATTTAGCCTTTTTTGTAAATGTATTGATCCAAACAGTAGATTTGTGCACTTAAAAATTGCAAGAGTTAATCCTGCCGGTCGAAAGATCAATCACATGAGAAAATGAAATAACCTGCAGTACCCCTGCAGGTTATTTTTTTAAATCGATATCAGTCTTATAAATATCTCTTTATAATCTGCCGTATAATTCACGCAGCTTTTCCCTGGTCATGATCTTTTCCCAGTCCTTACCCAGCGCATTTTCCCACAAGGGTTTCATGCCTATACTTACATCGATCATCTTATTGAATTCATATTCGCTTAACTCGCTGCAGATGCCGGTTGGTATTTCAATATTATTTTTCTCAACCATCATTTTAAATTCGGCTACACCTTCAGGATAGTATTCTTCAATCTGGTTCATCACGATACAATTGCCAATACCATGTTTGGTTCCCAGTAAATAACTGAGACCATAACTAACGGCATGGGCCACACCAACCTGTGAATAAGCTATGCTCATACCACCGGCATAACTGGCCATCATTAACTGATCATCGCTTTCTTCATCCCAATTATCCTTTTCAACAAAAACCTTACGGCAAAGCTCAAGCGCTTTTTCACCATAACTTTTACTGAACTCATTGATGAATGTACCCTGCAAACTTTCAATGCAATGGATATAGCAATCCATCCCGGTATAAAAACGCTGGTTCACCGGGGCATTGGCTGTCAGTTCAGGATCCAAAACGATCTGGTTAAAAGGCGTGTAATCTGAATTCATTCCCAGCTTACGCGTAGGCCCGGTCAGTACGGTGGTCCGGCTGACTTCTGCGCCTGTCCCACTCAACGTTGGTATACCTACTTTATAAACGCCGGGATATTTCACCAGGTCCCAGCCCTGGTAATCGGCTGATGAGCCGGGGTTATTCATCATCAGGCTTACCGCTTTGGCCAGATCTAATGTGGATCCGCCACCAATACCAATGATGCCGCTTACCAGTTCATATTTTTCTTTTAACTGGTTGGCTAAATAGTCTACATATTTGGTTTTGGGTTCGTGCGTAACATCAACAAAAATGATTTCATCATTTCCAATCTTTGGAATGCGGCTCACCATCGGGTGATCCTGCCCGTTAGTGGGTTCAAAAAAATGATCAACCAAAAATATCATGGGTCCGCCATTCTTACGGTGCGGCGCAATGATCTCTTCCAGCTGGTTAAAACTTCCCCGTCCATAGATCACATAATCAACCATCTTAAAATTTCTATGTTTCATAATGTCCATTTAGTAATATCTTTTAATCTATAATTGTTTTTGATTTTCTTTTTTGGCTCTCTCCAGGTCTTCGGGGGTATCAATTTCCACGCCCATAAAACCGGTCAATACCATTCTTAATGGCACGCCATTTTCCAGGTAACGCAGGCATTCTATTTTCTCTGCATCTTCCAACGGTGTAATAGGCCATGATGTAAATTCGAGCAAGGCGGTTTTTCTAAAAGCATACACACCAATATGTTCATAATATGGAATGGTGATTTGTTTGTTGCGTGGATAAGGAATAACACTGCGACTGAAGAACAATGAATTAAAATGGAGGTCTACAGCCACCTTTACATAATTGGGATCATTGATCAGTTCAGGATCGGTCAGGGGTTGCATGAGTGAGGCCACCTGCACGGATGGATCATTAAATTCCCGGAGTAAATTTTCCAGTGGATCTTTGGTAACAAATGGCGTGTCGCCCTGTACATTTACAATGATGGAGACATCCATGCCTGCGGCCGCTTCCGCAATGCGATCCGTTCCGCTTTCATGTTCGTGGACACTCATCACAGCCTTACCGCCGTTTTCAGTAATTTCTTTAAAAATAATTTCACTGTCCGTTACTACGATCACTTCATCAAACAAACCGGTGGCGGTTGTATTATCATAAGTATGCCTGATAATGGTTTTACCCGCCAGTTCCTGCATCAGTTTTCCGGGAAACCGGGTTGCGGCATACCTGGCCGGTATCATGGCAATTATTTTTTCCTTCATCTGTTTAAAATTTTATCACAGCTTCTTCAGCGACGGCAAAGATAAAAGGATAAAAAGGGGATTAGTCCAGAATGGCTGCCAAATAAAATTCAGGCATCTAATTTTTGAAAAGGTTTTTTCATCAGGTTGATGAAATCTTCATCCTTTTCATTCGGATAATACCTGTCAAGACCATAACGGATGGAGGCGGGATCCAATTTTTTAAAGGTTCCAAAGAGCCGGTCCCAAACGGAAAAGACGGCGCCGTAATTACTGTCTGTATAAGGTTGTTTCCAGTGGTGATGCACTTTATGCATATTGGGTGAAACCAAAATATAACTCATTCCATTATCAAGCCATTTGGGTAAGCTGATATTGGCATGTGTAAAAGCTACGGCCAGGATCAGCACGGTCTGGTAAATCATTACCGCATAAATGGGTGCTCCACTTAAAAATATCGCCATAAAGAAAAACACACCTCTTAATACACTCTCCACCGGGTGGTGACGGAGACCTGTTGTTGCATCCACATTATTATCCGCATGATGCACCACGTGAAATCGCCATAGAAACCCGAGTTTATGTTCTACAATATGAACCAGCCATCCACCAAAAAAATCGAGTACCAAAAATGAAATAAGGATGGTTCCTAAAATACCGGCATTGAACCAATATACCAACCCAAAACCTTGCCGCTGGCACCAGTCGCTTAACATCACGATAAATATGGCAAGAGCAGTATGTATCAGCAAGTGCATGAGAGTAAAACTCAAATTGGTGAGGGCATGCTTAAACTTGGTCTTTTTATATTTCAGGGTTAAGAGGGGAATAGCACCTTCAATAATCCAGAAAAACAACAACCCGCCTACCAAAAAGGCCATTCTTTCAATCGGCCTGTTTTCAAGGTCAGAGAAATAATCTATGATCCGTTGTAAAATGTTGGGGTTCATATGCAATTTTGTAAACGTAAAAGTTACGAAGTAAATGATGGGAGAACAATATTTTTAAGTTTTCCATAACCTTGATCAATGGTTAATATTGGAAGCCTATCCATGGTACGGCAGCGTTAATGCCCGGCTTTTGCTTAACTTGCCAGATCAAAATACAAGCCATTTCAACCCAGGAACATAACACGGAAATCAAAAAGAGGTTTGTCCCTCTCAAAAGCTTCAATAATTATATTGAAGCCAATATTGTATTGAAAATGTTACAGGATGCGGGGATCAATTGTCATTTGCAGGATGAACATTTGAATACGATCGTGCATTTACCTTCTGGCATGCAGCTGATGGTATTTCACAGCCAGGCAGAAAGAGCCAAAGAAATTCTACATTCAGTTGAAGAAGATTTTCTCCGGTCAGTTCCCTGTTCAAAATGTGGTAATTTTTCTCTCGAAATAAAAATGGTTGAAGTGGATGTTCAGCCACAGTTGGGCAGTATCCTTTCTCTTTTTTCACGCTGGTTCTCTGACGAGGGCACCATTGTTAAGATGAAACATTATGCATGCACAGATTGTGGTGCGGTGTTCGAGGATATACCGGTGAATGTGGAATGAATACAAAACCACAAAGTCCACAAAAGATTTACACAAAGTTCATAAAGAGAATGAATGACGTTCACAACTTCGTGTTCATTGTGGTTCATCGTGTTCCATTTCTCTTAGGTTTTAAAATTTTCAATTAGTATCTCAAGAATCGCAAAATTTTTCGCATAGATCGCAAGGTGGTTACTGTATTCCTTGCGGCCATTGCGGTTCATCGCGATCATTGCGATACATTACAAAAACTCAAACCAACTAAAAAAATTTATTGATTCAGCATCAGCGGCATCACCAGCATCATCAATTCTTCATTTGATTCCAGTTCGGTAGGTTTCAAAATACCCGCTTTGGTTGGCGTTGATAATTCCATTTTAACTTCGTCGCTTTCAGTAGCGTTCAGCATTTCGATCAGGAATTTCGCATTGAATGCAATGGTAAGATCTTCACCATCATACTGGCATTTCATCCGCTCGTTACCTTCAAAACTAAAATCAACATCCTGCCCGGATAGTTGCAATTCGCTGCCTGAAATAATCAGTGCAACCTGGTTGGTGCTTTTATTACTGAAAATGGCCACGCGGCGCAAGGCGCTTTGAAAGCTGTTCTTATCAACCGTTAATTTATAAGGATTATCTGTGGGGATCACTACTTTATAATCAGGGAAACGGGCATCAATCAAGCGGCAGCTCATTTGCGTTGTACCATGACTCACAAAAAGATGATTGCTGTTATAGTTAATGATGATTTCGTCTTCATTGTCAGGCAACGCCGCTTTCAATAAACTGAGTGGCTTACGGGGAACAATAAACGATTCGGTTTTAGGGCAACTCACATCCGTTAATTTATAACGGACAAGCCTGTGCGCATCTGTAGCTACAAACTGGATGCCTTTTTTATCCAACTCAAAATAAACACCGGTCATAGCAGGGCGCAGGTCATCATTACTAACCGCAAATAAGGTTTTGTTTATAGCGGTTACCAAACCGGTAGCTGTCATATTAAATGAGGTGGTGTCATCCGCAGCCGGTTCTTTTGGAAAATTGTCCGGGTTTTCGCCCATCACTTTATACTTTCCATTATCGCTGGTGATTTCGATACCAAAATTTTTATCAATTGTAAAAGTCAGAGGCTGATCAGGCAGGTTTTTTAATGAATCCAGCAGGATCTTAGCCGGTATACAAACTTTACCATTGTCCTTAGCTTCAATATCCAGTTGAACCCGCATTACAGTTTCAAGGTCCGTAGCCACAACGGTCAGCTTGTTTTTTTCCACCTCAAACAAAAAATCTTCTAAAATGGGTAATACAGTGTTTGCATTGATTACGCCGGCAATATGTTGTAGTTGTTTCAGTAATGCAGAGGAGGAAACAATAAATTTCATAAATGATGTTTGTTTTGATGATACTGTTCTGAGTTATCCAAAGGAAACAGTTGCGGCGAAACTACTGATTTTTAAAATACAGCGAACATCAAAACCCGGCTGGTGCATTAGTTGTTGTTAACTGTTGGTAAAGTGTGCTGTGAAGCTTGTTTTCCCTTAAAACCAGTACTCATTTGGGAAATCAATGCAGTGATTGAATCAAAAGTGTGGTACTATTTTTATTACCTTGCTATGGGCCCAAAAAAGATTAGTATGTTGGAAAAAATTTTTGGAAGGAAGAAGAAAATACCGGAAGCTTACCCTGACATTAAGTTTGGGCGATACTCAGATAATAATAAAAGCCTGGAGCAGATAAAAAGATGGAAAGAAGCTGAAAATTTATTCAGTGAAAAGAAAATTTTTGAAAGTTTCGATGCTTTTTTTGAATACCTGAAAGATGTTGAAGCAGATAATGTGCTGCATGAAAGAAATGAATCGGGAGGAAGTTTTTCTCTTTTCCAGGGATCTAAAATCCTGAAAGGGAAATACAACGACAAAAACCTGGAGGCTGAAGTATCGCTTGCCCACATGGCAACACCCAGTACACCCGTTATGCGCCGGTTACTGGAGCAGAACTTCCATATTTATTATACCCGTTATGCACTGGATAATGAAAGACTTTGCATGTTATTCGATTCCCGCATTGATAATGCCAGTCCCGGAAAATTATATTACGGTTTAAAGGAATTGGCCACCCGTGCTGACAAGCAAGATGATCTGCTGGTGCATGATTTTACCGTATTGGAAATGACGGAAACCGAGCATGTGATTCCCTTACCCGAAAAAGAAAAAGAAATAAAATACCAATACCTGCAAAAATGGGTCAATGAGCTACTCGAATTGGTTGAACCGCTTGATAAAGAAAAATTTTCTGGCGGCATTGCCTACCTTATATTATCCATGTTTTTCCGGGTAGATTATTTAATAAGACCAGAAGGTAAGTTATTGCAGGACCTGGAAAAGATCATCCATATTTATTATAAAAAGGATGAAAGACCCGTGGTGGAAAAAAACCGGGATATGCTGGTTGCCATTCGAAAATTGCAGTCAAAGACGCTGGAAGATGTCAGCTCCTTTTTGTTCAATGCAAAATATACTTTTTCCATTGTGCAGCCGCAGCCTTATAAAACAATTGCTGAAACCATTTCAAACGCCAACCAGAATGTGGGATGGTATAACGATAATGGATACCCTGGAATAGCCCGCCAGATCACTGAATACGGTATTTCATATTGTCAATATGCATACAGTTTACCCAAACCCATTACCGAATTTTTTTTATTGTTCATGATGATCAATCATGACGACTATTTTAAAGCTTTGGGATTTAATCATGATTATTATGACCCCGTAGAGAATAAGTTCAATAAAGAAGCTATTGAAGACAGGATAGATGAAATTGAAAAAAACTGGAAACCAAAATACCCGCGAATGAGTATAAACAAGGAGAAGATCAGGTATGACAGCCTGTTGCAGTTTGACCTTTCATTTACCAAAAGACTGGAAGAACTTGATATGGATTCGGCATAATTAACCTGGAAAAATAAATTTGATGGCAGTGGCTTTCGAAACTAAAAGTATTATTGAAAAATATCAACCGGTGGTAATCCAGATTGCATCTATGGATGGAAATGGCACCGGTTTCTATTTAAAAGATTATGACCTGATTGTTACCAATGATCATGTGGTGGAAGGCCAGGGTGAAGTGACGATTGCAGGCAAAACTTTCGATAAACAGCTTTCCCGTGTCTGGTATATCGATTCAAAACACGATATCGCGTTTATTGATCCTCCCAAAGATGTTGACCTGCCAGGGGTAAGGCTGGGCGATTACCGGGATATGAAAGATGGCGATATCGTACTGGCCATCGGGCATCCATTTGGGTTAAATTATACAGCTACACAAGGTGTGATTTCAAAAGTTGACCGTATCCGCGATGGGTTGAAATATATCCAGATTGATGCGGCCATTAACCCGGGAAACAGCGGCGGTCCTTTGGTAAACAGTCAAGGTGAAGTTGTTGGAGTAAATTCATTTATCATTCGTGGTGGTGATAACCTGGGTTTTGCCTTGCCCGTTGTTTACCTGCAGGAGGCATTGGATATGTACCTGCCTTTTAAAGGAGAGGTAAGCACCCGTTGTCATAGCTGTGGATTTTTAGTAACGCCGTCTAATATTGATTCAACCAAATTCTGCCCATCATGCGGAACGGAAATCAAACTCCCGGAAATTCCTGAAACGGAATTTGAACCCATTGGTGCAGCCAAAATTGTGGAGTCTATTTTAAAAGCAATCGGGAAAGATGTAAAACTTGCGAGGGAAGGCGAAAATAACTGGAGTGTAAAAGAAGGGAGTGCAAGAATTAAAATCAGTTATAATCCTAATAATTTTTTTATCAGTGGCGATGCTTACCTCTGCCAGTTGCCGGCTGATGCTGAAAAAATTAAACCATTATACCAATACCTGTTGGAACAAAATTATACCAGTGATGGCATGGTGTTGAGTTGTGTAAAACAGGATATCGTTCTATCATGCCTGTTATACGACCAGGATCTTACAGAAGAAGCGGGTATTGAAACATTCCGCAATCTTTTTCAACAGGCAGATCGTTATGATGCATTTTTGAAATCTGAATTTGGTTGCCGTACCAGGCTGGAGGAATAAGTATTTAACCGATGTATAAAAAAATACTGAGTAAAGAAGAAGCCCTGCAAAAATTAAAACATTTTTGTGGCTACCAGGAGCGATGCCACCGGGAGGTGCAGGAAAAATTATACAGTTTGGGTGTAAGAAAATCCGATCACGATGAAATTCTTGCCAACCTGATTGAAGAAAATTACCTGAATGAAGAACGTTTTGCAATCCAGTTTGCAGGTGGCAGGTACAGGATTAAAAACTGGGGCCGCAAGAAAATCATGTATGCGTTAAGAGAAAAGCAGGTGAATGATTACTGCATAAAAAAAGCACTGCAACAAATAGATGAAACGGAATATGAAAAAAAAATCACTGATCTTGCCAGTAAAAGGTATGCATCTCTGAAGGCCGAACAATACCTGGTAAGAAAAAAGAAAACCATAGATTACCTCTTGTTAAAAGGTTACGAACTTCCGCTGGTAACACAGGCAGTAAATAAATTGATCGATAAATAATAAAAAAAATGAGCAGTCCATTAACCGTAACATTGATCCAGTCCCAGCTGCACTGGGAAGATAAAAAGGCTAACCTGGATATATTTACCCAAAAAATTGAAAGTATACAGGAAAAGACGGAGCTCGTAGTGTTACCCGAAATGTTCAGCACCGGGTTTAGTATGAACCCCGAAAAACTGGCTGAGCCGATGGACGGAGAAACCGTGCAGTGGATGAAAAAACTATCTGCAGAAAAAAGAGTGATCATTACCGGTAGTGTCATCATTTCTGAAAATGACCAGTATTATAACCGCATGATCTGGATGTTACCCAACGGAGAATATGGCTATTATGATAAACGTCATTTGTTTGCATATGCCGGCGAGGATCAGCATTATGCTGCAGGACATAAACGCTTTATTGCATCCGTAAAAGGCTGGAGGGTGCACCTGCAGGTTTGTTATGATCTGCGGTTTCCCGTTTGGAGCAGGCAGGTATTACAATCCGTTGAAAATGGACATTTACATACAGAATACGATTTGCTGATTTACGTAGCTAACTGGCCCGATCGCCGCCGTCATGCCTGGACAACTTTATTGCAGGCAAGGGCCATCGAGAACCAATGTTTTGTAGTCGGTGTTAACCGGGTGGGTACAGATGCCAATGGTCATTATTACAGTGGCGACAGCCTGGTGGCTAATCCTTTGGGAGAATTGTTGTATCATAAAAAAGATATGGAAGACATTTTCACAATGACCTTAAATAAAGAGGAAGTAGATGGCATAAGAGAGAAATTACCATTCTGGAAAGATGGAGATGATTTCCGTTTGCTGGAAGTTTAGTTTACAAAGTTGACTGGTAAATCCTTCGACAAGCTCCCACGATTTGCATCGGGGCAGGCAAGGATGACAGGGTCAAAAATTGATTTGAAATGAGAAAATATAAAATCAATAAATACCAGCTTGTTTTTGTTTGATCAGTTCCAATGCTTTTTCCAACTTATAATCCCGTCCTTCTTTGATGGCATGCACAGAAGGGAAAACTTCTATATCGGGTTGTATACCCCGTCCATCTTTGGGAACGGTTGCATCCATTACGAGGCGGAACAAGGGTAGCCTGAACCTGATCTTAGTTTCTGGTAACCTTACTTCAGGTATCAGCCAGGCAGTATTTCCATAGGCACCACCACCGGTTTCTTCACCTATTATAAAAACATTTGGCTGGTCATTAACCACCTGGGCAAATAAAGTGCTGGCGGAAAATGAATTGCCACCCGTTAACAGGTATACATTACCGTTAAAATGATTTTTCTTTTTGGGTTTGAACAAATGTTTTTCAAAATAGCCAAAATGATATTTTCCATCGTCCTGTTTTTTTGTCATAAATAACATGAACAGGTAATTGAAAAAATGATCATCAATCAATTTTGCATGTTTACTATATCGGTTAATGGCATATAACGAATCGGCAACCTTAAATGGCTTATTGCTGATATATTTAGAAAGCAACGTTGAATTTGTCACACTGCCACCGCCATTACTGCGCAGATCAATTACCAGGTTTTGCGCATTATTTTTCCTTATGGAACGAAAGGATTGTTTGATGAATTTATGAATGCCTAAGTTTCTTCCGAATGAGTGTAATTGCATCACCGCCGTCCTGGTATCCTCATGCAGCTTCAGGTTGCGGATATTTTCACGTCGTTCCTTTTTGGTGGTTCTTTCCCGTTGTGGTCTTTGCGTGGCGCCTTTTTTTGTTGTATCTCTTACCGGGATAAAGGACCTGATAAGCGTATCTTTTTCCTGTCCAAAATGATCAATAAAAGAAATGTTGATAGTATGACCTATACCAAATACAGAACGATATGTAGTGCCAAACCCGCTGCGACTGCTAAGAGACTGCAGTTTATTGGTCATATTATACCCGTCTGATGATAGAAAACGGGTAAGGGTATCCGTTAATTCCGGAAACCGCTTACCGTTTATGGAAGTAATAACGGTTCCTCTTTTCAGTACACTGTCACGCCGGTTCAGGTTATCTACTACCACCATGGTATCGGGCCATAACTTTAAACTTAATGGAAAAATCCGCATCTGGGCGCTGTCCCGTGACCGACCCCCATTTGTTAACAGGGATGTATGACCGCAATTAATGCGGGCAATCACATAATTCAGAATTTGCCTGAACTCATAACCTTTTAAAGAATCTTTGATTTGTTCTTTGCCCCAGTTGAAATAGTGGTCCATACTATCTTTGGAGGTATACCAGTACAAACTGGGATGCGATTCTTCCAGCACAGATTGGAACAGGTTGTAATCTTTTTGCAGCTCCACAGCTGCAAATTTTTTATCAGGCGCAAAGCCTGCTTTTCCTGCAACACAACTTTGAAATATTACCGCAACAATGCACAATACCAGGGTCAGCCTCATATTCTCTCAAAAATTATACTATGATTTTAAATGATTCCATCCCTGTGCGGTGATGGCTATTTTATTTCCACCCTTTGTATGCAACATGGGTTTTTCTGATTCATCAACCATATAGCCAATTACATGGATATCTGCATAAGGCGTTAATTTTTCATAATCATCCTGGTTTATGGTGAACAACAATTCATAATCTTCACCTCCGTTCAATGCACACATCGTAGGGTCCAGTTCATTCAACCGGAAGGCCGCCTGCCTGGTTTCATCTCCAATAGGAATTTTTTCTTCATACAAAACGCAGCCCAAATGACTTTGGGTACAAATATGCAGTAAGTCGGAACTTAATCCATCGCTCACATCAATCATAGATGTGGGTACAATACCCGCTTCTGCAAAAAATTCGATGACATCCTTTCTTGCTTCGGGCCTTAACATGCGACCGATCAAATATTTTTCATTTTCAAAATCCGGTTTTACACCGGGACTTTCTAAAAATATTTTCTTTTCTCTTTCCATTATGGTAAGACCGAGAAAAGCGGCTCCCAGGTCACCACTTACGCAGAGTAAGTCACCTTTTTGTGCGGTACTTCTTTTTACAAATTTATCTGGCGCAACCTCTCCAATCGCAGTAACAGAAACAATAAAACCCTTTTGCGAGGTTGATGTATCACCACCTACCAGGTCTACACCATAAGCATTACATGCGGCATACACGCCTTCATAAAATTCATCCAGCGCCTCCAGCGAAAAGCGGTTACTGATCGCCACGCTCATGGTGATTTGAGTGGGTATGGCATTCATCGCATACACATCACTGAGGTTTACAACCACACTTTTATAACCCAAATGTTTTAGGGGTGTGTAAATAAGATCAAAGTGAACACCTTCAATTAACAGGTCGGTGGTAATCACGGTTTGTCTGCCAAAATGATCAATAACCGCTGCATCATCACCTACAGATAGAATCGATGATGCATTGTGCAATTCAATATTTTTTGTGAGATGATCAATCAACCCAAATTCTCCTAATGAAGATATTTCCGTCCGCTGTTCCATTAATTAATATTTTCTCGTTTTTATAAATGTTTAGTTGTTGAGATGTTTAGATTGTTTAGATAAATTACTAAACCTCTCAACTTTTCAACCAATCAACCCTGTCATCCTTGCCTGCCCCGATGCATATCGTGGGAGCTTGTCGAAGGATCAACCATTCAGCCACTTCACCATTTCATCATGTATCAATCCGTTTGTCGCTAATATTTTTGGCTGATATGGCGAATATTTTTCACCGGTAAAATTGGTGACTTTACCCCCGGCTTCTTCCACAATAAAATACCCTGCTGCACTGTCCCAGGCTTGTAACTGGTGCTCGTAAAATCCATCGAAACGGCCGCAGGCTACCCAGCAAAGATCAATCGCTGCAGAGCCCAAACGGCGAACAGGAATGCCCTGCCGGATGAACTTTTCAAATAATTGTAAAGGTCCATTGGGTTCATCCAGGTAAGTATACGGAAAACCAGTTACCAGGCAGGATTTCAAAACCGATGTTTCTTTACTGACATGTATGGGTGAACCATTCAATGAGCTGCCTTCTCCTTTTTCAGCAAAATAAAGTTCATTTAAAAAAGGGCTGTAAACAGCACCCATGATCATTTCTCCATCTTTTTCCACACCAATTGAAACGCAGCAAATAGGAATACCATGTGCAAAATTTACGGTTCCATCAATTGGGTCTATGATCCACTTCATATTGCTGTCCATTACAATTTCACCACATTCTTCACTTAATATAAAATGATCCGGGAACTTACTGCGGATCGTTTGAATGATGGCTTTTTCGGATGCATGATCCGCTTCTGTTACCAGGTTATTGATTCCTTCTTTATTACTGATGTGAAAAACGGTGTTGTAATAACGCTGTAACTCTGCGCCTCCTGCATGAATCGCTTCTATTAACGTATTTTTAAGCATGCGCAAAGATAATGAACCCATTGAGAGTGTTTTCCCGCAGGCTATGAATGGGTTAAAAACAGAAAAAACTATTTTCGTGCGTTTTATGTCCAAACTACCGGTTAACCCATGACCTTATCTGTTGTTATTGTCAATTATAATGTAAAGCATTTCCTGGAACAATGCCTGCTATCCGTGGAAAGGGCACTGGAGGGATTGGATGCCGAAATCATTGTCGTGGATAATCATTCAAAGGATCATTCATTGGCTTACCTGCAGCCGGTTTTTACAAAAGTTCATTTTATAAGTAATAAGGAAAATGTTGGTTTTGCAAAAGCATGTAACCAGGGTTGGGAAGTTTCCTCGGGGCAATACGTTTTATTTTTAAATCCCGATTGCCTGCTTCCGGAAGATTCTTTAGTTACCTGCATCCAATTTTTTAAGGATCATCCTGATGCGGGTGCTGTGGGTATCCGCATGCTTGATGGTCACGGAGTTTTTTTAAAAGAATCAAAAAGAGCCTTTCCCTCGCCCGGTACTTCCCTATATAAATTAACCGGTTTAGCCAGGCTGTTTCCCCGGTCCAAACTTTTTGCCCGTTATCACTTAGGACATTTAGATGCAAATAAAAACCAGGTGGTGGATGTTTTAGCCGGTGCATTTATGATGGTTCGCCGGGAAGTTTTGGAAACTACCGGCGGGTTTGACGAGATTTTTTTTATGTATGGTGAAGATGTGGACCTGAGCTATCGCATACAAAAGGCCGGGTATAAAAATTATTACCTGGCAGAAACGGAGGTCATACATTTTAAGGGAGAGAGTACAAAAAAAGGCAGCCTGAATTATGTTCGCATGTTCTATAATGCCATGCGCATTTTTGTAAAAAAACATTATGGAGGAAGCAAAGCAGGGGTCTTTAATTTTTTTATTCACCTCGCAATCTGGTTAAGAGGTGGCCTCTCAGCGATCGGCCGGTTTTTTAAATGGCTTGGTTTGCCCCTGTTGGATGCCATGCTAATTTTATTTTCATTTCTTGCCATCAAAAAAATATGGACAGCTTATGTTAAGGTGGATATGGAATATCCTGAAGGGCTTTTATGGATTGCTTTTCCGGCATTCACCCTTTTGTATTTATTAACCGCTTATTATGCCGGCTTGTATGATAAGTTTTATAAACGATCCGAGCTGGTAAGCTCGCTGCTCATTGCAACGCTTGTTTTACTGGCGTCTTATTCATTATTACCGGAAGCTTTTCGGTTTTCAAGAGGTATTGTTTTTTTCGGAGCCATACTGGCATTTATCCTGCTCAGTATTTTACGATGGATCTTAATTTCAAAAGGATTATTAAATAAGATTCATGATTCCGGGGAGCCTCATTTGCTGGTCGTGGGTTCTGTTCCGGAATATGAGCAGGTAATGCGATTACTATCAAAAACGGATCGCAGGGAAAAAGTGTTGGGAAGAGTAGCTGTTGTTAAAGGAGATGCCACAGGTACAGGCAGCTGGCATACCATCGGTAAATTATTTCCATCCGTACCGGCAAAAGAAATTATTTTTTGTATTGGCGAATTATCTGTTAAAGAAATAATGAGTGTATTGAAACAAGTACCCATGCATGTTAGGATTAAGTATCATTTTAGCGAGAGCCGAAGTATTATTGGCAGCGACTCAAAAAATATTTCAGGAGAATCTTTAAGTCATGAGAATAGTTATAAACTTTCATCACCATATAATAAACGATTAAAACGATTGATAGACGGTTTTACCGCACTGATGTTTTTAGTTAGTTTTCCATTGCATTTTATATTTCATAAGAAACCAGGAAAATTTTTAAATAATTGTATCAAAGTATTGACCGGGAAAAAAACATGGGTGGGCTATACCGTTAATAGTTATGCGCTTCCCACACTGCGAAGCCCTGTTTTAGGCAGTAACGGGCAACCCCGGAATGCATCGCAGCCCTTGCCGGTTGAAAGCCTGCATAAGATTGACGAATGGTATGCCCGCCATTACGAACCGATTAAAGATCTGAAACTGATCTTACAACATTATGCAGATCTTGGCAGTTAAAACCCACCAAATCAACATTACTTAACTTTACGCTCCCTAAAATAATTATTGAAACTGAATGGCTATAATTCCAGAAATAAAACTTCCTAAAGCAATTGCATCGGCTCTTTGGTTATCCCGGAAAGATCCACGAAGTCAGCAGGAAAAAGTTCTGAAAAAATTATTAACAAAAGCACGGTTTACTGCTTTCGGTCAGCAATACAGGTTTGATGATATTTTGATGAAGCAGGATCCGGTTAAACATTTTCAACAATGGGTTCCCGTACACGATTACCAAAAGATCTATGATGAATGGTGGATTCAAACACTGGATGGTGTTCCAGATGTTACCTGGCCGGGAAAAATTTATTATTACGCATTAAGTTCCGGCACCTCGGAATCTGCCAGTAAGTACATTCCCGTCACAAAAGATATGTTGCGCAGCAACAGGGTCAATTATTTACGCCAGCTTTTAAGTTTGATCAGTTATGAAAAACTTCCCCGCAATGCCGTAACCAAAGGTTTCCTGATGCTCGGTGGAAGCACAGATCTGCAAAAAGGAAAAGCCGGCTGGTATGCAGGTGACCTGAGCGGCATCCTGATGAAAAATAAACCATTTTGGTTCCAGACATTTTATAAACCCGGTGGCCGCATAGCAGCCATGAAAGATTGGAACCAGAAATTGAGCGAGATCGTGGAGAATGCAAAAGAATGGGATATCGGATATATTGTAGGTGTGCCTGCATGGTGCCAGATGTGTATGGAAATGGTGATAGAACATTACAAGGTCAAGAACATTCATGAAATATGGCCTAACCTGGGATTTTTCGTACATGGTGGTGTAGCCTTTCAACCATACAAAAAAGGTTTTGAAAGATTGCTGGGTAAACCTATTGTATACATTGAAAATTACCTGGCCAGTGAAGGATTTATCGGATTCAAGGACAAACAAAATGCAAAAGGCATCAGGCTTGTTTTAAATAATAATATTTTCATGGAATTTGTTGCCTTCGATGAAAAGAATTTTGACAACGAAGGTAAAATGGTTGATAATCCTGTAACATTCCTGGTTGATGAAGTGGAAGAAGGAAAAGAATACGCTTTGCTCATGAGTACCAACTCCGGGGCATGGCGCTACCTGATTGGTGATACCATCCGGTTTGTTGATAAAAAAAGAAGTGAAATTGTTATCACCGGCCGCACCAAACATTTTTTAAGTTTAGTAGGCGAACATTTGAGTGTTGATAATATGAATAAGGCCATTGAAATGGTCAGTAATGAATTAAATATTTGTATTCCTGAATTTACCGTGGTAGGATTGCCATACGAGAATTTTTTTGCACACCAATGGTATATAGCTACCAATGATAAAGTAGATGCAGATTTATTAAAAGAAAAACTGGATCAGTACTTATGCAAATTGAATGATGATTATGCTGTTGAAAGAACAAGTGCTTTAAAAGAAGTATTGGTAAAAGTGCTGCCAGAAGATACTTTTTTGAAATTCATGGAATTGAAAGGAAAAGTGGGAAGCCAGCATAAATTTCCACGGGTACTAAAGGGAAAAATGCTGGAAGATTGGAACAGGTACTTGTCGAATGATTAGTACATTGAATACATATTTAACCCGCCGGTAACAGGTGGGTTTGGCTTTGATAAATATGATATGAATGATTGAAGCTTTGCTGAAAGGATTAACACTGGGATTGTTACTGAGTATTTCAGTAGGACCGGTTATATTCTCCATCATAAAACAAAGTTTAAATAATGGTCACCGCGGCGGACTTGCATTTATTATTGGAGTGTCTATCAGCGATATTGCACTGGTCCTTGTCAGCAATGTATTTACCGAATTATTTACCAGCATAAACGAACACAGGCAAATTATTGGAATTGTCGGCAGCTTATTCCTGATTGGTGTGGGTGTTTATTTCTTATTCTTTAAAAAAGTAAAAGTAGATGAAGGAGGTAAACAGGTGTTTAAATTTCGCAAACGCGATTATATTAAAATCGTCGTATCCGGCTTCCTGATGAATACCCTTAACCCCGCGGTATTTATTTTTTGGCTTTCCACATCTACTGCTTTTATCATTCATACTATTAATGAACGGCTGACTATATTTATCACCTGCTTAATTTTTGTTTTCACCGCAGATTTTGCCAAAGTAATGCTGGCCCATAAAATTCGCAGCCAGTTAACAGTTCATAATATACATATCATCAATCGCGTAAATGGAATTATCCTGATTGGTTTTGGTCTTGTTTTAATATGGGGTCTGCTGTTTTATAGTGAACGATTGAATATGACTGTATAATTTTTCCATTACATCTTCTGCATTCAAAAACCATTTACCTATTTTGTGCACCCATAAAAAGTGTAAAAGAAATGGATTGAAATAAAAGCTTTCAATTTTTTCTTTTTCTCACTTGAAGAATTCAATAAATCATAAAACACCAGGATGAAAAGAAAGGGATTGGTTCCGCGTCTGTGGCGATTGTTTAAACGCATCTTCATTATTTTATTCATTGCACAGTTGGTTTATATTATCGCATTGAAATGGATCTATCCGCCCATTACCATTACTCAGATCGGCAGTTTGTTCGGGGGCCATGGATTAAAGCGTGATTATGTTTCTAAGGATGAAATTTCTCCCCATCTTAAACTGGCAGTCATTGCATCCGAAGACCAGTTGTTCCCCGATCATGGCGGGTTTGACATCAAGAATATTAAAAAAGCAATGGAGTATAATGAGAAAAAACCGGGTCGTTTGCGCGGTGGCAGCACTATTAGCCAGCAAACAGCTAAAAATGTTTTTTTATGGCAGGGAAGAAGTTGGATCAGAAAAGGTTTTGAAGTTTACTTTACAAAAATGATTGAATGGGTTTGGGGCAAGGAGCGAATTCTTGCCGTATACCTGAACGTCATTGAAATGGGTGAAGGTGTTTTTGGTGCGGAAGCCGCGGCACAGGCTTATTTCAACAAACCTGCCGCACAATTAACCCGCATGCAGGCTGCAAGGATCGCCGCAGCATTGCCAAATCCAAAAAGATATACCATCAAGCCCATTTCTGCATATGTTTTAAAAAGACAGTATTGGGTGATGCGGCAAATGAACCATCTGAAAGGTGATAAAGAAATTCAAGCACTAATGAATACAAGTGAAAAATAAATCATTGTATCTCCAACGAAATTTTTTCACTGTTATGACTCGCAGGATATGTACCTGCTTGTAATGCAATTCGCATAAAATATTTTCCTTTATCCAGCTGGTGTGTTGCCCTGATCAATACATTCCGCGTATTGGCCAATTGAGTGGGTGTGATGTTTAACAAAATATCCTTTACCCATTTGTTTTTCTGAAAAATTCCCAATCGCATAGAAAAATTTTCTTTTTTCATATTCTGCAATGCCGACCTGTGCGCCGGATCCATTTTAAGGGAAGCATGTATTTCCAATTCCTTACCTGCGGCAGAAACCATACTGCGTTCCTGTGTAATAAATTGAATGGTACTGAATGAGATAAAAGAGCTGTCATATCGATACCCGATGATACCAATAGGAGTACTCATATTTTTTGGAAATCTTTCCGTGTTATAGATGTCTAAATTATAAACGGGTTGTTGTAATAACTGCGTTTCTACAGGCCAGTAATTATAATTATTTTTTCTACCCTGGTACCAGTTCAATGAATGCGTGGTTTGCCCGGTGTAGAACCAGTATTTAGAAGCCCGCTGGTAAGAGTTATTCCAGATAACAGGCAATCCCTGGGTTTCTTTTTTCATTTGTTCAGGCCAGCCTTTCCATGAATGAAAACGTTCTTTCATGGTTTCCATTGGTAAAATATCCACTACCATGGCTATGCGCAAAAGAATAATAACTATTAAGGAAATGGGCAAAGTGATATAAAGAGCTTTTTCCCAATTCTTTCTTTCCTTGATAAAATAATAAGCAAGAATAACCAATGGAACCAAAACAGGTGCCGTCCAGTTTGCTTCCACCCGGCCACGAAATGAGCTGATGAAAAAGAATATGTAAAATCCAACAAGCGTAAATTGTAATGCCCTTGCCGGTTTATCTTTTTGATTATTTCGGTACCAAAGTGCAGCAGGTATCAGTATGACTCCTGCTATCGGCCCGGCCATTAAAATTTGGCCGCCAATATATTCGGTAGTGTAAGAAAATTTATACTGGTTGACATTACTCTCAATTAAATGATATTTAAAGCTAACGTAATCATGTTGGTATTGCCAGAATAGATGGGGCAGAAAGAAAATGGTGGCAATCCCAACGGCTATTAAAAAAGCTGGGCGAAACAGCAACTTAGGATTTGAAAGAAATATAAAAAGAATGATCAACACACCATGGTATTTACTGTACATCAGGGCGCTCATTACAAGGCCTAACAATAGCGTGTAACCGAAAGAAGATGTATGAAGGAATTTTTTATATACCCAAAAGAAGACCGCTGTAAAAAAAATGAGTGGAATGTCCGGGGCCGCCATAAATCCTGCAATCTGCATTATTGCCAGGGAAAGGACGATGGTATAAAAAAGGGTTGGTTTTTCTTTGCCGGCTAACTTTTCCAGCAACAGGATCGTTGCCAGGTTCATTAATAAAGGAACCAGCCGGATGCCCAGTTCATTTTGAAAAATACTATATCCTGCTTTTATAATTATGGCTATTAAAGGTGGGTGATCAAAATATCCCCAAGCCGGGAAAAGAGAATAGACCCAGTAATAGGCTTCATCATCCTGTAATTCGGTATAGGCAGCCTGCCACAGGCTAAGTAATAGCCAACTGAAATAAAAAATACTGCGGTGATGCCTGGTTAACAAACGGTTCATCTACCTAAAGATAATCCGACCCGGTTTCAAATATGAAAATGATTATCTATCTCCCGGATAGCAGCTTGCAGGCGTTGTTCATTATTTCCACTGATCAGTGCCCATGGTGTAGACTGATTAACCATGATGTCCTTATAAATCTGAAAAAGCCTCTGACGGATTTCCAGGTCAGGATATTCTCTTAATTCATCCTTAACCCACGGAAGATCTGTATTGCAAAGCAGGTAAAAATCATATTTTCTTTCGGCAATTTTTTCAAGTATCCATGGGTGACATTCACCAAAAACAAATTCGCACCAAACTTTCATTACATACATATCGGTATCAATAAATAATATTGGAACGGATGGCGAGGATGAATTTTCATTTAATTGCGCATTTAGTTTTTCTACATATTGATCTTCCTTTAACAATTGATTTTTTGCAATGGTGAGAAGATCATCATAATCGTAATGATTTTCTTTTTTCAATAAAAATTCCCGAGCATATTCGGGGACCCATAAAGTATTGTAGTGATGCGCCAGATCTGTGCAAAGGGTGCTTTTACCCGTTGATTCGGGTCCAATGATCACAATTCTTTTTATATGGGGAGAAGGTTTCAATAATATTGATTAATCAACTTTTACAGTATCCATTTCAAATGCAATGGTTGCCTTTTTTGCTGCCCGTTTTCGCCATTCTGCCAATCCCCAAAAAGCAAAGATCAACAGGATAAAATAGTATACGCTTGTGAAAACATATTGTTTTACAAAGTACAATGGAATGGAAGCAATGTTTGTGGCGATCCACCAATACCAGCTTTCCACTTTTTTACGGGCCATCAGCCACATGGCGGTAAAAGCAGTTGCCGAAGCAAATGCATCCGCCCAGGGAATGGCACCGGGAAATTCTGTTTTCAATAATCGTAAAACAAAAAACAAGACTATATAAAAGGCAGCGAAAAATAATAATTGCTCCCGCCATTCTTTGGCTGTTGATTTTTTTATATGAACGATGTGATGATGTAGTGCATCTTTTCGGGTCCATAATATCCATCCATAAATGCTCATGATGGTGTAGTACAAGTTCACCGTTGCTTCTCCCAGGAGGTGGCCTTTCAAACTAAGATAAATGTATATGGTAGTATTGATAAGGCCCACAGGGAACACCCATATATTTTCTTTGCGACTGAACCAGACACTTGCAATACCTGTGATCACGGCAATGAATTCAAGTAAGGAAGTGTTTTTTATTCCGTCTAAAAATTGTTGAAAGATATCCTGCAAGCTTATTGGGGTTTAAAAATGCGCTTCAAAGATAGAAGCAAAGAAGAGATGCGTTCGTTATAATCTTACATGCATCAGCAATCCTCGCACATCTTTTTTAAATTGTCCAATCCTGCAGTGAATTGTTTGTCCAGGTTCTTTTTCAGAAAGGGTCCAATGAGTCTTGCTGATGGATAAGCAAGATCTCCATTATTATCCCACGTTACTCTTGTTTCGTTTTCACTGATCGGTTCAAACTGCCAGTTGTCTTTTGCTTTCGACTTCATGGGTTTGATAAATTCCAGGTCGAAGTTTGCGGAACGGTCATCCGTAGCTTGTAAGGTCAGGCTTCCGTTTCCAACTTTTTTACCATTCCATTCATATTTGTGTCCCGGGGCACCGGCCCTGCCTGTAATTCTTTTTTGTGCTGCAGGATCCATCTGTTGCCATGGATTCCATCTTGCATAATTTTCCAGGTTAATGATACGCTCTTTTACATCAGCAACCGGTTTAGCAATGACTACTGTCTTTTCAATGTGATACCTTTTGGGCATAAAAGCCGCGAGTATCAATAGACCAACAATCAAACCGGCAAGAATATATATAACGATCATCAAAATAAATTTCAGCTAATTTACAAAAACCATATTTTACAAATAAAAACGCCCCTCAATAAGGGGCGTTCAGAATATATTTTTTATAAAATTATTCAGCTTCGGCAACAACTTCTTTCACTTCAGGGATCATTCTTTTCATCAT
>JAKFER010000195.1:0-3897 GCA_036675565.1 Chitinophagaceae bacterium
AGAAGTGGCAGTATTCCCATCACCAAAATCCCATAATGATGTAAATGGGAGATCACTAACAGTTTTATCCAGGAAAAAGAGTGGGGCATTTGGGCAGGTTTCTCCATCGGTGGACCAATCGTTCTTTAAAATGGAGACTTTTACAAATTCCCTGGAAATAATACTGTCTTTGCATCCTGCTGCATCCGTAACGACTAATTTAACATCATAGTCTCCAATACTATCATACTGGTGTTCAAAAGGTGCAGCAGTATAGGATTGAATGTTTCCATCTCCAAAGTCCCATTTCCAGTTTACTACTGAATTAGTTCCATCTGTGATTGTGGAATCTGTGAAGGTGGCAATCATTCCTTTACAACCATAATTATTGACTGAATTGAAATAAGGTTCAGGGCCATTTACCCGGATGAAATTATTTTTTGAAATTGAATGTCGGCAACCAAATGTATCTATCGTAGTAAGTGTAACATTGTAAGTACCGGCTTCTGTATAAGTAAAACTGGCATTGCCGCTGGGGTCGCCACTCCTTTCTATTCCGTCGCCAAAATCCCATAAATATTGCGTTATAAATTCACGGTTTGTTATTGCTGATCTAAAGGTTGGTCTGAATGATTTACATCCTGTTTTGACTGCCGCATTAAAATCGGGAAAATGATCTGATACGATCACTGTTCTTGAATGTTTGTAAGTACAGCTTCCATTACTGGTGGTCAATGAAACAACATATGATCCATCAGAAGGATAAGTATGAACAGGTGGTGTTTGACCAGAATAGGTAGTTCCATCTCCAAATTCCCAATCCCAGCTAGTAGCACCAATAGAGCGATCAGTAAATGTGTATTGAAGCTTGTTGTTACAATCGGGGAGGTAATCAAATTTTGAAATGGAAGGCCGGATATAAACGTAATTATCTTTAGTAATGGTTTCTTGACAACCATTATTGATAGCTGTTAGTGTAACACTTACCCATCCTGTATCAGTAAATACATGTCTTGGGTCTTTCTCAGATGAAGAACTTCCATCACTGAAAGACCAGGTATATTCTGTAGCACCCGTTGAAAGATTGGTAAACTGGATACCCGGATCTCCACATGCATTGGTAATATCTGCAACAAAATCAGGAGTAGGTCTGCTTCCAACTTTAATTGCATTTGGTAATGTAAAAGTTTCTGTACAACCGCTACTGGTTGTTATCGTTAATGAAACCGGGTATGTTCCCTGGTTTGAATAGGTGTGGCTTGGCGTTTTTAAATTGGAACCGGTTGATCCATCACCAAAATTCCAGTTATAAGAGGTTACACTATCAACAGCATCAATATTAGCTTTAAAATTAAAAGTGAAAGGGATGCAATTCATAGTTGGTAAACCAGCGAAGGAAATTACAGGTTTCCTGATTTTAATAAATGCAGGTTTTACCAGGGTGTCTGTACAACCATTGGATCCTGTTGCAATCAATGTTACATCAAAGTCGCCATAACTGTTATACGTATGTGTAGGATTGGTTTGGGTTGACACGACACTATCTCCAAAATCCCATATATAATTTGTACCACTGGTAGTATTATTAAAATTTACCGTAAGTGATGGCTGACATTTTCCTGTATCCGAAGCAGTGAATGAAAGTGGCGGCATAGGCAATACAGTTATCGTTTTATCCAAAGTATCAATACAAGCTGTATACGTATTGATTAACCTGACTGTATAGGTGCCTGGATTTTGGAAGGTAGTCAATCCATTATTTCGATTATCTGTAGTGCCATTTGAAAATATCCATCTTGCACTGATTGGCCTTGGAGTAGAATTATTTAGGAATTGAACTGGTGTTCGGGGACAAATGCTGGCGGGTTCTATAAAATCCGTTGTTGCTTTACCAATGGTAATGTTGCGGGTTACTGAATCAACACAACCCTGATTGCTGCTCACAATAAGGGTAACTTTATATAACCCGTTTGTGGTATATCTTTTTGTAACGTTTGGTCCTGTAGTAATGGGGCCGTTATCCAGGCGCCATGCATAAGTTAATGTCCCCGGACCAGTACTGCCGGTCGCGGAATAAGTTATAGTGGCTGGAGCACTGCAAACATCAGGATCTACAAAACTTATTGAAGGTCTTACGCCGGTAGTTACATTGATAATATTTGGCTTTGTGATAAGCTTTGTACAACCTTTATCATTTGTAATGCTTAAGGACACGGTATAACTCCCAACGTTACGATAAACATATGTTGGGTTTTTTTCGGTTGAAGTTCCACCATCTCCAAAATTCCATTTCCATCCCGTTATTGTGGTACCGGGTGGAGTAGTAGATTGATCTGAAAATTTTATAACTGCCGGCGAACAGCCTGAAGTTTTATCAGTTGTAAAATTTACTACCGGTTCATTCACCACGGTAATAAACGCTGTTTTTGTAATTGTATTAAAAGCGCCGCTGGCAGTTTTAACGGTCAGCGTTACAGTATAAGTACCAGGATTAAAATATATAGCTGATGGATTTTGCTTGTTTGATGTTCCTCCATTTCCAAAAACCCATGACCATTCTGTTACTCCACCAGTAGATTGATCCCGGAAATCAACGATTAAAGGTGAGCAACCTGAAACTGTATTTGCATTAAAATTTGCTACGGGAGCTTGCCCGGTTGCTGAAAAGCTTGCAATAACAAGGGATAGAATTAAAAAATAAGTAGTTTTCAGTTTCATATTCAGTCTCAAAGCGTTGATAGTTTATCAAACGCTTTTTTTTATTTAAAAGTGTCAATGCTAAAAGTGAAGGATATCAGACTGAAAAGCGGGTGGATTCGTGTGGTCAAAGTTTAAAAAGTTTTAGATAAAACTGCTTAATTTGAGAGAATATTTTTTATAACTTATCTAATCTCAAGGTCTTAACCTGGCTTCCAATAGTTTGACTCGCTTCAACAAAAGTCCAACTATTATTGGTAATAGACCATTGACCATTAATCAAAAGCAATGGTTCTGAAACATTTGTAAAGTTTGCAGAGATACGCATATTGGCTGCATCGCCACTCCAGGAACCGGTAGATTGTACGCTGCCATCTTTAATGGCATCTACCGTTTCATTTTTGTGATATTGGAAGGAATACCCAGCAAAATCACTAGTTATGTTATTTCCATCCACTGTAAATTTTGTTATTTCCCATTTACCACTGGTCATGGCATCCAACACAATATCTCTTGCTTTTTCTTCCAGTGTTTTTTTGCAACTGGCTAGTGAAACGAATAGCAGTAGGGCGATTGTAAATTTTTTCATGGTAAGGTAATTGGTTACAAGTTATATATTATACCAAACTTTCGCAACAAATGATCCTTGAAATAACTGGCATTCAACGACTCTCCCGTTACTTTAATGCACAGTTCATTGCTGGTATATTTACGACCATATGGATAAATATATTGCTGCAACCACAGTAATATTTTATTTGTAATACCTTTTTCAAGGTCGGCTTCAAGATTTGGAATGGCATTATTTATATAATTATAAAAATGTGCCGCATAGAGACTTCCAAGGCTATAAGTCGGAAAATACCCAAAACTTCCATGGCTCCAATGTACATCCTGGAGGCAACCATTTCGATCATCCGGTACCTTTAGACCCAGGTATTTTAAGTACATTTCGTTCCAATACGCCTGGATATCAACAGTTTTCAGTGTTCCATCAAATAACTTTTTTTCCAATTCATATCTTATAAAAACATGGAAATGATAGGTTAATTCGTCTGCCTCAGTCCGGATGAAGCCAGGTTCTACTTTATTTATTCCTTTATAAAATTTTTCAGGAGAGATTGTTTTGAACTGGACCGGGAAAAAATCCTGCAGCTTAGGATAGTAATATTTCCAAAAAGATTCACTTCTGCCAACATTATTTTCCCAGAGGCGGGATTG
>JAKFER010000004.1:0-23338 GCA_036675565.1 Chitinophagaceae bacterium
GCCCGCCTGGCCGAATTTACTCCTCAGTTCCTTATCTTCTGTCATCCGCAAAAGGTTATTGCAAAATGTAACAGTATCATTTATATCCGATAAAAGACCTGTTTCATTTTCTTTTACCACATCTCCTATTCCGCCAACCCTGGTAGAAACAACGGGTTTGCCTGCAGCCTGCGCCTCTATCAGGCTGACCGGGGTGCCCTCGTTAAAGGAAGTAAGAACAATAATATCCGAACCCGCATTGATTTGATCAATATCACTCCGCCAGGACGTAAACACCAGCGGCTTGTCATGCACGGTGTCTTTTTCAGTACTGAAGTCGATACCCAGTTGCCGGGCTTTTTCTTCCAACTGTTTTCTCGATTCGCCATCGCCAACAATAAATGCTTTGATCTTTTGCAGGCTATTGTCTGATAAATGCCTGATGGCTTCCAAAAACAAGGACTGGTTCTTAATGGGCACAAGCCGCCCCGTAATGGTTAAAACCACTACGTCATCAGTAATACCAAAGGATGACCGGAAAGCCTGCCGCTTTTCCTCCCGGTTGACCTGGAATTTATCAAGGTCCAGCCCAAGTGGGATAACCCTGAATTTGTTTTCAGCCGCGATATTGAAATCCACCGTCAGCTCCTTTTTTTGCTGCTGGCTGATGGCGACAATTGCATCCGTTTTCCTACCCAGTTTCCGCTCTATATTGATAAAGATCTTTGTCTTTAACGGGTTAAAATAAGAATGAAAAACATGACCATGATAGGTATGAACGATCACGGGTACATCCATCGCCCTGGCCGCCATACGCCCAATGGCCCCAGGCTTGGCGGCATGTGAATGAACGATATCCGGTTTAAAATCAGCGATCAGCTTCTTCATTTTTTTATAGGCCATATAATCTTTGCGTGGATCAATAGACCGGCCCATTTCGGGGATAAACACCGGCTGTATCCCCAGCGCATCCGTTACAAAACTGGCGTCTTTTTCATGACTTTCCTTTTCTCCCACCACCAGCATGGTTTCAAATTCAGGAGCCATATATTTAGTAAGATAGCTGGCATTTAATAAAGGACCACCAACAGCGAGGCGATTGAGAATGCGGATTATACGGGGCATTTAGTTATTATGAGAATTTTAAAAATGCAAGTTGTGAAAATAAAGGAGTTGAATGATGGTTGAATAATTGTAAAATCCAGGCTTCGTCTTCACCTTAACCTCACCCTCAACCTTCAATCCCTAACTTCCTCCACCAACTCTGAAAAACGATCAAAGCCCAAACGGTAGCATGACTATCGCCCGGATTGCTGGAAAATAATTTTGTCTTAAGCGTTTGAATTGCCTTTAAATTAAATAAACCTTGTTCTTTTATAAAATCATCATTGAGCCATTCATCGGTAATCCGGGAACGCAATTGCTTTTGAAACCAATTCAGCAAAGGAATTTCAAATCCTTTTTTAGGCCTGTTATACAATTCTTCCGGCAAATATTTTCTAAATGCATCCTGCACGATCTTCTTTTTCATGTTGCCATTGATCTTATAGGCTGTTGGCAGGTTAAAAGCAAAATCCACTACTTCATGGTCTAAAAAAGGGCTTCGGACTTCCAGGCTATTCGCCATGCTCATCATATCGACTTTCACCAGCATATCGCCTGCCAGTACTAATTTCATATCCGTTGCCAGGAAGTCTTCAATAGCTTCTCCTCCCTGCAAGGACTCAAGAATTGCCTGCCGCTGGCTACTGTAGCATTGTTGATTTACAGCAGCTAATGCCTGATCAGTCAACAAGCCGCCGGCCTGTTCCTGTGTTAGAAAACCAGCCCAACGCCAATACCTGTCTTTTACATCAAGGCTGGCGCCCTGGGCGAAACGATCCAATTGACGGAAAATATTAGTGAGCTTATTATTTCTTGACTGTGGCAGCGCTTTCCATAAAGGGCCCCCTGTCTTTACCATTGTATTTAATAAACTGTTTTGCCGCATGCGCCATTCCGCCTGGTGTTTATTATACCCTGCAAAAACTTCATCACCGCCATCGCCTGACAAAGCCACCGTTACATGTTTACGGGTTTGCTGGCTCAGAATATAAACGGGTATGGCCGATGAATCGGCAAAGGGTTCATCTATATAATTCAACACATCATCAATATGCGCCAGGAAATCATCATTGGTTAATGAAAAGACAGTGTGGTTGGTATTGTATTTTTTGGCGACCAATTGCGCAAAACTGGTTTCGTCAAAAAATGGATTGTCTTTATAACCAATAGAAAAAGTATTTAATTGGCTGGTATGCCTGCTGGCCAATGCTACTACCACCGAGGAATCAATGCCACCACTAAGAAAAGCGCCTAATGGCACATCGGAGATCATCCTCTTTTTTACCGATTCATCCATCAGTTGTTCCAGCTTATTGCAGGCTGTTTCATAATCAGTGGAAGGAGCTCCTGTATTTTGTCGCCATTTTAATTCGTAATAAGATGATGTTTTGATCCCATTCTTACTGATATAACCAAAATGACCGGGAGCAAGTTTTTCCACGCCCTGCAACATGGAACTGGAAGAGGGCAGATAGTTTAACTGTAAATATTGCAACAGGGCCGTATGGTTCAATTTCTTTGGAATATCATAAGCCAGCAACGCTTTTATTTCGGAAGCAAAAACAAAATAGTCATCGGTTTTATAATACAACAAAGGTTTTTTACCAAAACGGTCTCTTGCTAAGAACAACTCATCATTTTGCGCATCATAAATAGCAAGAGCAAAAAAACCACTTAACAAGGAAAGACAATCTTTCCCTTTAAGGATATACAACTCCAGTAACACTTCGGTATCTGATTGGGAATGCCAGTCTTGTTTACCGGGAAAATATTTTTCTTTGAGTTCTTTAAAGTTGAAGATCTCACCGTTGAAGATTATGGTATAACGACCGCTTGTATCGGACATGGGTTGAGTCGCATTATCGGAAGTATCAATAATACTCAGCCGGCGATGCCCCAGTGCACAGTTATTTTTGGTAAAAACGCCACCACCATCCGGGCCGCGAAGCTTCAGCTTTTCCGTAGCTATGGTCGTTTTGCCTAATTGTTCTTTCCCTTTATTATTAAATGCTATTATTCCGGTGATTCCGCACATAGATTAATCAAATTTTATTGGACCGTTTTTCAGGTAGAAAAAATTGTGAATGTGTTTCTTAAAAACTCTTTGAAGTATAGAACACATTTATTGAACATTCGTTTCATCATTAAAGATTATTTTTGAAAATAACACCAAAGGGCTATTAATTTCTTATTATATGAATCCAAACATTGGCGGAAGTTACTGGGTTGACTTTATTACATTGCTGGATTATGTATTACTGCCAATTTATTTGATGATCGTTTATGCTTTTGCTTATAAATACAGGAACAAACATTACCCCCGCAACCATCCTTGGCGTAAATACTTCATGCCTGCATTTACGGCTAAAATTGTTGGAGGAATTTTTATTGGCCTTATTTATCAATATTACTATAGAGGAGGGGATACGTCGGCCTATTTTTACCATGGAAAAGTCATCAATCAGAGCTTGGGTGATTCCTTTATTACCTGGTTAAAATTGATCTTTCATACAAGCGACTATTACCAATCAGATGTTTATAAATATGTAAACCAAATGAGATGGTACGGTGACCCAAGTACTTACACAGTATGTTCTATCACCGCAGTAATAAATTTATTTACATTTAACACGTTTTTACCCACGACTGTTATTTTTTCTGCGCTTTCATTCACCGGCTACTGGGCACTCTTTCGAACATTTGCAACACAGTATCCAAAAATAAAAAATTCGCTTGCGGTTGCCTTTTTATTTATTCCAAGTTCGATTATCTGGGGTTCAGGAATTTTTAAAGATACCGTTTGTATGACTGCATTAGGATGGTTAACCTATTTCGTTTTTAAGCTGTTAATTCAAAAAAAAATCAAATTTTCCTATCTCGTCGCGATCTTTATATGCGTCTATTTATTAGCGACAATCAAATTATATATCCTGTTAATTTTTACCCCGGCCTTATTACTCTGGATATTATTTCAATATTCTCACAGAATAAGTAACAAAGGGCTAAGGTTAGTATTGAAAATATTTGTAATTGTTGGAGTTGTTTTTGGCTTCCTGATATTTGCAACTGCCTTTTCAAAAGAATTAGGCCAGTATTCTCTGGAAAATATTGCGGAAACATCAGCTACTACAAGGGATTATTTATTATACGTATCTAAAGAGAGTGAAGGATCAGGTTATGATCTCGGTTCCATCGATCCCTCACCGCTGGGGATGCTGGCAAAATTCCCTGCTGCAGTGAATGTAGCACTTTTCCGGCCTTATCTCTGGGAGTCCCGAAAACCCATCGTTTTTTTTAATGCTATCGAAGCCTCCCTTTTTATCTTTTTCACATTAAAAGTATTGTTCTCGATTGGCATCGGGGGCATAATGAATGGAATAAAAAAAGATCCGAATATCCAGTTTTTCCTGGCCTTTACGATTGTATTCGCTTTTGCAGTGGGTATCTCCTCGTATAATTTTGGAGCTTTGTCCCGTTATCGTATTCCCTGCCTGAATTTTTTTGTAGCCAGCCTTGTTCTTTTATACTATTCCAAAATGCCGGTTACCAAACCTTTTTTTAGATTCAGGTAAATCTTTTTTGCGGTGCCGCCGAAAGATTATTTTCCCCGGCTGGCTTGAGAGGAGTCATTTTTTTACTCCTAAGCCGGTTTAAAATTTGTTTGGTACGGTCTTCAACTAATTTAAATTGGATAAAGCCAATCAGCATACAGAAACCAACTGCCGGCATCCATACAAAATAATTTAAAATAAAAGGAGTATTAGGGGCAAATAACCACCAGTAAATAGCCAGATAAAGATAGATGCTGGCAAAATGGGTAATGTATAAGGTATAGCTATACTGCCCCACCTTCATCAACCAGTTGATCCGGACCTGGTAACGCAGAAAATAAGTGATCAACAGAACACTTAGTATGGCGGATAAAATAAATCCCGCTGCATCCTCGCCACCACTCAAAAAATTAAAGGCGTATATGGATGCCAGGGACAGGAGAATCATTGCAAACATCGCTTTCTTTCCAAACTTTAAAAGAAAATGATTCACGGCATCAAAATATTTATACAAACCAATCCCGATGGCGAAATAGATATTATACACAAAGAAAAAATTATGCAGGTAAACCGGCAGCCCAATTGACTGTACCATTTTAGGTGCAGCGAGGTTTACTAAAAAAACCAGTGCCGACAATAGCATATATATATTCACCCGGCGTAGTAAGAACGGTGCCAGTAAATAAAAAATAACCTCGTAGGTCAGTGACCAGAAAGGAGAGATAAACCCCGTCGATGGCATATAAAACAAATTTTTAATCACCACCACCGGCTCCAGAAAATTATTCATTTCCAGGGTTCGTTCAAAAGAAAAACCTGAAAGGCTGCCATCATACCATTGCGGAAATAAAAGACGGGTGAGCATAAAAATAAGAGCGGCCCACAGCAAAGCCACAATATAAGAGGGGTATATCCGGACTAGCCGACGTTTGTAAAAGGGCAGTGGCGATGAGTTGTCCCCGGATAAACTATGGGCAATGGAAAACCCGGATAAAACAAAAAAAACGATAACAAACTCCACTGCCAGCCTGGTCAAAAGGCTGCTACCCACCATTAAATAATCACTTATATCCCATCCTGAGCGGGTAAATTTTTCAGTGTATCCGGCTCCGCCGATCCACAAAACACCCCTGCAATGAGCAATAACAACATATAAAGATGCTATACCACGAATAGAATCGAGTATATCAAATGGAATTTTTCGTTTCTGTATCACACTTATGTTGATTAATGAACACTACAATTAACTTTTGCTTTATCACTACTCTGCTCTCTGCAAAAGAAGATCCGATTTATTCTTTATCTGATACTGTTTTTAACACCCGCAGGTATGATTCCTTATTTACTTGGATAGAAAAATTCTCTTCTACCTGTCGCCGGGCATTTTTTCCGATCCTTTCACGCAGTGAGGTGCTACCAACCAGGTCAAGAATCTTTTGCTCCCATTGATCGGGTGTATTGACCAGGAAGCCACATTCTCCGTCCTTAATGACACGAAAATTCGCTCCAATAGCCGTAGCAATGGTAGGAATACCCATGGCCATATACTGTATAGCTTTCAGGCCGCTTTTACCATACACCCATTCTTCATCGGGTAAAGGATAGAGCCCGATATCAAACCTTCCTATTGTTTCAAGCTCATAGTCTTTTGACCACGCTTTTGCTTCAATATCCAACCCCTCAATCGAAAACTTTTCATCACCCATTACCAGTAACTTGAAATCAACTTTCTGTCTTACCTTTTTAAATACATCTGCCAGCAAATAAAGGTACTTAGAAGTACTTTGGCTACCACTCCACCCTAAGATCACTTTCTCGTTCCGTATCACATAGCCTTCCCGTGGAATATAAGCCTGGGTATCTACTGTAGAAGAAATATCAGTCGTAGAAGTATTTAACTTCCTAACAAAATTGTCCAGATAGGGTGTGCAGGTGATCACATGGTCCGCTACCCGCATCAGGTAAAGCGGCTTTTCAGCACCCTTTAATTTACTGATCAAAGGATTGGCTTTACTTTTAATGTCTTTTAAATAGACCAGGTCGTCAATATCAAAAACAATCTTCCGGGCCAAAGCTCTCACCATCCTTTCAAAAATGGGTGGTCCAAGCGGCGTCACCCACAAATGAATATATACTATATCATATGACCTGATCCTCGTCAGGTCCTTTAATCTTCGCCAATACCCCGCAACCGTATAAAATATTTTCTGAAGCAGGTGGCCTTCTTTGTAGATGATTTTCCAGAATGAAGTGCTTATAAATGGACTAACAGTGATCTCATACCCGGTCTCTCTGAAACTATTATAATACTGTTCAAATTTTAACCGCTGACTTGGAGCTACGTCTTCCGGATACGGGCATAACACTAATATTTTCTTCATACTTATTCCCAAATAAACTTACAATACGGCCTGGTAGGCATTTTTATACGACTCAATCCCCTTGTCCAGGTTAAAAATATCCGTCACCGCATTCCTGATTTCGAAAGGCTGCAACGATAACAGGTAAGGAATTTTTTCAATAGCTCTTGCAAAATCATCCGGTGAAAACCCATCAATAACCACCCCGCTTTTCGTCCCTTCCACTATCTCCTTTACATCACCTATTCCGCTATTACAAATTACAGGAATACCCATCGAAAGCACTTCGCCCAGTTTAGTAGGTGAGCTGGAAATTTTGGAAAAAACGGGTCTGATAAAAGAAATATTGATATCCGACGCCTTCATAAAAAAAGGGACTTCCTTGCGGGCCAATTCCTTAATAATAAAGTCTGTCCGCTGCAAACCGATTTTATCTGCCGCAGCTAAAATTTCCTGAGCTGGTGAATGGCTAATAAAAAGGAATTTTGCCTGGTCATATTTTGTCTTTAACTGCCGAAAAAAAAGCAACATTTCATTCAACATATACCATGTTCCAATGGAACCCAGGTAACTCAACACCAGTTCACCATTAACAATTCCCAATTCATTCTTCGCTTTGTTCCGGTGATCTTCATCAGTCAATGAGAACAAGTCCATATCAGCACAGCAGGGTATTACACGGATGCCTGTTTGAGGGTTATAAGCCGGCCAGCGCATAATTTCTTTTTTACCGGCATCAGTCAGCGAAATGACAGCATCTGCATTTGCCAGATAATCCGCTTCCTTTTTTTTATAATAATCATATACCTTCCGAAACACCAGTTTATTTGTATCCCATGATCCGCCGTCTTTCTTTTCATCTGCCCAAAAACCCCGCATATCAAAAAAAAACTTTACCCCAAACCGTTTTTTCAGATTCAATCCTACATCGGCTGCGATATAACTTCTGCAGTGCACCATATCAAAGTGAAAACGTCGGTGCAGCTTAGTTGCCTTTCGTCGCATCCGTATAGCATCGTAAAATTTTGATAACAAAGGAGGATGAGTACTGAAGGATAAAGGAACCCATTCAATCTCCGCTGCTTTCATAATAGTTCTTAAATATTCCTGCTGCTTATCATAACGTTCTTTCTTTTCAAAACTTAAGATCGTGAATTGATAGCCAAAATTTGATAACCCGGTTAAATAGGGTAAGATTTGTGATTGCCCTAAAGGATCAGATATACCATCATACGTGAGATAAAGAACTTTTTTTACTTCCATAAAATCTTAATCAATTTTCCTTGTACTCAAATTTTCGTATTGAAAAAATGTTGGGGATATTCAGCATTTTAAATGAACGATGACCAATATTAAGAGTCCACACTTTACCCCTGTATTGAGAAGGAACATTCACTTTGTAAACCTTTCCCTGTAATTTCTGAGCTTCCACTTTTTGACCGCCGGGATCTACCCAAAAACCTCGTTTATTAACACCCGGGCCCAGGTTGTCCTGGTATACAATTGCATCCACATCTTTGGGTACATACACATAATGCAAAGGGAAGCCGGCGTTATCGTAATAGGCTATACCTGAAGAAATGAAGACCTTATTGGAAGGAAAAATAATTCTGCTAAACCTGGCAAAATCGCCAAAACTCAGGGTATAGCTCCCCCCCGGCAATTTTAGTTTTATAGTAGTGTATCCATCTTTACTGGCAGGGATCATTTTTTCAACCAAGGACTTATCACCATCGCTAATAAGCAATTTCGTTTCTTCAGTGCTCCCTACCTCTATTTTAAATTCCTCTGCAGAAGGCAGAAAAAAACGGTAATCATTCCTACCATTCAAATAACGGGGATTACTTTGTTTTTCATCGGCTATTGGTTTCGCCTTTTTAATATCAAATTCAGCATCGCTGATAGAGTAGTTGGCTGTATATTCTTTAATATCCTGCTTAAATTGATTTTCAATTGTTGTAATAGAAATAATCCTGGAAGCTCTATTTTTATTTGAAACAGCTTTGTAATTTTTAGGAGCTTTAATATACCGTTCCAGTAATGCGGAAGTTTGAACCAGCCGCAAACCATGGATGGCATGAATATAATTCGTCACTTTATCAAAAGCTTCTGTGGAAGATTGGTTAGCCAGAAATTCATAGTATAACTTAAGGTAATGCACATAAGCTTTCAATTCACTCAACCGGTCTAATATAGCCCGATCTTTCGTTTTTGCAGAAGCGGCTTCGAGATCATGCAGGCTCAAATTGACTTCCATCTGTTCCTGGTAATTTCGACTCCAGCGGTCATACATGCGCTTGACATCACTTGCAGCAGGACCAAAACAGGTTGCTAAAAAATCCCGGTATAAACTGTCAAATGAAAGCCGGGTATTCCACATCATTTGGGAAGTCAGCCATAAGGCATGGCCCATAGCCCCTTTACCGTTGGTGGTTTCTATATTGATAGAGGTAATGTTGTATTTTTTCCATAATCTAAGCTTTTCAGGAATCGAATAAATATTAAGTTGAGGAACCCCAATGCTCCACTGGGTTATATTCCAGTAATCATACATGCCCATGGCACGTCCTCCTATCTTACTACTCCATATTTTTATAAAATTATCGGGGCTTGTAATCCGCTGAAAGGCATACGGAATAATAATTGGATACACGTTTTTCTCTAATGCAAAAGAAGGAGGTGCCGCATGATCTGAATAAGCATACAACTGTACCTGGGTTTTGAAGTCATTCTTATGCAATTGACTAGCTACACGGTTTGCTAACCAGAAATATTTATCGGACCAGCTTTTGATACCCGGCATATTTGCGGGCAAGCAATCATCTTTTCCCCCCGACCCATCCGATGGATCCACACCAATCGTTGGAAAATTCTGGCCAGGTTTTACCTGCCCAAGAGCCCAATTAGTAAATACTTTAACCACCGAGGAATTACTGATATCTATCCTGCCATAAGAATGTACTTTTCCATTGCAGAACCAAGAAGGATTTGCATCCAATATTTTTTTATTGGCTGAATAGAACAACTGGCCGGTATGCCCTTTTACCGCATAATCCACACTAAACCGGTTACGCCGGTTCCAGGTATTGTAATCTGCTCTGAAATTATTTTGAGGATCAGTTTCTGCAATAGCATTCACGCCACCTGTACCGGCATAAAATCGGCTTTGAAAATCGGGAGCATATAGCTTATTAATCTTCAGATTTTTAGGTAAAGCTGAAGGAATAATCGTCCAAACTTCCCCGGGCATATACCAACGGAAACCCAGTTCATACAAAAAAGTATAAATCCCATTGATAAAAGAATTAGTACCAGTGCCTATAATTAGAGCTTTTGAATTATCAGCTATAACCAGATAAAAAGATTGCCCATCTCTATTTAACTGATTTTTTTGTTGGCTGCTAAGAGCAGATTGAGAAGCCTCTATTAAATGGATACCCGCTTCATTACCATTTCCGAAAGATTTAATATTGTATTTCTTTCTGGTCGCTTGCTGTAGCCAATAAGCCATATCAACTACAGATGCAGTAACTTCCTTATCCAGGTTTCCGGGCGTATAAATTTGATAACTAAATGAAGCCTGAGCTTTTATTTGGTAAGGAGACCAAATAGAGGAAGCTATTATTAAGAATAAACTAAATCTTCTTTTTATAAAATACACATGATTATTTCTAACAAATTTCATTACTCTGATCATCGTAAAACAATTAAGCAGGTATCATACCTACGATACTTAACTCCGGTTTAGAATCAATAACTGTGGATTCATGCATTATATAAATTACGAAGATTCTGTAAGTAACTTTCCTTTTTTCCGATTTTTTGAGCATACTCGAAATTTGCTTTTGCATATTGATCAATATCTATTTGATGATTAGCTATGTCAGTTATTTTTTGTATAAAATCTCCGGAATTGGTAAGATCAAAGTAAAGTCCATTATTTCCAGTTGTCTCGCGCAAAACAGGAATATCAGATACCAGGGCAGGCAAACCAGCTGCCATCGCCTCCAATAGAGCTATACCATAACCTTCAACTTCAGAACTCATTACATATAAATCGTATTTTCTCAATAATTCATGGATATTATTTTGTGACCCACATAACCGGATATTAACATGGTACTTGTCAATAGCAGATTGTAATTCATTTCTTAACGACCCTTCTCCAAAAATATCTAAAGAAATATTCATCGGCAACTGACGAAAAGCATCAATAAGAAATGAATAATTTTTAGCAGGTTTCAGATTACCAACCGCTACCACCTTAAGATGAGTATTAAAATCCTTATGCTTATACTCCTTTGCAAAAACCCTGGTCTCTACAAAATTGCATAATACCGATGATTTGCCCTTTATGCCAATTATTTTATCATAATCTCTTAGTACCTCCTTTGACACGGCAATAATATGGTGTCTTTTTTTATACAGCAATTTTTCTATCCTTCTTTTAATGCTTTTGTCCGAGGAAAAGAACCGCGAACCGATAGTGCTGTGTAAACTATTGAACAATTTCACATGTCTGGGGCATGCCATTCTTGCAATCATCGTTGCCAAAACAAGGTGAGAATGCACAATACTAATATCATTTACTTTTATATATTTCCGGATAGTCCAGATACAGGATGGTATATCCCATTTAGTTGAGAAATTGAGGCAATGCACTTTAACATTGTCATCCAATTCATTTTTTAAAGTATCCGGTCCTGTTAAATAAATAATATGATGCTGGTATTCTGTAAGTTCCTTTACTACACCAATCATTAATCTCTCTGCACCACCAACTCCTAATGAGTCAATAACATGAAGTATATTCACTTTTGACATATAGTTGTAAGAGGGTTGGACTAAAAATAAATCTATAACTTTAAAAGTGCAAACTGGATAAATCCTTTTTACACTAGGTTTTAAAACACAACGGGAAATTACAACTTCACTTTTTCAGGAAAATAAACACAGTTTGCCGTAATTATATAATCATACAACCGGTATCGTAATTTTTTCGGCGTTATTGGAGCCAATAAAAAACCATCCAGTATCTTAATCCAAAAATTTGAGGCAAAGAAATGAAAGAAGATTCTTTTGAATCCATGATTTCTTATGGTTCTTACCATATACTTCTTTTCATACAATTCTGGTTTAAGCTCTAATAACAAATGCTGTGCTTTATTATACTGCCTTCTTCTTTTTAGATAACGACGGGCTGACATCGGATCTTCATGCCAGGCAAAAGCTTCATGATTATAGTATAGAGGAATGCCTTTATCAAATGTCCTGACGCCAAAATCATAATCTTCTGCATCACGCAATCGCTCATCAAAACCGCCCAATCTGAAAAAAAGTTCTTTAGGTATTGAAAAATTGGCTGCTGTAATGTGTATGCTTTTTTGGTCAAGCGGCTGATCTTTAAATTGCAAAAGAGTCTCTGTCCATATATTACTTTTCAAGGCTTTAAACTTATCAAAATCAGAATCGGTTTTTTTTTCTCTATAAATTTGAGCACCCGTCAAAATAGAACCAGGGTGTTTTTGATGATGATCCAGATGTACAGATATGCATTGCGTCTCCGGCAACATATCATCGTCAAAAAAAATAAGGAGGTCTCCTGTGGCATTCCTAGCTCCGGCATTTCTGACATTTGCCCTGCCTCTGTTATCCTGAAAAATCGCTCTTAAAACCGGGTATTCTTTTGACAAACCCATTATGGTATCAAACGTATCATCGGTAGACCCATCAATAATTACTATCACTTCATCAGGCTGATGCCATTGCTCTTTTAGTGCATTAATAATGCCGCTAATTTTATCAGCACCGTTAAATGTCGGAATTATTACAGAAATCCGCATTGACAATCCTTTTTCAAAATCATTCTCATAGTTCTGTTATCAGATAGAATTTCCCTTAAACTTCTTTTTAAACTTATATGCCAAAACAGTCCGAAGAAGTTTAAAGCGGTTCATGAATCGGTATTTTTTCCAAATCATCCACAAAATATTATTAAAGTTTCTGTCAAAAAAACAGGAGGGTTTCCTAATGCCAATTATTAGTAATTCTATAAAATTTTCAAACGATTTTATAGCAAATTGGGGGTCATCAATACAAACCCCCACACTTTCGTGAAAATCATACAAATGTTTCTCTCTTAATTTCAACTTTTCAATAGCTGAGTATTTTGACCAGACACCTGACCCACTATCCCTATAGGCAGCAGTTACTTCTGAAAGCCTATAAATATTTCCAAACTGGGCACAGAAATAACTCAGAAACCGGTCCCCTGAGTAAATACCTTGCTGGAATGAAAAAAAATTAACTAACGTTTTATTATTCCTAAATACAATTGTTTGAGTTGCCGGTATAAATCCATTAATAATATCCTTTAAGGAATATACCTCCTTTGTATAATTACTTTCGCCTAATTCTTCTCCATTCTCATTTACTATTTTCCTATCGGAAAAGACCATTGAATACCCGGGGTTCTCCTCCAAAATATCTACCTGTTTCTGGAGCTTTAAGTGTTCCGTCCAATAATCATCGCCTTCGCAAAAGGCTATATATTTCCCTTTACCTGCTTCTAAGGTTTTAATTACATTTTTCAGTGCTCCCATATTATCAGTAAATGGAAGTAATCTAATCTTGTCCGGGTATTGTCGTTGATAATCTTCGCATATTTTCCTAGTTCCATCAGTACTCCCATCTTCACCTATTACAATCTCATACTCGAAAGCCACCTGTTGCATTAAAAAACTATCTAGTGCTTCCGCAATAAACTTTTCATGATTATAAGTGATGCAACAAATGCTTACAAGAGGCTTAGCACTATCGTCCATGTAATAACTTTATCTTATTTATTATCTCTTCCGTAGGCTCAATAGCAAACAAAGAGGCGTTGGCCGATATCATATCAACAGGCAACTCCCACCATCTCGCTTCCATCATGCCTTTAATAAGAGATTCATCAAAACGATATTTGATGATTTTTGCAGGGTTACCTACAGCAATAGCATAGGGTGGAATGGATTTATTGACCAGTGAATTAGCGCCAATCACCGCCCCGTCTCCTATTGTTACCCCCCTTAAAATAGTACTGTTGCAACCGATCCATACATCATTGCCAATCCTGCATTCTTTTTCAAAAGGACTGTAATGCTTTTCTGATACAAGCTGAAACGATTTGAGAGAATATAAAAAACTATGATTGGTTACCCGCCTGTAATCATGTTCCTCCGGACCAATAGTAACACCCCATGAAATAGATGTGAATTTGCCAATAATAGAATTGATCACTACTGTATAATCGCCAATATAGGACAGGGTCTCCATTTCCGAGTAGGCCATTTTAGAAAACTTGCCCACCATACACATCTCGCCGAGCCGGGTTCTGATCAACGTGGAATGATCATGAACATTTACCGATTTCGGAAGTATACAGTCTGTAACCTCTGTAAATTTGGATATTGCCATATTTCTATACCCGGCCTTTTTTTAAATAATAGTCAAGACAAAGCTGGGGATAATTCCTTTTTTTCATTTCAGTGATCACCATGTCTATATCGAAAACTGTGCTTTTCAATTCTATTTTATTTGTACCCATATCCCATACCAGGTAGTCAGCCTTGTTGATATATTTTCGATTTTGGCCAACACTCCCAGCATTCCAAAGAGTATACCCACTATTCTGATAAACAAACTGGTGATGGGAATGACCAATCATATAATTGGCATCTAAAATTATATCCGTGTCAGGATAAATATTTTTCCCATCCAATGTATGCGTCAGAATAATATCCTTCATTTTAAGATCGGGGAGGAATGTTTGAATAATTTCCTTACGGTCAAAATCCGTATAACACTGATTGAAAAAAAGTTGCACCAATTCATTAGAGCCTGGATATACTCCATTGATAAAAGCCTCTTCGTGGTTACCCATGACAACAATCTTACCTTGCAATGAAAGCGCCAGATCCACGCATTCATTACTCCAGGGACCATAGTTCACCAAGTCTCCCAGGCAAATAAACTGCCCACAATCCTTATTCTCCTCCAATATCTTTTCAAATGCTGGAAGATTGCCGTGCACATCGCTATAAACGAGGACTTTCATAAGCTTCTATATATTCTTTTAGCCCTTGCGCAAACTCAATTTTGGGTTTCCATCCTAATAATTGCTTAGTATCTTCAATATTAAAACACCATGAGGCAGCATCATCACTCCCAGAATACTTTATTTCAGCACCTACAACATTAGTTGCAATTAAATTTGCCACTTCCTTATTAGACACCGATTGCCCGGAAGCACCCAGCAAATAAAGTTTTTTTTCACTATTCAGGCCTGCTAGAACACATAGATTTACTGCATCTTGTATGTGGAGATAGTCTTGTGCTCTGTTCCCATCTCCGTATACATTAATGAGTTTTTGATTAATCGCATTGCTTACCCATTTAGGAATAAGGGAATTCTTCTTCATACCTATCCCATAAATATAGCTTAGCCGAATAATTGAAAAATTATTCAATGATGAAATAATGAATTCTCCGAATAATTTAGACAACCCATATTCATTGGGTTGATTAAAGCTGCTAGTTATCATGATGAGATCATCATGATAACCATAAACATTAACGCTAGAGATAAAAACTACTCTTTTTGGACATAATTCTTTAATAAATTGGCGAATATCATCGTATTGATTCACGTATTCTAATACTGTTCCACCATGCCCTCCAACACTAATGTATAATATATCAAGTTGATTTTTAAATATTGCTGCTTTACTTATACTTTGTAGTCTACAGCCCACAGGAATTTTATCATAACTTATATGATAAAATGCTATTACCTCTGCATTTTTAGATAAAAAAGCTCGGGCAATATTACTCCCTAAAAAACCATTAGCACCAAGAATGCCCAACGTCATATTCTATAGTTGAGTAAAATTATTTTTCTCAAATACTCCTTTTGCAGAAAATTCGCTGATACTCTCATTTTCAACTATCAACTCTTTCCAATACCTCAAAACGGTTTTAGGGAGTATAGTAAAGGCAGGCTGTATCCCTTGCAACAAATAATCTGCTATCATTTTAGGCTCATTGAACCCACAGGCAGTACGTGAAGCGGTAGTACCAGAGCAACGTGCATTAATTTCAAATACATAAGGTACACCATCTTTCATTCTTAATTGTATATTACAAGCGCCGAATGGCTTTATAGCCTGAACTACCTTACGCACCGTTTCTTCAATCAACGGATTTTGTTCTACAAAACATTTATAAGTGTCGCCATCCCTGAGGATACGGCGCATTACAATTACACCTTTACAAGTTCCATCCAGGTTTACCGACCCACAGGTATATTCATCACCTTCTATATATTCCTGTACAATAAATGAGGAAGCTTCTTTCTCATGCTTAACCAGGAAATTATCCCAATCCTGCTGATTCTTTACGAGGAATACATTTTTGGAACGGGCTCCACCCACTTTTTGCTTGATGATCAGTGGCCACTGCAATTCAACTTTGTCTTTTAAGTAACTGTCGAGGTTTATTGTTTTGGGAACAGCTATTCCATGAGGTGTTAACTGCTCATAAGTAGCCATTTTATTATCCGAGACCTCAATTACAGACGGATCACTCACCACTACCCTGGTACCTATTTCTTCAAAGCGGTGCCTGTTAAGTGATAATGGCATTAGTTCTGCATCCAGGCCGGGGAAAAGCAGGCTGCATTGTTCCGTTTTACAAATGTCCAGAAGGGCAGGAATAAACGCTTCATCCCTGGAATAAGGAATTTTATAGGCTTTGGGTACAGCATATAAACCCGTTCCCAAAATTTCTCCATCCAGGCCTATTATATTATATCCTGTTTCATAAAGAGATTTAATAACGCTTTGACCAACACCGCCACCGACGCCAGTGACGGCAATATTATATGACTGCATAGGTATTGGGATTGGTTTGATAGTTAAATATATCAATTGATAATTTAAAAAAAAGATTCATGCGTTGGAGAATTTAAATAATAATGATCCCGACCGGGCAACTACAAGCAACTACAAGTATAAACTTATCAATTATTAAGAATTCTTAAGATCAACCTGCAAATTAAATCAACCTCCTCTATAGATAAATCATAGTATAAAGGCAGGCACAAAACCCGCTTGGCCATATCGTCAGTAATCGGCATTGCTACAGGCTTAAGATAAGGAAGTACGCTTGCTAACGAGGGATAAAAATAACGTCTTGCGAAAATTTCATTTGCTTTTAATTCCTCAAAGATCTTAACAGCAATATCTTCTGACTCGAATACAATGGGAAAGTAAGCATAATTTAAACTTGCTTTGGCATGCCACTGTGGAATAAAGGCTTTCGCTTTTTTTAACATGGTCTGGTAACGCTCTGTCAGCAATTTTCTTTTCCCATAAATAGCTTCTATATAATTCAGGTTTACCAATCCCATAGCAGCATGAAACTCGGAATTTTTTCCATTAATCCCCAATTCAGCAAATGCCTCAGGTCCGTTGAAACCAAAGTTTCTTATAAAGGCCAGTTTTTTCAGCAAGTCTTTATTTTTTGTTACAACCAGCCCCCCCTCTCCCGAATGGTATAATTTGGTGGCATGGAGGCTACAGGTAGAGATATCTCCATAGTCAAAAATGGAATGCCCGTTAACTTTTACTCCGAATGCATGGGCCCCGTCATAAATTACTTTCAATTTATGTTTTTGAGCTATTTTTTCTATCAGTTCCACATCACAGGGATTCCCGTAAACATGAGTAGTCAGGATAGCAGAAGTTTCTGGCGTAATGGCTGATTCTATTTTCGTTGCATCAATGTTCAGAGACTTGGCATCTATATCCACAAAAACAGGTTTGCATCCTTCCCACACGATGCTGCTGGTAGTAGCAATAAAAGAAAAGGGAGTAGTGATAATTTCTCCTTTCAGATCCAACGCTTTAATAGCCATTTGTAATGCGACTGTACCATTGGTGACAAACAGCAGGTGGTTTAGATGAAGATGTTGTTTAAGTTTTAACTCCAGTTCACTGGCAAGCGGCCCCATATTAGTTAGCCACTGACGCTGCCAGATACCGGGCAAATATTTTTCATATTCTTCTTGGGGCGGAAGAAAGGGTTTGGTAACAGGGATCATTTTTTAAAAATTATTTGTTTAATTTCAAGAACAGCGGGAATCCGGAATATAATAGCACCCCCTATATATAAGATGGCAAAAAATAAACTATTCATTGCAATAACAATAAAATCATTAAACTCAATCCTGCCAATAAAGAAATGATTAGCTGACCAACAGATTAATCCAACTAATAAAGCCAATAAAAGAGTGGGCAGGATATCTTTTATCTGTTCCATGGTAGGATAGTTAATAATTTTACCGCTATAAAAAGAATTGATAAGAAACGCTAAAACAGTGGATATTACCTGGGAATATAATAATCCATAAATTCCAAAAGGCATCGCACAGATGATCAAAATGGTTATCATTAACTTTTTGACGACTTCCAGCTTTAAGAATAAATCGCTTCTGCCCTTTACGTTGAGAATATTCAGATTATATACATGCAACGGGAACAATATCCCTGCTATACAAAGTATCTGGAAATAAGGAACGGCGGGCAACCATTTTTCAGTAAGCAGCCAACTGAAAACAGGTTTGGCCACCAGGCAACAATAAATCATCAGGGGTGCCACCCAGAAAAGTACTTGTTGCATCACTCTTTTATACACGCTTTTCAAGCGTACATCATCATGCTGTATGGAAGAAAACATTGGATAAGAAACCTTGAACAAAGCAGACGAAATGGTGTTGAGAGGGATGCTTCTGAATGCAAAAGCCCGGTCATAGAAACCTAACTGGCTTATATTAAAAAATCTTCCGATCAATACGCTGTAACTGTTTGTATAAATCGTATCCAGCAACCCCGATAGCGTAAGCTTGTACCCAAAACTAAAATGGGTTTTGAATTTTTCCCTGTCAAAGATTAAAGCAGGCCGCCAGTCTGCAAAAATCCAGTGCAATGCTGCCCAGATAGTTGAGCGGGTAAGATACATCCAGACCAGCGCCCAGACTCCATATCCCCGATAAGCAAGCCATAGACCTGCGCCTGAACCAAGTAGGGTAGCAGGTAATTCCATCAGCATTTGCAGTCTGAAATTCATAGCCTTTGTAAGCCTTGTTGTCTGTACCGCTACAAGAGCTTGGATAATAATAGAAATAGCATATACCCTTAAAATTGGAGTTAATTGGGGTTGCCTATAAAAATCACTGGCAAGAGGAGCGAAAAGAAATATCATCAGGTAGAGCACACTACTTATGCCCATGTTCATAAAAAAAATGGTAGAGTAATCACGTTGGTCAGCCTGAGGTGTGCGGATTAGTGAATTTGTCATGCCACTATCCATCAAAGTGTTGCCCAGTGAGATAAAGATCTGTAACATGGCAATCAATCCAAAAGCCTCTGGCATCAAAAGCCTCGCAAGAACAATTTGCACGGCCATCATTATCAACTGTGAACTGAACTGTTGTCCAAATGTCCAGAACAGGCCGCTAATAGCTTGCTTCTTAAGGCTCATGAAATCAAAAAAAATTTGGCTGTCGATGAAAAAATTACGGAGTATAATCTGCTTTAATTTTTAGCAGGTAGAACGTTAGTACTAGGTACCACGGCAAATCGATCCTTTTTGCGCAAAAACCATGATTCAAAATAATAAAATGAAATATGGGCCATTATCAGGGTAATGGCGGTTACAAGTATATAAACAATAATCTCAAAACCACGAGATGCGGGCAACCAGCGTTTAAACAAGCTAAAACCAATAATCATAGCAAACGTATGATATACATAAATGCCATATGATATTCGTCCCATCCAGTTAATTACCCGATGCTCCAATTTTACAAGAGTTTTGGGATTCGTACTAACATTAATGATGATAACCAGGAACAAAATGGCATATAACTCGCCATCAATGATTGAAAAGATATGCAAAGGCCGGTAAATGGATATGGCTAATACCAGCCAGCACATTACCTGCAATGCAGGGTGATACAATTTTTTGATAAACCCTTTTTTATAATGGATTGCCCATGCACCTAAACCGCCAATAGCCATGCAATGGAAACGGGTAACACCCACAAAAGTGTACCATTTGCCATTCTCCACCACCCGGAGTATCAACCGCAAAGAAAAAAATAAAACAATAATGCCTATCATAATATATGGAAGTTTTCTCTTCCACCTGAACAGCCAGGGCCAGAATAAGTAAAATTGTTCCTCTACCCCTACACTCCACAGTTGCGCCACTGGACCGATAATTCCTCCAAATACAAAAGGAACATTCGCCATTAAGAAAACATAAAAGAAAGTATCTCCACTACTAATGGGTTGCTCATTGATAATAACCCAGGTAATAGCAATGAACAGAGCCAGGTAATAAATAGGCCAGATACGAAGAATACGGCGTAGATAAAACTTACGCAAAGAAATCGTTTCTGTTTTATCATGCTCTTTTAATAACAAAGTTGTGATGAGGTAGCCACTTAATACAAAAAACATTGTAACGCCATATCCAGCCATATTAATACTCCCTTTGGCAGGGAATCCAAGCTCTCCTATTTGCAAGCTTATATGTGACAGCACTACCAGCAAAGCGGCGATTGCTCTGATACCATTCAGTCCTGGCAAATAAAGTGATTTAGTTTGATTCAATTGTTGACTCTATTTTCAATGATGAGATCTGATGGTTGACAACTTCCTGCTACTGACGACCTGTTTTTACAATGGCAAACCTATCTTTTAACTTAAGGAATGGAGATTCCAACCATTTATAACTCAATTTAGCGATTAGGATACTCAAGCCAAGGCTGACAAAGCCCCCTGTCAGTAAAATGATGAAGCTGTTATTATCGATCCTTAACACTCTTAAAGCTATATCAGTTATTAAAATTCCTATCGGATGCAACATGTAAAGTCCGTATGATATCTTTCCAAGATTTGAAAAATGCTGGTTCCTGCCCAAAGGATATAAGGTATTTTTTGCAAAACATTGTTCCATGATGATAAAGGCCCAGAAAAAATCAAAGATCAGCCTGTCAAAAATTTTGGCCCCGGGAAATACAAAAATCAAATCTTGAAAAAAATAACAAGCAAAAATAAGCAGGTAACAAAATGCAATCGTTTTTCGGCGAAGCTCCTTCACTCTTGATAAAAACTTTTGATTATGTATCGTTAAATACGCAAAAAAACCGCCTATAGCCAAATCGCCCATGACTGCAAACGTATGAAAATGCAACACCCATTGTTCCCCTTCTGCATATATTCGAAACGCAATACAGGCAAAAATTACAGAAGGAAAAATCAACCTGTGTTTTGAGGAAGGAAGCAATTTAAATAGCAAGGGCCAAAAAATATAAAACTGTTCTTCTATGGATACAGACCATACAATACCTTGTGTCATGGCGCTGTGACCGGGGCAAGTTTGACTAATATGTATAGAATCGAAATTGGCCAAGAAAGTAAAGTAATACCAAGGTCTTGAGCACAGAGCAGAGTCAATGCCGATGAAAGATTTTAAATAAGGATAAATTATAAAAGCAAAAAAGACGGTGGCATAATATAAGGGCCAGATGCGTAGAGTACGACGGATATAAAACTTTTTTAAATCAATTGAGCCAGCGGTTTTCAGTTCATTCAATAGAAGGTAAGTGATAAGAAACCCACTCAATACAAAGAATATCTGCACGCCTGTGCCACCCCCCAATAAAAAAAAATTGATAAGCCTGTCTGATAAATAACTTTCACCTTCAAAGGATTTAAAAGCATTATATAACCCATGTTGAAAGAAAACCAATAAAAAAGCCAGGAATCTTAAACTATCGAGATTAGGAAAAAAAATTCTGGGACGATCGGTAGCCATTAGGTTACAATCTTAGTTTATTGGATATTTTTTAAAAGAAATTTTTGCCGACAAGGGTTAAGGGATATTTAGAACCTGACCTTTAAAAATATAGAAAGCAGGTTTGCAACCAAAGATGAAGTATAAGAAGTTTTTGATTAATCAACCATCTTCTTCAAATAAATTCCATACCCACTTTTATTCAACCCTTCAGCCAGCTTCATCAATTTTTCATTATCAATAAAACCATTCCGGTAAGCCACTTCTTCAATACAACCGATTTTCGTTCCTTGTCTTTTTTCAATCACTCTTACAAATTCACTGGCATCACTTAAAGAATCAAAGGTACCTGTATCCAGCCAGGCGGTACCCCGGTCCAGAACTGCCACTTTTAATTTTCCCTGTCGTAAATATTCCTTGTTCACATCGGTTATCTCATATTCTCCCCGTGGAGAAGGTTTTAATTCCCTGGCAATCTTCACCACTTCATTATCATAAAAATATAAACCCGGCACCGCATAATTTGATTTCGGCTGTGCAGGTTTTTCTTCAATACTGATCGCTTTCATATTACCATCAAATTCCACCACCCCATAACGTTCAGGATCGCTTACCTGGTAAGCGAATACATAACCGCCTTCTATTTCATTCAATGCTTTTAACTGGCTGCCAAGACCTGTGCCATAAAAAATATTATCGCCTAATACCAGGGCCACTTTATCGTTGCCGATAAAATCAGCGCCAATAACAAAAGCCTGCGCCAATCCGTTAGGCACTTCCTGTATGGCATATTCAAAACGGCAACCTACATGCGATCCGTCTCCCAGCAATCGTTTAAACGATGCATTGTCTTCCGGTGTAGTAATGATCAGCACTTCTTTGATCCCTGCCATCATCAGCGTAGAAAGCGGGTAATAGATCATCGGCTTATCATAGATCGGCATCAGTTGTTTGCTGATAGCTTTGGTAATGGGATATAGCCTTGTACCCGATCCCCCGGCCAATATAATTCCTTTCATAATTTTTATTTAATTGCCGCTTATGATTTTTTTTGCCACAACTTGTCCCGACACTTCGGGAGATTTACACAGATGAACACAGATAAGGAATAATGGACTGCGGTTTTTTTTGAGCCACGAATTACACGAATGAACACTAATAAATAGGGAGAAGATTAGCATCTGATACATTCCTGGTGTGTTCTTTGTACAATTTGTGGCCAACCCTTTTCACGAAGTGAAAACATCTGTGTTAATCCGTGTTATCTGTGGCCAGCTTTTCTACTTACTATATTGCTGTTCGTAGTATTGCTGATACTCCCCGCTTGTTACATGCTTCAGCCATTCTTCATTTTCCAGGTACCAATCGATAGTTTGAGAAAGCCCTTCTTCAAATGTCACAGAAGGTTTCCATCCTAATTCTTTATTGATCTTTGATGCA
>JAKFER010000095.1:0-3819 GCA_036675565.1 Chitinophagaceae bacterium
TTATTTTGTTTTGTAATTATTGTCTTAAATGCAAAACCTGAAAGAAAAGATGCTACTTCTCAGGCGAGTCTCGGCCAGGATACTCTGACTGACAAAAACATATTAATTGGCCGGACTCGCCGCAACAAAGCGAATGTAGGACACTAAACTTTATATCCGACATGCTCAGGGTAGACTCCTTATTTCGGTTGTTGGTGTTTCGCTATCACACTTGCCCATGCGCAACACACAACGGCCGCCTACTTTTGGGAAGAGCCAACTAAGGTAAAAAGCTCTTTGCAGGGGCCAAGGTCAGGCGTATGGTGCCCGACAGAGCCCATGACAGTGATCTCTTTTTGGATGCGCACCTAAAGAAAAAAGCATCGAGCTGATTGCCCGCACAAGCGAAATCGGAAAAAAACCAAGGACGCAATGAAAGAAAACTGCGGCATTACAAGAAATGCTGGACCGTGGAACGTTTCTTCTCCTGGCTACACAACTTCAGAAAATGTGTGGTGCGTGATGAACGAAAAGCTTACAACTTCCAAGCCTTTCTCTACCTCGCTGCCATCCTCATGTAACTAAGGTATTTTGAGATAAGTTCTTATATATATCAATGAATTCCATACCGAACGCAAACAATTTACCCCTTTGCTTTCCTTACCAATCAAATAGTTTTCAATATTGTTCCATTTAATCCTCCTTACCGGGGTCCAATTATCTTTTCAAGCATCAGTATACGACCCTCACTGGTAATACCTTCAGCAACAATTTTAAAGCGCTTCGTCCGGTCGTTATTATAAAAAGTGACTGGTATGCTCGTATTTGAACCGGTAACAATAATATCGGGAATCCATTTAAGCGTTATGCGGCGGTTCGATGTACTATTTTCAGAGGCGCCTTCATATTCAGGATTATAAAATTCTTTTATGATGGTATAACCCTGATAGGTAACGATATCAGTAGCTGTTGCTGTTGGCATAAACGAATCTCTTCCTTTCTTTGTATAAATAGCCAGTGCGGCACCACCCCCGGGAGCAGCGGTTGAGGTGGGGAATAATTTTACAAGGGCAATTTCGTTTAACGGAACCGTTTCCAGGACAACGGTATTGGACGGCATCTCGTTCAAAAATAATGTTACATTACCTGGGCTGTCTACGCCATTATTTACATAATAAGACAGATTGCCTCCCCGGTAATGCAGAACATAATCGCCGGTTTCAAAAGAAATTTTAAGACCGGGTATCCGCTCTCGTAAATATTGGAAAATATCTCCAGCATAAGTTTCGTTTCTTACATCCAACCGGGTACTATGCGTTGCTCCTGAAAAATAGCCGCTTGAATATTCCTCATCTAGTTTATCCAATGGTGATTTTTCTATTGCACGTACAGTTACATTTTCCAGTGTAATACCTTTGGCATTTATATACTCTTTATAAGCTACATCCATTTTGTGCTGAGCAACCGTACTATTTTTTTCAGGAAAGGGCATCGGGTCCGGTGCTATGGGATAGGTCCGGGTCAGCGAATCCCCATCTAATAGTACCCGGATAAATTCATTTTTTCTTCCTCTTACTTCTGAGAAGAGCATTTTCATTTTTCCATAAAAAATCAAGGAGTCTGCTTTAAAGCGACCAGAGGAATCGGTATGAAGCAGAACGGATGTGCCTTTGGCAATGCCTACAGAATCGGCAGGTGCTATAAATAAAAGAATGTCTTTGTCTGCAATAGGTTTTTTCGTTCCGGCAATATTAACTTTCCCGCTTAATTTAATATATCCCGGATCTTTATACAGTGGCTTTGGCAGCTTGTTATGAATTACGTCTGACCATTTAAACCGTGTCCAACCGTTGGTCATCATTACCAGTTCAAGCGCATTCTTTACGGAATCGACGGGGGTGTTGAAATAATAAGAAGGATTATGTATATAACCTTTGATATCGCTGCTTAACAAAAACGATGAGTAAATATTAAAAGGCCTGTTTTCTGAGCTTTCATAATCAGCATCGGTAATCGATAACGAGAAATTGCCTATCAGGGTATCCGGCAACACGAGTGTAAAATGGTTGTGTTTCCTTTTACCTGTATCTAATGTATCAACATTTAGTCCAGCAGGCAAAACATACTCTTTGTTATCAACAAATGTAATACGCTCCGCAAGCGGCATGTTGTCTTTATTGAATAAGGTGAGTTGCAGTATTCCCGAATAAAGATCATTTGTTTTTACAGAGCCAATAATTTCTTTTTTATCGCCCTGCAGCCATTGCTTGAAAATAATAGTGTTTTGTACCTGGCCAATCATATAAGCTGGCTTAAAAAGATCATTTTGTCCGCCTTGCACTATTTTAAACCGCTTCATTCCCGGTGCATCTGTAATGTTGAACACAATTCCATCATCTGCTTGCGGCGGGAGAAAATATTTCTGCTCCGACTGGTTCGTCATAGCATAATAGGTTTCGCCTTTGATGGGGACAATAGAAAAAGACCCCATTCCGTCATGTACACTTTTAAAGCGGCATATTAGCTCGTTTTTGCTATTTCTGATATTCCCTTCAACAGGCAGAGGCACACCACTTTTGTCCATTGATTTAAAGGCCACAATATTTAAAAGACCGGTGATGAAATTTCCTCCTTCCGGGAAGAATATTAGCTTGTTGTTAGTTTGCAATTCACTGTTGTTTACTCTTTTATTTTCTTTTCCATAAACTTTGATGTAACGGCTAAAGGTAAAACCGGACTGATTCAACATAAGTGGCGTATATGCCCGTATCTGGTATAAATTTGTAGATAAACTGTCTGGCAGCGTTAACTGGACAGGGGCCATGCCTCCGTAAACGGGGAATACATTCCTTAGAATCAATTCGGAGCGACTGTTAAGAAGCTCCACGTATAATGCCGTACTGCTTGTTGACGGCAGAAATCCAGACATGAAATATCCTTTACCCCAAAAAGTTTGACCCGCATAATAATTTTCTCTATCAATATGCAAGTATAATTTTTCTATAGGATTTTGCTGTGCCCAAGAATTCAATCTATTTTCCATTTCCTGTGTCAAAGACGATAACGGGAAAGCAATTAAAATCCCCAAAAAAAACGCAGATCTTATTTTCATTTTTTCAAAGGTTAAATGGATAGAACAATAAATGTAGGGCAAAGAAATAGCATTTTACTACTCAGGCGAGTCTCGGCCAGGATACTCTGACTGTTTACTTCGTGCCTTCGTAGCTGCTTCGTTACAGGATGGTAGCCGGATACTGGCCGGATAAAGCATACCAAAGGCAGGGTAAAAACGTTCAAAAACTATATTTTCAGGCTACCTTCTTCCTGTTTGCTTCGTACCTGCTTCGTGTTTGCTTTGTTTCGGTTTCGGCGGGAAGCGAACAAGGTATGAAGATAGTATGCAGTAAGTGTGGCTATGGTAGCCGGAATGTCTTTTTGACGGAGGAATAGTTTGGCTGTTTTATGGTATCCTGCTTTGTGAAAAGATTGAAAAACAGGTATTGTCAGCCGCATTTTCCCCACATTTATCCCCGGCCTGTGGATAAGTCAGCCGACTGAAAATCAGGCTATCCTACTTTATTTGCAATCCGCTAAATTCGCAGCGCCTGAATGTGCTGAATGGGATCTTTGGGAGTATTGGATGAGTGAAAAATGGATTTAATCTCCAAAAAACCTTCATATCCCATTGAATATCAGTTCAGAAAGTTGAGCAGTGAACAGAACCCTGAAAGGAGCGTCGCAAGTAATGTTGATCAGGGAACCGGACGATGGCAAACAAAATATCTTTTGAAAATAAAGTGAGACATGGCTAAAGAAAAAGAAACGAACCTTTTTGAGTAT
>JAKFER010000073.1:0-23267 GCA_036675565.1 Chitinophagaceae bacterium
CTCAACCGGTGGTATTTTATTTTCTATGTACAGGTTAGCATTTACGCAAAAGCAGTAAAACAAATTCAGACCAAATTTTTTTGCATGATCGCAAGCAAATGCAAGGTCTGCTTTGTTAGTAAAAGTATTATGTATCAATAATACATTTTGTTGGTTGGTAAACGTAGGCAGCCAGCTTGGTAAACTCCTTTTGCCGGTGATGGGTAATGGTGATTTTGGTAAATTAAAAAAATCGTACAGCTTTAAAAATTCACCTTCGCCTGTTTCAAATAATTCATTTTCAGCAGGGGTTTCCTGGTTATGAACTGAAATGATTTTTTGTTTGGTTGATTCATTAATAAGCTTTGCTGTTTGCGGACTTACTGTATAAGGGGCATGGCTGGTTATGTTTGATGGATGTGCAGGAAGCTCCTTTAAAAACTGGTTTAGTATCTTTTGATTTTCATGGATCACTTCATTTGCTTTGGCATCTGAAAGATTCAGCACTTCAATGAAATTATACCATTGCATACGGCTGGTCTTTTTCGCTTCAATTGAATCAGTTGTATTACATATGTCGCCAACAGCTGAAATACCACTTTCATACATTTCTTTTTCTGCATCCTGGATTGCCTTCCATTTGTCAACCTGCGTTTTTTCTTGAGAAAGTGGGGTATCGGGCAAAACTCTTTTTTGAACAACATTTAATAAAAAATCAACCAGCCCCGTCCCTGTTGGAATTTGATTTTTGAGGTGGCTCAATTCCAGGTGACAATGGCAGTTGATGAATCCGGGACTGAGGAAGCCGGGATAATATTCTATATCGCTGCCTGCCTGTTCCTCTTCAACAATCTCCTGTATTGTGCCCTGCTGATCAAGCACCAAAACCATATTGCCACTGATAAACTGGTAACCGTTAAATATTTGATCAGCCTTTATTTTGCGAAATTCCATGCGTTGTTTCAATTAACTTTGCACACCTTTTTTGTTGAAGAATGCAATATTGCCGAAGGGTGCGACGCAACAGAAGCCAAACAGGATTACTGTTGCCGGTTACATAAAAATAACGCAAAACAAATGTTACACAAGTTAGAAGCTATAAAAGCCCGTTTCGATCAATTGTCTGTTGCGCTCACCAACCCGGAAATTGTAAACGACAATCAAAAATATAAAGCAACCAGTAAGGAATACCGTGGACTGGAAAAAATTGTGAATGCATACGAGGCTTATAAAAAATTGCTGGATGACCAGGTTTTTTATAAGGAAGCTATGAATGGGAGTGATGAGGAATTGCGGGAAATGGCCAAACTGGAATCGCCGGAGCTGGAAGAAAAGATTGAAAAACAGGAGGCATATATCCGGCAGCTTTTAATTCCAAAAGATCCGCAAGACGAGAAAAATGCCATTTTGGAGATCAGGGCCGGAACCGGCGGCGATGAAGCCAGTCTTTTTGCAGGCGATCTGTTGCGGATGTATTTAAAATATTGTGAGAAAAAGGGATGGAAGACTGCCATACTAAGCGAAAACGAAGGAACAGCGGGCGGTTTTAAAGAAGTGCAGGTTGAAGTAACAGGCGATGATGTTTATGGCACTTTGAAATTTGAAAGCGGGGTTCACCGGGTGCAAAGGGTTCCGGATACGGAAACCAGCGGCAGGGTGCATACGAGTGCGGCTACCGTAGCCGTAATGCCGGAAGCGGAAGAAGTGGATGTGGAATTAAGGGAAAGTGATGTAAAAATGGAAACATCCAGGAGTGGTGGTGCGGGTGGACAGAATGTAAACAAAGTAGAAACAAAAGTAATGTTAACGCATATTCCTACTGGCTTGGTGATTATTTGCCAGACAGAAAGAAGCCAGTTGGGCAACCGGGAAAAGGCTATGCAAATGATGCGGACTAAACTTTATGAAGAGCAGGTGCGGAAACAGGAAGATGAAATAAGCCGCCACCGTAAAAGTTTGGTAAGTACAGGTGACCGAAGTGCCAAGATCAGGACTTATAATTATCCTCAAGGTCGTGTTACAGACCACCGGATCGGGTTTACTGCCTATAACTTGGATGCTGTTTTAAATGGCGAGATACAGGAATTTATTGATGCACTCCAGTTTGCTGAAAACTCAGAAAAAATGACCACCCAGGATTAATTGGGCTGTACTGTTTCAATTACGCCACACTTTTTTGGGGTTTTTTTTTCACAGCATTCCAAATTCTTTTGAGGGTTTTACTTAGCAGATTTACCTGTGAAGGGAAGGGTGAAAATTTTCCCCTGGTACAAATTAATTTATTTATGTTTTTTTAAATGGCTTAAAACGTTACTCATACGCGGATAGCTGAAATACTTAACAACTTGAACAAAATTTTGGCATAGTATATGAACTATAGTAGAAAGAAGAAAAAGGATGTTTAAACTTTCATTAACAGCACCTTTATTTTCTTGGCAGTAAATTTGTAATAGAAGAAGAGTAATAAGAACATTTAGATCTTTATATAAACGAATTCAATTTTCTCATAAGCAGTTAGTTTTGGTTAACGACCCCTGTTTCTACAGGAGTCTTCTTTAAAAAATATTGTTTTAATGATCTGATCATTAAAATTTCGATTTTCTCATAAGCAGTTAGTTTTGGTTAACGACCCCTGTTTCTACAGGGGTCTCTTTTTTTATAAACCTTCTGCTGGCGAATAAAAAACCAAGTACTGCCCCGCCTGTATCTGCGGCTATATCTAACAACTCAAATGAGCGGTTTACGATAAATTCTTTTTGAACAAATTCAATTAAAACTCCATATGCTATAAATGTGAAGAGGATAAAAAGAAAAACTTTTTTCCTCGCCATTAGTGTAGTCCGGTGAAAGGAAGCCCTGCTCCATAAATAAACCAGTACAAAAAAAATAGTGGCATGAACCCATTTATCAAAACCGATAAACCTGAAGAACGGTGTTAACCAGTTTTCTTTGGGGAAACTGGCCCCGGGTAATAAAAATAAAATAGTTGCCAACACAAAAAATGCGAAAGCAACCAATAACGTGGAAACCTTTTTATTCAAATTCAGGGTTTGAAATGATTATCCTACCATCTCTTCATAAGCAGCTGCATCCATTAATGCTTCAACATCCTGTGGATTGTCAACGGTCATTTTAATCATCCAGCCTTTACCGTATGGATCGCTGTTTACCAATTCAGGTTGAGAAGATAATGCACCATTCAATTCATTGATAATGCCATCGACGGGCAGAAAAAGATCTGAAACAGTTTTCACTGCTTCAACGGTGCCAAAAACTTCATTAGCCTTTAAGCTTTTTCCAATGGTTTCAACTTCCACATAAACAATATCACCTAATTCTTTTTGTGCAAATTCGGTAATGCCAATGGTTGCAGTATTGCCTTCCAGGCGAATCCACTCATGGTCTTTGGTGTATTTGAGTTCAGCAGGAAAATTCATATGTCATTTCTTTTAGGAGTTGCAAATATTATTAAAAGCCCTGTAATAAAAACATATTTTCAAGAGAAGTGTATTATTTCTTTTTTCTTTTAATGAGTTTCACATCCAGGATCTTTACATCTGTTAATGGCCTGTCGCGGTCGGTTGCCTTACTGGTTTCCGTAGATGCAATAGCGTCGAGCACTTCCATTCCGGAAATCAATTCACCAAAAACAGTATAATTCTGATCCAGGTGTGGGGTACCACCCAGCGTTTTATAAACTTCCCGGTGAGCCAAGGGTAGTTTTATACCTTTTAAACGGGTGTTTTCAAGCGTATCCAATGCACCATCGGTAAAAACCTTTCCTTGTACAATATAAAACTGGCTGCCGCTACTGGCTTTTTCCGGATTCACATCATCACCCATACGGGCTGCAGCCAATGCACCTTTTTGATGAAATAAGGAAGGACGGAATTCTGCTGGAATGGTATAACCTGGTCCGCCATTTCCTAATGGAATACCAGCCACTGCACCACGACTTCCGGGATCACCAGCCTGTATCATAAAATTTTTTATGACCCGGTGAAAAAGAACATTGTTATAATATCCTGATTTTACCAACCTGATAAAATTATCGCGGTGCAGTGGAGTGGAATCGCTTAAACGTAAGATCATAGTGCCCTGGCTGGTCACCATTTCAATATCTTTTTTACGATCTTTCTTTTTAATCTTCACATCCTGTTGTGCAAAAACAAAAAAACCTGTTAACAGCAGGCAGACTAAAATGGAAATTTTTTTTCGAATCATTTTTATTATTTATTCTGAAGCTTGCAACGTGTTTGTTTGAAAATATAGGAGTACATGGTCTTTTATAAAATTCTCCTGTTCAAAAGTATCAAAAGCAGGAATGGGTTTTAATTGCCTGAAATGTGGCCAGCCATCTTCATCCACTTTTTCCATTTCATAATACCCGCTTTGCGAAAGTAAATGGCAAACGGCCACATGCATCAGATCTTGTTTTTGTTCCTTGGAAAATTTTTTCCGTATCTGGCCATATTCCTGGATGCCTATAAGGAATAAGATCGTTTCAAGATCAGGTTTTTTACCAAAACGCTCAATTAATTCTGCTTCCAGTTTCCACCAACGCTGTTGCAAATCATCATTTCTAATCATGGCGCAAAGATAATCAACCAAAGATTGCGTAAGAACGTTAACTAATCCTGCATATCATTTTATATTACCTGCATCCATGTTTATCTTTGCCGCTAAATTTTAAATACATGTTGCAGTTACAGGTTTTAAGCCAGGATCCGGAATGGGTTAAGGAAAGATTGACGATCAAAAATTTTAAGGATGTACAATTAGTTGATTCTATTTTGGAACTGAATGAGCAACGTAAAAAATATACCTTCCAGTATGATGAAACAAAGGCCCAGGTAAATGCTGCTTCAAAATTAATCGGTCAGTTAATGGCTAAAGGTGAAAAAGCAGCTGCGGAAGAGAAGAAAAAGGAAGTGGAACAATTGAAAACCACTTTAGATTCCATTGAACCTTTATTATCAGAAGTTGAAAAGAATCTCCACGATCAACTGGTGCAACTTCCCAATCTACCTGCTAAAGAAGTACCCCCGGGAAAAACACCCGAAGAAAATGAAGTTGTAAGGGAAGGTGGTAATCTGCCCAAACTTCCTGAGCAGGCATTACCCCATTGGGAACTAACCAAAAAATATGATATCATCGATTTTGAATTGGGCACCAAAATTACCGGGAGCGGATTCCCGGTGTATAAAGGAAAAGGTGCAAAATTGCAGCGCTCCCTTATTCAATATTTTTTGGATTTTAATACGGCAGCAGGTTACCTGGAAATGCAACCGCCGTTAATGGTTAATGAAGCATCCGCATTTGGAACCGGGCAACTGCCGGATAAAGAAGGGCAAATGTATCATGCAACAGAAGATAATTTTTATTTGATACCGACTTCTGAAGTTCCATTGACGAATATTTACCGCGATGAAATGATGAAGGAAACTTCTTTGCCAGTAAAGATGACAGCTTACACACCCTGCTTTAGAAGAGAGGCAGGAAGTTATGGTAAAGATGTAAGAGGACTAAACCGCCTGCATCAATTTGATAAAGTGGAAATCGTGCAGATCACACATCCCGATAAAAGTTATGAAGCACTGGATGAAATGGTGGAGCATGTAGAAAAATTATTAAACAGTCTTGAGCTGCCTTACCGCATTTTACGGTTATGCGGTGGCGATATGGGTTTTGCTTCAGCCATCACTTATGATTTTGAAGTGTATAGCGCAGCCCAGGAAAAATGGCTTGAAGTAAGTTCTGTTTCAAACTTTGAAACTTACCAGTCAAACCGGATGAAAGTGCGTTTTAAAGATGCGGATGGAAAAACAAAATTGGTACATACTTTAAATGGAAGTTCACTGGCTTTGCCGCGCATACTGGCCTGCCTGCTGGAAAATAACCAGGCGGCAGAAGGTATTCACCTGCCAGCATGTTTACATGAATATTTTGGCAGCGATGTATTGATGTGAGATGAGAAAATACAATTCGCTGCACCATCTTTTTAATTTTGGTTTTAGTTTGTATAATTCTTCGTTAAAGGAAGTGATTACATAACAGTGCTTCCTTTTTGTTTTACATATTTGATTTTTATAAAAAATCACTAAAACTAACGGTCATGGGAAAATTATTTACACTTATTACTATTGTTGTTTTCACTTCTTCATCCATTTATGCACAAATTTCAAAAGGATCAATTCTGCTTGGTGGCGGAATTGGATACAGCAGCCAGGAAAATAAACTGGAGGGTTCAACCATTGAAAATAAAACATCAAACTTTTATATAAGTCCGGCGATTGGTATTGCCATTAAAGAAAATTTGATAGTCGGAGGGGATCTTTCGTTTTCCAGTCAAATCCAGAAAAATGGAAGTAATGAAACCACTAATAATTATTATGGTGCCGGCATTTATTTGCGCAAGTATCTTCCAATTGCCAGCCGGTTTTATATTTTTGGACAAGGCAGAATGGGTGCAAACATCTTTGATGGTGAAACCAAACATGGAACGGATTATATTTCAACCAACAAAGGTTATAATGTTAATGCTGGCATTTATCCTGGCATCTCTTTCCAGGTCAATAAAAAGTTACACCTGGAAACAGGATTTAATAACCTGGTTTATTTGCAATACGAGAAGGTTAAAATAAAAACACAGTCTCTGGGTAATGTAGATAATGCCACTTCAAAGTCTTTTACTGTAAACAGCAGCCTGAATAATATGTCTGGGTTGTATGTAGGTTTCAGGATTTTAATGGCCAGGTAAAATCGGGTAATTTTAATTTTATTTAGCAGGCATTTTAGTAATATCGCTTTTGAAGCATTTATTACTATGCTAATAAAAATTCATGGAAACCTACACCGGTACATACCAGTCAGAAGGAAGAGAGCCACACCAGGTTTCCATTGCATTACAAAAAAATAAAATTGTAATCAATTGGGTTGAAGATCGGGATCCAAAAATATTGTACTGGCCAATTGATAAAGTAAAGGTTGAACATAACATCATTCATTATCCCGGCTGGCCTTTGCAAAAACTGGTACCTCACCAGAACGCATTTATAGAACAATTGGAAAAGCAGACCAGGAAAGATGAGCGTTCATTTTTGCACAAATATATGGGCAGGCAAACAATCCGGCTGGTAAAGTTTGCGGGTGTAATTTTCATTTTTCTTTCATTGTTGTTTATTGTAATAGTGCCTGCTATTGCAGGTTATTTGGCAAAAACAGTTTCTCCTGCTTATGAAATACAAGTGGGTAATGAAATCTTTGACCAGTTAACTGCAGGCATGACTGTTAACGAGCCTGCAACGGAAACGGTTATGCGATTTTATAGCCAGCTTAATATCCAATCCATTTACTCGGTACAGGTAACAGTAGTAAAAGGGGAAATACTAAATGCATTTGCCTTGCCGGGTGGTCACATTATTGTGTATGATGAGATGTTGAAAGAAATTAATGATCCTGAAACTTTGGCGGCATTGCTGGCGCATGAGTTTATGCATATTGAACAACGACATACTACCCGGTCCATCTTCAGGCAATTTTCATCTGCTGTTGTTTTGTATTTTATTGTTGGTGATATGGGTTCCATTGGCGGAGTTTTATTAAACCGTGCAGAGCAATTAAAGAATTTGTCTTACAGCCGTTCTTATGAAAAAGAGGCTGATTTACTTGGACTACAATTAATTGAAGACAGAGGAATCAGCAGTAATGGATTTATTGATCTTTTCCAATTGCTTAAAAACAGTGTGCATGTTTCCGTTAGTGAATGGGCCAGCAGCCACCCGGATATTGACCGTCGTATTAATTATATCAGGGAAAATGCAGGAAGGCAAACGGGAAACATGGGACCTGGGATGAAAGAGATTTTTCAGCAATTAAAAAGCGAGCTTTAATATATTTGGTGAGACATTAAACAAATGCTGTATTTATCAGTCTATTGACAAAACCCCCGCCCGGATGTCCTTAATGAATCAACAAAAGAACCAGCACCTTTTCTGGCGTGCCGGGTTTGGTCCTGCTGCAGAACAATTAAAAGATCTTGCCCTTGCTACTCCGCATCAGTTATATAATGCATTAGAAAAAGCTTCTGCTAAAAAACCCTCATATATCAATGTTGCCGATAATTACCTGCAAGGATTATATCTGGGTGTTGGTGAAGCAGGCCGGCAACAAAAAAGAAAGGAATTGACTGCTGATGAAAGAAAAATGATCCAAAAAAAGCAAAGGGAAAGCATCCGGAATCTCAATCTTACATGGTTGGAAGAAATGATTAAAAGCAGTGCCCAACTTCGCGAAAAAATGGCTTTTTTCTGGCATGGACATTTTGCCTGTCGGAACCTGAATATATTTTATCAACAACAATTACTGGATATAATCCGTCGTAATGCCCTGGGTAATTTTCGGGATATGTTGCACGAAGTTTCAAAGAGTGCAGCCATGATAAACTTTTTAAACAATAACCAGAATCGAAAAGATCACCCAAATGAAAATTTTGCACGGGAGGTAATGGAATTGTTTACGCTTGGACGTGGTAACTACACTGAATCTGATATTAAGGATGCTGCCCGTGCATTTACCGGTTGGGGTGCTAATGTGCAGGGAGAATTTATTTTTCGCCGGTTCCAGCACGACGCTGGCAGCAAAACGGTTTTGGGTATTACCGGTAACCTGCAGGGCGATGAAGTCTTGGATATTTTATTGGAACAGAAACAAACCGCAAAATTCATAACCCAAAAAGTTGATAAGTTTTTTGTGAATGAAGTCCCGGATGCAACAAGAATAGAATGGTTGGCCGATCGGTTTTATCAAAGCAATTATGAAATATCGAAACTGATGGAAGATATTTTTACGAGTGAATGGTTTTATGACCAAAAAAATATCGGATCCATTATCAAATCTCCAATCGAATTATTAGCAGGGATACAACGCATATTACCAATGGAAGTGCAAAATGAAGAGGCCATTTTACTCTTGCAGCGCCTGCTTGGCCAGGTATTTTTTTATCCACCTAATGTAGCAGGATGGCCTGGTGGAAAATCCTGGATCGACAGTTCATCGCTGATGATGCGCATGCGATTGCCTATGCTGATAAATGATGTGGATACATTAAATATAAGGCCAAAAGATGATGATGACCAAATGATGGGCCGAAATGATGTTGAGCAGAAGTCAAAATTAAAAAATAAGGGGATGGGTAAAAGTGGACGCCCTATTCAGGCGATTATTGACTGGGATCGTTACTTCGGGTATTTTAATAACATCCCTAAAGAAAAATTACAGGAAACGATCACTGTGTTATTGCTGCAAACAAAAACTGGTGTGAATCCTGGATTGGTAAAAAAATATTTGGATTCAAGTAGCCGGGAGAACTTTATTAAATCGGCCACTTTTCAATTAATGAGCACCCCAGAATACCAGATGTGCTAAAAGTGTATGAAGAGTTGATAAAAAAAATCATGTAATGATTTTCAAAACCGGAGTTTAATCATGGTCATCAAACGCAGAGAATTTTTACAGATTGGTTCATTGGCAACCGCTTCTTTTATTGTTCCTAAGTTTTTGAAGGCTTTTGAAGGCAATGCTAAGGTCCCTGCCGGAAATAAAGTGGTGGTCATACTGCAGCTAAGTGGTGGCAATGATGGATTGAATACGGTTATTCCTGTCCGTAATGATATTTATTACAGCAGCAGGCCCAGGCTTTCCATTGATAAAAGCAAGGCATTATTGATAACAGATGATGCGGCGCTACATCCTTCGCTTACTGGTTTCCGTGATTTATACAATGATGGCAACTTGGGAATTTTAAACAGTGTTGGTTATCCAAATCCTGACAGGTCACATTTCAGAAGCATGGATATCTGGCAAACTGCCAGTGAAAGCAGCCAATACCTGAATACAGGATGGATTGGCCGCTATCTTGATGCGCAATGCGCCGGATGTGATAAACCCACTTTTGCTTTGGAATTGGATGATGTTTTGAGTTTGTCCATGAAAGGTGATAACAACAACGCCATTGCTATGAAGGATCCCAAACGTTTATTTGGCACGGCGAATCAACGCTTTTTTAAAGATATCGCTCAAAATCATTCGCATGCAAATGATGAAGAACCTGTGGAATATTTATATAAAACATTAGCCCAAACGATTTCTTCAGCGGATTATATTTTTGAAAAAAGTAAATTCAAGCCAACCCAATCGGAATACCCTAAAACAGAACTGGGACAAAATCTGAAAACGATTTCATCCCTCATCTTTTCAGATATCAACACCAAGGTTTATTACCTGTCGCTCGGAAGTTTCGATACACATATCAATCAACAGGCACAGCAGCAAAGATTATTTACCGAGTTAAATGATGCTGTTTCTGCTTTTACAAAAGACATGAAAGCTAATAATCGCTTTGATGATGTATTGCTGATGACGTTTTCTGAATTTGGCAGAAGGGTTTCTCAAAATGCCAGTGGAGGCACCGATCACGGCACAGCGAATAATATGTTCTTTGTAAGCGGCGCTTTAAAGCAGAAAGGAATTCTGAATGAATTGCCCGATCTCTCAGATCTGGATGAAGGCGATTTGAAATACAAGGTCGATTTCAAAAATGTATATGCCACAGTTTTAAAGAACTGGCTGGGTGCAGATGACTTTGCCATCCTGGGAAAAAAATATGGGCACCTGGACTTCATCTAAAAAGAACAGCGATGTGAAGCACATCGCTGTTGTAAGAAAATGATGTAATTAGATTAATGAAAACCGTGCATTTTTTTCACCAGGAACTTATTTAAACCTAACATGATAAAGCCTGCAATAATTGGAACAATGGTGAAAATCAGAAAGAAGAATGACATAGAATATTTCTCTACAATTGGATCAATATAACTTCCTGTAACACCTGCTAAAAGATTTGCAATAAAGTTTGAAACAAACCAAATACCAAACATTAATCCAACCAGTTTTACCGGGGCTAATTTACTGACATAAGAAAGACCTACAGGTGACACGCATAGTTCTCCCATTGTATGAAACAAGTAGGCAAGGATCAACCAAAGCATACTTACTGAGGCAGTTTTAGCTCCTTGTTCAATGGACATACTTCCATAGGCAAGGATTGCAAAACCTATTCCCAATAATATTAGGCCAACAGCAAATTTTACCGGCCCGGTTGGATTGTATTTACTTTCCCAGATTTTTGAAAATAATGGAGCAAGTGAAATAATGAAAAATGAATTCAGGATACCAAACCATGATGCAGGTACTTCCGTAGCTTCTGCATTATATTCTCTCCATAACATCCAGATAACCAAACCCCAGATAATAACAAAGCTGGTGCTTAAAAAAATACTTGAAAGTGAATAGGTGGAGAATGTTTTTTTGAAAAGGTTAATCAACACACCGGTCAGGATGATCATGGGAACCACGGTTAATATTGTGTTGATCACTTTAAATGAAGTTGCAGCACCACCAGACAATAATCTGGCAGTGTAATCAGCTGCAAAAATAGTCATTGACCCACCGGCCTGCTCAAAAGCCCACCAAAAGAAAATAGTGAAAAAAGCAAAAACAGAGATTACAATGATGCGATCGCGGGCAATATGTTTAGGCATTTCTTCTGTAGCTACTTCTGGTTTTTTGTCATAATCAGATGCTTTGTTGTGAACATACGCACCAGCATCCTGTATTTCATCGTGAGCAATCGTTTCTTTTGGTGAAAGGCCAATCCTGCCAAATATTTTTTGTGCAAATGAAAATTGCAACATGCCAAAAAACATGAAAACACCTGCCAATCCGAAACCGTAACTCCAGCCGATATTTTCTCCAATATATCCGCAAAGGAGAATACCTAAAAACGCACCTGCATTAATCCCCATGTAAAATATTGTATATGCCGAATCTTTTTTCTTTTCATCAGTATATAATTGACCTACAATAGAGGAAATATTGGGTTTAAATAAACCATTACCTATAATGAGGCAGGTTAAACCCAGATAAAAAAAGAAACTTGTCTCAAAAGCCATACTGGCATGGCCAATTGTCATTATTAAAGCCCCCAGTATAACTGCTTTTCTATAGCCTAATAATTTATCGGCAATCAATCCGCCTATGATGGGTGTCAAATATACCAGCCCAGTGTATATGCCGTAAAGTAATGCAGCATCCTTGCGTTCCCAGCCCCATCCACCTTCCGTCAATGATGATATAAGAAAAAGTACTAAGAGTGCACGCATTCCATAATAACTGAAACGTTCCCACATCTCGGTAAAGAACAAAATATATAACGCGGGTGGATGACTTTTGTCGATAGCTACCTGGTTCATAGACTGGTAAAATTTTTATGTTAAAATTTTATAATCGCGACAAAATAAAGAAAATATCCAACTCGCAAATAATTCATTTCATCTTTAACAATCTTGGCCGATATTCGCAACTCTTTACTAAACCTACACTATATGCGAATCCTACTCCTTGGCGCAGGTGGCAGGGAACATGCCCTGGCCTGGAAACTGACTCAAAGTCCTTACTGCTCACATTTGTTTATTGCTCCCGGAAATGCCGGTACGGCTTTGTGTGGAACCAATCTTTCAATTTCATTAAATGATTTTGAAAAAATAAAAGAGGTCTGCATTTCAGAGAATATAAATATGGTGATTGTGGGTCCTGAAGATCCGCTGGTTAATGGTATTGTAAATTATTTACAAAAAGAACCTGCATTAGAAGAGCTGCATATTATTGGTCCTTCCCAGGAAGCAGCAATGCTTGAAGGCAGCAAGGCTTTTGCAAAAGCCTTCATGCAAAAAAACAATATACCAACTGCTTCTTATAAAGAATTTACTATAGATAATTATGCAGATGGTGTGCTTTACCTGCAGCAGCATTCGTTGCCGGTTGTGTTAAAAGCCGATGGATTGGCATCAGGAAAAGGTGTGGTCATTTGTCAAAATCACCTGGAAGCAGTAGCCGAATTTGAATTAATGATTCAACGGGCAAAATTTGGAGAAGCAGGGAAACGGGTTGTGGTTGAATCTTTCCTGGATGGGATAGAACTTTCTGTTTTTGTTTTAACTGACGGTGATGGTTACGTGATTTTGCCCGAAGCCAAAGATTATAAAAAAGTGGGTGAAGGTGAAACGGGTTTAAATACCGGGGGAATGGGCGCCGTAAGTCCTGTGCCGTTTGCAGATGAATCTTTTATGAAAAAAGTAGAAGAGCGGGTTATTAAACCCACCATTAAAGGATTAAAAGATGCTGGATTGAAATATCATGGATTTGTATTTATTGGATTGATGAAGGTTGGTGATGATCCTTTTGTTATTGAATATAATTGCAGGATGGGCGATCCGGAAACAGAAGTTGTAATGCCTCGTTTGAAAAATGACCTGGTTTTATTAATGCAGGCAACATCCGAAGGAAAATTGAATAATATGCGCATTGAAACCGACAAAAGATCTGCCTGCACCATCATGGCCGTAAGTGGTGGATATCCCAATGAGCACATGACCGGTTACGAGATCAAAGGTTTGGAAAATGTGGAAGATGATAACAGCCTTTTGTTTTTGGCTGCAGTAAAGAAAGAAAATGAACAATTGGTAACCAATGGTGGCCGCATTTTTTGCATCACTTCTTTTGGCGAAAACCTGTCAGAGGCAGCCGGGCGATCAAAAGAAAAAATGAGTCTTGTTAACTTTAATGGCATGTATTATCGAAGCGATATCGGATTTGAATTCAGATAATTCACCATTGCCTGATTCCAATACCTTGCTTACCTGTTAAAAACCTGGTCCATGAAAAATATAGATGTCCACTACCACGATTATTTGCAGCTTGATAAAATTCTTGCAGCTCAACATCCCGAGAGTTTAAAGCATAATCTCTATGCCCATGATGAAATGCTTTTTATTGTCATTCACCAGGCATATGAACTTTGGTTTAAACAACTACATCATGAAGCTGATTCTGTGGCTGAAATCATGGGGAGGCCAGCGATCAATGACAATTCACCTGACCTGCAACTGGTCACGCATCGGCTCAGCAGGATGGTCACAATTCTTCGGGTTCTTGTTCACCAGATCGATATAATGGAAACCATGACGCCTATGGATTTCCTGGATTTCAGGGATATGCTGAGGCCGGCATCTGGTTTTCAAAGCTGGCAGTTTAAACTCCTGGAAGCAAAACTGGGCTTGAAATTTGATAACCGCCATGGACAGGAATATTATACGCACCAGTTAAAACCGGAACATGTATCCTTGATTAAAGAAGCCGAATCAGGAAAATCACTGATAGAATTAGTCAATGACTGGCTTGAAAGAATTCCTTTCTTCAAGGACGAAAAGAATTGGAAAGAATTGGAAACTACTTTTTCACAGGAAGATAAAATAAGCCAGGGAATTGCAGATGTTTACTGGAAGGAATACCAGTTTCGATATGCCAACAGTCTTGCCGAAGCTGAAAAGAATAACGTGGAGCACTTTGATGATCTTTTTTTGAAAGAAGGACATACCAATCGTGCATTTACAAGTGCAGCCAACCGCGCAGCCCTGTTTATTATGCTATACCGGGGTTATCCCATGTTACAACTACCTTTTCAATTGTTAAATAACCTGCTTGAAATTGACGAACAATTGAGTGCCTGGCGACACAGGCATATGAACATGGTTCACCGGATGATCGGAACCCGTATTGGCACTGGTGGCAGCACAGGGAAAGATTACCTGAAAGCGGCGGCAGACAAACATTATATTTTTAAAGAGATCGCCCAGTTAACCAGCTTTTTAATTGAAAGAAGAAAACTACCCAAATTGCCACCCGAAATTGAACGGATATTAGGATTCCATTCCTGATGAAATAGAGGATGTTTCGCATATGCATAAGGGTAGGAGATATCTTTTATATAAAGTGATTTCTGAAAATGAGTTCAGTAAAAAAAAATTGCAAACAGTATCTTTAAGCTATACTTTTAAAAACAGCCTGACGTTATGTAATAAATTCTTCATGGCTTGATCATATTTAATAAATCCAAAAAATCAATTCCCAAAATAAAATGACCAACATGGCAAATAGCATGTGTTTGCTTTGTTTATGTAAATAATTTCCTCCAATTTTGCCAACATTAAATCCAATCCAAATAAATGGGACTTTTTAACTGGTTTACACAAGAAATAGCTATTGACCTGGGAACTGCAAATACCCTCATTATACATAATGACGAAGTAGTGGTGAATGAGCCAAGTATTGTGGCATTGAATCGAAATAATCCGAAAGAAGTATTGGCGGTAGGCAAAAGGGCATTGATGATGCACGAAAAAACGCATGAAAGCATTCGTACTGTCCGGCCCTTGAAAGATGGTGTGATCGCGGATTTCAATGCGGCTGAATTAATGATCCGGGAGCTGATCAAACTCGTTTATCCCAAAAAACCCTTATTTCCTCCAAGCTGGCGAATGATGATCTGTATTCCTTCTTCCATTACGGAAGTGGAAAAAAGAGCAGTAAGAGACAGTGCTGAACAAGCCGGCGCTAAAGAAGTTTACCTGATTCATGAGCCCATGGCAGCCGCCCTGGGTATTGGCATAGATGTAGAAGAACCTGTTGGTAACATGATCATTGATATTGGTGGTGGTACAACCGGGATTACCGTGATTGCACTCGCCGGTATTGTTTGCGACCAGTCAATCAGGATTGCGGGTGATGAATTTACAGCAGATATTATGGAGGCACTTCGCCGCTATCATAGTTTATTAATTGGAGAACGCACTGCCGAACAAATCAAAATCCAGGTAGGCGCAGCCATGAAAGATCTTGAAAATCCCCCGGATGACATTCCGGTTAATGGACGTGACCTGGTAACAGGTATTCCCAAACAGATCATGGTCAGTTTCCAGGAAATTGCAGAAGCTCTCGATAAAAGCATTTTCAAAATAGAGGAAGCTATTTTAAAAGCGTTGGAGCAAACCCCGCCGGAGCTGGCTTCGGATATTTATCGCCGTGGTCTTTACTTGACGGGTGGTGGTGCTTTATTGCGTGGATTAGATAAAAGACTAAGTCAAAAAATAAAATTACCGGTCCACGTTGCTGATGATCCACTTAAAAGTGTAGTGCGGGGCACTGGTATTGCATTGAAAAACTATGACAGGTATCCATTTGTTATGAGATAAATATTTACTATGGGTTTTTTTGAATGGGTTGCAGGATGGGCCCATTACTCGTAGCATTCAACCAGGGATTACTTCATGCGCAATATTTTTCTCTTCATCCGCCGCTATTTTAATTTGCTCACATTCTTTATCCTGCAGTTTGTGGCACTTTATTTTCTTTTTAAGTATAATCGATTTCACCAGGCAAGTTTTTTAGGGATTGCCAACGAGATTACCGGCAGTGTTAATACCCGTTATGATAAGCTGGATGATTATTTTCACCAGGGCGAGGAGAATCGCCGGGTACACCGGATGAATGATTCATTGTTGAACATCATGCAACAAAATTTCCTGGTGCCTGATACCGGTATGCAGGTCAGGGTTGATACATTAAGAGAAGATTCCATTGAACAATATAGAAGGTATTTATGGCGGGAGGCAAAAGTGATCAACAATTCTGTTAGCAGGCAGCGAAACTATATTCAATTGAACCGTGGTGCCAAACATGGTATTACAGATAACATGGCTGTGTTGAATTCTGATGGAAGCGTAGTGGGTGTTGTGGTAAATGTGAGCCCAAACTTTAGCCAGGTAATGAGCCTGCTGCATATTCAAAGTAAGGTAAATGCATCCCTCAAAAAAACAAAAGAGTTTGGCTCAATAGAATGGGATGGCACTGACCCCAAACATTTGTTGTTGAAGGGTATTCCAAAGAATGAAGAAATCAAAAAAGGGGATACTGTATTAACAAGTGTATACAGTTATAATTTTCCGCCAGATCATTTGATCGGAACCGTAAGCAGTGTTTTGATAGATAAAACAACAGGCTTATATCTTATTAAGGTGGCGACGAGTGCAAATTTTTATAACCTGCAACAGGTGTTTGTGGTTGAAAATCTTAATCGGGCGGAGCAAGTGCTGCTTGATGAAGAAACAAGAAAAAAAATTGATGAAGTAAAACCAGCTAACCGGTGAGTGACCTGTTGAAAAATATTATCCGTTTCCTGGTATTTATCCTGGTGCAGGTATTTGTATTGGATAATATTCCGCCATTGCACCAATTTGTTGTACCCATTATTTATTTCCTTTTTATTTTATGGTTGCCGTTTTCTATTAGCCGCTTCTGGTTGATGGTCATTGGTTTTTTTACAGGCCTTAGTCTAGATTATTTCACCATGACTCCGGGATTGCATGCTGCAGCCTGTGTATTGATAGCTTATGCAAGACCCTTTGTCATCAATGTGCTGACACCAAAAGACATTTCAGAATTTAATTACCGGGAACCATCACCCAAAAGCATGGGATGGACACCTTACCTGGTGTATGCCCTGGTACTTACTTTCCTCCATAATTTTTACCTGGTGTTTTTGGAGTGGTTAAGTTTTGGCTCTTTCCTCAGTTTTTTGTTGAAGGTTTTAGCAACAACAGGGATAAGCATGTTGTTGATTATTCTTACTGAAATATTATTTCCAAGACGCCTGCGTTTTCGTACTAATACAGCCTGATAAGCGTTTCATTCCATATAAGATTTTCCATTTTCGTATAAATGCTGCCAACTTTATGTATTTATTATTCATCCATACTTTTATAATGTTGTAATTTGTAGCGGAATTTTTTACCGCTCCTTTTCTCAATTTCCTGAACACATATATGTCTGTTTTTAATCAATCAAGAAGCTATATTGTTAGGCTGATTTTCCTGGTAACTTTTATAATCATCAGCATACAATTATTTAACCTGCAGGTTCTCTCCAGCAAGTATAAACAACTGGCTTTGGACAATGCCGTCTTTCCAAAAAGAGTATTTCCTCCACGTGGAATAATTTATGATCGTTTAAATCGCCCCATCTTAAATAATACCATCATGTTCGATTTGATGGTTACACCTACCCAGGTTCGCGGTGTTGATACAGCATACCTGTGCCGTCTGCTTGAAATTGATACAGCCGAATTTAAACAACGCATTGTTACATCTATCATTCGCAATGGTCGATACCGCCCATCTGTATTTGAAGGATTGCTTTCACCAGAAAAACATGCAAGGCTGGAAGAAAACATGTGGCGTTTTACGAATGGATTTTATTTGCAGGAAAGGCCTGTTCGTACGTATCCATATAATGTGGCCGCCCAGATCCTTGGATATATTGGTGAAGTGGACTCCGGTATCATTGCCCGGTCCAATAATTATTATATACCCGGTGATTATGTTGGCAGAAACGGTTTAGAGTCCTTCTACGAAGAAATTTTAAGGGGACAGCGCGGTATTCAGTATTTAATCAAGGATAATAAAAACAGGTTGGTTGGCAGGTATGAGAATGGTGAATTTGATACAGCAGCAGTAGCAGGTCGCAACCTGCGAACATATATTGATGTAGAGTTGCAGCAACTAGCCGAAAAAATGATGAACAATAAAGTAGGCGCCATCGTTGCCATTGAACCTAAAACTGGCGGTATACTCACAATGGTTTCCGGACCCAATTTTAATCCAAACGATCTCACTGGTTCTGATAAACAAAAAAACTTTGCAAGACTGACCCTGGATGTTTCTGCACCTTTATTAAACAGGGCAATCAAAGGTCAGTATCCGCCGGGTTCTACATTTAAACCCATTGGTGCCTTGGTTGCTTTGGATGAAGGGGTGATCACACCCTCATTTGGGTATCCATGTAACGGTGCATATTACGGTTGTAACCGCCCCGTGCGGTGTACGCATGCAGGCGGAGGCCATGCGGCAAACCTTCGTTTATCCATCGCCAACTCATGTAACGCTTACTATACGCATATCTACAGGCTTACGGTCGACAATCCCAAATATGGAAATGTAAAAGTGGGATATGCAAAGTGGAAAGATTATATGAATGCATTCGGACTTGGAACAAAGCTGGGAATTGACCTTCCGAGTGAAGACAATGCAAATATTCCTGATACAAGTCGTTACAATACAGTATATCGCGGAAGCTGGAGTTCCTGTACCAATTTAACACTGGGCATTGGCCAGGATATGATGACAACAACTCCTTTGCAACTAGCTAATGCCATCTGCTTGATTGCAAATAAGGGATATTATTACACACCTCACTTTGTAAAAAAGATAGATGATGAAACCGAAGCCGATACAATATTAAATAAGTACCGCGTAAAACATGAAGTGTTAACGCATATTTCGGATGATGCTTTTGAAGAAGTAATTAGTGGAATGCAGGATGTGGTAGAAAGAGGAACAGCCCGTTCAGCAGCTATACCCGGAATAAATGTTGCAGCCAAAACAGGCACCGCGGAAAACTATCGCATCATTGAACGTAAACGAGTTCAGTTAAAAGATAATTCAGTTTTTGTTTGTTTTGCACCTAGAGAAAATCCAAAAATTGCCATTGCTGTGATCGTGGAAAATGCTGGTTACGGTGGTACATGGGCCGGACCTATTTCATCTATTCTCATGGAAAAATATTTGAATGATACGCTACGCCCTGAAAGGTTAAAGAAGGTAGAAGAGATTGCAAACGCAAACCTGATGCCTTCCTATTTAGAAAGATTGCAGTATATAGAAGATTCAATAAGGGCTTTCAAATGGTTCGAGATGACAAACGACAGCGCCTATTTAAAAAATTATGTTTTGATTGAAAGATCAGGTGTACCTGCATCTTTGCCAACAGAAGAAAAATGGCCACCTGTATTTGAATGGGAAGCCATTCTGCCCAAAGAAGAATATTTTAAAAACCGGCCATTAGTATAACGTATATGAATCAACGAAATCCTGCCATTTCCAAGGGAATCGACTGGCGCCTGGTTGGCCTTTACTTATTAATTGTAGGCATTGGCATCACTGCAATTTTTGGTGCTACCTATGTGGAAGGAGACAACGTGATTACAAGTTTCCTGACTTTTAAAACAGATTATAGCAAGCAATTTATCTTTTTCATTTTATCTGTAATCATCGGTGTATTCATCCTGGTAACAGATAGTAAATTCTTTGCGGCCACCGCTAATTTGTGGTATGCCTTCGGTATTTTGTTATTATTACTGGTATTTCCTTTTCACACGGAAATAAAGGGAACAGAATCCATTATCCGGATCGGCGGATTCCAGTTTCAACCCGCTGAATTCTGCAAAATTCCCGTTTGTCTGGCATTGGCCAAATATCTATCGTTGAATGAAACTGATTTTTCAAAAACCAAAAGCCAGTTGATCGCGGCGGCTATTGCCATTTTGCCTGCTATACTTACCATTTTGCAAAAAGAAACCGGTCTTGCATTAGTTTACTTCTCTTTCTTTTTAGTGATGTACCGGGAAGGCTTGCCATCCATTATTCTGATCATAGGGTTTTCTGTTGCGGCATTGGTGGTATTAACATTGTTGCTAGAAAAAAATACACTGGCTATCATATTAACTGTTTTTGCCGGGCTAACGGCTTACAGTATGCGCAGGCAGATAAAGCGTAATAAAGGATTACTTATAAATATCGTACTCATCTGGGCGCTCTGTGTAGGGATACAGCGTTTTGGTGTGCCGTTTATTTTTAAAAATGTTTTGCAAAACCACCAGGTAGAAAGGATCTACAGTACCATCGGCAAGGAAGTGCCTGTGGAGTACCTGAAAGGTTATGATGCCAGTACTGCGCCCAGCGGTCCACGCATGAACACGGCTGATTATAATGTAAAGCAATCCAAGATCGCCATTGGTAGTGGTCGTTTTCTTGGCCGTGGATTGCTGAAAGGCACACAGACCCGTTATGATTTTGTGCCAGAACAAAGAACGGATTTTATTTTCTGTACAATAGGTGAAGGTTTTGGTTTTGTAGGTAGTATGGTATTGATTATTGTTTATCTCGCATTATTATTTCTCATCATCACAGTTGCCGAAAGACAACGGAGTACTTTTTCCAGGTGTTATGCTTATGGTGTTGCGGGTGTTTTATTTTTTCATATTGGAATTAACCTGGCCATGACGATCGGTCTTGCACCCGTAATCGGTATTCCATTGCCATTTGTTAGTTATGGAGGAACATCGCTTTTAACTTTTTCTATCCTGTTATTTATACTTATAAGATTGGATGCTGACAGGCAAATGGTCATTCGTTAAACGAACCATTCAATAATAACCGCGTTATAAATTATCAAAGAAAATTACCAAATGCAGATTATTCCACTTTCAGAAGGCTCTTTTACAATTGATGGTACCAAGCAATTTGTTCCATTCAATATTGATGAACATGATCTTCAAGAAAGACCGACTGGTAGTTTGTTAGTGGAAATACAACCATTTGTTGTAATAACGGAAAAAGATATTTTATTACTCGATGCTGGTCTTGGTTTTTCAACTCCTGAAGGACAATTACAATTACATAAAAACCTGGAAAATGCAGGCATAGACCCTGGTAGTGTTACAAAAGTTTTATTAACCCATTTACATAAAGATCATGCGGGTGGAGTAGGCGTTGCAACAGCAGATGGTCATCGCAAATTAAGTTTACCAAACGCTGTATATTATGTACAGGAAAAAGAATTGGCCTATGCATTTGAAAAAGGTTTCTCTTCTTTCATCACGGAAGAATTGGAAGTTTTAAAAAATTCATCGCAGGTTATTTTATTAAATGAAGATGAAGGTTTGATCGATAATTATATTGAATACAAACACAGTGGCGGGCATTCACCTTTTCACCAGGTTTTTTGGATTAAAGAAGGTTCTCAAATTATTTTTTTTGGAGGTGATGAAGCACCTCAGTTTATGCAAATGAAAAACAAGTTTGTAGCCAAATATGATCATGATGGTAAGAAGGCAATGCAATTGAGGCGGGAATGGTGGCAAAAAGGACAGGAAGAAAATTGGACATTTCTTTTCTACCATGATATTAAAAAACCAATATTTAAAGCAGGTACTTAAAATAAAAACGACCATCTCGGGGAGATGGCCGTTGCTGACTATTGAAAAACACCAATTATGAAAGGATAAACTTTAATAGATTTAAAAATTCTTTCCACGTTTATCACGCTGTTGTTTAAGCTGTCTCAATTCACGGATAAACACCTCTTGTTGCTTATAAATCTCGTTACTTCTTTGTTCGCCAATAACATTTTTAAATTCATTTCGATATCGCAACCTGAGTTCAGCAACTTTTTGCTGCAGCACAAGACGGTCACCCTTATTGTCATTTAAGGTTTTACGCCAATCCTGGAAATAGCGATAAAAAATCGGGTTGAATTTTTCCGCTTCCGCTTTTGAAAGGTTCATCCTTTTTTGGATAAACTCGCTCATTTTTTCGCGGATCTGTTCGTTTTGTCCTTCATCCTGGCTATAAGCGCCAAAGATTGAGAAAACGGATAAACTGCATATAAGTAAAAATCTTTTCATTTTTTTTTAATTAAGGATCAGGTCACCATTGGTTTCTGAGCCTGGGGTTTCATTTAAAAATTCAATTATTTCTGAATCCGGTACATCTTCCATCAATTCATTTAACTCGGCAGATTTCACAGGGTTTAATGTTTTAGTTTCAAGAGCGCTGGACTCGATATTTGCCAATTCTATAAAAGATTCCAGGTCATCATTACTGATCTTTTTAGTTTTTTGTTTCACCCATGCATAAGGGTCTTCAATTGGGTCAATGCTTGTAGTCTGGTTAAAATACCACACGCCGCTTATGGCTATAATTCCAATAACAATTGCCGCCGCCGTATATCGCAACCAGTTTTTAGGGCTGGAAATGGATAACACTTTAGCCTCATGTTTTTCTGCCGCAGGCTGAATATTTGATTGATCAAAGTATGTTTCCTTAACGGTATAAGGACTTTCTCTTTTAATACCACTTAACAAAGGGGATAATTCAGCCAATTCTTCATCCACATTAACTTCTTCAGAGGCTTTGACCAGGCCTAGCATTTTTTGAGGAAAAGATTCAAAATAACCGGGTTTAACCTGGTAAGTTTGAGGCAATGTTATATTATCTAAATCTTCTTCAACGGAAACTTTAAAAAGCATCAGGTCGGGCAGGTTTTCAAAATACCCGTCCGGTACGCGATAAATGTGAGCAGGTTGATGTTCGAATAACAAACTACCCATATTTTCTAGCTCTTCTATTATTGATTGTTTACGTGCCATTTTACAGAGTTTAAGACGGTTTTTTAGCCTGAAAGTTTAATGGTTCAGGATATAATCCTCTATTTTTTTA
>JAKFER010000050.1:0-94181 GCA_036675565.1 Chitinophagaceae bacterium
TATTTATGATCCATTAATCTTTTCAAAATATTGGCCAGGTCTTGTTTGGTATCATACAAAATAGCTGCATGAAATAAACCGCAAGCCTGTTTTGCCGCGGGTGCTGCATTCTTACTGTACCATGTATTCAGGCCTATATGGTGATGATACCCGCCTGCAGAAAGAAAAACAGCGTTTGTGCCATAGCGTTGTGTTACTTCAAACCCAAGCAGATCCCTGTAAAAACCCAGGGCTTTGTTCAGGTCAGAAACTTTTAAATGTACATGACCGATGCTTGTTTTAGCCGGAATTTTATAGTCCATTTTTAAAATGTTTTACCAGGCGGAATAATTAATTTAATTTACACCCGAAATTTATAATTATCACACCGCTTTCCACCATATTATTTTTTCTTGATCAGAATCTTGATCTGCTGAATCACTAAGTGATCCCATTACATTCCGGATTTCATCCGGCTGAATACTTATTTTTTCAATTTAAATTGATCAATATGCAAACGAATACAACCGTATTAACTAATACGAATTATTATATAGCGCTGGAAGAAAAATATGGCGCACATAATTATCATCCATTACCCGTCGTACTTTCCCGTGGCGAAGGTGTTTTTGTATGGGATGTGGAAGGCAAAAAATATTTTGACTTTTTGAGTGGTTATTCTGCCATCAACCAGGGACATTGCCATCCGGCCATCATGGAAGCATTTGTTGAACAGGCAAATAAACTAACGCTCACCAGCAGGGCTTTTTACAATGACCAGTTGGGTCCATTTGAAAAATACATTACCGGTTTATTTCAGTATGACAAAGTTTTGCCTATGAACAGTGGTGTGGAAGCTGTTGAAACCGCCATCAAATTATGCAGGCGTTGGGCCTACCGGGTAAAAAAAGTAAAAGAGAATGAAGCCGTCATTTTGGTTTGTAAAAATAATTTTCATGGAAGAACAACAACGGTTATTTCATTCAGTAATGATGAATCCTCCCGCAGTGATTTTGGTCCCTATACACCCGGCTTTCGCATCATTGATTACAATAACCTGCAAGCATTGGAAGAAGCATTGCAATTACCCAATATCGCTGGTTTTTTGGTTGAACCCATTCAAGGCGAAGCTGGTGTGGTTGTGCCGGATCATGGATACTTGTCTAAAGCATTTGAACTGTGTAAAAATGCAAACGTTTTATTTATGGCAGATGAAATTCAAACTGGTTTATGCCGCACAGGTAAAATGCTGGCCTGCGATCATGAAGACGTTCATCCTGATATTTTAATTCTTGGCAAAGCACTCAGTGGGGGTACGATGCCTGTTAGTGTTGTATTAGCCAATAATGAAATTATGATGACCATCAAACCCGGTGATCATGGATCAACTTATGGAGGAAACCCGCTTGCCTGCAAAGTAGCCATGGTTTCGTTGCAAGTTCTGCTGGATGAGAACATGGCAGAAAATGCAGATGCCATGGGGAAATTATTTCGTGATGAATTGGAGAACATAAACAGCCCGTATATCAAAACGATCCGTGGAAAAGGATTGCTGAATGCGATTGAAATCAATCATAGCAACAGTAATGCAGCATGGGAACTCTGCCTTCATTTAAAAGAAGCTGGATTGATCGCCAAACCTACACATGGAGACAAGATCAGGTTTGCACCACCATTAATTATTACTGCGGAGCAAATACAAGAATGCGTAAACATCATAAAACAAAGTCTGCCCGTTTTAGATTCCATTAAATAAGAATGATGAGGTGGAATTTGTTTGTTTAATTTCGGACCAAAATAATTTAAGTGAATAAAGACCATAATTTGAATTTAACACAGGAAAGAAATTATGAACGTTTACGCGATATAATTATAGGCACAAGTGATGGATTAACCATCCCCTTTGCCCTGGCTGCCGGATTGAGTAAAGTTGTTGAATCTAATAATGTAATTGTGGCAGCCGGCATTATTGCTGTTGCAGCAGGATCCATTGCAATGGGTATTGGCGGTGTATCAGCGGCTCATTCAACCAGGAAAGAATTTCATCATGATCTGAAAAAAAAATACGAAACACTGGAAGAAATGGATCATGATGAAAAACAGGAAATGAAAAATTTTTTCAACCAATTAGGTTTAAGTGAATCACTGCAGGAAGATGCAACGGAAGAATTATCAAAAGACAAAAAGAACTGGGAAGAATTTATAAAAAAATATGAACCTTCTCTTATTCAACCCGAAAAAGGAAAGGCAACCCGTTCCGGAATTAATATTGCCCTTTCCTATATTATTGGCGGCTTTATCCCTTTGCTCCCCTATTTATTTATTGCAAACACTTCAAATGCCTTCAACATTTCTGTTGTAGTAACACTTATCTGTCTTTTTGTTTCCGGTTGGATGAAAAGCAGGTTTACAGGTGAACGATCTTTTTCCGCAGCATTTCGCATGATGCTTACCGGTGCTACTGCGGCAGCAGCTGCATACATTGTCGCCAGAATATTTATGGGTTAGTATATTTTGTATCATTCATTTTTACCTGAGGGAAAAAGCTGGCCACTAACATTAAGATCGTTGCCAATAAAGCCAGGTACATTCCTGATTGCCTTACTGGACATTCTCCACCATCACATAAAGCCATCCTGATAAAATTACCAATGGCCCATGCCATATTGATAGCCGCAATAAAAAGGTTTAATCTTTTGGCCCATATCCTGGTTATCAGGGTAAATACAATGTAAAACAAAGTTAATACTGCATGCAAATTCCCCGGCGGGCTCCAGCGGGTGCCCGTTGTATCAAAACCTGTAATGGTAATACCTCTGGACTCAATCGTGATCCATGGCAAAAAACAAGCGGCAAATAATAAACCTGCAGAAAAAAAAGCCAGCCATTTTGAATATCGCATACCGCATATTGAAGCGCAAAAGTAAGTGAACATTCATAAACGAAAAAAGACCGTGCATGATGCACAGTCTTTTCTCCTTAAAAAAATATTGTTTAGAATTTAAAACCCAGTGTTACACTCATCACACGGTGTTTGTTATTATTGTCTTCCGTGTCATTATCACCAGATTGTAATTTGGCCAAACCATAGCCATAACCAACAGAAAGAACAACCGTCCTGGCTTCAATACCGGCAATACCATTTAAACCATAATCAAATCGCTTAACGATACCCAAACCTGCACCTTCTTCATAACTCAATGTAGTTGGATCATCATCAGAAAACTCGATATCCGATTCGCTTTTAAATCCAACACCAATGATGTTTTTTCCTTCAACCTTATTTTTTCCGTTAATACCAACGCCCAGGTAAGGACCAGCACCGGCGAAAAATTTGGTTTCACCACCAATAGGTGCTTTAAAAACCACATTTAATGGAACCTCTATATACTTTGGATTAGAGGTTGCTTTGTAATAAGGATAAGATGATGGATCGCCATTCTGCACTTTAGATCCTTTACCCGTATAAAAAATACCGGGTTGTAAATACATAGGGCCACCTAGGTGTACATCACCCGTTACACCTACCTGGAAACTGGTTAATGCATTGGCATCGTCCACCCTTCCATTATCGGTTACTGAAACATTCGCAAGATTAATACCTGCTTTTACTGTTAACCCGCTTTGGGCATAAACTGAAGAACCAAATCCCAGGCTAATAACTGCACCAAGTGCTAAAATTTTTGCTTTCATAATTTCCGTTTTAATTCCTCCCCGTATTGCAAATGCTTTGCCAGATTTGCTTTGGGAGTTTAATTTAAGTTTTATGGGTACATAGATTAGCCCGGAGAAGAATGGTTTAATGCGCCTAAAAACAAATTAGACATTCAGCTGTAAATTAAAAGGAGATCAGCATACCTTCCTTTATATTCCCTTTGCAACAATCCAGTACCGTTTCGGCTATGGTTGATGGTGACACCCATTTTGAAAAGTCATTTTCGGGCATGGCTTCCCTGTTTTGAGGTGTATCTATGGTACCGGGTACTATCACCCAGGTTTGAATTCCGTGTTGATTATACTGATGATTTAATAATTCGGCTAACCGGAATATCAAAGATTTTGAAAACGCATACGCTACATTGTGACTTCCTTCTGTGATATCATGGCCTGGTCGGGCACCCACCAAAAATATTTTCCCGCCACCTTGTTTCTTCATTTGCAATAAAACCGGCTTCACAATATTGAATGCTGTAAAAAAATTTAAATTGAATTGGGATAAAAATTCCCCGGTTCCCGTTTCTTCCAGATTTCCCATCATAAAGCCACCAGCTGTGCAAACAAGAACATTAATATCGTTTTCCCGTCCCAAAATATCATCCACCATATATTGCGTGGCTTCTGCATCCTGCAGATCAACTCCTGCTTCCCAATAAATTTCAGATCGCTGGAACAATGGCTTGCTTTGATGATCGACACCAAAAACCGTATATCCCTCTTTGGAAAATGTTTCTACAATAGCTGCACCAAGATTCCCTGAAGCCCCGGTTATAATAATATTTCTTTGCATCTGTTTATAATTCTCTGCTTAAAGTTAACGATGCCAAAATGAAAATTCAGCGGTATCAAAGAATTAAATAATTTCATCTTACAAACATGAAAACATGAGTACACTTTTTAGCAAAGAAATACAAGGGAAAAAATACAACTTTCAACCTTTTGAAATTCACCAGCAAACCAGTTACCGTGTGGATGTAAAAGATGAGGAAGAAAAACGGCATGAATTCAGAATGGAAAGAACAGAGGATAATGATTGGATACTGGAAGGAGAAAACATGCCTGCATGGATAACCGAAAATAAAAAGGCATTAATCGATGCGATATCGGAACATGAATAATTGATTCAATCATTCGTAATTAATTTCAAAAAAAATCCCGCATTATAGCGGGACTTTTAATTAATTGTATGGCGGTGTCAACCTGAATATTCGCAGCAGCGAACAAACCTCTCGGCCAGGATACCAGGTTTTTCCCGAAAGGATTAACAGGTAAGATAAAATAAGGACTTTAAAACACAATGAACTGACAAATCGGAATCGAAGTTATAAAAAACAATATATCATTTACAATACCCGGAATAATTTTTTGACCGTAATTAATCGCCCTGTTTTTTCTGCTCCTCTGCCTCCATTACCCCTTCCATAAATAAGGTTTGGGTAGGATAAGCAAACTCAATTCCTGCATCTATAAATGCCTGGTTTATTTCCAGGTTAATCCTTTGCTGAATATCCATATAGTAATTGTATTCACTGGACTCTACAAAATAAACAATTTCGTAGTTAAGACTTGAAGCTCCAAAGGACATAAAATGAACACGGTCCAGTGTAATATCTGCAATACCATTGATGATCTGTGTTATCATTACCGGTATTTGTTTTAATTGGTCCTGTGTGGTTTGATAAGTGACGCCGATAGTAAAAGCTATTCTTCTTCTTTGTAATTTCTTATAATTCTGGAGTCTCGAATTGGTAAGATCTGTATTAGAGAAAACCAGTTCCTCACCCGAAAGACTTCTTAACCGGGTAGTTTTTAAACCTACATGTTCAACCGTTCCTTTAAAATTGTCAATCACTATAAAATCGCCAATCTCAAATGGCCGGTCAAAAAAGATCACAAAATAACTGAACATATCGCCCAGTATTTTTTGAACTGCCAGCGCAATCGCAATACCACCAATTCCTAAACCTGCTACTACTGCCGTAACATCATAACCTAAATTATCAAAAAGGAAAATCAACCCTATGCCCCAGATAATAACATTCACTACGAGCATGATGCCCCGCATTTGTAGCTTTTTGGAAGGCTCTTCCCCTTTCTTAGTTGCATATAAGTTCAGTAAATGTCCAAGCAGGGATGTTATAAGTCTGATAACAAAAAAAGTGACCACCAATGCCACAATAATATACAGCACTCGTTCCGCCTTGGGTGAAAGCCATAAATAATGCAAACCTGAATAAATAGAAAAAACATACAGAATAGGCAGAATGGATTTCTGTACAAAAGCAATAATGAAATCGTCAACAGTCGTTTCTGTTTTCTCGGCCCATTTCTTTAATTTCTTCAGTAAAATGGTTCTGATAATCCTTACCAAAAGCAATAATGCCAGGATAATGCCCAATGCAATCAGCCATTTTTGTACCGTATTTCCTAAAAAAACATATTGAAGCCAGTCTTCCATCATCAAACTTTAAATGATTTATGAATTATATACAAAGCGGCAAAGATAAAAAAATGCTTGTGGGCGAGTTATCCATTCCTACAAAAAAACCAATGGATTGTTTGGCTTATTCCCATTTTATGAATTAATAAGTCATATAAAATTTCATATAATAAGCTTCAAAACAACAAACCCCGCCATGAAACACAGCGGGGTTTGAAAAATTTACCAAACATGTTACCGTAATAACCTGTTCGATGATATGCTTAATAATCCATTCCCATTCCACCACCTGGCATTGCAGGAGCAGAAGAAGATTTAGGTTCTGGCTTATCAGCGATTACACATTCTGTAGTTAATAACATACCTGCAATTGATGCGGCATTTTCAAGTGCAATACGGGTTACTTTAGTTGGATCGATAACACCGGCAGCAAACAAGTTCTCATACACTTCTGTACGTGCATTGAAACCGTAATCGCCTGTTCCTTCTTTCACTTTTTGTACCACGATGCTACCTTCCATTCCGCAGTTTGCTACGATCTGGCGTAAAGGTTCTTCAATGGCACGCTTTACAATCTGGATACCAGTTGTTTCGTCTTCATTGATGCCTTTAAGATCTTCTATGGCTTTGATTGAACGAATGTAAGAAACACCACCACCAGGTACAATACCCTCTTCAACGGCAGCTCTTGTTGCATGCAAAGCATCATCAACACGGTCTTTCTTTTCTTTCATCTCAACTTCAGTAGCAGCACCAACATAAAGAACGGCAACACCACCACTTAATTTAGCCAGGCGTTCCTGTAATTTTTCTTTATCGTAATCAGAAGTTGTTGATTCAATCTGTGATTTGATCTGGTTGATGCGGGCTTCAATTTCATTTTTCTCACCTTTACCATCAACAACAGTTGTATTGTCTTTATTGATGGTTACAGAAGCTGCAGTTCCTAAGTAAGACAAATCAGCATTCTCTAATTTGTAACCCTGCTCTTCGCTGATCACAATACCTTTTGTCAATACAGCGATATCTTGTAACATTTCTTTTCTCCTGTCTCCAAAGCCTGGTGCTTTTACAGCAGCAACTTTGATAGTTCCACGTAGTTTGTTTACAACCAATGTAGCCAAAGCTTCACCTTCCAGGTCTTCAGCAATGATCAATAACGGGCGACCGCTTTGAGCAACTTTCTCCAGGATGTGAAGAATGTCTTTCATTGCAGAGATCTTTTTGTCATAGATCAGGATGTATGGATTCTGTAATTCAGCTTCCATTTTTTCGCTGTTCGTAACAAAATAGGGAGAAATATAACCACGGTCGAATTGCATACCTTCTACCACTTCTACAGTAGTATCGGTTCCTTTTGCTTCTTCAACAGTAATTACACCTTCTTTACCAACTTTAGTCATTGCTTCTGCAATCAGTTTACCAATTTCGCTGTCGCTGTTGGCAGAGATGGTTGCAACCTGTTCAATTTTTTCATTGTTGTTACCAACGGTTTGTGACATGCCTTTTAAAGATTCAATCACTTTGATAACCGCTTTGTCAATACCACGCTTCAGGTCCATTGGATTGGCACCTGCAGCAACGTTTTTCAAACCTTCGCCAATAATTGATTGTGCAAGAACGGTTGCAGTAGTAGTACCGTCACCTGCAATGTCAGCGGTTTTAGAAGCAACCTCTTTCACCATCTGCGCACCCATATTCTCAATAGGATCTTCCAGTTCAATTTCTTTAGCTACGGTAACACCATCTTTGGTAACTGAAGGTGATCCGAATTTTTTCTCTAAAACCACGTTTCTGCCTTTTGGTCCAAGGGTTACTTTAACCGCATTGGCCAAAGTATCAACGCCCTTTTTCATCTTATTGCGGGCTTCGATGTCGAAAAATATTTGTTTTGCCATCTTTATTAATTTTAAGTTTTTTAATTTTTCTGATTTTACAGTTTTTGAACCCGGCAACTATGCTACTATGTACCTATCGTAGCGTCGCACTCTTGTGCTTCCTGTAATGCTATTCCACAAATGGGGTTAAACGATCGCTAAGATGTCGCTTTCACGCATGATCAGCAGGTCATCGCCTTCAATCTGGATTTCAGTACCCGCATATTTACCGTATAAAACAGTATCGCCTACTTTCACAGTAACCGGCTCATCTTTTTTACCAGGACCAGCGGCAACTACAGTTCCACGTTGAGGTTTTTCTTTAGCGGTATCAGGAATGATAATACCACCGGCAGTTTTTTCTTCAGCTTTTGCTGGTTTCACAATTACCCTGTCATGTAAAGGGGTAACGTTTAAATTGTTAGCCATACTTGTATTGATTTTGAGTTTAAATTATTTAAGAAACCCGGATGTATCTGAACCTCGGGCGGCAAATGTAAACGAATTTCGTACCAATGCCCATATTAAAGCCATTATTACAGGTATCGTTTAAACATGGCAGAGGAAGCATTTAAGAAATCAATAACGCGACTTTAAAAGTGACAATTTTGCATTAATTGTTAATCTCAACTTTGTTTGCAGATTTTCACAAATCAGCATTCTCCAAATACATATCTTCGCACCCTTAAAAAAAGTTCTTGGAATGATTAGCAGACGAAATATCCGTGTGAAAGTAATGCAGACCATCTATACCTTGTCTGCTCAGAAAAAAGATTTTAAGCCTGGAGAACCGGTTAAAATATTACAGAAACATTTTGACCAAACCCGCGAACTACTCATTTACCTGGTTTATTTCATTACTGAAATTGCCCGTTACGCCGAAAAGGATGCACACCAAAAAGCTTCCAAACACCTGCCAACCCAGCAGGATATGAACGTTAATACCAAAATTGCCGGCAATGAACTGATGTGGAAAATGCTGGAAGATGACAGCTTTAAAGCATGGGCTTTAAAAACCCGTCCCGGAAATATCATTGACAAAGACCTGGTCAGGAAATATTATTTCCAGTTAATTCAGTCGCCGGAATACATTACTTACATAAATAAACAAGACAGGGATAAGAAAGAAGAAAAAGAAATTTTGGAATTTATCCTTAACCAGCTTTTACTGCCGTCAGAATTATTTATCAGCCATATTGAAGAACATTTTACCGGTTGGGAAGATGATTCAGACCAGGTTTTGCAATTGTTAGCAACCTTTATGCAAAAGCCCGGCAGCATTGACTTTTATGAGCTTATCAGCAATGAAAAATGGGAGTTTGCTAAAACTTTGCTTCATACTGTATTGGAAAAGGACGAGCACCTTTCTACCTTTATCAATCCTAAATTAAAAAACTGGGATGCGGAACGCATTGCCCTGCTCGATATGATTTTAATGAAAATGGGCGTCAGCGAATTTCTTTATTTTGAAACCATTCCCCCAAAGGTTACCATCAATGAATATATTGACCTGGCCAAAGAGTACAGCACAGAGCAAAGTGGACATTTTATAAACGGCATCCTTGATAATATTCATAAAGAACTGGTGGATCAAGGTAAAATGGATAAAAAGGATTTTAAAAAAGCCTGATATTCTTTTTCAAATCATTGCATGCCCCTTAAACAGGTATCTAAAGCATAAGCAACTGTTTTTTCCTACATTTGCAATTCTCAAAAAACAGCATAACCAATGAAACAATATTTATTAGTACTGGGTACTGCACTCATTTTTACTGCATGCGGCAGCAGCGATGCAAATAATGAAACAACTGCCCAAACTGAAACGACCGTGAATGCGGAGCCCGCTGGTAACACCACCATCGAATGGGTGGATTCGAGTTACCAGGATCTTGGAAAAGTTAAAGAAGGACAAACCGTAGAAGTAACATACCGTTTTAAAAACAGCGGCAACGAACCTTTAATTGTCAGCAATGTTTCTGCGGGCTGTGGATGTACAGTGGCTGAAAAACCACAGGAGCCCATAGCCCCGGGCAAGGAAAGCGTTATTAAAGCATTATTCAACAGTGCAGGCCAAAGTGCCGGTGAACATCGCAAAGAAGTTTATGTTGTAGCCAATACGGCGCCAAACGACAGGCAGACATTAAGTTTCAGGGTAGAAGTTATCAAATAATAAAACAAGTATAAATGAACCAAGTATTATTACAAGCCGCTCCTTCATCGGGTTTTGGCAGTATGAACCTGATTTTCCTGGGTTTAATGATCGTCGTTTTCTGGTTATTCTTTATTCGTCCGCAGGCTAAGAGAGCTAAAAACCAAAAAACATTTATCGAGAATTTACAGAAGGGAGATAAAGTGGTAACCATAGCCGGTATTCATGGTACCATCAACAAAATAAATGAAGATGGAACACTAAGCCTGGAAATTAACCCGGGAAGTTATATTAAAATAGAAAAAAGTTCCATCTCTATGGATTGGACTGCAGCATTGAACAAGCCAGTTGTTGCTGATAAAAAATAATCATCAAAGGTTAGTAAGCCTTGCAATGAAAAGCCCTGCCGAGTGCAGGGTTTTTTTATGAAACAACAGGATGAATTTCCAGGTACAACAGTCTTTTAATTCGATTTTTCTATGGGTAAATTATTTCGTGACCATTCGCTCCAGGAACCTGCATATAGTTTTGGAATTTCTAAACCAGCATATGCAATTGCCAATAATGTATGACAAGCTGTAACCCCCGAACCACAATGAACGATAACATTTTCCGATTTTTTATTTTGAAAGAGATTGTCGTATTTGTTTCTTAAATCATGAGGCGGTAAAAACATACCGTTGCTGTCAATATTTGTAGTAAATGGAACATTAACTGCACCTGGAATATGCCCTGCAACTAAATCAATGGGCTCCTTATTTCCTTTATAACGTTCACTGTCTCTTACATCAATCACCAGGAAATTCTCATTTTTGGAAACTTTCTCAACTTCTTCCATATCAGTTAAGGGCAGCATCCATGTTGATACTTTATACGGACCTGATTTTTTTGGAATTACCATTTCACCAGATATGGGAAATCCAGCCTTCTCCGCTGCTTCTAAACCCCCATTCAATACCTGTACTTTTTCATGACCGGCAGATCTTAACATCCACCAAAACCGCGCAGCTGCATTTGAAGCGTTTGCATCATCATAAATTACAACATGGCTGTTTGGAGAAATTCCCAATCCAGGTAAAGCCCCAGCAAATTTTTCAATGTCAGGTAGCGGATGTCTTCCTCCAACGGAAACATCCTCTTGGATGTCTGCCAATTGCGTATTCAAGTCAATAAACAAAGCACCCTCTAAATGTTTTTCCTGGTAATTCTTTTTTGCGTGCTGACTTCCGCTTGCGTCAACAAGCACTAAGTCATTTGTTTTATAAAGTTTTACCAGGTCTTTTCCCTGGATGATTGGTGATAATTTTTCATCTGTCATCATGCCTGTTTTATAACGAAATTATTTTTTAATTCTTAATAACCTTTTTTGTTACAAAAAACTTGTCGTCAAATACAAACGTAATCATTAATACCTGCGATTGAATGTCATTAAGGCTAATTGATATTATATTGACCCCTGTGGAATTGTTTACAAATTGTTCTTGTTTCGCTACTTGTTCCAGTGAATTTGTAATATAAAAATGCACATTTGTTTTATTTACCAGGTTAAATTTTACCATAATGGAATTTTCTGCGGGGTTTGGATAAACACGAATGTCACCGGCGTTAACTCCAATGTATAAGGAAATGAGTTTTGGCCAAACGAAAAACTCGTTAGGATGAACATGAAACCCAATGAAAGTATATTCCTTTTCATTTTTTGTTTATAAAATTATGAAATGTCCAGACTTCCAGATTGGCTATAACACTTCCAATAGGATCAACTTGTTCATACAGGCATTTATGTAACAATTGTTACGGAAAGGCAGCATTACTATTATTACTTAAACATTGCTACCTGGCTGCATTTAATTGGATATAGGCTTCCAAAGAGTAAAAAGCAAAAGAAATTATTTTCCATGTTTGAGGTCGATCACTTAGTTGTTTTTCATTTATCTTTCAGAATAAACAAAAATTCACCGTTGGGTGGCACAAAAATTCATGTTACGCATAGGCATTACCGGTGGAATAGGTTCTGGAAAATCAACCGTAGCCAAAGTGTTTTCAACTTTGGGTATACCTGTTTATTACGCAGATGATGCAGCTAAAAGATTAATGAATTCGGATCCTATTTTAAAAGAACAAATTCAAAAGCATTTTGGGGCAGGTACTTATAAGAATGGGATACTGGACAGGGCCTTTCTTGCAGGCATTGTTTTCAATGATAAGTACAAACTGGAATTACTCAACGCATTGGTTCACCCGGTTACTATTCGGGATGCCGAAGAATGGATGCGGAATCAGCAATCGCCATATATTGTAAAAGAAGCTGCCTTATTATTTGAAACGAGTGCAAAGGAAGGACTTGATCTGATAATCGGGGTTTCTGCGCCAAAGCATCTGCGTTTGTATCGTACCATGCAGCGGGATAAGGTTTCAAAAGAAGAAATAGAAAAGAGAATGCATCGCCAGCTAGATGAAAATATAAAAATGAAATTGTGCGACTTCATTATTTATAATGACGAGCAGCAACTGGTGATTCCGCAGGTTTTAGCCCTGCATCATCGGTTTATTAAGGAGGGGTTGGGGATTGGGAATTAGGAATTTGGAATTTGCCAGCCAGCAAGTCGGATTTTAGGACTAAACGCTAAACAACTAAACCTCTCAACAACTAAACATTCTTTTACGATTCAATAAAAGATTCCAAATTAGCCGGTGCGCCAAAGAGTAAAAGCATATCACCTTCCACTAAAACTGTATCACTCGAAACAACACCCATTACCTTATGCTCTTTTTTATCGTTCCCAAAAATATTTTTCTCCACTACATCTTTCATAATGGTTACCAATACCAGTTCATAACGTTTTCCTAAGTCAAGTTCACTAACCTTCGAACCAATATAACGGGAAGGGACAGCCACTTCCAGCAAGCGGTAATCCTCTGTAACCTGGAAACTGTTAATGACGCCGGGCAGATCCAGCTTAAACGCTAATCTTTCAGCTGAAGAAGATTCCGGGTATACAAATTCCGTTATGTTCATGGTTTCCAAAACCATTTTTTGCAGGGGTGATGTTACCCTGCAAATGATCCGCTTTACCTTCATTTGTATAAGCAATGCCGCAGTCATGATCACTGCTCCTTCATCCTCACCAATACCTACAATAGCTGCATCCACATCCTTCATGGGTAATTGTTTGATGGCTTCAGGATTGGTAGCATCTAACGCCAATGTATGTGTAATTTGGTTTTTGTATTTTTCGGCATGTTCAAGATTCGAATCCACGCCAATAACTTCATGTCCCAGGGAAGTCAGTCGGTGTGATAATGAAGATCCGAAATTTCCTAAACCGATTACAATGAATTTCATGTTTACAATTTTTAAAAAGTAATTTCTTCTTTTGGATATCGATAATATAATTGCTGGCTTTGCTGAACAAAGGCGATAAATATGGTAAGAACTCCTACTCTTCCAATAAACATAGAGAGAATAAGTACAAACTTGCTGAACGGACTAAGATCAGCAGTAATACCTAATGAAAGACCAACAGTTGAGAAGGCTGAAAAAGCTTCAAATGCAATATTCAAAAGTCCTTTGTCATTATCAAAAATGGAAATCAAAAAAATGGCCATGCCTATAATAGTAAATGATATCAGTATTATTGCAAAAGCTCTCCTGATTGAACGGTGAGAAATTTCGGCGCCGGAGAATTCAGTACGATCTTTTCCCTGTATCACACTAATTACATTTAATACAGCGACACCTATCGTAGTTGTTTTAATTCCACCCCCCATTGAGCCTGGCGATGTGCCTATCCACATTAACAGCAAATAGATCATTATCGTTGGAAAAGATAATACCGCCATATCAACTGTATTAAAACCAGCCGTTCGTGGTGTTACAGCTCCAAAAATACTGGTAACTAATTTCCCTATAAAAGTAGGATGCTGCCTTAACGTAGCTCCTTGTTCAAATAATATATAAGACACCAGGCCAATTACAATTAAAATGCCGGTAACAACCAACGCCAGGCGGGAATTAATATTTATCAAACGTGGTATATGATCCCTGTTTGGAAGCTTAAACATTTTCCTGTAATAATTTTTTACCTTAATCCTGATATAACCATAAAGATTAAATACAATTGGAAAACCCATTCCTCCAAGAATAATAAGCATCGCTATCGTTAATTGTAATGGGTAATTAAACCGGGTGGATGGATCATACAAACCAGAGGGGAAAGTAGTGAAGCCAGCATTACAAAAACCTGAAACGGAATGAAAGATTGAAAAAAACACCATATCCAGTTTTCTATCAAACAATGATGCATCCAGCGAAAAATAAATAAATACTGCACCAATGGCTTCAAAAAAAATAGTTACAATGATGACCTGATATACAAAATGAATAATGTTAGTTATCCTATCGCTGTTCATCATTTCCCGAAAAGCGATCTGGCTGCGAAAAGAAGCGCCACCCGCAACCGCATAAGCGAGTAATCCGGCAAATGTCATGATGCCAAATCCACCAATCTGTATTAAAAAGAGAATAATCACCAATCCAAAAGTTGTAAAACTTCCTACATCCACAACCATTAATCCCGTAAGTGAAACAGCGCTGGTGGCGGTGAAAAACGCGTCTAACGGTGTTATATAGATGCTGGTTGCGTTGGGAAAGTATAATAAGATGGTACCAATAACAATTAAAAAAGCAAAACTGCTGATGAAAAGAAGAGAAGGGTTTACTCCACGCCGGTAAATCAACTGCAAAACGGAAGAAATTTCTATAAAAAATACAAGAATGACAAGCGCATTGACAAGTAATTTATTCAGCAGGAAACGATTGGTATTTACTAAAAGTCCTTCCGCCTGCAGATCCATTACTTTAGCCAGTAAAACCAATACGATCAGCCAAACAACGAGGTTGAATATCCGGGCTTTTAGTCTCTTTACAGAAAATAATTCCAGTAAAAACCGTAAACCCATTAATATGGATAACCCGATCAGCAAAATCTTTAACCCACTTACCAGGTTTTTATTAACGCTTCGGAAGGTTTGAAATCCCAGGTCGTACATAACCAGTAAAAAAGCAAACAACAGCAAGACAGGGATCAGCAGGTTGCAGTAATGCAACAGCAACTCTGACATGTTGCGCGGTATGATTCTGCGCTTAATCCCCTGCCTGAAAAAAGTTGCCAGATCAAACCCGCTTTTTTTCATATGGCAGAGATTTTATGCATGTTGGTTGACCAAACACTATTGTAGCTGAGAAAATGCTTTTGTAATTCTCCGAAAACCTTCTTCAATTTTTTCCATGCTGTTGGCAAAAGATATACGTATGCATTCATCATTTCCAAACGCGGACCCGGTAACGGTTGAAACATGGGCTTCATTAAGCAGGTACATACAAAGATCATCCGCATTATTGATTTGATGATTTCCGGCTGTTTTGCCAAAATAATAATTTACTTCCGGGAAAATATAAAAAGCGCCATCGGGCTCAGCACAACGCAAGCCAGGAATATGTTTAATTAATTCAAGTACCTTTTGTTTGCGTTTTAAAAATTCACGGGTCATGGCAAAACTAGGTTCCAGGGAAGAAGTAAGTGCGGTTATTGCTGCCCGTTGGGTTATGGCGTTTGTTCCACTTGTAAACTGTCCCTGTAATTTTTCGCAAGCTTTGGCGACAGCTGTTGGAGCCGCAATATATCCCAGCCTCCAGCCGGTCATAGCAAAACCTTTACTCAAACCATTAATGATGATGGTGCGGTCTTTTACCGAATCGAAACTGGCAATACTTTGATGGCCACCAACAAAATTGATGTACTCATATATTTCATCCGAAATAATAAACACATGTGGATTCTTTTGAAAAACAGAAACCAATGCCGCTAATTCATCCTTACTGTAAACCGAACCGGACGGATTACAGGGAGAGGAAAATATAAATAATTTGGTTTTTGGTGTAATGGCTGCTTCTAATTCTGTTGCAGTTAGTTTATACTGATTGTCAATTTTGCCCTTTATCAGTTTTACTTTTCCTTCTCCTAATTGCACAAGAGCGGAATATGTAACCCAGTATGGTGTGGGAATCAAAACTTCATCGTCCTTATTTATAATACTTAAAATCACATTGGCAAGACTTTGCTTTGCACCAGTTGAAACCACAATATTTTCCGGTTTATACTCCAGGCCATTGTCTCTTTTAAACTTTTGACAAATAGCTTGTTTTAGTTCCATGTATCCGCCAACAGGCGTATAATGACTCCAGTTTTCATCGATCGCCTTTTTAGCGGCTTCCTTGATATGCTCGGGAGTATCAAAATCTGGTTCGCCAAGGCTGAGGTCAATAATATCAATGCCTTTCTCTCTCAGTTCCCGCCCCAACCGCGCCATTCTTAAGGTTTCAGGTTCACTAAACCGATCTAACAAACTGGATAATTGCATATTTGAAAAAATTAAGATAGAAACAAAAATAGGGATTCAATATTTAAATGTCCCCGACTACTCTATCATGAATATCAAAATTGAAACATTCAAGAAATAATTTATCTGAATGCTGTTTCTTGATTTTGCTTTAAAAAAGATTGCTTATTTGATATTGAAACAGGATTGTCATAAAAAGAATATTCTTTCGTTATTCATCAACAATTAAAATGATGGTAAAATGCCTCTTTTAAAGCCAGACGTCTTTTATTGATTAAAACAGTTGAGAACGAACGACTTATCTCAATTAGTTTTAACCCAAAAGGTTGGTTGACTTATACTTGAAAACATTATCTTTGCCGTCCTTAAAAATCCCGTAAACTGTTATACGTATGCAACTGAAAGGTTTGGTTCGCTTTTTTACCATTTTGCTGATTATTTACTCCGTTTATCAGCTCTCGTTCACCTGGTTTGTTCGTGGACATGAAAATAAAATGGAAGCCAGTGCGGAAAGTTATGTGAAAGCACTTTACCCTACTGCTGAACAAAAATACCCTGACAACAAAGAACTCCAGGCTCTTTACAAAGACACCCTTGACCGCATTTACCAGGATCGCTTAAAACGTTTACTAGACAGTACACGTGATGTAAATGTAACGGTAGGTCCGCAAGGAATGATCACCTATCAGCAGGCAAAAGAAAATGAATTGAACCTTGGTCTCGATTTACAGGGAGGCATTAACGTTACCATGGAAGTTGAACTTTCTGGTTTGTTAAGAGCGATGGCCAACAACTCTAAAGATCCCAATTTCAACAAGGCTTTAGAAAATGCCAAAAAGCGCAAAGCAAACAGCAATGCTGATTTTATTACTTTGTTTGTTGAAGAATACAAAAAATTAAATCCCAATGGCAGGCTTGCTTCCATCTTTGCAACTGCTAACCAGGATAAAATCAGTATCAATGATAATGATGAAAAAGTTATTGCTGCTATTCGCACAGAAGCGAATGATGCATTTGGAAGAACTTTTAATGTATTAAGCAACAGGATCGACCAGTTTGGTGTTGCTCAGCCCACCATCAATCCTGACCCTGAAAGAGGGATTATCACAGTTGAATTACCTGGAATGCAGGATGAGCAACGTGTTCGTAATTACCTGCAATCATCTGCAAATCTTCAATTCTGGGAAACATATAAGCCCGAAGAATTGCAGGCATCATTTATCAATGCAGACAATGAATTTGATAACTACATGCGTGGTATCAAATCAACCGATACAACCAAACCGCAGACTGATACAACATCTGTTGCAGCAACACCTTCCACTGATTCTGCAGACCTGTCATTGTCGGAAGAACTTAAAACAACAGATGTTGTAAAAGACACACTTGGCAGAAGATCACTTTCTGAATTCTTACAACCCGGTGGTGGTGGTGCTCTTTTCGCGGTACAAGCAAAAGATACTGCGCTGGTAAGAAGCTATCTTGAAATTCCATCTATCCGCAATCAGTTCCCTGCTGATGCAAGATTTGTTTATGGAATTCCTCCTCGTTTTGAAGGCAAAGTTTCCAATATCATTCCTATGTATGTATTAAAAACATACGGAAGTGATAAAGCGCCGATCGAAGGAGAAGCCGTTATTGGTGCCTCGCAGGATTTTGATCCTACCAGTGGCCGTCCGATGGTTAGTATGTCAATGAATACTTCAGGCGCCCGTGCATGGGAAACAATAACAGAGAAAAGTGCAAGAGAGCAAATTCCCATTGCTATTGTATTAGACGACCTGGTTTATTCTGCGCCTATAGCAAATGAAAGAATCAGTGGTGGCAGATCTACCATCTCTGGCAACTTCACGGTTGAAGAAGCCCAGGATCTTTCCAATATTTTGAAATCAGGTAAACTTCCGGCCCCTGCTAAAATTGTTCAGGAACAGAGAGTTGGACCAACATTAGGAGCCGATGCCATCCGCGGAGGATCTTTGGCTTTTATTATAGCTTTTGCAGTCATCTTTATTTTGATGCTGGTCTATTATAATACTTCAGGATGGGTTGCTAATATTGCACTTATTCTTAACGTGTTATTTACTGTTGGCATTTTGACCGGGTTGGGTGCAACATTAACTGCTGCTGGAATCGCAGGTTTAGTATTAACAATTGGTATGGCAGTAGATACCAACGTATTGATCTTTGAAAGGATCAAGGAAGAATTAACGAGAGGCAGATCATATTTAGATGCAGTTAATGCAGGTTACAGGCGTTCACTGCCTCCTGTACTTGATGGACACATTACATCATTATTTACCGCTATCATCCTCTTTTATTTTGGACTTGGCCCGGTAAAAGGTTTTGCTACTACACAGATTATTGGTCTTCTGCTTTCTATGTTTTGTGGTATTTTGGTTAGCCGCTGGGTAACAGAAATGTTCACAAACAAAAAACGTCACCTGCAATATTTTACAGGTGTTTCCCGCAAAGTATTTCAACATGCAAAATTTAAGTTTGTTGAATACAGGAAGTATGCTTACATGATGAGTGGTGTGATTCTTTTATTAGGGGTGGGCGCTTTCATTAATGGTTTTGATTATGGTGTTGAATTTAATGGTGGTCGCAGTTATACTATTGAATTTGGTAAACCAGTGAATGTAGAACAGGTGCGTAATGACCTGAGCCAGACTTTTGATGATAACCCGGTGATAAAAACAATTGGATCAAACAGCCAATTGGATATCACCACTTCATATTTAATTGAGGATGCAGGGGATAATGTTGACCAACAAGTTCAAACTAAATTATTTGAAGGATTAAAAAACCATTTACCACCCGGAACAACTTACGAGCAATTCGATACGCAATATAAACTGGGTTCTAAAACAGTACTACCAACTATTTCGGATGATCTGAAAAAAGGCGCCATGTGGGCAACTTTCTGGGCTTTACTGGTAATTACATTATACATATTTATTCGTTTCCGCGACTGGAGATATTCTGTTGGTACATTGGTAGCATTAATACATGATGCCCTTGTTACACTGATCGTTTTCTCTTTCTTTAGAAATATTGTTCCTTTCCCGTTAGAGATTGACCAGCATTTTATTGCAGCTATACTTACAGTACTCGGGTTTTCAATGAATGATACAGTTGTAATTTTTGACCGTATCAGGGAAGAAACAGGATTGAATAAATCAATGCCTAAACCGGCATTGATAAATAGGGCGATCAATGAAACCATGAGTCGTACGATCATGACATCTGTAACGGTATTCCTGGTAATCCTGATCTTATTCCTGGTTGGTGGTGAAGTAACAAGAGGTTTTGCATTCGCTATGCTGATAGGCGTTATTACTGGTGTTTATTCCACCATATTTGTTGCTGCCCCTATCTTAATTGATTTAGGAAGTAAGAAAGCTTTAGGAAAAGCTGACCTGGTTCCTGATCCTCAACCTAAAAATAAAGTTTCACCAGCTTCCGTGAAATAAATAGATTTATATAAACCATTTACAAAAAAACTTGCAACAATTTTGCAAGTTTTTTTGTAAAAGACATAGCTTCTGATTGATGGGAGCTATTTTTATGTGTATATGAACGTAACAACCGAAAATATTATCCTGGTTAGTTCCATTTTACTCATTATTAGTATTCTTGCTAATAAAACTTCTTTTCGGTTTGGCATTCCTACTTTACTCTTATTTCTATTGGTTGGCATGTTGGCTGGTTCAGATGGCATTGGAAAAATAAAATTTGATGATCCATCCATTGCTCAATTCCTAGGCGTAATTGCATTGAACTTTATTTTGTTTTCCGGTGGTATGGATACCAAATGGGTAAGCATTAAACCTATTGTATGGCGTGGCGTAGTTCTATCTACTTTGGGTGTGGTAATCACGGCTGGTACATTGGGGGCTTTTGTTTACTGGCTCACGGATTTCACATTGCTGGAATCTTTTCTTTTAGGATCTATTGTTTCATCTACTGATGCAGCCGCAGTTTTTGCCATACTTCGTACACAAAAAGTTGGCCTTAAAGAAAATCTTCGTCCCACACTGGAATTGGAAAGCGGTAGTAACGACCCCATGGCTTATGTGCTTACAATCAGTTTTATTTATTTAATTACCCAGGGTAATGCTTCGGCATTTGATGTGGTACTGCTTTTCTTTCAGCAAATGATTTTGGGTGCTGTGCTGGGTTATGTACTCGGCAGGTTATCTATTTATATCATCAACAATATCAACCTGGATACGGAAGGATTATATCCCGTATTGATGATGGCCATTATATTCTTCATTTTTTCATTTACTGATTTCCTTGGTGGGAACGGGTTTTTAGCGGTATACCTTTCTGCTATTATCATTGGTAATGGTAACCTGATTCATAAAAAAAGTTTACTCAAATTTTATGATGGGCAGGCATGGTTGATGCAAATCGTTATGTTCCTTACCTTAGGACTATTAGTATATCCAACACAACTTTTACCCATTGCCGGAACAGGATTATTAATTTCTGCCATTCTTATTTTTATTGCCCGGCCGGTTAGTGTATTTATCAGTCTTGCATTTTTTAAAGTAAGCACACGTAAAAAATTATTTATTTCCTGGGTAGGATTAAGAGGTGCTGTGCCTATTGTTTTTGCTACCTACCCCCTGCTTGCCGGTGTTGATAAAGCCAGCAGCATATTTCATTTGGTATTCTTCATCTCCGTGACTTCCGTACTGGTGCAGGGGTCCACACTTACCAAGGTAGCCAAATGGCTCAAACAAACAGTACCGGCAAGGGTTAAACGAAAAACTGCCCTCGATATGGAATTATCAGATTCGATAAAATCAGAACTTTTCGAAGTGATCATTCCACCAAAAAGTGCTGCCGTTAACAGGCCCATAGTAAGTTTGAATTTTCCAAAAAATGCATTTATTGTTTTATTAAACAGGCATGGCAAATACATTCAACCAACAGGATCTACATTTATAGAAGCCGGAGATGAATTACTGATCATGGCCACTGATAAAGAAGCTTTTCCTGCTATTTATCAAAGCCTGGGTCTAACATTTATTGGAATTGAAGAATAAAAAATATTTGTCGCCTAATCCCGAATAATATTACATCAAATGAAAAAAGAACTATTCGGTATGTTGCTAAAGCTATTCACTTATTAAAAAGTAAACCAAACCTTTACTATTAGCTTGTCAAAGAAGTTCTAAAAATTTTGAATATGCAGTACTATTGTGTGTCTTTACAGAGTAGTTGAATAATTGATGTTTTCGCATTACATTTATTGCTAAATAAATCCTACCTAATGAAAACGATCTCGCTTGTAAGTCTTCTTTTATTGTTTGCAGTATCTTCTTTTTCCCAACATTCACAACTCAGTTTATCCAACGATTTTAATATCAAGGAAACGGAGTATGCTGATCAAACCATTAGTCATTCGGTCCATCACAATAATTATTTTTATACTGTAACCAATGATTATCTCAAAACACCCAAATGGCTTTTCACCAAAATATATGATTTAAAATTTCCCATCACCTTGTCCAAATTTGACAGGGATATGAAATTATTGAAAGAAGTGAAATTAGAGAATGGTGCTGATATATTTGGTCCGCTGGCACCTCAATTAATCTTCTTTAACAACCAACTTTACCTGGTGTATTTCAGGAATAATAACGCAACCTCATTTAATTTTTACATAGCCCCTGTAAATGAAAACGATTTAACCCTGGGCGAAACCAAACTGGTCAGTACCATTCAACAAGAAAACCTGGGTGCAATGAAAATAGCTTCATTTTTTACTGCCGGACTGGCCTATTTCACCACTTCACAGGATAATTCAAAATTACTGGTGGCTTGCAAATCCGCACCCAATATATTGCATACCACCATTTTTGATGCGCAATTAAATATTGTAACACAGGCAAAAACGCAGGTGGGGTTGGCAGAATTTGATATTCCTTCTGCAATTTTAACCATCGAAAATAATAGCTTGCTTGTGCTAAATTCAGAAAAAGAAACCCGTATTTTGGGCATTAACAGTGAAGGAAAGAAAACGGAAACAAAGTATCAGGGCTGGGGAGAATTTATCCCCCATCACACCAAAGCAACTTTAGCCCGTGATGGGAAAACCATTTATATCTACTCTACAACCAATCATCCCTCTAAGTTTGCAACAACCAGGACAAATGGCATGCTTATTTCAAAGATTGATCCTATTACCTTTAAAGCATCAAAACCCCTTGTGTTCGAATTTACCCAGGAATTTATTCAATCCATATCCGCACAAGGCGGGGGAGAGAAAAACAGAAAAGATTATTATATGTACAGGTTTATTCCTAACCTTATAGAACTGGATAACGGAACAATTGCACTAACAGGAAGTCCCCAGGACATCAGCACCAGATTTAACCCCCCATCACCGGATAGTAAAAGCTCTGCAACCACAATAGTCAAAACTGGACCAGTGATTGTTTTTTACCCGAACATGCACGGCAAGTCCTTTGAACATGTAATTGTTCCACGCCGGATTTCTATTTCACGAACCAATATGGGTGGATCAGGGGCTATTCAAATTGTACAATCTCCAATCGCTTCCATAGCTAACTCGGGATATTTAAGTAAAAGCATGGGCGATGATATAATGATTATATACAGCGATAACGAAACCAATCTGATAAAGGGTGAAGGTGAAAAATCGGTAACTACAAGATCTGCCGGTGATCTTTCATTAGCCGAGGCGGTCATCAATAAAGATAAAAAATTGGAATACCGCAAAATGGTGGGCAAAAATCAGCAAAAAGGATTTTCATATTATCTTGGAAATACAGTTCAATCTTCCACTTCTTCTCTTATTTTTCCGGTAGGAAAGGTAAGTGCAGGTTTAACTTCTTACAAAATAAAATTCACTAATTGGTGTTTCCTGGAAATTACACCATGAAACACTCTCCGGGTTTCTCACAATGGTTTTTGAATGTGAGAACATATTTGAGTGTGTTAAAGAAAAATGTATTTATAATAATCAATGCTGGATAAATCAAACTCCAAAGCTTGTTCCGCAGCCGCAGGTTGTACTTGCATTTGGATTTTTGAAAGTAAACCCCCTGTTATTTAAACCATTTTCCCAATCAATCTGCATTCCGGCAAGATAAAGTTCATGTGATTTATTCATTACGCATGGAATGCCTGCGATGTTAAATTCAGTATCGTTTTCTTCCTGCTTGTCAAAACCTAATATATAGGTCATGCCGGAGCAACCACCACCCTTTACGCCTATGCGCAATTTTTGGGTTTTATCAAATCCCGGTTCATTCATTAACCGGGTAAGTTCTTTTATTGTTCCTTCTGTAAAAGTTACAGGTGTATTTAAAGTAGCCTCCATGAATCTATATTTATTGCAAATTTAAGCACATTCATTTCGCCAACCCAATCAGGAACTGTTAAAGCAAAAAGTGTGTGTTTAACATCTTAGCTTATTTTTGCGCCAAATAATTGTTTTATGGATGATAATATGATCAGCCTCATTGTAGCTTCAGCAGCATTATTAATTTCGTTAGTAACGTTTTTTATTTTTAACAAAGAGCGTTCAAAAAAAAAGGTTGAAACTACTGCGCCGGCAGATAGTACCCGCCCCTTACAATTACAGGCCTATGAACGCCTGGTTGTTTTAGCCGACCGCATTGCTTTACCAAACCTGATCAGCCGCGCCAGTCAACCCGGAATGAGCGCTAAAGAAATGCAGACTTTGCTTACAGAAAGTATTAAGCAGGAAGTTGAATACAACACTTCACAACAAATTTATGTAAGCACAGCAGCCTGGGATGCTATTAGAAATTTAAAAGACCAGAATATGCTGATCATAAACCAGGTTGCCGCCTCTATGCCGGATGATGCAAAAGGTATTGACCTGAATAAAAGATTGCTTGATTTTGTGATGAATCAGCAAAAAGGTTCGCTTCATAATATTGTGTCTGATGCCTTGAATTATGAGGCAAAAAAACTGATGCAATAACTTAGTTGTAAGATTCTCCAAAACTTTCTTCTTATAAAAAATAAATCATGGCTGCTGACAAGAAATTTACGGATAGTGGGATTGAGATAAATAAGTTGTATTTATCGGGTGATGTTCCAAAAGCGCCATCGCTTGAAAATTTTGAAGAAATGCCCGGGAAATTTCCATATACCCGCGGTGTGCAGGCTGATATGTACCGGGGGCGTTTATGGACCATGAGACAATATGCAGGTTTTTCAACAGCCGAGGAAAGTAACAAACGCTATCATTATCTTTTAAAAAATGGAGTGAATGGTTTAAGTGTAGCATTCGATCTGCCTACACAAATTGGCTATGACAGCAATCATATACTTGCCGAAGGAGAAGTTGGCAAAGTAGGCGTGGCTATTGATAGTCTTCGCGATATAGAAACCCTGTTTGACGGCATTCGATTGCAGGATGTTTCAACGAGTATGACCATCAATGCTACGGGGTTTATTTTATTATCCTTTTATGTTGCGTTAGCAAAAAAACAGGGCGCCGATCTTTCCAGGTTAACGGGTACCATTCAAAATGATATTCTGAAAGAATATGCTGCCAGGGGAACTTATATTTATCCACCCAAACCATCCATGCGCATCATTACGGATATTTTTGAATGGTGCAGTCATGAACTCCCGAAATGGAATACGATATCTATTTCAGGTTATCACATCAGAGAAGCGGGAAGTACGGCTGTGCAGGAAATTGCTTTTACCCTTAGTAACGGTAAGGCGTATGTGAAAGCAGCACAGGAAAAGGGATTGGATATTAATGTTTTTGGCAAACGCCTTTCTTTCTTTTTTAATGCCCATAATAACCTATTTGAAGAAGTGGCAAAATTCAGGGCGGCACGAAGGATGTGGGCAAAAATGATGAAGGAAATGGGCGCCACAGATCCAAAAGCCATGATGCTCCGTTTTCATACACAAACAGGAGGAAGCACATTAACCGCACAACAACCACAAAATAATATTTCAAGAGTAACCATTCAAACATTGTCTGCTGTATTAGGAGGCACCCAATCACTGCATACTAACGGGTACGATGAAGCGCTGAGTTTACCAACTGAAGAGGCAGCCCGCATTGCATTAAGAACACAGCAAATCGTTGCTTTTGAAAGCGGTGTGGCAGATACTGCAGATCCACTCGCGGGCTCTTATTTTATAGAATCACTTACCAATGAAGTTGAAGAAAAAGCATGGGAGCTGGTTGCTAAAATTGATTTGATGGGTGGAAGCGTCCAGGCTATTGAGCAACATTTTATACAGGATGAAATTGCCCGCAGTGCTTACGAATACCAGCGACAAATTGAAACAGGCGAAAAGATCATTGTAGGTGTGAACAAATTTCAATCAGACGAACCTAATAACATACCTCCTTTCAAGATCGATGACAATATCCGCCAGGTACAAACAAAAAAATTAGAACAACTTAAACAAAGAAGAAATCCTGCCAAATGTGATGCAATACTACAGGAACTGAATGATAAAGCCAGCTCGGGTGAAAACCTGATGCCTGTTGTAATAGAAGCAGTGGAAAATGATTGTACGTTGGGAGAAATTGCCGATACATTACGGGAAGTTTTTGGAGAATATAAATAGTACAATCCCAGGTAACCTATTTTCATATTAAATCATTCTTCCAATACAGAATACCGTTTATAAAAAGCTCCTGAAAGCACAACCATAAGTAGAAATTTTTCTTTACATTCCGTTTTTTATTTTTTTACCACACCCGATAAATATTTATAAATGATTCTTCGAAAAAGCACCATTGCAATTTGCCTGCTTGCCTGCACCACAATGGCGATTGCGCAAAGACCACAAAACCGGGGAAATTCCACACCTCCGTCCACTCCTGCCAGCCCGGCAAATGCAGCCCGCAATACAGGTCCAAAACCGTATTCGGAAATCATCACTGCACAAGCACGGACGCATAAAGGATTGCTTGTTACGCATAAAGTGGATGATAAGTATTATTTCGAAATTCCAGATTCTGTTTTAGGAAAAGAGATCCTTGTTGTTAACCGAATTTCTAAAGCTGCTGCCGGTGCCCGTTCAGGGTTTGCAGGTTATGCAGGCGACCAGATCGGCGACAATGTAATCTCATTTGAAAAAGGACCCAATAACAAAATCTTTTTGAAAAGCATTTCTTACCAGGAAAGTTCGAGGGATTCTGTTGGCGGAATGTATTATTCGGTTCTCAATTCAAACCTGCATCCCATTGTTGCTTCGTTTGATGTAAAAGCATACGCAAAAGATTCATCAAGCTACAACATGGGTTCGGTGATAGAGGTAACGGATTACCTGATGGGTGATAATGATATCCTGTTTTTTGATAGCCGTGTTAAAAGATCATTGGGTCTGAATCAATATCAAAAAGACAATTCGTATATCATAGATGTAAAAACTTTTCCATCAAACCTCCAGGTTAAAACTGTTAAAACGTACATGCGTACACCACCGGCAACCCCGGGCCAGGGCGGCAGTTCAGGTTCTGCCATGGGGGCAACAGGCTCACCAACAACTTATGAGTTGAACAGTTCAATGATCCTGCTGCCGGCTTCGACTATGCAACCCCGTTATTTTGATCCGCGTGTGGGTTATTTTTCTACCGGCTACACAGATTTTGATCTGAATCCGCAGGGCGTACAAAGAGTTCGCATGATCACCCGCTGGAAACTGGAACCAAAGGAAGAAGATATTGAAAAATACAAACGCGGTGAATTGGTTGAACCCAAAAAACCAATTGTATTTTATATAGATCCTGCAACGCCAAAAAAATGGGTTCCTTACCTGATCGCTGGTGTTAATGACTGGCAGATCGCTTTTGAAAAAGCCGGTTTTAAAAATGCTATTTATGCCAGGGAAGCCCCGCTGAATGATCCTGAATGGTCTATTGAAAATGCAAACTATTCAGCCATTGTTTATAAGCCTTCAGATATTCCTAATGCAAGTGGTCCGCATGTGCACGACCCACGTACAGGAGAAATTCTTGAATCGCATATCAACTGGTATCATAACGTAATGAGTTTGTTGCGCAACTGGTATTTGATTCAAACGGCAGCTGTTGATCCACGTGCAAGAAACATTCAATTTGAAGATTCACTGATGGGAGAATTAATCCGCTTTGTATCATCCCACGAAGTAGGACATACTTTAGGTCTAAGACATAATTTCGGTTCTTCATCCAGTGTACCTGTTGAAAATCTGCGTAATAAAGCATGGGTGGAAGCAAATGGACACACCCCTTCTATCATGGACTATGCCCGTTTTAATTATGTAGCACAACCTGAAGATAATATCAGTGATGTGGGTTTGTTTCCACGTATTGGCGACTATGATAAATGGGCTATTGAATGGGGTTATCGCTGGTATCCCCAGGCAAAATCGCCAGAAGCAGAGGTTCCCATATTAAATAAACTGACAATTGAAAAACTAAAAGATAAAAGACTTTGGTTTGGAACTGAAAGTGATCCTGATGATCCTCGGGCACAAAATGAAGATTTGGGTGATAATGCTATGATCGCAAGTGGATATGGTATTAAAAACCTGCAACGCATTTTGGATAAATTACCAGAATGGTCAAAAGAAGATAATAAAGACTATACAACCCTGAATGAATTATATAACCAGGTTGTAACTCAGTTTGGCAGATACATGGGGCATGCTGCCAAAAATATCGGTGGTATCATGACCACACCTAAAACTGTTGAACAAAGTGGAACCGTGGTTGAATTTGTGCCAGAGACAAAACAAAAAGAAGCGATGGCCTTTTTGCAAAAACAACTTTTCACAACACCTTCATGGCTGATCGATAATAATATTGCCAATTATACCGGCAATAATAAATTGAATACGGTTAGTAATCTTCAAAATGCTGTATTAGGTCGCTTATTAGGCAACAGCACTTTTGAAAAGCTGTTTCGATTTGAAGAGGAATCCAATTCAGCATATACTGCCAATGAAATGGTAACTGATTTGCGCAAAGGTATCTGGAGTGAATTAGCTGTTCGCAAACCGATTGATATTTATCGCAGAAACTTACAGAAAATGTTCGTTGAAAGATTAATTACCAACCTGGAACCAGCACCAGCAGGAGCCACAGCAACGGCTGGCAGATTTGGTGCATCTTCTGCTAATTACAGCAAGACCAACGATGCCATGTCGGTAGCTAAAATGCAATTACGCTTACTCGCCGCCGATATACGTGCTGCATTACCATTATACAAAGAAACAACCAGTCGTGCACATTTGATGGATGTCCAGGATCGCATCAATGATGCTTTGGAAGGAAAAAAATAAAGATTGAAAAAATAAAAAAACCGCGGGCAAATTGCCGGCGGTTTTTTATTTTAAACCAGCCAATAACCTAATCAACTATTCAACTTTTTTTCTGTTCTTTAGCCCAGTTATCTTTTAATGTTACGGTGCGATTAAATACCATCCTGCTTGGACTGGTATCCTTATCCAGTGTAAAATAACCTTTACGTAAAAACTGGTAACGGTCATCAAAACGGGCATGCTTAAGCGCAGGTTCTGCATAAGCAGTAGTAATCAGTTTTAAAGAATCGGGGTTGATATAGTCTTTAAAATTTCCCTCCTCGCTTGAAGGATCTTCAACCCTGAACAACCGATCGTACAATCTGACCTCTGCGGTAATTGCATCCGGAATACTTACCCAATGCAAGGTCCCCTTTACATTGATACCGGAGGTATCGGAACCACTTTTACTTTCAGGGATATACGTGCAATGAACAGCAGTTACATTGCCTGACTCGTCTTTAATGACTTCTTCGCATTTAATTATATAAGCCGATTTTAAACGCACCATTTGACCAGGTGCTAACCTGAAATACTTTTTAGGAGGATTTTCCATGAAATCATCCCTCTCAATATACAGCTCCCTGCTGAATGGAATTTCTCTTGTCCCAGATTTTTCATCCTCAGGATTATTATCACTGACCAGCGTTTCAGTTTCTCCTTCCGGGTAATTGGTAATGATGATTTTTAAAGGATCAAAAACCACCATACGGCGTAAGGCAATTTTATTCAGGTGTTCCCGGGCAGAAAATTCCAGTAGTCCGACTTCAACAAGTGTTTCTCTTTTTGAGATGCCTACCCTGTCACAGAAATCGCGAACGCTTTCCGGGGTATACCCTCTTCTTCTTAAACCACTGATTGTTGGCATACGGGGATCATCCCAGCTTTCAACATGTTTGTCATTCACCAATTGTAATAATTTGCGTTTACTCATAACCGTATAGGTTAGATTTCTGCGTGCAAATTCATATTGGCGAGATGGGTAAATTTCAAGCTTTTCAATAAACCAATCGTATAATTCACGATGTGGAACAAATTCAAGTGTGCAGATAGAATGGGTTACTTCTTCAATACTATCACTTTGTCCATGTGCAAAATCGTACATTGGATATATACACCATTTATTCCCGGTGCGGTGATGATCAGCATGTTTTATGCGGTACATTACCGGATCACGCATCAGCATATTTGTGGATGCCATGTCGATCTTAGCTCGTAAAGTGCGGCTGCCGTCAGGAAATTCTCCTTTTTTCATTCTTGCCAGCAAATCCAGGTTTTCTTCAATGGAACGATCCCGGAAAGGACTGTTTTTCCCAGCCTCAGTGGGTGTTCCTTTCATGGTGGCTATTTCAGCAGATGTGGAATCATCAACATATGCCAATCCCATTTTTATGAGCGTAACAGCATATTCATATAATTTATCAAAATAATCGGAGGCGTATAGTTCATTTTTCCAATCAAATCCAAGCCATTTTATATCTTCTTTAATGCTGTCTACATATTCCGTTTCTTCTGTAATTGGATTGGTATCATCAAAGCGAAGATTGGTATATCCACCAAACTTTTTTGTTAAGCCGAAATTCAGGCAAATGCTGGTAGCATGCCCAATATGCAAATACCCATTTGGTTCTGGTGGAAAACGGGTTACAATGGATTTGTACTTGCCCGATTTAAGGTGTTCATCAACGATCTCTTCTAAAAAATTCAGGCTCTTTTCTTCACTCATTTTTAATTGACTTTAAGGTGGGCAAAGATAATGATGTTTGCCATCTGAGATGGAGGTTGCAGATTGTAAATCAGGCAACCAGGTGATGATGGTCATATAATTAAACTGAATAACCTACTACTTTTCAAAAAAAATGATGCAAGGCCTAATTATATACCAGGGTAAATACGGAGCCACCAGGCAGTATGCAGACTGGCTGAAAGAGATGCTGAAAATTCCCGTAACAACCCCAAAAGAAATAAAAGCGATTGAAATTAAGAATGCTGATTACCTGGTTATCGGCAGCAGTGTTTATGTAGGTAAGCTTTTGATCAGGCATTGGTTGAAAGAAAATATTACTGAACTGGTTAATAAAAAAATATTCATGTTCGTAGTTTCTGCCACACCTGCAAATGAAAAAGTAAAACTGGAAAGTTTTTTAATGAGCGTACCTGCCGAAATAAGATACCTGATAGAGATTTATTATTTACCGGGAAAAGTTATCAAAAAAAATTTATCATTCCTGGATAACTTCATTCTTCATATGGGAGCCTGGTTAACAAAAGATCCGGTTGAAAAGAAAAAAATGCTTACAGACTTTGATCTTATTGAAGTCAGTAAATTGAACGATTTGGTCAACTCCATTAAATCATTTGAAAAAAGCCAGGAAATGGATGTATCACCAGTAGGCTATTAAAAAAATACCCCGGTATTTGGTGGCCGGGGTAAGGATAAGCAATTGGTTAATGGCTTGGTTTTATTTAAAATTCATCATTGAAAGAATAACGGGTACTTGGTTCCATTAACTTTTACAAAGAAAATGATTTATTGAATCTGCCTGTGTACCCTTAAATGGGTATTTTATCCTTACTAAGTAGAATCGCTTAGCATTAGTTTCTAATATCTGCTTCAAATTAATTTGGTAAATAAAATATTAATTCAGCAAAAGCAACGTAGATGTTTGCCTGAACCCGTTATTTTTGCCGGAATTAATTTTAAAAAGCTTGGAAGTTATTCAATCAATTATCGATTTCATACTGCATATAGACGATCACCTGGTTTATATTGTAAGCACTTATAAAACGTGGACCTACCTGATCCTGTTCCTGATCATATTTGCTGAAACTGGATTTGTTGTCACCCCCTTTCTCCCTGGTGATTCATTATTGTTTGCAGCAGGAGCTATTATTGCCAAACCCGAAAGTGAATTGAATATTTTTCTGGCTATTGGATTATTGATCGTTGCAGCTATATCTGGCGACCTGGTTAATTACCATATTGGAAAATACATTGGGCCAAAAGCATTCAGCGGAAAATACAGATTTCTTAAAAAAGAATATTTAGAAAAAACGCAACAGTTTTATAATAAGTATGGTGGTAAAACCATCATCTATGCTCGTTTTGTTCCAATCATCAGAACATTTGCTCCATTTGTTGCAGGTGTGGGGTCAATGACCTATAGCCGCTTTGCTTCTTATAATATTATCGGGGGCATAATATGGATAGTCAGTTTTATGACATTAGGTTATTTTTTTGGTGGAATTCCTATCATCAAATCAAACTTTAGCCTCGTGATCTTTGCTATTATCATTCTTTCAATCATACCTCCCATCATCAGCGTGTTCAGAGAAAGAAGCAAAAATAAAAAGGCAAAGAAAGTCACCCCTTTGCCTTAAGTGCCAACCATTTTATTTTATTATTATTTATAACCCCCGGCATTAGTTGCATCTTCCTTATCAACATTCCGGTTGGGATTCATTTCTCGTACGCTATCAACTAAATCATTTTTATCATCGGTATACTTATCACTGATTTTTTCAGCCTGCCTTCTATTTTCATTCTCCCTGGTAGAGTCAATATTTGTTTCAACCGTTCGGTTTATCGTTTCTTTCGTAGTTTTTTTGTCGTTTTTCATAATTGTGTTTTTTTCAATAAAAACACAATTAATATGCCACTGGATTGAATATTTATTATCATTTTTTATGATAAAATGATGTGAAAAGTGAAATGTATATCAGTCTATGGCACATTTTTCCTGCAATAAATAATTGCGAGTGGATAAATATTACTAAATGAAAAAGATCATAACCCTACTAATCAGCGCTTTTGTATTTATGCCAGTTGAGAAAATGGCAGCGCAGGATAAAGTTGTTGCTGAAAATATAAAGGAAATTATAACCCATAAACAATTTACATTTTTAGCGGAAACAGCCGTGCCGTCTAACTTCAGATCCCGGCCACTCACATTTGGTTATGATGTCCAGGTTGCACCTGATTCAGTGATTAGTCATTTACCTTACTTTGGCCGTGCATATAGTGCTCCGGTTGATCCTTCGAAAGGCGGCATTCAATTTACCTCAACAGATTTCACCTACCAGGTTAAAGAAAAAGATAAGGGAGGATGGATAGTAACTATTCTTCCAAAAGATTATAATGATGTTCAACAAATGTACCTGCACGTAACTGAAAGCGGGTATGCCACTTTGCAAATTGTAAGCACCTTCAGGCAGCCAATATCATTTCATGGGCGAATCAGGGAAAGAAAATATCCCAGGGCATTTTAATAAACCATTTTCTGGTGATCCGCACTACCGGCAATGTGTAGGGCAAATGCGGCCATTGCTGAATCTTTTAAAATACTAACCAGCGCCATCTGTTGCATATCTGCTGCACCTGAATTTAAATAATTTGGCAAATGGATGGTAAGTACAAAAATGATTAACAAAGCCGCCAGTAAATATGCAGCCAGTTTCACCCATTTATCCAAAAGAAAAGCAATGGCTGCCAGAATAAACGCTGCACCAACAAAATAAACCCATATAATTCCCCCAGGCATATAAGGAGGTACATAAACTAACATACCATGTGGGTTAATGAAATGTTGAATTCCGAAAATGATCATTACTATAGAGAGTATCCAGATGGCCACATGGGCGACTATATGTCTTTTCATGTGTGTATATTTATAAAGACAAAAAAAAGCAAAAGGAATAACGGACCAACTATAGTGGAAGAAGAAATTACCAGGTAGTTTTGTACTTCAATTTAATTCATTTACAGGTGGTGGCCAAACCATATAAAAAAAAAGCTGCCTCATAAAAGACAGCTTTTAAAATAAAATGCACAAAATTAAATACTTACATTTTGCTTTATAAAAAATTGGTTGATCAATAAATTGTGCCCATACCAGTTTAATTCTAATTATAATTGATCTCCCCAATTTTTGAAAAAGGTAATTACAGATCAGTGTCCGTATCTCTTGTTACGGTTTTTGTGACTGTAGTCCTGTCTGTACGTGCAGTACTTCCACCCCTGCCCAATAAGGCTACCAATAATAGAATAAATACGGCTGCACCGATAATCCAAACCCATGGATTGGAAAACCAATCACCGGTTTCTTCTTTGGTTACGGTAACTGAAGTGCTGGAAGATGAAGAGGTTGTATCCTGCGCAAAGACTACTGCCTGGATAAATAATAAAGCGCAAAATGCTGCAAATGCTTTTAATTTTCCGGCGATTGCTAAATGTTTCATGTAAGTTGAATTTAGTTTTAAAATCAATTTTACAAGAGCTATTCAACAATTGGGCCATGGGGGTAGCAACATTTCATATACCATAGGCATTTTTATAACTAAACGCTGGTAATTAATTAAATATCCGGGTTTGGAAATCCTTCATGTACTGTCCAGACTTTTATCTTTCGTTTTTGTCAAAGCATGAATGCGAAAATCCATTCCAGTGGAAATCACATTCAGAATTAATTTGCTAAAACTGCGGACATTTAACTGCATTGGCACTAGAATTATTTCTATCAAGGAAACCAACATAAGACAATGATAATTCAAACCCTCCACGGCCAGCACTGCTGGTTTTTAATTTTGAGATATTCACATCGTAACTCAATCCAATAGAATAAGGATGATAATCCATTTTAAATGTTGGAATAATTGCATCATTCCATCTCAAAAAAGCTCCTGCATGAAAAGTATAATCAGGGTTATCCAGTTCATGCCCCACTTTTAACCCATACATAGCCCCGGCCATGGTTTCCTGGTAAGTAGATTGTCTTGAATGATCTGCCAGTACTGTGATATAGGAATAATCATCAACATTAAATTTAAGACCTGCAGACAAAACCCATTTTGGATCAAGGGTGATATTGGCATTTTCGTAAAATGAGTTACGCGGTTTATTAAAATGATGATATGCCAAACCGATCACGAAACTATTATCCACACTGTTACCAAAATCTGAGTTCAGGCTGATACCCGCACTGCCATCCAGGTATGAGTATTGGGTTTGATTAAAACTTTCCCCATCACCCAATCCTTCATAATTACTGTTAGTGGTCATTTTTGAACGATCGAACCGACGCTGTACAAGTCCACCCATAAATCCTACGGATAAATAGGTGTTGCGATTTTCACTGATAGATTTATGGTAATTAACGGCAGGTAACAAATGCGTTGTGGTAAAAGCGATAGTTCCAGCCTTATCATAAAATGCCTGTAAACCCAGCGTTAAAAAATCATCTGCATTACCAATAGGCATTTTATATTCAGCGTTTAGGGAAGCTGTTTTATACGCAGCAGATATAGAGTTCCACTGGTTACGATAAACGGTCTGTACTCTCACGTCACCTTTTACAATCCCCGCTAATGCCGGGTTTCGATAAAGCGGTGTTTCATAAAATTGTGAGAAGTGGATATCCTGCGCCTGCAGGTACCCGAATGTGCATAGCGCACAAATAAGGTTTAGAAAGTAAAGTTTTTTCATAGTCATGATAATTATTATTCAAAAAAGGATAAATTATTTCAGTAAAGAAATATCACCTTTAAATACAAGAACTTCATTATTGTCACAAACTACCTCGCATGCATACACGTAAACATCAGGGTTTAATTGCTTGCCTTTATAGGTTCCGTCCCACCCAGCCCCGGCATCATTGGCCGTGAAATTCAGTCGCTCAAATACTAACTCTCCCCAACGATTAAACACTCTTAATGCTTTGATATTGGATACACCTGAACCTCTTGGATAAAATACATCATTGACACCATCACTGTTAGGCGAAAATGAATTGGGAATAAAGAGGTTGCCATTATTACAGGTAACCCTGATGGTTACATCATCTGCCCAAACACAACCTGCACTGTTTTTAACTTCCAGGAAGTAACGGGTAGTTTCCCGTGGGTTTGCAAAAGGTTCCGGGCAGCTGGCACAATTCACAAATGCAGCTGGTGTCCATCTCCAACTGGTTACATCAGGAGAATACGTTGGTTTCAATTGATGTGTGGACCCTGCGGCAATGGTTACATCCTCCCCTGCATCAACAACTGGCAATGGTGTTACATGTACCAAAATAGTTGCTGTATCACTGAAACAATGGTCACCATCTGTTGCAATCACACGGTATTCCATGGATTTGTTTGGACGTGCAACAGGATCCGCGATATTATATTTATTTAATCCTTCTGATGGCGACCAATTATATTGATCCGCACCTGAAGCCAGGAGTTGAATGGATTGCCCCGCACAAATACTGTCACCCGGAGAAACGGTTAACGATTGTGGCTGACGTACCCTCATTTTTACTGAATCTGTACTGGTACATCCAAATTCATTCGTCCCGGTTACGTAATAAATATTATCCTGAGATGGTTTTGCAAATGGTTGTGGACAAGATGTACAACCCAGGTCATTGGATAATTTCCATTCATAACTTAAAGCACCCGTGGGTTTTAACTGAACCGAATCGCCCAGGCATACGATGCCATCTGTACCTGCATTTACCTGTGGTAACGGAAATATAGTCAGCTTACTTTTTGCACTGTCAGTACAACCCTTATCATCCATTACAGTAGCTGTTACATCAAATGTTCCGGGTGTTGTATATGATTTTACAGGAGGAACTTGATCATTAAATTTTTCACCAGCACCAAAATCCCATTGCCAATTTAAGCTGCCTGCATCTCCACGTTTTAATTTGGCATTCCATTGTATGGTTGCTGGCATACAAGCTGCAGTATCACCGGGCAATTCTATTAACGGGCTTGCATAAACGCTGATCGTATCTTTCAGTACTACCTGGTCAGTGCAACCATTCAGTGTAGTAACTCGCAGGCTGATTGAATAATGACCCGGTTTTGAAAAATAATGCGAAGGGTTTTGCTGATCGCTTTGAGTACCATCACCAAAATCCCAATGATAACTTTGTACCATGTCATTGGTTTCTGTGGTATTGATAAATTGAATATTACCCTCATCACATAGCATATATTTATCCATTTCAAAGCCAGCAGTAACATCCATAACACGAATCGTATCCGTTCCCATTATTGGTACTGAACAACCACTAGGATCTATTAATATCATTTTCGGCAGGTAATTGCCCGGAACAGTATATGTATGAGAAACAATGGAATCTGTTGTTGCCAGTGTATTTCCATCGCTAAAATCCCAGATAAATGAAGAACGGTTATGTGTACTCGCAATAAATTTTACTGTTAAGGGATTACATCCCACCGGGGGTTGATAGCTGAATGTACCCCGAGGACCACGTACTTCAATGCGCTTTGTAAATACATCTGTACATCCACCCGGACCCGTTGCTGTTAATGTTGCCATATAAATACCGGGTATTGTATAGTAATGCGAGGGACCAGGCATTTCTGAAGTATTGCCATCTCCAAAATCATATTTTAAATGTGTATAGTTTTCAGAAGTATTTTTAAAATGGACCAATAATGGAGGGCATGAACTTAATGTGTCTGATACTGTAAAAGATGCTTTAGGAAAACTGATTTGTACATAAGCCTGCTTTTTGATGGAATCAACACATCCATACCTGTCAGTAACCAATAACCGGATATCATATGATCCAACATTGCTGTAGGTATGTTGAGGATTTGTCAGATCAGCTGATATTCCATCACCAAATTGCCATTGATATTTCAGATCATAGCCTGTTGAAAGGTTTTCAAACTGAATAGGTTTATCCGTGCAGGATATTGAATCTGCAGAAAGAAAATCTGCTTTGGGTTGAGCAATAATCACAGATTTCGCTTTGCTGATCATATCTGTACAACCATAACTATCGGTGACTGTGAGCGCAACTTTATATTCACCTGCTTTTTGGTAATAATGATTGAAAGGTTGAAATCCGTTTGAATCAATCGTGCCATCACCGAAATTCCAATTCCATTTAATAATAGCATGATTGCCATCGGTAGAAGAAAGATCTTTAAATGAAATACCTGATTCTCCAAGGCATGCACCCGGCACACCTGGCTCAAAATCAGCAGTAGGCCCAAAGACGTTTATCAGCAAAGAATAAGTATCTGTACATTCCAGCAAATCTGTTATAGAAAGTGAAACTGTATAATTACCCGCTTTTAAATACTGGTGACTGGTGTTTCCTGCTGAAGTAGCATTCGTTCCATCACCAAAATCCCATGACCAGGATGCAATATTATCAGCGTTAATTTTGAGCGCAGAAAAGTTTATGGCAGTTCCTTTGCAAACTTCGGTTGCATCAGCACGAAAGTTTGCTTTTTCATTTATCACCTGCACCGTTTGACGGGTTGAATGCGTACAACTGCCGTTGGTAATATTTAATATCACTTCATAAGTTCCCGGTTTGGTATATTGATGTTGAGGATTGACTTCTGAAGATGATTGTCCATCACCAAATAACCATTGATAACTAACAGCACCGATGGATTGATCCTTAAAATCAACGGTGAATTTTTCAGAACAGTTTTGCGTGAAGCCAAAACTGGCAATGGGAGGTTTTATGTAAACCATCTTCTTATACTCAATGGTATCCGCACAAGTATTGCTCCAGGTAATGAGCTGAACATCAAACCATCCCGTATCCTGGTATTCATGTACAGGATGCTGTGCAACACCCGTTGTTCCATCACCAAAATCCCATAACCATTGATCAGGTTCACCAGTACTTAAATCTGTAAAACTTACAGGTTGAAAAGCACAAACATTTGAAGAACCGACTGAAAAATTTGCTGCAGGTTTTTCACCCGCACGAACAGCTTCTTTAAAAGTTGTGGTTTTCGTACATCCGCTGCCGGTAGTAATGGTTAATGATATATCAAAAGTACCTCCAGTTGTATAAGTATGAACAGGTTTAATCGCTGAACTTGTATTACCATCCCCAAAATCCCAATGATAAGTAGCAATGGATTCATTTGCTGTAATGGTTGCTGATGGCTTAATCGTTACCGGTATACAACCCAGGGCCGGAAGATTATTCAATACAATGGATGGTTCCTGGATTTTAATATACTGCGCTTTGGTAACGGTATCGCTGCAACCATTACTGTTAGTTGAAATCAACCTTACTGTAAAATTTCCTGTTTTGGTGTACGTATGAACCGGGTTAGCGGCAGATGATGTATTTCCATCTCCAAAATTCCAAACATAAGTTTGCGCTCCGGTTGATGTATTGGAAAAATTTACTGTGAATGGAACCTGGCATCCTGTGGTTTTATTTACACTGAAATTGGTTACGGGTTTCGATTTTATAATGATACTTTTCGAAACTGAATCTTTACATCCGCCAAAATCATTCACCAGTTTGATAATATAAGTACCTGCTGCAGTAAATGTTTTCTTTGGATGAATGGCAGTTGATGTTGTACCATCTCCAAAATACCAGGTTGATTTTCCCGGAATGGGTAATGAAGTATTATTGAACTGGATCGCATTACCCTCACAAATGGCACCACTGGTATTAAATGAAGAATTCACCGTACCAATACTTACCAGGTTTGCTTTTATAACCGTATCAATACAACCCAAACTGGATGCTGTTATCAGGGAAACCGAATAGGTACCATCCTTTGTATACGTATGTTGCGGATCTTTCAGTGTGCTGCTGTTCCCATCACCAAAATTCCACTTATAATTCAAAATTCCCGTACCTGTTGATGTGTTACTGAATTGAATAGTTACCGGTGATGCACAAACGCCGGGACTAGTATTGGTAAATTCAGCTTTTACTCCATTACTGGTATTAACTAATTTGTTTTTGCTAATGGTTTCTACGCAGCCAAAACTATTCGTTACTCTTAAGGTAACTGTAAAGTTGCCAGCCGAAGTATAAGTATGTGATGGGTGTGTAAGTTCGCTGGTAGTACCATCTCCAAAATCCCAACTGTATTTTAAAATGCTACCGGATGATGTTGTGGTTTTATTGGTGAAATTAACTTTGAGAGGAAAGCATCCGGTAGAATCTGTCAATGTAAAGTCGACTACCGGTTTTGGGTGAACGATTATATAATTTTGTTTTGTTATTGAATCTGCGCCACTGGCATTTTTGATGACCAGTTTAATATTATAAGTTCCAGGCGAAAAATAGGTTGCGGATGGATTTTTTAAGGATGTTATAACCCCATTGCCCAGGTCCCAGCGCCATTGTGTTGGATTGCCCTTAGAAAGATCTGTAAACTGGATAACCATTGGCGAACAGCCGGAGACAGGAGTTGCTGAAAAATCCGCAGCCAATTGTGCGAACAACCTGCCCTGTATAAAAATCAGGAAAATAAAAATGACAATTACCCGAATACGGTAATAGGTCAAAGCAGTCATAGGATTGGCCTTGATGGGTTACTTAAATAGAATATTGGTGAAGAGGTAAAGGAATTCCGTTCTCTTTTATCTCTTATTAGCTTTAACGAAAGATTATTGTATTTATTCTACCCCTGTAAAAATTTTCAAATAAAAAACCCCGGCATGAAAATACCGGGGTCACTATTAAAATTTAATTATTATTGTTTGATCAATTGCACTTCACATTCAATTCGGATCTCGTTACTTGCAACCACTTGCCCAGCCTCAGTTACGGAATCCCAGGATAAATTAAAATCTTTTCGATTGATCTTACCTGTTACAGTAAACCCAGCTTTCGTTTGTCCATAACCATCTTTTACAATCCCTGCATATTCCACATTCACTGTTACTTCCTTACTAACGCCTCTTATAGTTAAAGTGCCTGTCATTTTATATGCATTCCCGGATTCTTCAAAATGCTTGCCTTCAAATCGTAGTTCTTCATGTTCCGCTGCTGCAAAAAAATCGGGTGATTTTAAATGCGTATCGCGTTGTTCATTATTAGTATCAATGGAATCAATATCAGCTGTAACAAGTATTTTAGAAGCTTTTGTAAAATCCTCATCATCAGTTTCCACTTCAATATTAAATTTTCTAAAGTACCCGGTCACATTGGTGATCATCAGGTGCTTTACTTTAAATTTAAATTCACTATGTGCGGGATCTACAACCCATTTTGTATTTGCCATTTTACTTTTTTTATTTGAAACAATAAAGAATATTACACTTATAAAACAGCAAAAAAACGATGCCAGTGATTATTGTGATTTTTTGGAATCAGCATCGGCATTTAAAAATGGCTTTAATATATCTATGGGAATGGGGAAAATAGTGGTTGTGGCATTATTACCTGAAGAAATTTCAATTAGCGTTTGAAGATAACGCAATGTCAAAGCGGTAGGTTGTTTTGCCAAAATTTCCGATGCATCCGCTAATCTTTGGGAGGCCTGGAATTCACCTTCAGCCGCAATAACTTTGGAACGTCTTTCCCTTTCGGCTTCTGCCTGCCTGGCCATAGCCCGCTGCATTTCCTGCGAAAGCTCTATTTGCTTTACTTCAACATTTGACACTTTTACACCCCATGGTTCTGTTTGGGCATCAATAATCTGTTGCAGTTTTTGGTTGATCTTATCACGCTGCGAAAGCAAGTCATCCAATTCTGACTGTCCTAATACACTTCGTAAAGTAGTCTGTGAAATTTGTGAAGTCGCAGCATAGAAGTTTTCTACCTGCACAATGGCTCTTTGAGGTTCCACTACGCGGAAATAAACCACTGCATTCACTTTAATGGATACATTATCCTGCGTAATAACATCCTGTGGCGGAACGTCATGAACGATGGTTCTCAAACTTACTTTCACCATTTTATCAATTAGCGGAATCAGGAATATCAAACCCGGTCCTTTAATACCATCACCCACAATTCTACCCAACCTAAAAATAACGCCTCTTTCATATTCTCTTAAAATCCGGATTGCATTAGAAAGAATTAGCAAACCTAAAACGACTATGACGGTAAGTAGAATGGGATAATCTTGCATGGTATATTTATTTTGGTTAAATAATTTCTACAAATAATTTAAAATCCTTAAAGGACGTTACCCGCACTTTTTGTCCCTTTTCAATTTTCCCACTTACGGATTCTGCCATCCATCTTTCACCCATTACCATTATATATCCCGTTGTTTCAATTTCTTCCAGGGCTTCGCCAGATTGTCCCACCAAGCCAGGCATACCGGTTACCTGTTTGCCTTTTTGCGCTCTTAATCCCATACCAATAACAAACAAGAAAAACAAAGCGGTTACAATAGTTGCAGTTATGATCACTGATTTTGAAATGCTGATGAGTCCTGTAAAATTATCTTCTTTGATTAACATTAAGGAGCCCATAAAAAGTGCTATCACGCCTCCAATGGCCAATAAACCATGACTGACCACTTTGATCTCCAGGATAAAAAGTATAATTGCCAATACTATCAAGGCTACACCAGCATAATTAACAGGCAAAGTATTCATTGCATAAAATGCAAGAATAATACTGATGGCACCAATGATGCCAGGGAAAACAGCACCTGGGTTATATATTTCGAACAATAGCCCATAGAATCCCAGCAACATTAAAATATAAGCGATATTGGGATCGCTGATAATATTCAAAAGCTTTTCAGCAAAACTCATCTCAATGGGTTCAATTACGGCCCGGCTTGTTTGCAAAACAAAATTGCCCTCTTCCACCTCAACTTTTTTTCCATCAACCCGCTGCAAAAGTGTTTGAAGGTTAGGAGCAATCAAATCAATCACATTGATATCTAGTGCTTCGCTGCTTGTAATTGAATAGCTGTGTCTTACTGCATTTTGCGCCCATTCAACATTCCGGTTTCGTTTTTGAGCAATGGTGGTAATAAAGGCTATGGCATCATTGGTGGTTTTTGCATTCATCACCGAATCTGCCCCGCCCTGCATAGAAACAGGGTGTGCCGCGCCAATATTGGTACCAGGTGCCATAGCTGCCACATGAGCAGCAAGGGTTATGAAAACACCGGCAGATCCCGCATGTGCTCCATTTGGTGTTACATAAACAATGATGGGAACAGGTGCATCCAGTATGGCACCGGTTATGGTACGGGTTGATTTAAGCAAGCCACCTGGCGTATTTAAATTGATGACAAGAGCGGATGCACTTTCTTTTGTTGCATGATCAATTCCTCGTAAAATATAGTCAGCCGTTGCCGGATTAATAGAACCATCTATGGTTATAGTATAAACTTTTTGTCCAAAAAAAGGTAGTGGAAGAAAAAAAATCAGCCATATCAGAAAAAGCCTTTGCATATTTGTCCTGGTTATAAGGCGAAGAAAAACCGCCTTTCAAAAAATATCATCGGCGATGAAATCAATTTACTTAATAATCGTTAGTAAGCCAAGAAATGCTTAATTGGCATAAAAGTAACTTCGGCCCGATTTTAGAGTAAGAAATTTATAATTTTTTGATTTCATTAAACAAATTCAGCACTAAACTTGCAGCATTTCTATTTCAATCATTAAAATATGAATTCCAGCGTGATTAAGAACATCCAATTTACGCGTTTAGCTAAAGCTACTGGGCGTTTGAGAGAATTTAACTTCAGAAAAATAGCGGGAGCTCCCGAAGAAACATTTCATGTAGATGTAAGTGATGACAGGGGAAACCGGATTATTTTCAAAATGTTGAAAGATGATGCTGGTGCCTGGAAGATTGCCAATGCCGGTTTACCAGAGTGGATCCAGGAATCTGAAAAACAACTTAACGAGTTAATCCAGGAAGAATTAGCCCGCTAATTTTAGCATCACCCTATACTTCGAATAAATCATAAATATCCATTCTAAATGGCATATTAGGTTTTGCATAATTTTTTTTAATTGAAGCAGCAGGAACAACCTGTTGCTTTTTTTATTAATTAAATGGATCGAATACAACCCAGCATTTTTCTTCCCCATCATAAATAATGTATTTTTATCTGAACCGGTAATATTTAAATCTTTTGTAGATGAAATTCATTTTGTTCCTGAGCTTACCTGTTTTGATCGCGTTACATTCTTGTTCTGATAACAATGCCACAGTAGTTAATGTGCCGCTCGACACTACCATTACTCCTGCCAACGCTATTACCGATCTTTATATTGATAGTATCATGTTGGAGGAATATATAAAATCAAAAGGCCAGGAAGATGAAAACGCTTCCTTAATGAGGAATTTTTACAAAAGCCGTAACTATCAATATGCCTGGTTTACTTCAAGTGGCATGGGCCAACAAGCCTACGCTTTCTGGAACCTCCATAATCATTTTATTACTTATAGCGGGGACAGCACATTGCATAATGATAAATTGCATCGCTCCATGGACCAATTAATGGGTTTGGACTCAACCCAGCGGCCATCCAAAGAAATTATGCGTGAAACGGAAATCCGGTTAACAGATCATTTTTTCCAGTTTGCACATTATGCCTATGATGGAAAAATAGATCCCGAAGAATTTAAATGGTACATACCCAGGAAAAAAGTGGATGCTTTATCGTTGCTTGACTCTTTGATTACTCATAAAGGAAAGGACTATGACGAATGGGCACCAGTGAATAATTTATATAAGCTTATAAAGAATAACCTGCTGTTTTATTATGATCTGCAAAAAAACAATTCACTTCCAGCCATTGGCAATCTTGAAAAATCACTTCGCAAAGGAGATAGTGCTCATATAATTCCGGCCATCAAGCAATATTTAACAGCGGTAAAAGACCTGCCTGAAAATGATTCATCATACATTTTTACTGTTGAATTGGAAAAAGCAGTAAAACAATTTCAAAAACGTTTTGGATTAAAACAGGATGGGGTTATAGGAAAAGATTTCGTAAGACAAATGAACGTGGGTATTCAAACAAGAATTGAACAAATGCTGATCAACATGGAAAGAATGCGCTGGTTACCTCCCCGCCCACAAGGAACATTTATTGTTGCAAACATCCCATCATTTAAGTTGATCATCATGAATGACAGCAAAAAAGGTTTTGAAACGGATATTGTAGTTGGTAAGGAAGGCACTAACACAGTAATATTTACTGACAGCTTAAAATATGTTGTTTTCAGCCCTTACTGGAATGTCCCTGCCAGCATAGTTAAAAACGAAATTGCACCGGCCATTAACAGAAATCCAAATTACATTGCACAGCACAATATGGAAATAACCGGTTACAGTAATGGATTGCCCATTGTTCGCCAAAAACCTGGCGGTAGCAATGCACTGGGACTTGTAAAATTCATTTTCCCCAATAATTATAATATTTATTTTCACGACACACCATCCAAATATTTATTTGACAGAGAAAAAAGAGCCTTCAGTCATGGATGCATCCGGGTAAGAGATGCAGAAAAAATGGCAAATTATCTTTTACAACATCAACCCGAATGGACACCTGAAAAAATAAATGCGGCTATGCATTCGGGTGAAGAAAAATGGGTTCCTATAAAAACTACGCTACCTGTTTTTATAACATATTTTACGGTTTGGGTTGATGAAAATAATTTGTTGCATTTTAGGGATGACATTTACGGACATGATAAAAAAATGGCGGAACATTTATTCAATAAATAAATCAGCCCTTATCATTTATTTTGTAGGCCAGGAACTTGAAACATTACTTCGGGATGAAATTAAAAGACAAAATTTTATATTGGATCAAAAGATTACTTGCAACATTAAATAATGAAAGAGTTCGGGTTGGCTTGCAACAGGCAATACCTTTTTGGATTGCTTCAGTTATAACCGGTCTTATCGCCGTTTTTTACACTTATCTTTTTGGAAAAGCAGAATTGTTGTTACACTGGATAACAGAAAAAGACCACGCCTGGTTATTCATTATTTCTCCATTCGGATTTTTATTGGCCTACCTCCTGGTAAAAAGGTTTGCTCCATTTGCGCAAGGAAGTGGAATTCCACAATTGATGGCATCAATTGAACTGGCTACTCCCAAAACAAGAGATAAAGTTGATCGACTTTTAGGATTACGCATCATTTTAGTAAAAATAGCCAGCAGCTTACTAATGGTTTTAAGTGGTGGCGTAATTGGAAGGGAAGGTCCTACTATCCAGATAGCAGGTTCTGTATTTAGAAAAGTAAATCAATGGATACCTGCAAACTGGCCAAAAATTTCCAGGAAGAATATGATCATGACAGGTGGGGCCGCAGGATTGGCGGCTGCTTTTAATACACCACTGGGAGGAATTGTTTTTGCGGTTGAAGAACTTACCAAAACCCATATCAGTTATTTTAAAACTGCCTTATTTTCTGCAGTTATTATTGCCGGTTTAACAGCGCAGGCAATTTTGGGCCCATACCTGTACCTGGGATATCCCAATCTTCGTGACCTGGGCTCCACCATTTTTTTATCCGTTGCATTAGTGGCTGTTATCAGTGGTTTAGGAGGAGCTGTTCTTTCAAAAATGATCCTGGCACTCTTAAAATGGAAAAGCAGATTCAAAAAAGAATTTCATTTCATGATGTATGCATTTGTTGCCGGGTTGATCATGGCAACATTGGCCTATTTCATAACGCCGGGTGCATTAGGTTCCGGAAAAGATCAAATGACTACGCTTCTTTTTACTGAAAATAAAACAGTAGAATGGTACCTGCCATTTTTAAGAATTTTCGGGTCGCTTATTTCATTCACCACTGGTGCAGCAGGCGGTATTTTTGCTCCTGCTTTAAGCATTGGTGCAACAATTGGCGGAGCATTAGGAAACCTGCTTGAAATGAGTGCAACGAATACAAATTTATTGGTGCTAGCCGGTATGGTTGGATTTTTAACCGGTGTAACAAGATCACCTTTTACTTCGGCAATCCTGGTTCTTGAAATGACGGACCGGCACAGTGTTATTTTTTACCTGATGTTATCTGCCATGCTATCCAGTGCGGCTGCATTAATTATAGACCGAAGATCATTATATACCCATCTTAAAAACAGGTACCTGCGGGATTTGGATAAAACAGGATAATTAACTTTTAGAAATGTGAGCAGATAAAACCTTTTTCAGAATTTTTGTCAACTCTCCTACACTACCCGGTTTTTGAAAGTAAAATGATGCACCGGTTTCGATCAATTCAGCTGCATCATTATGCAGGTTGGTGGATGAATGAATAATGATGGGTGTATTTTTGTTATTTTTTATTTTACGGATCTCCCGGATACATTTCTTGCCATCCATATTGGGCATCACCAGATCCATGAATATATATTCAGGTAAAAACTCCGGGTCAGTTTCAAGTCTTTCAATAGCCTCATTTCCATTTGTTGCAATTACACAATTTGCATTTATTTGAATTTGATTGATTGCTTCTTTGAAAATCGTAGCATCATCATGGTCATCATCAACTAATAAAATTGTGATGTGTTTCTGCATTGGAATAGGATTTATTTAAAAAAAGTATGTACAGCACAACATCTGTACATACCTGCAAAATATTAAATTCTGTTTAAACAAATCAGACTAAATTATTTTCGATGATTTCACCGACACAGTCTGCTACCCAGGGATCAATTGATTTACGCTTATCGGGTATCCAGCGACCATCCTCATCCATATGAATATAAAACACACAGATATTTTTACGAAGTGGATGAAGAAAGATTCCTTTAAATTTTCCAGTTCCAATTAAATTTTCTGGATCATCAATACTGTCTTTCGCAATAATAACATGATAAACTAATCCATGCTTTTCAAATGCGCCAATGATCATTTCTTTTCCAAAACTATCCATAACACATATTTTTATTTTATCAGTATAAAACCGTGCCATTTTTTTGAATAAGAATTAATAAACAATTCTAAGAGGTTAAGAAAGTGTGATTTACAATTGAATTTTCAAAATTTGAAATGATCTCATAATTGACTATTTACACCTATTTACACTGTTTACCAGATGTATTTATTTATAGTTGGGTTTATTTTGGGAAAATCTATACACTCATACCATCCATATAAAAAACACTTTCTTCATCAGTATTTAGCATGAAATTGAATACAAATCAATCACTATGCAGAGGATCATCACAGCAGCTTTTATTTGCATGTCGTTTTCCGCATGCAGTCAATCCAATTCTACCAGCAATGCCAAACCTGCTCAACATATTGGTGGCAGGTGTGAAGGTTGCGAGGCGATTTTTGAGTCGCCGGTACCATTTGATCAACTCGGTTATATTGATACATTACCGGACTTTAATCGTTATGAGCAAAAATTATTACTGACCGGTACCGTTTTTCATTTGGATGGTAAAACCCCAGCAAAAGATGTTGTGCTGTATGTATATCACACAGATCCTTCCGGTATTTATCCACGAGCCGAAAATGACAAAGGCTGGGCACAGCGACATGGATATATCAGGGGATGGATTAAGACAAACAAAAATGGAGAGTACCGTTTTTATACATTTCGCCCGGCATCTTATCCAAACAGCACACAACCTCAGCATGTACACATAACCGTTAAAGAACCGGACAAAAATGAATATTATATTGATGAATATTTATTTGCAGATGATCCCTATTTGCCAAAAGAAAATAATAATCGGGAACCCAGGGGCAGTAACGGTGTTGTACAACCGGTAATGAAAGATGGCATTTTAACAGCGAGAAGAGATATTGTTTTGGGAAAAAACATCCCGGATTACCCGGCTGATTAATCTGATTAAAACATTAACCGGCGACCAAACAACAAACTGCCGATCCTTACCATATTGCTTCCGTTTTGAATAGCTATTTTATAATCATCACTCATGCCCATCGATAGCGTAGACCATTGAAACGATTTATGTAAAATAGTTGCATACTGATCATAAAGGCCTTTCAGGTATTTGAATTCCGCTTGAATTTTATCTGTATCATCCGTGAACGTAGCCATTCCCATTAATCCCTTAATCACTATATTTTTAAATTCAGATTGCTGTACCAGGTCAATGATTTCTTTTAACTCACCCTCATTCAATCCAAACTTGGTTGTTTCTTTTGCAATATGCACCTGGAGTAAAACATAGATGGTGCGATTATTTTTTTCAGCTTGTTTATTTATTTCCTTTAATAATTTTAAACTATCTACCCCATGAACCAGGTAAATAAAAGGAGCAATATATTTTACTTTATTGGTTTGCAGGTGACCGATAAAATGCCAGCGAATATCTTTGGGTAAACGTTCTGCCTTTTCAACCAGTTCCTGAACATAATTCTCACCAAAATTCCGGTGACCAAAATCATATAAAGCCTGGATGGATTCAACCGGTTGAATTTTAGAAACTGCAACCAGTTCAACTCCCCCACCCAATTCATTAACTATACGATCATATGTATCTCTGTTTACAGCCATTATTTTAGAATGTTGCGGCTGATTACTATACGCTGAACTTCACTTGTACCTTCATATATCTGCGTAATCTTAGCATCTCTCATCAAGCGTTCAACATGGTATTCTTTTACAAAACCATAACCACCATGCACCTGAACGGCTTCGGTAGTGGTCCACATAGCTGTTTCACTTGCAAAAACTTTAGCCATCGAACTGCTTAACGTATAATCCATTTTATTGTCTTTTTCCCAGGCGGCTTTCAGGCATAACAAACGGCTGGCTTCAATCCGGGTGGCCATATCCGCCAGCTTAAACGCAATGATCTGGTGATTCATAATCTCGGTACCAAATGCTTTTCGTTCTTTTGAATATTGAAGCGCCAGTTCATAAGCTCCGCTGGCAATACCCAGTGCTTGTGATGCAATACCAATCCTTCCACCTGCTAATGTATTCATGGCGAATTTGAAACCAAAACCATCTTCGCCAACCCGATTTTCTTTTGGCACTTTTACATCCTGGAACATGATGCTGTGCGTATCGCTCCCGCGAATTCCTAATTTATTTTCTTTTGCACCAACGGTTACGCCGGGCCAGTTTTTTTCAACGATAAAAGTATTAATACCCCTGGATCCTTTTTTAATATCGGTCTGGGCAATGACCAGGTAAACAGAGGCTGAATTTCCATTGGTGATCCAATTCTTTGTGCCATTTAAAATATAATGATCGCCTTTGTCTTCTGCTGTTGTTCTTTGAGAAGTGGCATCACTTCCGGCTTCAGGCTCACTCAATAAAAAAGCACCAATATATAGTTCATCATCTTTGCGGCCTTGTGCTAAAGGAACAAGATATTTTTGTTTTTGTTCTTCGGTACCGTAAGCTTCTAATCCAAAACAAACCAGGCTATTATTTACACTCATGACCACACTTACACTGGCATCTATCTTACTAATTTCTTCCATGGCCAATACATAGCTCATGGTATCCATTCCGGCTCCACCATATTTTGGATCAACCATCATTCCTAAAAATCCAAGTTCCGCCAACTTTATTACCTGTTCTTTTGGAAATTGTTGCTTTTCATCTCTCTCAATTACACCGGGCAAACATTCATTTCGGGCAAAATCACGTGCAGCCTGTTGTATCAATAGATGTTCTTCACTTAGTTCAAATAGCATTATATAATTTTTAAGTGGCGCAAAAATAACTGAAACATTTTGATTACTAACAGTTGTTCATATTAAATTCAAAAATTGAATATTGATCAAGAAAAAAGCCCCTGGAAAAGGGGCTTTGATTTAATTATTTCTTGACAGACTTTTCAGGTAACTGACATGCGAGGCTACGGCCGTTCGCATTTTTGGATATTCTATATAAGGAACATTAAAATCGTCGCAAGCTTTTTTGATAATCTTACTGATTGCCGGATAATGTACATGCGAGATCTTGGGAAATAAATGATGCTCAATCTGGAAATTCAATCCACCTACCCACCATGAAATAAACCTGTTGCTGGTAGCGAAATTGGCAGTTGTTTTTAACTGGTGAATGGCCCACTCATCTTCAAGGGTGTTTCCTGGTTGCTGTGGTACAGGGAATTCAGTATGTTCAACGGTATGCGCCAATTGAAATACAATGCTAAGTAATACACCGGCAAACATGCCATAGATAAGAAAACCAACCAACCAGGGAAGAAAGCCAACTGTGTAGATAGGTATTGCAACAAAAAGAATAGCATGTAAAACCTTAAATCCCCAAAATGAAATATGATCACTCAATTTCATTTTTTTGAGCGGCATACTTCCTACTTTTTTCAAAAAATATTTTTTATAGTCAGTAACAAAAACCCAGTATATGTATAATAAAGAGTATGCTCCCCAAAAATAATAGTGCTGGTATTTATGCAGTTTGTAAAATTTTTGAGTTTCGCAAAGACGTAATATGGGTTTTGCATCAATATCATCATCAATACCATCGATATTGGTATAAGCATGATGAATGACATTGTGTTTTGTTTTCCACATAAACACATTGGCACCCAGGAAATTAACCGATAAACCCGCTAATTCATTTAACCACTTATACTTGCTGAAGCTTCCATGTGCACCATCGTGCATTACATTGAAACCAATGGCTGCAGTAAATACGCCCAATAACAGACATTCAACAATGGCTAATGCAACACCAGGCGTAAAAAATACTAAATGAACGTACACAGCAACCAGGCTTATAACGAGAACAATGGCTTTTACAAAAAGACCTATATTGCCTGTTGTAGGCTTACCAGCTTTTTCAAAGTACTCACTGATGCGATTTTTAAGTTCTGTATGAAAGGATTTAGAAACTGAAGAGAATTTGGGTGTTGTTGTCGTCATGCTACCAGGTAAATTTTCGCTAAGTTAATCTTAAACGGTTAAATTCATGGCTTAAATTTCAATGAATATCTGTCATTTATGATGATTAACATTACGTTTCGACCATTACTAATGCATCTAATGATCGAATGCCTATCTTTTTTTCAGATATGAATCCTTCTGCATATTTAACTCCAATTCTTTTACCAAACATTCTTGCACGTGCAACAATACTATCTAAAAAATCGGGTGTAGAAATGTATGTTGTTGGTTCTCCGTCGTCCTGGGAACTAAAAAATTGTGTGCCGTATGCTTTTACACTATTCATCTTCTGTTCAAAAACATCACTTACATCAATTAATATATCTGGCTCATGATACCAATCCTGTATATAATGTAAAACATATTTAGGTCGCCATTTTTGTTGCGGTTTGCCTTGTTCATCTACCGTTTCAATTTTAGACAACCCTGCCAGGAAACATGATTCCGCAATCAAGTGCCCTGCCCTGCCATGATCCGGGTGACGATCATCCAGCACATTTGCAAAAACAATTTCGGGTTGATATTTGCGAATGGATTGAATCAATTTAAGCTGGTGCGTTTCATCATTTACAAAAAAACCATCCCTGAATTTTAAATTTTCTCTTGCCACAACACCAATTATAGATGCAGCTTCCGCCGCTTCTTTATAACGGGTATCCACAGTTCCTCTTGAACCCAATTCGCCTTGCGTAAGATCTATGATGGCTGCCGTTTTCCCTGCGTTAATTTCATTGATCAAAACGCCGGAACATCCCAGTTCTACATCGTCGGGATGAACGCCTATGGCCAATATATCTACTTTCATTTGTTCTAATATTTTATTACTTAAATATCATCACCCGTATTCTTCCTTAAAAACTAAACATTGCAATTAAAGAAAGAAATTTATGATGACATCATTATAAATTCAACAAAAAAAATCCCTGCGAATGTAGGGAGAATTGTTTTTAGCATTTGTATGAAATTAATTAACAGAAGACATGGGCCTGGCAAAACTATTATACCACATACCATCAATTTCTTTTACAATTGTTTCAATTTGCCGGTCTGTGGCATCTTTCATATCATAATCCTGTTTCAGGCTGCTTCCAAAAAAGAAAGCAACGGTTTGGTATAACCTGGCCGATACACCGCCTTTATATTCCCTGATTATGGAATAACAATTATTACCTGTCTGGCGGTTAATCAATTTCATTAAAACCCTGCCCTGGTACACCGATAAATTGGTCAATGGATCTGCAAACTGATCCTTCAATTCTTTTTCCCTGGATTTTAAATATTTCTTTTTTTCTTTTTTAGAATTGATATTAGTGAGTTGTAATTGAATTTCGTTTAATGTAACACCTGCGGTTCTTGCAAAAGGATATGTTACGTAAACCGCATTTCTCAACCTGTTATATTCCCGCTTATATTTTTCAAGTTGTTTTTCGGTCATTTTAGATACCCAGGCCATTTCTGATTCTTTATATGGTATCAAGTCACCATCATAACATATAGCGGATGTAAGGAGGGTGTCATTGGGACCCCATTGAAGCGTATCAGGCATAGTGCATTGAGCATGCACAGTTGAATTAAATGACAGGATAATCAATATGACACAAAATATTCTTATCAATTTAGCAGGCATTATGGTATTAAAACTACAAAACAAGTTGGATTAATGAAAGACATTAAAAGTAGCATTATTGCTGTTTTCAAAATCTTAAATTTCTTCTGCCCGGGTAAGCCTGTTTAGTTTGTTTCGCCGGACCATACTCATGATCAGGCCTACAACCATAATGATCGTCCCACCCCAGAGTAAGTTGATAAAAGGGAATTTGTATGCTTTCAAGGTTACATACTCCAATATGGAATTAGATTCCTTTACGCCCATTTCTATTTTATTTCCGTCTACCTTATTTAACTGTAAAACCAGGCTTTCCGCAGTAATGGTATCGGGTAAAGGAAATTGCTGGTTCTTGCTGGTGATTAATAAGGGTTCAGAAATATAAGTTGAATTGGTTTTAGAATATACTTTAACACGGGCAATGGAGGCAACATCCTCCGGTGAAAAACCTGGCGTTGGAATATTGTCTTTAGAAGTAACATCTTCCAATACAAAGAATCCGTTAGAATAGTAAACAGTATCCCCAACCTGTATTACCTGGTTATCAAATTGAGCCGTATCCTGGTTTCTTTCCGGATCAGGTAAAGAAGTAATATAGGTAAACACATCCCTGTCCAAATAATGCTTTGCATCGGGATTTGCCATCAATCCTTCATTGCCTTTATAGTTTACAAATGCGTTTGGTGTTAGCGTAAAAGTTTCTTTACCATCTTTTCTTTCAAACAAAATATTATAATACCACAAAGGCTTTGCAGGATGTGCAGAATCACTTTGATAAGTAACCCAGTATTTATCCATATCCGTTTTAACGCCTTTTACCAGCGTCAGGTTTTCACCTGATTTTTCTGTGCTTTCTTCCCCAAAATTGATAAAGATGCCACTGGTATTTTTAGATAACATTTCCTTTTTAGAAGATGAAATGAGGATGCCTAATAACATCAAACCAAAACCAACATGCGCAATTGAACCACCGGCAATTTTTAAGGAACCTTTCAGGCCTAGCCAGATATAAGAAAGATTCGCAGTAATTGCATAAACACTGCTTACCACGCCCAGCCAAATGGCACCTAGATAACCAATTCCTTTTTTATCATAATCAATATCACCAAATGCCAATATCAATCCACCAGCTACAAGGGATGCAATGAATGGCCAGCGCATTTTCTTAAAGAAAAACTGCCTGCTGGTTTGTTTGTATTTCAGATATTGGGTGATGGCAGTGAGTACGCCAATTAATATGGCTACAAATATCTGGATGCGGTTATAACTGAATTCAGAATCCTCACCTATTGCCAATGGGGTGAACAATGTGGTATCCTCACCGGCAAACAGGCTGGCAATTTTATTAAACACCGGAACGGATGTCATGACGATGATGGAAATGCCAGAAAGGAAAAATACAAGGGCACCAATAAACATCCAGAATTCACGGGAAGAAGTTTGTTCTTCTTTAACCACATGAGGAATATTCTTATACCGCAAAGCAAACAGCAATAAAGAAGGCACAACAAATATGAGCAGGAATAAAAGCAATTGTGCATTCATTCCCAAATCAGTAAAAGCATGCACCGAAGCATCACCCAAAATACCACTGCGGGTTAAAAATGTTGAATAAAGAATAAAAAGAAAAGAAAGGATCATAAACAGGTAGGTAGCTCTCAACGAGTGTCCCGTATGTTTAAAGATCAATAAGGTATGTACACCGGCGATGAGAATTAACCATGGAACAAGCGATGCATTTTCAACCGGATCCCAAGCCCAGTATCCACCAAAAGTTAAAGACTCATAAGCCCACATAGCACCCATCATAATACCTGTACCTAGGGCAGCTGCTGAAAATAAAGCCCAGGGTAATGCAGGCTTGGTCCATTCACCATATTTTTTTGTCCATAGGCCTGCAATGGCATATGCAAATGGAACAATTACAGATGCAAAACCAAGGAATAAAACCGGTGGGTGAATTTGCATCCAGTAATTCTGCAACAATGGATTCAGATCATTTCCATCTGTTATAAAACTCAGATAATCTGGACGGGAAAAAATGGGTGCATCCATTTCATTCCTTAATAAAACAAATGGATTGGACCCTATTTTAGCACCGAAAACATAAATACCCGCAACCATAGTTGCCAGGCAAAATTGGGCAAAGCTCAAAACCGCCATTACAGGCGCTTCCCATTCTTTTGCCTTGAAAATTAAAATGACTCCAAGAATGGCATGCCAGGCGGCCCATAGTAAAAAACTTCCTTCCTGCCCTTCCCAAAAACAACTTAACAGGTATTTAAACTCTAAAGAAAGACTGCTATGCTGCCATGCATATTTATATTCAAATAAGTGATTGTAAATAATAAAGAAGAGAATGCCGAATATGGCGAAAATGCTAACCGCATCGGCAACAAAAGAAAACCTTGCAAGTTTTTTCCAATAAAGCTTATCAGGCTCATTTTTGCTGACAGTGCTTTTAAAATAAGTAAAGGCCGCTAATGCCGAAGCAACCAAAGAAAGGACTATAAAAAAGTGACCCAGTTTGCCGGGTAGCAGGTTCTCTCCGTAATACTCCATCAGGGATAATTATTTTTTTAAAGCAGTAGTTTATTTGGCAGGATTACCAATTGTTGCTGCAACCGGGATGTTCTTTTGTGCAGCTTCTTTATCATCTTTATACTTGGATGGACATTTCATCAAAATTTCCCTGCATTCAAAATGTTCTTCCTGCATGGCGCCTTTTAATACCAAACGGGTACTATGTTCAAAATTTTCAGGCTTGGCATTATGATAAACTACTTTTACAGATCCACCAACTGAATCAATAGCTGTAAAACTCATGTAGTTGGGATTATTAATAGCGTCGTATTCAATGGGCTTTTGAGTGTCCAGTTTAGCAACAAGGTGGACAAATTTGCCTGGCTTATTTTTAGCGGTTTCAACCGTATCATAGGTGGTTAAAGAGCCCATAAAACTGATCAGGACAGCAATTGAAATGGCTATTAAAACAAGAATAATAATATGTAATTTCTTCATAGTTGTAAAATGCACGGCAAAGTTATTGCAGAATTACCGGATTGCACGATTTTAAGTACCAGATTTTGATTATGTGAACGTTAAAGAAATGGTAACAAGGACCCGGCTGTATTGTTCATTTTGTGGCTAAGCCAAACGGGTTTAACTTGCATCCCTTTGCAAAAAAAATTAACCATGACAGATTTATCCACTTTTGATCCCAATAATGCGGGTAACCCCAATAATAATATTTTCGGATTACCCTTCTCAGAAGAAGAATCCCGGCTGGTGATTCTACCCGTTCCTTGGGAAGTGAGTGTGAGTTATGGTGTAGGTACAGCAAGAAATACGGACCATATTTTTAAAGCCAGTCTGCAAATTGATTTGTTTGATCCTGATGCACCCGATGCCTGGCGCCAGGGATTTTTTATGCGGTCGTACGATCAAAAAGTTTTATTAAAAAGTGATTACCTGCGTAAAGAAGCAGAATTATATATCGATTACATTTCCACCGGTGAACGGGTTGAAGACAATCTTTTCATGTGTAAGGCATTAAAAGAAGTAAATGAGGGAGGAAATTTTTTAAACGAATGGGTTTACCAGCAAACCAAAGAATTATTAGATCAAAATAAGTTGGTAGGCATGCTGGGTGGTGATCACAGCGTCCCTCTCGGATTTTTTAAGGCACAGGCAGAAAAGCATGGCGATTTTGGCATCCTGCAGATAGATGCACATTGTGATCTTCGCGATTCATATGAAGGCTTTAAATATTCACATGCAAGTATTATGTATAATGCATTGCATGAAATCCCTTCCTTAAAAAAATTAGTCCAGGTTGGTATACGTGATTATTCTGATGGGGAGTTGGAGATCATCCAAAACAATAAAGAAAGAATAGTTACTTTCTTTGACAGGGATATAAAGGATCGTTTGTATGAAGGTGATACCTGGAAAAATGTGGTTGATGATATCATTAAAACTCTTCCGCAAAAAGTACATTTAAGTTTCGATATAGATGGCCTGGATCCAAAACTTTGCCCGAATACAGGCACACCGGTTGCGGGTGGATTTGAAGTAGAACAGATTAATTACCTGTTAAGAAAATTGATTCAAAGTGGCCGGCAGCTGATCGGGTTCGACCTGAACGAAGTTGGCGTTGGGGAAAATGACTGGGATGCAAATGTAGGTGCAAGGGTTTTATATAAGCTATGTAACCTGCTGGTAAAAAGTAACGATCAATAATGCCCATTTGTATATGAAAGCTTATGAACTGGTCATGCAAAATCATAAATTAAAAACTTACCAGAAGATAAGCTGGCTTGTTGTGGCAATGAACTTTTTTGCTTTCATATATATTACCTACCAGCTAATAAATACAGTTGAATTTCGCTGGCCTTTATTAGGTGCTTTATTAATCGCAGTATTTGTTATTATTGTCCAGGTTAAAATAAGAAAGGATCCGGGTACACAAACTCAATTTTTGTTTCCCTTTTTTGTGATCATGTTTACCTGGATGCAGTTGAACAATTATTGGTTCGTACTCGCTATTTTACTCATTGTGGTTTTTGAAAACATGAGTAAAAAAAAATTAGTGGTAAGTATTGATGAAGAGAAAATCATCTATCCATCATTTCCTAAAAAAGAATTTCATTGGCAGGAGATCAAAAATCTTTTATTAAAAGATGACCTGTTGACCATTGATTTTAAAACTAATAAACTGATCCAGGCATTGGTGGTAGAAACTGATGTAGATGAAGAACAGTTTAACGAATTTTGCAGGGAAAGATTAGCCAATCAAAGGCTGGCACAAACCTGATCTTAAGCAAACAAATAAATTATTATGTCCCTTTCACAATCACCTTACATACTCTATTCTGATGGCAAGGGAAAGATATTTGAAGACACCAGTCTTTATGTAACTGGTCGCAGTGGCTGGGATGCGTTGCAGGTATCAGATGATGAATGGATCGAACTGCCAACAGGCGGTCAATTATACGAATTGCCTGGCCGAAGGGGGATTGGAATTGATGTTGAAACTGGCGAAATGCGTTTGTGTGAAAAGGGTTGGGCCGTTGCTGCTTTTATTCCACCTGCCCATACCGGTTTTTATATTGCCGCTTACGAAACAGAAGCCGGCGCACCTACCCTTCCTTTATTTTGTTACACAGCGGCAGGTTGGTTGGATGATAAATTTTATGTGCCTGCCATGCGGATTGAACAGGACATCAGGCAGGACAGTGTAGGATATGACCAGGATAAAATAGGTTTTGGTGTGAAGGCTTTATTAAAAGCGTACCCACATAACCGTTTGGTTGAACATTTGGGAAATAATTGTGCGCTGACCTATCATTGTCCGGCGGCACGTAATTTTTTTATTGGGAGATGGGAATGTCCCGTGCCTACTTCACCGGCGTGTAATGCCAATTGTATTGGATGTATTTCTTTTCAACCAGTAGAAGAAACGATTGTTTCAAACCAGGAAAGATTAATGTTTAAACCAACGGCACACGAGATCGTTGAATTTACAGTTCCACATCTTGAAACGGCACCTTATCCTTTGGTTAGTTTTGGCCAGGGATGTGAAGGAGAGCCTTTATTAATGACAGATACGATCCGGGAAGCAATCATTGAAATAAGAAAACATACTTCAAAAGGAAGTATCAATATCAATACCAATGGTTCTAAACCAGATGCGGTAAAATTGCTCTGCGAAGCAGGATTAAACAGTATACGTGTAAGTACCAATTCACTAAGAAGTGAAATTTACACGCCTTATTATCGTCCCAATAATTATGTATTTGAAGATATTATTGAAAGCCTGAAAGTAGTGCGTGATTTTGGCGGCTGGACCTCCATTAATTATTTTGTTTTTCCAGGTATGACGGATAGTGTTGCTGAATATGAAGCACTGCGAAAAGTAATTATTGACACCGGTCTGAATATGATTCAATGGCGGAATTTCAATATTGATCCTGACTGGTATCTTGGAAAAATTGGTATTTCAGATACAGGTGAATGTTTGGGTATGAAACAAATGATCGACTTATTGCGGGTCGAGTTTCCGCAATTGAAATTTGGTTATTACAATCCACCGATGGAACGGATCAAAGGTTCATTTGAAACTGATTTTGCCCATTAATCAGTTTGCCGTTACCTGTCCCCTTATTTCTCCATCAGGATAAGTTGCCGTATGCAGGTTGTAATACAATGTTCCTGCTTTTAAATAACCCTCTATGGTTGCATTCAATGTTTCTGTGCCCGTTAAGCTTCCACTGGAACCATAAGATGTGGTTATGCTTATTGGAATTACCGGTGGTGCATTGGTACCTGCAGCAGCGGGGCCATGAAAATGTGCTGCTACAACATCGCCTGAAAGTCCATTCCAGCTTATCGCCCATTTAAGTTCATTGGTGTTATCGTTATATGTCCCTGATAAGGTTCCTGAAGCTGTTGTAGTTACAGCAGGTACTTCCTGTGCTCCAGAAGCATTTCCTGAAAGTGATAATACAATGTCATCTATATCATCATCATCGTCATCGCATGAAACAAATAAAACCGGAACAACCAGCAACAACATAATGATGAGCCAGTAACTCGAAAATTTCTGTTTTGTTTTCATAACACATAATTTGATTGAAAAAACCATATCGTAAGTAAATCAAAATGGTTGCCTGAAATGAATCTGTACATGATAGCAGGATATTCATCCCATCCTGCTTTAATAATAAAAAAATGATCTCTTTAAAACATTGTTTTAATTGATTTCTAATACGGTTGCCAATTACTTAAATTTAAATACATGAAACGTATCATTATTATTGGCGCCAGTTCAGGAATGGGAAAATGCATTGCAGAAAAATACTCACAAAAAAGTTATCAGGTAGGCATAACCGGTAGACGCTCTGAACTTTTAAATCAAATAAAAAATGACAACCCACAAATAGAAACAGCCTGTTTCGATATAACAGAAACAGATGCATTGCAACATATTGAAAGTTTAACCAACAAATTAGGAGGCCTTGACCTGTTGATCATCAGTGCAGGTGGTGGTGAAACAAATGAGGCTTATGAATGGGCCAAAGAAGAATGGATGGTTGAATTAAATGTAAATGCATTCACCCGGATCGTTCATTGGGCTTATCATTATTTTATGGACCAGGGTTATGGACATTTTGCTGTTATATCATCTGTCGCCGCAAATCGGGGAAATGCAGTTTCACCTGCTTACAGCGCCTCTAAATCTTTTCAAACTGTTTATATGGAAGGACTGGCCATCAAGGCAAAAAAATCATTGAAGCCTGTATTCATTACCGTTTTTGAACCCGGTTTTGTGGCCACTAAGAAACATGCAGGAAAAATTTTCTGGCTTGTACCGGTTGAAAAAGCCGCCAACCAGATCATCCAAGCCATTGAACAAAAAAAACGAAAAGCATATATCAGTAAACGGTGGAAACTGGTAGCCTGGCTGCTGAAGCGTATTCCCTATAATATGTACAGGCGTTTTTAAGCAATTATTTCCATTATTTTTTCCTGACAAACTGTAACCTCTTCGTCCTCCTGGTCGTTTTAAAAGAACAGGATTGTTAAAAAAAATAAAAATGACGACAAGAATTACAGTCATACGAAAAAGGTCGTATATTCGAAGTATAATTAAATCTTTTATGGCCTCTACGAAATACATCAAACCGACAGAAAGCGAACTGGAAATACTTCAGATCATCTGGACCAAAGGATTGGCAACAGTTAGAGAAGTTCATGAAGAGTTGGGCAAAACCAAAGATGTTGGTTACACAACAACATTAAAGCTGATGCAGATTATGCATGAAAAAGGATTGGTGAAAAGAGATGATTCCATGCGTACCCACATTTACCAGGCCGCGGTAAATAAAGAAAAAACACAAAAGCATATGCTCACTAAAATGATCGATTCCCTGTTCGGGGGCTCACCAACTCAGTTAGTGATACAGGCCTTAGGTAATGATAAACAAAATATGAGTGATGTTGAATTAGCGCAGATACAGGAATTATTGAACAGTCTTAAAAAACAGTAATATGCCCGACATCGGTCATGCTGCATTTCTCCAGTCTCTAGGCTGGGCACTGCTTAACAGTTTATGGCAACTAGCTTTTTTATGGGTCATTTACCAGGTTGTTTTTTCATTAAAAACATCCTCATCCCCGGCTATTAAAAGCTTTACAGCATCTTTATTTTTAACAGGTGGATTTGTTTGGTTCCTGTTTACCTTATTCAGTCATTTATTTTCCGGTTCACCTGAAACCATATTATCATCCGCCTTTTCTGCCATTAATGGTTATACTGAAATAAATACCTGGCTTCAATCATCACTTCCTATAGCATCTGTGCTTTACCTTTTTTTATTATTTATTCCGCTGGTAAAATTTGGCCGTAACTACCGTTTTGTAAACCAGTTAAAAACCCAGGGTCATAGAAAAATAAGTGTTGAATGGCGTTTGTTTGTACAACAGGTTGGTAGCCGATTAGGCATTAAAAAACCGGTAACCATTTATATTTCAGACCTGGTGAATTCACCGGTAACCATTGGTTTTTTAAAACCAATGATCCTGGTGCCGATAGCAGCGGTTAACCGTCTTACACCTGGACAAATGGAAGCTGTATTGTTACATGAACTGGCCCATATAAAAAGACACGATTACCTGGTGAATTTATGGATTACATTTATCAAAACCATTTTATATTTTAATCCATTTGTAAAATTATTTATCAAGCAGATTGAAAGAGAAAGAGAAAAAAGCTGCGATGAAACCGTTTTACATTTCCAATATGATCCGCACGGTTATGCAACAGCGTTATTAATGCTTGAAAAAACAAATACTTCTTTTTCCATTGCAATGGCTGCAAAAGGCAAGAAGAATGATTTATTACATCGCATTGAAACTATTTTAGGAATAGAGCATTCGGCTACTCCTACCATTAAAAAGATCACTGGAATATTTGCAGGACTAATTTGTATAATAGCTGTCCAGGCACTTTTTATAATGAGCAAACCTCAAAAAGAGGCTTCTGAAAATTTTGCATTGTTAAATGCTACTAATCCTTTTTATTTTTTTACTGGAGAACAGCCAGCAACCGGAGTTGATTTAAATATGGTGGCAGAAACATCTTCACCGGGCGAATTAAATGAAATGGATATGAAGCTATTGGTTGAACCAACACCTGCTGCAGTTCAACCGCCCAAACCATTAAGCGAAAAAACGCCGCCTAAACCAGTCATTGCAGATAATGAAATGTCTTTGTCGCCTGATGATTATGTATACGTGAATGCAACTGAAATAATTGAACCGGAATTAACTACTTTCCAGGAAGAACAATTGGAAGAAATAGTAGAAGCCAGTAAAGTTGTACTGGAAAAAGCAAAATGGAATGAAATAGAAAAAAATATTGCTGATGCTTTAACCTCTGAGCAAAAACAACAATTACAAAATGTTTACCTGGCTGAATTGGATAGAATAAACTGGGAAAAAATGGAAGACAGGTTACGTCACTCTATCAATAATGTTGACCTGGAAAAAATGTCTGTTCAACTACAAAAAGAACTTACCGAATTCAAATTAGATAGTTTGGTAAAAGAATATTCCGTTGCCATTAATACCTTGAAATCTGTTGAAGCATTTGTTATAAAAAACAAGCAACAGGAAATAATTCACCCGGAAGTTTCCATTCCTTTGCTTATTGAAAAAAGGAAAGCTTTGGAATCAGAGGTTAATAAGATTAAAGCCATTCGCGATAAAAAGATCATCAGGCTTTAAATTACCAAACATTACGTGGGCAGGTATCTCCATATTGGTTACCGATAATAAATCCAATAATAATTTCGTGCGCTCCCCGACTAACGGTATTTAAATTTGAAGTTGTGAAATCATAGGCATACCCTGCATTAAACGTATTCCCAATATTCAATCCTAACATTGCAGTGTATCCATCTTTAAAACGGTAACCCCCACCCGCCCATAACAAGTCGCGGTATTGCAATTTTATATTTAAATCAAATTGCGGATTTGCAGGCGAACCATTAACATATTTGAACATGACAGATGGAATGGCATTAATATCTTCGGTTATCAAAAATCGGTAACCGGCAGTAGCGAAAATATGTGGTATAAGTTTGGTGCCGTCATAGAGAGCATCATCTGTAAACCGGACTTTTTGCGGAATAATCTGCTGCGCACTTAAACCAACAAAATAATTACTGCTGTAAAGCCATAACCCGGCTGCCAGGTCGGGTTTAATTTTGTTGATCTCAGTACTATTCGCCATAACTAAAGGATCCGTTGGATCTATGGGTGTTGCCTTCGAACGATCATATCCAATGCGGCTGAAGCCGCCGGCAAAACCAGCAGAGATATTGGTGGTTGCATTTAATCCCAAATGATAGGCGTAAGTAATATTAGCGGAAAAGCGGTTATACAATCCCGTTTTATCATTTACGATCGTTAATCCAATTCCATGATGGGGTTCAGATGCATTATAAGATTCCCAGTAAGATGAGCCTCGCGGGTTCTGTCCCGGAACCTGGTAGGAAGTTGCGGATGATTTAAAATCCCTTTTCCCGATGGGTGCATGCATGGAAACATAAAAAGTTTGTGGTGCCCCGTTCAAACCAATCCATTGATCCCGGGCGCTCAACTTGACATCTGTATAGTTTTCAATGCCACTCAAAGCAGGATTCAGGATATAATTATTTAAAATATATTGCGAATAATGAGGTCTTTGCTGGGCATGCAATTCCTGAAATAACTGGAACAAAATGATCAATATGATTAAATATTTTTTCATTTATCGCAAAACATCTACGAAGCCGGACATGGGTTGCCGGCCATTTTTGGGATCAATAATATAATAATAAGTACCTGCGGGTACATCTTTTCCTTTGTAACGTCCATCCCAGGGAATTGCATAACCTGTCGAACTAAAAATGACCTGCCCATACCTGTTATATACATCCACCCTGTTGCCCGGGTAACTTTCAAGTGCTGGAATTTGCCAGGTATCATTCTTACCATCACCATTAGGTGTAAATACATTTGGAATGATCGGTGCTGAAAGAACTTTTACCAAGACTTCGTCTGAAGCGGAACATCCTTCAGAACTCGTAACCGTCATTTTGTAAAAAATATCATTTACAGGGCTTGCATTTGGTTTCATTACAAATGGATTATCCAGGTTATCTGTGGGTGTCCAGTTATAAGATAAACCGTTACCGGTTGCCGAACCATCTAATGTTGTAATCCCTCCTTCCAAAACAAATTTATCAGGACCGGCATTTACAGATGGTGTTGGATAAACCGGTATAACAGTTTCACTAAAATTTGAGCAATTATTATTGCCTGTAAATGTATACCTGATGTTGTGTAATCCGGTTCCCGCAGATGCTGGATCGAATAAACCAATATCACTGATCCCCTGCCCTGAGAATAAACCGGATCCATTCATTCCATTTATTTCGTTTGCCTTCATGCTAAATACAGGCGCATCAGCACAAATACCTGGAATATCATCCACTTGCAATTCTGGCCTTGCTTTAAGCATCAAAATTTTATCTTCAACACTCATGCAGTTTTCACCCGAATAAGAAACCATGCGGACTGTAAATTCTTTAGTAGCTGGTAAACCAAATTCCGTGTAATTAAACTTATACTCTTTTTCAAAAACCGGGTTTTCATCAATTGTTTTAAGCGATGGATCATTGGCATAATCCCAGTAAATTTCTATTCGTTGAAGCTGGCCGAAATCAACCACGGATTTATTAATGATCACCACTTCTTCATTACTGCAAATTTCATTGCCTTGTTTAAATGTAAAGTCTGATTGTGGAACCCTTCCATTAATGGTAAATGGTTTGGTTGCCGAGGCTGTACAACCTTGTTCAGAACTAACGGTTAACATCACATTATAATTACCGGTTGCTGTATAAGTATGTTTTGCATTTTTTAAGTTTGATGCATTTGGATTGGAAACACTTGCATTGGGATCGCCAAAATTCCAGGTATATGTAAATGTATTTGAACCAGCGCCATCGATCATACTGCTGTCTGTAAATAATGAAAACGGATCATCCAGGCAACTTTCCGGCAAACCAAAATTTACAACAGGCAATGATGAAACATTAATGGTTTGTTTTTTCTCCAGACTTATGCAGCCTTTGTTAGTTTTTACTGTTAAAAAAACCTGGTGCTCACCGGTACTGGAATAGTTATGAAAAAGATCAGCAGAACTATTCAACATCCTGCTATTTCCATCACCAAAATTCCAGTTCCATTCATTGATGTTACCTGCATTGGCTACAGAAGCATCAACGAAACGGATGTCCTGGTTTAAACAAAATGGAGAATTGATATTGAAATCAGCAACTGGCAAAGGATTCACCACTACTGTCTTTTCTTTTGGTTTAGAAAGACAACCTAAACCGGAAGTTGCAATCAGTTTAACATGGTATGTACCGGCAGCAGAAAATATTTTTTTCGGGTTTTGCTCCGCTGATGAATTGCCATCCCCGAAATCCCATTGCCATTTTGTAACTGTATTATCAGATGCAGCGCTATTATCTGTAAATGAAATTTCAGTTCCCAGGCAAATTTCTGCTGGTGAAGTAAAATCGGCTACTGGTTGGTCATAAATTGTATTCACTGTTTTCGTAGCCTCCCCTTTACACCCGTCGGAAGAATTGACCACCAGTTTCACCTCAAAAGGTTCCTTACTTATATAGGTATATTCGGGATTTTTAACATCTGCAGTACCGCCATCACCAAAAGTCCATTGATAGGTAAACAGATTTTCATCACCTGATGTAATGGAAGATTTATTGGTAAAAAGCATTTTTGCATCTGGCAGACATGCATTCCCAAACTCGAATGCTGCAACCGGGTTTGGAGAAATGTTAACAGGTAATTGGAATACATCACTTTTGCAACCACTATTGGTTTCTACGAATAATTTGGCCAAATAATTACCAGCTGCTGTATAACGGTGGGTTACTACTTCGTTTGTCATTTTAGAAACTAAAGCCGAACCATCCCCAAAATCCCATGTCCATTTTGCAATTGCTCCACTGGATGAAAGTGATTCATCAACAAACCTGATATCCTGCCCAATACAATAGGGAGCTTCTGTTTTAAATTTTGCAACGGGAGGATTAGCAATTGTCACTGTTTTGTAACTGGTATCAGCCAAACATCCAACATCCGTTATCATGGTATATTTTATGTTGTATGTTCCGGCTGCACTGAAAGTATGCTCATTGTCTTTTGCAGTCGCGGTTTGCCCATCGCCAAAATCCCACCAATACTTTATCACTGGCCTGTCACCGGAAGCCGTTGTATTTTTAAACGAAACGGGATTTGCCAGGCAACCATCTGAAATAATGTCGAAAGATGAAACCGGTTTTTCAAAAACCTGTATCTCATAATCAATTTCCTGCTCGCCCTCACAACCATCTGCGGTTGGATTTTGAGCTATTACTTTTATTGGGTAATTGCCAGTATTTTGAATAGTGTAAGTACCGGGAAGTTTATACTGGTAAAGTCTTTTTCCATTGATGATCCAGGTGCTATCCGCTACCGGGGCATTGACCATAACATCAGTAAATAAACCATTAAAATGCCAGGCAATTTGTGTTGGCTGGTAGGGAAAGGTCATTGAAAAATTAAAAGGAGTTCCCTTACAAGTTGCAGGAAAATTAACCGTTGCAAACTCATTTTTCAGGGTAACATATTGATACCTGTCTATTACATTGGTTCCTGCATTATATCCATATGATTCTACATTGCCGTAACCATAAGCCAATGCTATAAAACCCGTATCCGCTTTTATATTATGTACGGGATTGGAAAGTGATGAATTGGTTACATCAGCCTGTATGTAAGAATAACTGGTTCCTGGAATGCCCACAAAGTTTCCGTTTGGTGAAGCATTATCAATTTTTAAAGTATTCCTTTTATCCGATGGTATGATAATATTCAAATAATGCTTTTTAACCTGTGTTTGATTAGTGGGCACATAATTTTCGTGTGCAGAAAAAACAGTGATGTTATTTAAAGTTTGATCAATTGGGTTCAACATGATCATTTCAGGGTCGGATTGTCCGCCGCCACAGGTTTGAGAAACAATAAACTGGGCCAGCTGAACCGGCTCACTGGCTTCTATAAATGTTGGTTTATTGGTTGAATATTCATAAAACCGGCCAACACTATTATAATTGGTCAATTGAGTAGTAACTCCATTTTCAGTTTTATTAACTACTACTCCACCCGATCTTGTATAAACCCTGATTACATCGTATGGACGATCAATAAATGGTGCCGTCACAAATGATTTACCCCATGCACCCGTAGGGAATAATTGCTGAAAAAGATTATCGCCACCGCTGGCTCCTACGCAATCCAACCCGGTCCAGGTAGAAGCGGAATAAACGGCGATTGGTTTGCAGGGTTCATTTCCATTTCGAACTGATTTTACCAGTGTTCCGGAAATATCCGCATGCTGGGGTCCCTGGAAAAAATAAACGTCACCCGGGTTTTCAAGTGTAACTAAAAAAGGAACATTGGCAGATGGTGCATTGTTTCTACCAGTAATGGATGGTGTGATTTCAATGGTGGTATTGGGTAATGAAGCCATAACCGCTATTTCACCATAACCCGCACTTGAACCGCCGCTTCCAAAATTTTTAAAACTGGGAACAACATATTCCCGGCCCCAGACTTTTGTTGGCAAAACCAACGTAGCACCTGATCGTGCAGCCCTTATTATATGTGAGTATACGATGATATCTTTCTGGGAGGTTACTTTAATTCCCGCATTTGACGTGATAGCATCATGGTTACTTAAGTAAACCGGGATGTTGGAAACATCGCCGCCACCATTTGGACCCAGGAAAATTTTTGTAACCTGGTTGGCTGTAACTGAAAAATTGAATACTTGTGTTCCGGCTTTTAATGTTCCAGTTGTGTTGAGTTCGGATGTAATATAAACGCCCATAACCGAACCGGTGCCATCAATATGAGCAGGGTAAGCAATCCAGAATTCTTTTCCTTTATTAGAAAAATCCTGTGCTTCAAGGTAACCGGAAATCAAGGTTACCACGAAGGTTATAAGCAGGTAGTTTTTGATCATTAGCGCCGTTAACACGGGTATAATCCCGGACAGGCAATTTAGTAAAAAAGGGTGATGGTAAAGATGATCCTGGTAATTAAGTGGATCCTTTTAGAAGACCCCGGCTGTTTTTCCCTTCACAGAATAAAAGATCAAGGATAGAAAGGTTTGGTAAAAACCCGGAACGTTCCATAAAAACCTGGCTGTAGTTTGGTGTTTTGAATGTTTGATAATTATTAGGCAGCAGTTTATTTCTTAGATCTAAAAATTCTTGGTCATCATATTGCTTTTCGAAATGATCAGTCAATTCTGCCACTTTGTCCATTTCTAATTTTTGAATTGTCCATTCAAAAAGCTCCAGATTCAAATCGAATAAAAATTCAAATCTCTTTACATAAAATTTTTCAAGGCTGCTTTTGTAGTACTCGAACCAGGGCGAACGGTTATAAGATGAGACGATAGTTTTCCAATGTTGATCCTGCCATTCATATTGATTAGCGATCCGGATATCCCGGATAAACCTTTTTTGCTCTCTTCCATCATGCAATGGGATGCTCAAAGAAACAGGTCCATTTGCACCGGCAATAACGCAGCGGTTCCGAAAACTGCGTTTTTGGTAAACCTCAAATTGCTCAAAAACTATATTTGAATTTTTTTCTAAAATTAAATATAAACTAATTGGTGCAAAATATTGACTTTCAACTATTAAATTCATTAATTAAATATTTTACTTAATACAAATTTTAAAATTGTATTTAATGTATCAGAGGACACATTTTAACCATCTTAAAATCTTAAATGAATCCTATAACTTATTTTAAATTATATATTTATCAAATTAAATCAATGCTACAAAAATTGGCTTAATTCACTTTAATCCAACACCGGCAATAAACTAAAAAACTTAGTCGTATAAAAATGCTAAAGTTAAGCCTCTCCTGCCACGGAAAAGAAGTTTATGCTAATTTGCATGTCAATTATTTTTAGCATGATAAAACCCCTCCCTGTCCTTATATTGATCCTGAGTAGTTCCATTTTATTCTCCTGCGGTAAAATTCAGGAGCCTGAATTCAGGTCAGTCAAAAATTTCAATATTGAAAATCCGGGTATCGATAGTTCGGGGGTTAGCCTGGATGTTGAACTTTTTAACCCCAATGGTTTTGGGGTTAACTTGAAAGAAACTGTGGGTAATTTCTATGTAGATAATATATACCTGGGCAGATTGGAGCAGGATACAACGATTTCAATTTCTGCCAATTCGTCGTTTATTGTCCGTTTGAAAGGAAATCTATTAATGAGGGAATTATTAAAAAACCCGGTAGCAATCTTGTTGCAAAAGGAAGTTTTACTAAGAGCCGAGGGAAGTACGAAATTGGGTAAGGCTGGAATTTTTAAAACTTATCCATTCAATATCCAGCAAAAACAATCCATGGATTTCTTAAGATAACAGGACTGATTTGTACAAATGAATGCCCTGAGAATGTTCTGGATGATTTTCTTTCAATCATGTCCATAAAAAAAGCCCATCACAAGGATGAACTTTGTCTGAATGTTTTAGTGAATGTTTAGTGTTTGGGTAGTCCCCCATCTTCCGTTCGTTTACATGTTTTTGGCAATCTTTTGTAAGCATCCTCACTAACGGAAACATCATCCGCATCGTAGCCAATATTTGCAATGGCGGTTTTGATTTGTTCAATGTCGGTCCGGTCGGTCCAGTATTTTACATTGGTTTCTTTGCGCCTGTAATTCACATTAATATATGAAACCCCATCATGCCTGTTCAGGTAAGTTTCTATCCGTTTTTTACACGCCTCGCAACCTACTCCAGGGGTACTGATCTTAGCCGTTTGAACAGCTTTGGTTTGTGCATTGCCGGCAAAGCTTAATCCGGCAACAAAAAGAAAGGATAAGAATAAAGTTTTCATTGATCTCGATTTAGTTAATCGCAATTTACAAAACACCCGTCCAATTTGCAGGATCATCTCGCCACTTTAACAAAACTTCCTCTTCAGAAGGCTGAATGGTTTCACGTTCCAAAGCCAAAGCAACCAGGCTTGGATAATCTGTAAGTGAATAGTACTTTATTCCTGCAGTTTTAAAAGCTTCTGAAGCTACCGGGAAGCCATATGTGAAAATAGAAACCATGCCTGCCACTTCAATGCCTTCATTTTTCAATACATCCACCACCTGTAAACTGCTTTTACCAGTAGAAACGAGGTCTTCAATCACAATAACCTTTTGATCTCGCCTAAAATATCCTTCTATCTGGTTACCAAGTCCATGTTCTTTGGGTTTAGGGCGAACATAAATAAAAGGAAGCTTTAACTGGTCGGCAACCATGGCCCCCCATGCTATTCCTGCGGTGGCTACACCCGCTACAAGATCCACATCGGGGAATTTTTCAAAAACGATATTGCACATTTCCGATTTAATAAAATCGCGGATATATGGATAAGAAAGTATCCTGCGGTTATCACAATAAATCGGGCTCTTCCAGCCACTGGCCCAGGTAAAGGGTTTGGATGGACTCAATTGAACGGCTTCCGCCTGTAATAATTTACCTGCTATCACAGTTGCATTTGTCATGGCGCAAAACTAAGGTTTCAATTGTTTGAAGGCAACAAAAATCAACAACCTAAATTAGTTTACAAGTTGCTGCGGCTTATATTCGTTAAAAATTAGCGGCATGTTCATTAAAATATTCTTCAACGATAAACCGCTTTTTCTTTGTAATGAGATCAGTAAAACGATTGAACCTTTCCTGCATCATGATGATACCATGTTCATGGACGAACTGGACCTGCATGCCGTTAAAACCATGATATTTGAAATGCAGCAACCACAGGTTCATGCGGGTGTTTTTAAACATGATAACCTGGAAGAACTAAAAAAAATATTTTTCAAAAAATTTAAATTGATCCAGGCAGCCGGTGGGTTGGTTAAAAATGAAAACGGGGATATCCTCATGATTTTCCGAAAAGGAAAATGGGATCTACCAAAGGGAAAACTGGATAAAGGTGAATCTTTGGAAGTTTGTGCAGTTAGAGAGGTGGAAGAAGAAACAGGTGCGAAAGGTGTTAAACTCATTTCACCTTTATTGATCACTTACCATACCTATCATGAAGGCACTAAATTCATACTGAAAGAAAGTCACTGGTTTAAAATGAAGGCCAAAAAAAATCAACATTTTATCCCACAACTTGAAGAAGATATTACAGAAATAAAATGGGTAGAAGAAAAATCGGTGCAGGATATTCTACCAAAAACTTATCCATTGATTAAAGATGTGATAGCTGCAAAATAATAACGAAGCGAAGAGAATTTAAACTTGGAATAAAGGCGGCTAAAAAGATTTAAATAATTTTCAGCAACATGCTTTCAGCTTCTACCATAAAATTGCTGCGAATTCCATTTTCCTTCTTCCTTTCCCCATTATATTTATTTGCATTGTCGCAGGTACCTCAAATCCATTGGCCCAAAGCTATTTTAATCTTCATTATCCTCCATATTCTCATCTACCCTGCCAGTAATGGATATAACAGCTATATGGACCGGGATACTGGATCTATTGGCGGAATAGAGCAACCTCCTTTGCCTTCAAAACAGTTATTTCATGTTACCATCGGTTTAGATTTGCTTGGCATTTTGCTGGCTTTCCTAGTCAGTCCATTGTTTGGGTTGATAATGCCTTTGTATATCGGGGCATCTAAAGCCTATAGTTACCGGGGAATCCGTTTAAAAAAATACCCTGTTATCGGCTACCTCACAGTAATCATATTCCAGGGTGCTTTAACTTTTTGGCTGGTTTATTATGGCAGTAATATGGTGCAAAGTCTGCAGGTGCCCTGGCAGGGAATGGTGATCAGTGCATTATTGATTGGTGGATTTTACCCGTTAACTCAAATCTACCAGCACCAGCAGGACCTGGAAGATGGTGTTGAAACACTCAGCTATAAACTTGGCTATAACGGTACTTTTATTTTTTGTGCGTTAATTTACCTGGCGGCATGGATCTTCATGGCACAATTCTTTATTTTAAAGAATGAGACAAGTAAATTACTTGTTGTAAGCATCTTTTTCATACCCATTATCGTTTATTTCATTAAATGGTTTTTACAAGTAAGGGTTGATAATAAAGCAGCCAATTTTAAAAATACCATGCGGATGAATTGGCTGGCTGCATCTTGTACAAACCTGGCTTTTTTAATATTATTAATCTGGAAATTATTTGAGTAAGATTATATCTATAGGAACTGCAATCCCCCGATACAAACATAATCAGGAGGAAATACTGGAATTTATGCAGCGGGTTTATGCACTAACAGAAGCAGATAAACGAAAATTAAAGTTCTTATACAGGCAAGGTGGAATTGAAACCCGTTATTCCGTAATTCCAGATTACAGTTTACCAGCAACTGAATGGCAGTTTTATACACCTTCAGAAAATTTGGAGCCTTTTCCACGACTTGAAAAAAGGTTAGCTTGTTTTCAGCTACATGCCGCCAAACTTTCGATGGATGCTATTAAGCAATGTTTGGATGATGTTCCATCAAAAAAAATTACTCACCTTATTACAGTGAGTTGCACTGGTATGAGCAATCCAGGATTGGATCTTGAATTGATAGATATGCTGGGTTTACCCGCAACCACCTTCCGGACCTCCGTAAATTTTATGGGCTGTTATGCTGCTGTGCATGCTTTGAAAATGGCAGATGCATTTTGTAAAGCTGATAAGCAGGCAAATGTTTTAATAGTGTGTACCGAATTGTGTACGCTTCATTTTCAAAAAGAATATACGGTTGATAATATTACCAGCAGTATGTTATTTGGAGATGGGGCTGCAGCCATATTGGTTAGTGGCAACAAAAAAGAAAAAGGATTAAACATAGATCATTTCTATTCTACCATAGCTGCTAAAGGCAAACAGGATATGGCCTGGGAACTTTCTTCAAAAGGTTTCTTAATGACTTTAAGCAGTTATGTGGCAGACTTAGTAGAAGAAAATTTTTATGAATTAACCCATAATGCGTTAAGTGCAGCCAGTCTCTGCAAAGAAGACATCACCCATTGGTGCATTCACCCGGGTGGAAAAAAAATATTAGAAGCAGTGCATAAAAGCCTGGATTTTTCAAACGGACAATTGCAATACAGTTATGAAGTGCTGAAAGATTACGGTAATATGTCATCCCCTACTGTATTATTCGTTTTGCAAAAAATAATGATCGCCCTGAAGCAGGAAAAACCAGCTAAGATTTTTGGCGCAGCTTTTGGGCCGGGATTAACCATGGAAAGTTTTATCTTATCTGCATGATCGACTTTAGCCAACGCAGCAAGCAAAAAGAGTTGATGGATGCTGATGATATTCCATTTGCTGACATGGCTCAAACCTTAAAAGAATTAAATATCATCAATACCCGTCTTGGCGGACATGCCATAACATTAAAAGGTATAAAGAGATTCATTCAACATGACAAACCCGTTCGCATATGCGAAATAGGTTGCGGGGGTGGAGATAACCTGTTTGCCATATATAAATATTTAAGCAAAAAAAATATAACTGTTCATTTTACTGGTATAGATATCAACCCGGAATGTATCACCTTTGCCAGGCAGCAATACCCTCAGCTTCCTTGTGATTGGATCTGCAGTGATTATGCAAAAGTGCATTTTGATGAACAACCTGATATCATATTTTCATCTTTGTTTTGTCATCATTTCACCAATGAACAATTAATAACTATGTTGCAATGGCAATACCGGGAAAGCAGGAAAGGATTTTTTATCAATGATCTCCACAGGCACTGGCTGGCCTGGTTCCTGATTAAAAACATAACCCAATTTTTCAGTAAATCTTACCTTGTAAAAAACGACGCTGCTGTATCTGTTGCACGTGGCTTCAAAAAAAAAGAATGGCAGCAATTATTTCAGCAAGCAGGTATTGAAAACTATAATATTAGCTGGCAATGGGCTTTTCGTTTTTTAGTTTCTTGTAAAAAATGAATGATCATACTTTAATAAAATCAGACATCGTTGGTGATGCAACTTTTACAAAAAAAGAATTGTATGATGTAGCCATTGTTGGAGGTGGCTTAGCCGGGTTGGCTTTAGCCATTCAAATGGCCCGGTTAAATTATGCTGTAATTCTTTTCGAAAAGGAACAATACCCGTTTCATAAAGTATGCGGCGAATATATCAGCCTGGAATCATGGCCCTTTCTGCAAAGCCTTGGCCTGAATTTAAAATCCATGCAATTACCTGTGATAAACAAATTGATTATTTCTTCTGACAAGGGGAAATTATTAAAACATGATTTAACACAAGGAGGCTATGGCATCAGCAGGTATTTATTAGATCATGAATTGGTAAAACTTGCAAGGTCAGCCGGTGTCACGATCAGGGAAAACACTAAAGTGAATGATGTTGAATGTAACCAATCCGGTTTCGTCATCCATACATCCCAACAAAACTTTAATGCAAAAATTGTATGTGGCAGTTTTGGAAAGCGAAGCAACCTGGATGTTAAGTGGAAAAGGGATTTCATCTCTTCTTCGAAAAATTCATTGAACAATTATGTGGGTGTAAAATATCACATCAAAACAAATTTTCCTGCTGATACCATCGCACTGCATCATTTTCAAAATGGATATTGCGGTACTGTAAAAATTGAAGATGATAAATACAACCTCTGTTATTTAACCAATGTAATTAATCTGAAAATGAATGATGGCCAGGTAAAAAAAATGGAAGAAAATATTCTTTCAAAAAATCCGCACCTGGAAAAAATTTTACGGGAAAGTGAAGTTTTATTTGCATCTCCCCTAACCATCTCTCAAATAAGTTTTGATAAAAAGAAACAGGTAGAAGACCATGTTCTGATGATTGGCGATGCAGCCGGAATGATCACTCCTCTTTGCGGTAATGGAATGAGTATGGCTTTGCATGGCAGTAAACTGGCAGCCGAACAGATCCATGAATTTCTAAAAGGCAATATCGAAAGAAATGTAATGGAAGAACGATATTCAGAAAAATGGCAAAAACATTTTGCCAACCGCTTAAAAATGGGAAGAAACATACAACGCATATTCAGCCATTCATGGCTAACCAATTTTTTGATCACAGGTTCCAGGTCAATCCCAAAATTTACAGATTACCTGGTAAGGCAAACACACGGTAAGCCTTTCTGAAATTTATTTTTTGATTGGCAGAATAGCGACCGTTAAACGGCTGACACAAACAAGTTTTCCTGCTTCGTCATGAATACGGATATCCCAGACATGCGAGGAACTTCCCAAATGCAAAGGAGTTGCCTTTCCAATAACTTTCCCTTGCCTTGCACTGCGCACATGATTGGCATTAATCTCCATACCTACACAGATAAATTTTGTGTTATCAACAACCATGGCTGAAGCTACACTGCCCAATGTTTCTGCCAACACACAGGATGCGCCGCCATGCAGCAATCCATAGGGTTGTTTGGTTCGATGATCTACCGGTAAAGAACCAGACAAAAAATTGGCTCCAACTTCCATCCATTCAAAACCAAGGTGTTCACTCATGGTTTCTTTACCCAATTCTTTTAACTGATCAATCGAAAGATCCTTATCAAACCAAATATTGTTCATTGCTTAAATTATTGTGTGTTGCATGGCTTTGAGTGAATTCAAAACCGGCTTAGGAACAAACTGCGATACATCTCCACCATTCCTGATCACATCTCTTACAAGTGTGGAAGCAACTGAAGTAAATTGAGGAAGACAGGTTAAAAAAACGGTTTCAATATCTCCATCAAGGCTGCGGTTCATATCGGCAATGGCTTTTTCATATTCAAAATCACTTACGTAACGAATGCCACGTAATATAAAGTTTGCTTCCACCTTTTTGCAACATTCAACCGTTAATCCTTCATAGATCACCGATTCTATTTTAGGTTCATTGATAAAAATCTGGTTGATCCATTCAATCCTTAATTCGGGCGAAAACATAGGGACTTTATTGGAGTTTAATCCAATACCAATATATATTTTATCAAACAGCGGCATGGCTCTTTCGATGATATCTAAATGACCAAAAGTGATCGGGTCAAAAGTGCCGGGAAATAAACAAATACGAGCCATTGGTTAGAGATTAGCGTTTAGAGTTTAGTTTTTGTCATGCTCCCACGATCTACATCGGGGCAGGCAGGGATGACGAGTTTAGGTGTTGAGTCGTTTAGTTGTTTAGAAGAAAATGCATTTAATTACTACAAATTCTGATTTCAAACTTCTCTTCATTTTCAAATTTTCAAATTGTCTAATTGTCTAATTGTTTTGTCCGCGATCAGCCAACAGGTATAATACAGCCATTCGCACGGCTACCCCATTTTCTACCTGTTGCAAAATTATGGATTGATTTCCATCGGCCACATCACTGTCAATTTCCACCCCGCGGTTAATTGGTCCCGGGTGCATAATCACAATTTCTTTTGACAGACTATCCAATAAACGGCGGGTAATGCCATAAGCAAGATTGTATTCCCGCAAAGATGAAAATAAAACCTGGTTCTGTCTTTCCAATTGTATGCGCAGCACATTTGCCACATCGCACCAGTCCAGTGTTTTTTTAATATCATACTCCACCCTGACTCCAAGTGCTTCACTGATATATTTTGGTATTAAAGTTGGTGGTCCGCAAACAACTACTTCAGCACCCATTTTCTTTAGCAAATAAATATTGGATTGAGCCACTCGGCTATGCATGATATCGCCAATGATCGCCACTTTTACACCTTCCAGTCCACCTGTTTTTTCAGTAATGGAAAATGCATCCAGCAAAGCCTGGGTGGGATGTTCATTAATACCATCGCCTGCATTGATAATGGCAGCTGGTATATGTTGTGCCAGGAAATGTGGAGCCCCGCTGGCACTGTGCCGCATCACCACCATATCCACTTTCATGCTAAGGATATTATTCACGGTATCCAGTAATGTTTCCCCTTTGGATACAGAAGAACCCGAAGCGGAAAAACTGATGGTATCTGCCGACAACCGTTTTTCCGCAAGCTCGAATGAAATGCGGGTTCGGGTTGAATTCTCGAAAAATAAATTGACTATTGTTATATCTCTTAAAGAAGGCACCTTCTTAATAGGTCGTTGTAAAACTTCTTTAAATTGAGTGGCTGTCTGAAGAATAAGGGAAATATCTTCTTTTGTGAGATTGCGTATTCCCAGCAAGTGTTTTGAAGAAAGGCTCATTAAAAAGCGAAATTAAAGAAACCTGCGTACAAATGAAAAAAAAGAAACTTCAGGGAATAGTCAGGTTTAGATAGCATCATAAAAAGAACCCGGTCTAAATACCTGCCGTGCTAATCAACAATCGTCACTTCTTCTTCATCCCATGAAACTTTTACTCGTTGGGTGATGATTGAATCAATTGATTTGCCTACATAATCAGGTTGTATAGGAAACTGGCGGCTGAAACGGCGATCGATCAAAACACAAAGTTCTACCCTGGCCGGACGTCCAAAATCCAATAATGCATCCAATGCCGAACGAATGGTGCGACCGGTGTACAACACATCATCTATTAAAACAACATTTTTATTTTCAATGCTGAATGGAATATCTGTTTGATTGGCTACATGCAATTCAGAACGAATGTCATCCCGGTAAAAAGTGATATCCAGTTTGCCATAAGGAACCTGTTCATTTGGCAACTGGTTTTGAACTTCCTTTACCAACCTGTCTGATAAAAAAACACCCCGTGGCTGAATGCCGATCAGGACCGTGTTTTTTAATTGGTCATGATTTTCTAAAACCTGGTGCGCCAGTCGCCTGATGGTTATTGCAAGTTGTGATCCTGATAGTATTATTTTCATTTGCTTATTATTATTGTTATTTAGTCACATGGAATGGATGATGATATTTTTATTTTAATAATTGCATCATCGAACTTCATTTTGCCCAATAAAATTCTTTTTAGTGACTAAAAATCCTAACGGCCATTTCAAGCTGAATTTATTATAAAAATAATGGTTTCTGAAATCAGGAAGCCTGAAAACAACAAAAGGCCCGTTAATAGGCCTTTTATCGAAGTTTTAAAACTTAATTATCTCTTATGCGCTGCATCAAACTGGTAAAACAAACTGATTTGAAATACCCTGTTCTTTACATCCGAATTGTTTTCACTGATATCCGTTAAACCCAAATTATAACGGGCACCCACACCTATTTGAGATTTGCTTAAATAATTTAATCCAAAACCCCATGATACATCCGTGCTTTTTAAATCATCTTTAAGATCTACTTCAACATTCCCTGATTCTGCATTTGCATTTACCAGTAAACCTAATTGTGGACCGGTTTCCAGTCTGAATCCATTATCGAACATGTATTGAACCATTACCGGAACATTTATATAATCCAGTTTCCATTTTACATCCGAATTATCAATATCGCCAAAGCCCTGGGCAGAATAAAGTAATTCGGGTTGTATTGCCCAATTCCTGTTTAAATGAATATGAGCAACACCACCGGCATGCAAACCTAACCGGGATTCAAGATCCGCATCATTATCAATTTTTAATGTTGCAATGTTTAATCCACCCTTCAAACCAAATGTTACTGGTTGTTGTGCATTGATTGCTGTTACAGCTACTAATGCGATGATCCCGACAAATACTTTTTTCATAAGTTTTATTTTAATTGTTTTTTTTTGATGTAATCAGCCATTGAGTTTAAAACAATGTTCAAACAAACGGCTCATTTCATAATACAGATTTAAATTCAAAAGCGCCTATGCAAAGATGTTGCCCTCATAATCCGGCTTGATTGTCAATAGCGTTAACATTCTCTTATAACTTTTAGGGGATAGTTATACACAATACGTATAAAACTGAGAACATGGACATTATAAATGGGTAAAAATAATATCCTGATTGGGCAATAAAAAAAGCCGCCCTTTAAAAGAGCGGCTTTAATCTTATGTTTCAAAAATTAAAAACCAAATCCAACAGTAATTCCGGTTCTGATACCAAAACCATTCATACCAAATGACAGGTCATAATTTTCTTCATCCGTATCCGATTTAAATTTCGCATTACTGAATGATGGGCCAGCAAAAATGTCCAGGACAAAGCCACTGTTCCACATTTTTTGCCATCCAATAGTTGCTCCACCGCCAATTGTGCTAAAGGTGGTTTTATCATCCGTTTCTTTATCAGTTAAAGAAAAATTTTGATACCGGGCAAAGGGAGCTGCATATACACCATTCAAAGCTTCTTTTGCACCGGCAAAGTAAAAACGGTATTCTGGTGTAATACCAAAACCAGAATATTTTAATCCGCTGATGCCAACGCCGGAGTAAAAAACACCGAGTTGAACGGATTGATTTGCATTGACAGCTCTCTCATAAGATACATTACCGGTAGCGAATGCCAGCGATAATGGATTTATTTTCACTGCATTTTGGTTAACTGCCTGTGCATTGATCTGCGAAACTGCTATTAACATAAAAGCAGCGAACAGGATTTTTTTCATAACTTTTGTTTAAGGGGTTAAAAGGTTAAGGGGTTTAAAATGAGCGACTAAGATAATAGCCGGTATTATTATATGCAATAGGTAAAATACGAATTGAGGGTTTTCATGTATCAACCGGTTGATTTTGATGATGAGTGAAAAAATCCGCAAGATAAAAAGCGTTGTCCGTTAGAGTTAAAGGAACCTTTAAAATATAAAAGACCATCCTCTAATGGATGGTCTCAAATTAGCAAAAGCAACAACAAAGTAAATTGCTTAAAATCTGTTTACAATGAATTTAATGCAACAATAACTAAAACTCCATAAACTGCTAAAATTGCAGCAAGTCCAATCCACGCCCATTTAACACGGTTAGACTTATAGTCATCATTAATAAGATAGGCAATCAAAACACCAACTAATCCTACTAAAAATCCTAAAGCAAATCCTCCCAAATGAAATCCCGTTTCATTATAAGAAGCCGCAATTCGTTTCTCATACTTTGCATTTTTAAACGTTCCATCTGCATTGATCTTTTTCTTTAATTTTTTTTGCGCCATTTTAAATGATAGCTTTTCTAAAAACTTCATTTTTTGGCCTTTGGCTGTTTCAATTTCTTTCAGACTGAAAGAAGAAAGTTCCATTAATGAAATTTTCTTTCCTGTTTTTCCAACAGTAATAAACATTTCATTGGCATTTAGTTTTCGGGGTGTCGGATTGAATGAACCAAATGATGTAATTAAAATAAGTACAGAGAAAAATAATAGAAAGATTTTTTTCATAATGTTAGTTTTGGTTAGAATATTCAATGAATATAATAAGAATATATATTCGAATAGGCTATATCCTTAAAATAAAAAAACCATCCGAAAGGGATGGTTAATATATTAAGTGTTTACTATTATTCCTTATCCAAAAATGGGTAACGGTAATCTATAGCCGGGTTAAATGTTTCCTTGATTGTCCTGGCACTTAACCAGCGGTATAAATTTAAAATAGAACCAGCTTTATCATTTGTTCCGCTTCCCCTTGCGCCGCCAAACGGTTGCTGGCCTACAACAGCACCTGTTGGTTTATCATTGATATAAAAATTACCCGCTGCATTTCTCAATTTATTTGTAGCCAGTTCAATGGCTTCCCTGTCCCGGGAAATAACTGAACCAGTTAATGCATAAGGTGATGTTTCATCAACCAGGGTCAACGTTTCTTCAAATTTATTAGCATTGTAAACATAAATGGTAAGTACCGGGCCAAAGATCTCCTCGCACATGGTTATATACTTCGGATTTTTTGCTTCAATAACGGTTGGTTGAATAAAAAATCCTTTTTTCTTATCGCATTTACCTCCAACGATGATTTCCGTTTTGGAATCTGTTTTCGCATTATCTATATAACTCTTGATCTTATCAAAACTTTTTTCATCGATCACCGCTCCAATGAAATTGCCAAAATCTTCAGGGTTGCCCATTTTAAAACTTTTTACCCCTGCCACCAGTTTTTGTTTTACTTCTTCCGCAATGTTTGAAGGAATATAAGCCCTTGATGCGGCCGAACATTTTTGACCCTGGAATTCGAATGCACCTCTCAATAAGGCAGTTGCCACCACATCAGGATCTGCAGATTTATGTGCGATCACAAAATCCTTTCCCCCTGTTTCACCAACAATACGCGGATATGAGCGATACATGCTCATATTCTTGCCAATTGTTTCCCACATGTTATTAAACACACCCGTTGAACCGGTAAAGTGAACACCGGCGAAATCGCGGTGATTAAAACATACTTTACCAATGGTAGGACCATCAACATAAACCAGGTTGATGACACCATCAGGCAATCCCGCTTCCTTTAAAATGCGCATGGTCATTTGCGCTGAATAAATTTGCGTGTTAGCCGGCTTCCACACTACTACGTTACCGCACATTGCAGCGGATGTTGGGAGGTTGCCTCCAATAGCCGTAAAATTAAAAGGAGTGACTGCCAATACAAATCCTTCCAGCGGTCGGTATTCCATACGGTTATGCATACCTGCACCGCTGATGGGTTGTTGTTTGTATATTTCACTGAGAAAATGAACATTGAATCGTAAAAAATCAATGAATTCACAGGCGGCATCAATCTCTGCCTGGTAAGCATTTTTGCTTTGGCCCAGCATGGTAGTACCGTTAATGTATGGACGATATTTTGTAGCCAGCAGATCCGCTGCCTTTAAAAATATGGCTGCACGGCTTTCCCAGCTTGTATTTGACCAGCTTTCCCGGGCTGCCAAAGCAGCTTCAATAGCCTGGTTGGCATGTTTCTCATCCCCGGCATGGAAATATCCTAGCGTATGAGATAATTCATGAGGCGGATGTATAGCATGTTTTTTATTGGTTCGCACTTCCTTACCACCGATGTACATAGGAATATCCACTTCTTCTTTTTTTAACTCAGCAAGCGTTTCCTGCAGTTTTTTCCTTTCCGGTGATCCCGGTGCATAATTCAAAACCGGTTCATTTTGTGGCATGGGGTAATCGAAATATCCGTAGTTCATAATTTATTAATTTGGCAATTTGAAAATTTGAAAATGTTAGCGTTGAGTATTAAGAGATTAGGTTAAGCTTAAAAATGTAAAAGGTTTAGAGATGAGTGATTAATTTTACACTTCCCAATTCCTGTAGAGACTTATCAACCATTCAACTTGTCAACTTTCCTTCTCCATCAATAAATAAGCCTTGATAAAACCATCCAATTCACCATCCATCACCGGTTGAACATTTCCTACCTCGTAATCAGTCCGATGATCCTTGATCATCTTATAAGGATGAAAAACATAACTTCTAATCTGGCTTCCCCATTCTATTTTTTTCTTTGTGGCATTATTGGCGTTTTGAATGGCTTCTCTTTTTCGCATTTCTTCTTCATGCAGGCGACTCTTTAGCATGGTCATAGCCTTCTCACGGTTCTCACCTTGTGTACGTGCCTGCTGACACTCTACTATGATGCCACTCGGCTTATGCGTTAATCTTACCGCCGTTTCTACTTTATTTACATTTTGTCCACCGCTGCCACCACTTCTGAAAAACGCCCATTCCACATCAGCAGGACTTACTTCAATTTCAATGGTATCGTCAATTAACGGGTATACGTAAACGCTGGCAAAAGAAGTATGCCTGCGTGCATTGCTGTCGAATGGTGAAATGCGAACCAACCGGTGCACACCACTTTCCGCTTTTAAAAACCCATATGCAAATGGTCCGTCAAACTGAAGGGTTGCAGATTTTATACCTGCTCCATCGCCATCCTGCCAATCCAGTTCGGAGACACTCCACCCCTGTTTTTCGCCATACATGCGATACATACGGGCAAGCATTTCGGCCCAGTCCTGGCTTTCTGTGCCACCTGCACCAGAATTAATCTGCAGTACAGCAGGCAATTCATCTTCAGGTTCATTGAGTGAACTTTTAAATTCAGCTTCCTCAATTTCTCTTTGGGCATTTTGCCAGGCAGCTTTTACTTCCGTTTCTTCTGCCTCGCCCTCTTTCCAAAATTCAAAAAGAACGGCAAAGTCGTCTACAGCAGCATTTACCTGCTCATATAACTTTACCCAATATTCATTCAGCTTAATGTCTTTCAGAATTTGTGTGGCACGTGCATTATCATTCCAAAAACCCGGCGAAAGGGTTAATTGTTTATCCTGGTCTATCTTATGTTGTCGGTTAGCGACGTCAAAGAAACCTCCTCAATCCATCAACGCGGGACCTTATATCTTTTAATTGCTCAATTGTCATAGGGCGCAAAGATAAAGAAGTTTATAGTTTATAGGTGCCCGTTTTTAATTGATTAAATGATATAACTATTCAGTAAAATTTTTTAATTCAAATAACAACAACTGGGTAACCTGCTCTTTATTAAAGTTATTGTCTGAAACAAATAACAGGCTGGGGTTTCCATTGGATAACTTGGGACCAAATGTTACGCCCTCAATATTATCAATATGAATACCCAGTTTATCCATATCTAACAGCAATTGTTTTTGTATTGGTTTAAAACCACCAGCCATTAGTGATTTTATTGATGATACATCACTGGCTTCTGAATGATCTGTCAGGAAAACTTTTATATTACTGGGTTTTTGCCCTGCAGACCACGAACGTTCCACCACAATCATTCTTTTATTTCCAGCATATAGAATTTCCGAAACGCCATTTACACGAAATGCATTTTCTGGTTTGGGTTTGTGAACCACAGGTTCTATTTGGTAAGCATATTGAAAAACCGGCTTCCTGGTTTCAATATCAAATTTTATCATGCGCACCCATGCAACTGAATCATGAAGTCCAGCCCTTTCCCCGTCTTCGTACAACGGCTCCTCAATACATGCATATAACATGTTTAAATGTTTGTTTAAAGAAAGCGCTTCAAAAGTTCCATTTCTACGTGACCCTTTTTCTTCTGCATTCATTCTGAAGTTGGATGGAATACGAAAACTGTCAGTTACTTTCCCAGTTTGATTTGAAATATAAATAGCAGGATCAAGCAGAATGCTATTTTCATTATTTATTATCCGTTCTCCTTCATTAGCCCAGATCAATTGATTTTTTGTTACCAGGTAACGTAAAGATTCCGGGTCAGGACATTGAAATGGATCATTCGCAAAAGAAGGGAATAGAGAACCATCATAACGGCGAAGTGTATCTGCAGAAAGAAAACGAACGGCCTCTATTTTATTATTGATGATGCTGATAACAGCTTTATAGAATCTTGCAGGATTATATGCAGAACGATCATCGGATATCAAATAGTAAACATCACCTTCAATATGATAATCAATGGATGAAAGGCCACCAACCGCAGTTAGCTGAATCTTTGTATCAAATGGGATTTCATATACATCCAGCAAATCTAATGAAGGCTCCTGCAATGAAATAGTTGAAACTTTAGTTGGAGAACATGCCGTTAAAATAAAAATCACCCAAAGTGATAATAATTCCTTTTTTCTCATGGAGCAAAGAAAACAATATTTATAATCGTTTTTTACCAGGTTATAAAATAGCTGATATTAAATTTGATCATAAATTGTGGTATGGAACAGATGTTTTCAACACCCACCATTTTGCAAAACAAAAAAGCCAGGTTGATACCCTTGCAAAGAGAACATTTTGAAGAATTGAAATCTATTGCTTTTGATGAATCATTGTGGAAATACACAATAACTAAAATTTATACGGAAGATGATTTGGGTAATTATATTGACATAGCTATTGAAGAACGTGAAAAGTTTCAATCATACCCATTTGTAATTTATGATGTGTCTACCGGTAAAATAGCGGGTAGCACCCGTTTTGGGAATATTTCACCTGTACATCATCGCGTAGAGATTGGCTGGACCTGGTATGCCCCTGTTTTTCAACGCACCGGTTTAAACCGAGCCTGCAAATTCGAATTGCTGCAATTTGCATTTGAAAAGCTGAATTGCATTCGTGTAGAATTAAAGACAGGAAGTTTAAACATGCAATCGCAAACAGCCATCGCAAAAATAGGAGCCACAAAAGAAGGCATTTTACGCAAACACATGATACAGGAAGACGGGAGCTTCCGCGATACTGTTTATTTCAGCATTTTGCAAGATGAATGGCCATTCATAAAACACGACATTTTTAAAGAGTTTGCAAAAGAACAGGATTTGTAAAATGAAATTAATTATCCGATATATCCTTACGTGGATTAGAGAGACGGATAAAACGTATTTATTGCTGGTGAGTTTATTGACAGCAATTGCTGTTTTTTTAAATTATCATTTTAACCTATTAAAATGGATCACCAGTTTACCCATTCCATTTCCCCGGTTTTTTGGTTTATATATTTTATTCCTGGCTTGCTTCGGTTTACCATACCTGTTATATGTCCTTACCAGAAAAAATAACTCATTCAAACATCGGAGTTTTCTTATCCTGCTTTTCCTCGCACCGGCCATTTTTGCATTGAAAATGGCAATAAAGCCAAATTTTTACCCGGGGATTAACGCATATTGGGATCGTTACATCAACCAGGTTATTTATTGGCCTGCCCTGCTACTCATTGTGATGGCTATATTATTCATAACATGGAATTATCGAAAGACACCAGGTTCCTTCTATGGACTAACGATTAAAAATTTTAACTGGCAACCCTATGTGCTGATGATATTGTTCATGGTCCCCGCCTTGGCCATAGTATCAACTCAACCTGATTTTTTACAAACCTACCCTAAATTAAAAATGGTTCTCCCATTTCCGGATAATATTGAAAACACATGGATTTATACCGGCATTTTTGAATTGAGTTACGCTGCTGATTTTTTAACGGTCGAAGTTTTTTTTCGGGGCTTCCTGGTAATAGGATTTATAAAGTATGCGGGCAAAAATGTTATACTCCCAATGGCTTGCTTTTATTGTGCCATTCATTTTGGAAAGCCGTTAGCCGAATGTATCAGTTCCTATTTCGGAGGCATATTATTGGGCATCATTGCTTACAATACACGCTCCATCATTGGGGGACTTATGATCCATATTGGGATTGCATGGTTAATGGAAGTTGGAGGTTACCTGGGTAATTTGCTGAAAGAATAAAAAATGTTACAAACCTGTAAGCCGGATTCTGTACCACGCATAAGCATGGTGGTTATCATTTATCTGTCCCGGCAATTACTTACCGGGATCAATCTGCCTACCCACCCCGACACACTTGCGTGTACTAAACGGGCCGCTTAGCTGTTTCCAATCGAAGCCTATGTGGCATTTCAGCATGTAAGGTTTACCCGTAAAAACAATTACTTGTCAATACCGTGAGCTCTTACCTCACATTTTCACCCTTATCCCCGAAGGGACGGTTATTTTCTGTGGCACTGTCTCTTACCGTTAAACGGCAGCCGGCTGTTCACCGGTACATTGCCCTATGCTGTCCGGACTTTCCTCCTCCCGCTATGAACGAGACGCGATAACCCGGTTTGTAACTTTGTAAAATTAAGGTTTGAAAAGTTTAGGATTGATTAAAGTTGATATCTAAAAGTGAATAAATAAACTATACATTTAGACAACGAATTAAACCATAACTGTTTTTCAATAATAGAAATTAAAAATGAAAAATAATTTCATCACTTTAATGATCTTATTGATCATTTATAACTATCCATTAATAGCACAAACAACTGCACATTTACCAGGAATAAAACTGACCAATGCTTATGATGCTTTTGGAGATGAAAAAAAAGGACTTCACCAGGATTTTGGTTTTTCCTGTATAGTGCAGTATGGAGATAAAACTATTTTATTTGATGCAGGTACCCACATCGATACCTTTAAACAAAATATTAAAACCTTAAAAATAAATTTAAAGAAAGTAGACATCGCCATTTTATCACATGGTCATTATGATCACATGGGTGGCTTTGATTACTTATTAAAAGTAAATCCGAAAGTAAAAATATACCTGCCTAAAGATTTTTTCTCGCTGGGTGCACCCACTGTATTTCCTTTTCGTGAAGCCGAACCCGCCGTGGCAAAAACACTCCCTAAAAATCAACAATATTTTGGAGGAGAAAAAGTAGTTGAAGGAATGGAAACGTTTCCTTCCGGAAGGTTTTGGAAAAATAATGCAGTATACATTACGAAAGCTACTGAGGTATTACCCGGTATTACCATCATTCCAACAACATCAAAATTAATGGGAACCTATATCAAGTATCCACCTTTTGAAGAAAATCCAAAATTTATCGGTATGCCGGAGCTGTCGGTTTCATTTTCAACACCAAATGGCCAGGTAATTCTTGCCGGATGCTCACATTCAACTATCGAAACCATAATCCAGGAAACAAAAAAAGTGCGTGAGGAAAAAATTCTTTTGGTATCTGGGGGTTTTCACCTGATACCTTATAGCAGGGATTATATTGAAGGACTGGCCCAAAGAATGTACAATGATTATGATGTTGAGTATGTGGCCCCATCTCATTGCACAGGGCATATGGCATTTTCTATATTTCACCAGGTATTTGGAAATAAATATAAATATTTCGGTTTGGGTGAAAGAATAAATTTTGAATAAAAATCAATAAACTAAAATGGGCGATTGTTGTTGCATCTTAATCTTTACCTCCATTAATGTTTTACTGATAACCGGGTTAGGATGCAGGCTTTCAAGCTGGGATAACAAATGAGTCAATTCGTTTTGTATCATTCTGTCATTTTTACCATAATCCCAAACGGGTAAAAGTGTATCGGCAAAGATCTTTTCAAAAGACAATTCCTGCATAATGATCCCTGTCTTTCCATCTTCGTCATAAATAGCATGGTCAGGAAAAAATCTAACCCGGTATGCATATAGCCGGAATAAAGCACGGAGGCTTTCAATGGCCGTACCCGGATCATTTATTCCGGGACTTAATGCCTTAATAGCCACTTCAGAGAGTTGCCTGAAACCATAAAAGAAATTCTGCTCAATATTTTCATCGTTATCCAAATACATGGAATGCAGCATTTCTTCAAGGGCTTCTTGCTGAATTTGCTTATTCAATTTAAATAAGGGAACCCCTTTCAGCAAAAATGTACCGGGTGCATGTAATAATAAAATGCTGCAATCATTTTCCCTGCAAATTTTCAATAAAGATTTTTTATCGAAACCTGTATAAATACCGGGAGAAGAACTTCGAACGATAATTTCACTTTCAAAATACGCTGTTTTAGCCGGTTCCCTTTTAAGCTTGCATGAATCTTCAAGCGACGCTTTAGTATCATTGTAAATTCTTTCAATGATAACCTTGTACTTTACTGATTGCGTGATGTAATGCAAAAAATAAATAAACAGGAAAATATCGAAAATAGTGATCAGGATAAGGAGGTAGGTACTGATTGCAGGAATATAAATGCCCGAATCAATATCGCGGATGGTGCTTAATAAAAATAAAGCGTACACAATGGTTCCTATATAAATGCCCAGTACAATTTGCTGAAAACGGTTGCCAATCAGTTTGTCCAGCACCCGGTTACTCATTTGAGAAGCAGCCTGGTTCAATACGATCATTACCATAGAAAAGCTGAAGACTGTTAAAGAAAGAATGCCTGCGGCAATAGCCGAAATAATCGTTCTTGCAGTGGATGCATCTTTTAAGGTAAGATAATCAAAACTGGATTTTAAGTCTTTGCCCGCATCTGAGTAATCAAACTGTATAACAAAAAATGAAACAACCAGGAACAATAAACCAATAAAAGCAGGATAAAAAGCTATGCTGTTTACTATTTTTTGATACCTGTTTTTTATCCAAAGATTTATTCTGGTTATCATCCGGTATTATTTTGCATTACTTAAAATATTGGCAATTGGCTATGAATATAATAGAATGATGTGTAGCTTGGTCAAAATTGATTTCTGTTTTTATTCATCTTCATAATAAATTTTAAGGTTACTGGTTCCAAGCCTGGAGGTAAGCCATTTTTTTAATTTTAATTTTCCGTATCAGGAAATTGTCCAGGACTTATACCAAATGCTACAATAACCATTTTTTTGGTAGCGATCGAATTATCAGCACCAGAAAAGTTCAGTGTTTCCGCATAGGAACAGGATTTTATTTGAGGATATAACGGCTTAATTTCCCTAAGCAACTGCCTGCCTGTTAACTGCAGTTTTAAAATACTATCTGTTTTTTGTTCGCTTTGAGATAAGGAATATGTTAATGCATTCACTTTACTTTTCAAAACTTCGGATTCATCTTTTTGCGCATGGTTATCATTGATGCTGAATCCCTGGTCAATAAATAATTTGGCATCAATCAAACCAAAATCTCCTGATCTGTCTTTTATTTGTTGCTTACCGGAAGCAGATAATTCATTACCCCCATAAACCAGTTTAATGGTCTTACCCGATGGACTGGTTTCATTCTTTTTAACCATCTATAAATATTTATTTCCCTGGAGATGTTTCCAAAAAAAAATCGCTCAAAAATACAGATTAATAAATTCCTGCTATTCCGATTAGTAAATGTGATAAAATGCTGAATTTTTTCCGTTTTGGATCTGCATTAAACAAGTCAGGTTTGAAGCCCATGATAATCTATTTGTATTGAAAATAAATCTCAGTTGCTCCATATCCATATAATGGATGATACTGGTTAACAAATGATTTCACTTCTTTTTTTAAACGAAGAATTTCATGAATCTCATCACGCAATTTTCCACTGCCTATTCCATGCACAACAACCAGGCTGGGCTGGTAATGTTGTATGGCCAGTTCATAATATTTCTCAAAGGTTTTTAGCTGGATGGAAAGGATTTCGAAATTGGATAGATGCTTCCAGTTGTCGCTGAGTTTTTCAATATGCAGATCAATCATTGAACGGGCCGGCTCAAGGTGTACTCTTTTCTTTGAAGCATCATACACTTTGTATTTTGATGAAAGCAAATCAAAAGAAAAATCATCTTCCACCGGGCGCTGCGGATATTTATCAAACAACAAAAAAGAAAAAGTGGCCTCGTTATTCTTTCTTAATGTTTCAATTTTACCAAATAATTGTTTGGGTTTTAATTTGAGAGAATATTCATAGTAATCCGCTTTTTTCTTGTCTGGGTTGATCAAAGAAAATTCAAAATCAAAAGAAGGATTATCATTCATATCCTCGAAAGGAACATCGTGCAAATAAAAATCTTCAAAGGGCTGCACATCGCCCCTCAATTCAAAATCTGAATGACCAAAAAAATTAAGGTTGTAAATAAAACGATAACCCAGGGATGTATGGTTTACCAGGTGAAGTTTCAATAATTCCACCACTTCATCACCAAATTCATCCAATTCCATTACCGGTAAAAAAGTTAGCCAAACACCGTTTTCTTCGCGGGTTTTTTCTTCTCTTTTTTCCCTCCTTACATCTTCAATATATTTTTTGGCTGGTTGTTTTTTATCGGCTGTTCTTTTATCGGAAAATCTTTTAAAATAAGGAAATTCCACCTGGTCGGTATATACAGGAAATTTTACTCCATCCACATCTACCATCACCATTTTTTCATTAATGATATCTATTACCTGCCCTTCTTCATTAGAATGTATAATGCGTACCGTATCACCTACCTGGTATTTCATAGCACAAAATTAAGCCGGAAACCGAAATAGAAGATTTAAATCTTAGCGCTTAAACATAGCTGTAAAAAAGAGGAAAATTTTACTGCATGTATTCTACCGGCTTTTCTGAAGGATCATCGGAAACCTGCGCAGGATGCACATCAACCATTTTTGATGGTGGAAGTTTTGCAATTTTATAACCCATGTAAGCCACTAAGACAGTCATAAAAGGACTGATAATATTAAACAAACAAAATGGCGCATATACAAAAGTTGAAACACCCAAAACAGCGGTTTGCGTGGCACCACAGGTATTCCACGGAACGAGTACAGAAGTTACAGTGCCTGCATCTTCCAGGGTACGACTCAGGTTTTGGGGAGCCAACCCCCTTTCCTTATACGTTTGAGCAAACATTTTACCGGGAACTACAATGGAAAGATACTGATCAGATGCTGTTACATTTATAAACACACAGCTTCCAGCGGTAGTAGCTACCAGGGAACCATTTGATTTTGCTTTTCTTACAAGCGGACTGGTGATGCGTTTTAATAATCCTACCGATTCCATTACACCACCAAATGCCAGTGCACAAAGAATCAGCCAGATTGTATTCAACATACCGGCCATACCGCGAGAACTTAATAAACCGGCTGCAATTTCATTATCAGATGCAATGGCAACTGACCCACCCATTGCATTCATGATGGCCATATAAGATTGTTTTACATAACCTCCTGTTGCACCCGCGACCTCCGCAATAATGTGCGGTTGGAAAATAATTGCAAACAAAGCACCCAGCAACACCCCGGCCAACAATGCAGGTAAAGCATTTACTTTTTTTACGATCATCCAGATCACAATGGCTGGTGCAATAAATAATACGGGTGAAATGTAAAATTTTTCTTTTACGGCGTCTGAAAGTGCAGCAGTGCTATTTACAGATGTATCATGATCCGTAAATAAACCAACACCTAAAAAAATCAAAAGTGTCAGGATCATAGATGGTACCGTGGTGATCATCATATAACGGATATGCGTAAACAGATCTGTGCCTGCCATAGCAGGTGCCAGGTTTGTTGTATCCGACATTGGAGATATTTTATCACCAAAATAAGCACCTGAAATGATAGCGCCTGCAATCCAACCTTCACCAATATTCAATGCTTTTCCAATTCCCAATAATGCGATACCAACTGTGGCTACCGTTGACCATGAACTGCCGGTTGCAACTGAAACGATACTACAAACAATGACTGCCGCAAACAAAAATATAGTTGGATTTAAAACCTGCAGTCCATAATAGATCATGGTTGGTACAATACCGCTTATAAGCCAGGTGCCGGCTAAAGCACCAATCAGCAACAAAATAAGAATAGCACTCATTGATGCAGTGATACTGTCAACGATGCCTTTCAGCATTTTAGAAAAGGAAACCTTCAATGAAAATCCAACCAATGCAGCAGCGGTTGCTGCTAAAATCAATGCCAGCTGGTTGGCCCCTGAAGTGGCCATATCTCCATAAAACATCACATTGAATGTAAGGAGCATAATTAAAACAATGATAGGAATCAATGCCTGGAATAATGTTGCTTGCGGTATGGACTTATCAGATTGCATGAAAATTGGAATTAGATTTTTGGGAATTTGGAATTAGGATTATTATACTTTAACTATCTCGTTGAACAAGATAATGTGCTAATTCTTTAAGCGGGTCTTTTCTTTTACTCACTACGGCTATATCTTCTAAATGTGCTAACGCTTCATCAAGATATTTATCTTTCAGCCTGCATGTCCATTCATCTGCACCACAATCATGGTATAATTGAAGGGTGCGTTCTACTTTTGACGGTTCATCATTTTGCGACAACTTAAGCAGTTCTTCTTTTTGAGCAGGATTGGCTACTTCCCAGGCATGAATTTGCAAAAATGTTTTCTTATTACTTAAGATATCTCCACCTACCTGTTTGCCAAATTTACCCGGATCCCCAAATGCATCCAGGTAATCATCCTGCACCTGGAATGCAAGTCCCAGTTTTCTGCCAAACTCATACAATAAATGCTGATTGCGTTCACCGGCACCACCCAAAATAGCTCCCATTTGTAAACTGCCTGCCAGCAAAACTGAAGTTTTTAAACCGATCATTTCAATATATTCATCAAGGCCAACTTCATTCCTTTTTTCAAAATCCATATCCAGTTGCTGCCCTTCGCAAACTTTCATGGCTGTCTGGTTAAAGATGCGGATGATCCGGTGAATAAACTGGGGACCTATATGATTTAAATAATCATAAGACACTACCAACATTACATCGCCGGCAAGCAATGCGGTACTTTCGCCATATTTTGTGTGAAGTGTTTGCAAACCCCTTCGCAGCGGGGCTTTATCCATGATATCATCATGAATCAATGTAAAATTGTGAAAGAGTTCAATAGCGTTTGAAACATGCCAGGCATCAGGTTCTATTTCACCAAATAATTCATTACCCATCAGGCAAAGAACAGGACGTACCCGTTTACCACCCAGCTTTAAAAAATATTCATTGGGCTGGTATAATGATGCAGGCGCTGCTGGAAAATGTGACCTGTTGAATTGAGCTGAAAATTTTTCTGACAGTGTTTCAAAAGAGTGCATGATTACTTTTTATTTCCGTTTTTCTTTCCGGTTTTTCCATTACCAGGTTGACCATTCTTTTTTACTGATTTTGAAGTCTTTGCAGATTTCATTTTTTGTTGAGTACCCTTAATCCTTTCCTGGGTTGATGCACTCATTTCATGTTCTTCTTTCATACTCGTTGCTACTACCCATTCATAATCAAGCTGGCGTTTTAATAAATTTGCAGCCACCACTTTAATACTCACTTTATCACCCATGCGAAATTGCTTTCCACTCCTTAACCCCGCCAATGCATACTCGCTTTCTACATGTTTGAAATCATCATAATGAGATAAGCTGGCAATACTTACAAGTCCTTCACATTTGTGTAAAACAGTTTCAACAAAAAAACCAAATGAAGTAACGCCACTGATAACGCCTTCAAATTCTTCACCCAAAAAGTTCTTCATGTATTCAACCTGCTTGTATTTCGATGCAGATCTTTCACTTTCCATTGCGGCTCTTTCTCTTTCACTGCAATGTCTGCACTTGGCTTCCATTTTTTTATCAATCAAATATTGCTTGTCCAGCGTTTGTTGTAACAAACGATGAACCATTACATCCGGATAGCGACGAATAGGCGAAGTAAAATGACAATAGTTTTCAAAACCCAAACCGAAGTGACCAATATTCTCCGTTGTATATACAGCCTTTGCCATGGTTCGGATGCCCAGTTGTTCCAGCACATGTTGTTCGGGTTTACCTTTTACTTCGCTTAACATCTGGTTAAATGAAGTTGTAATAGATTC
>JAKFER010000264.1:0-3768 GCA_036675565.1 Chitinophagaceae bacterium
TTTTATCTGGCCCACTATTTCATAATCGCCTAATATTTGTGAATCTAACCCGGCGCTGACTTCAAACAGGTGTTGAATAGCTTGCTTACCGTGTTTTATATAAGCTAGTTTATTAAAATGTGCAGCATCGCCTTTTGTTTCGGAGCATAGCAGGCTAATGAGTTGCTGAGGATTTTCAGCAAAGCCATAAATTTCCGTACGGTTGCAGGTAGACAGAATGAACAATTCATTGAATCCCTGGTTTGTTGCCTTTTCAAGAATGAGGGCATATTGTTCAGTAGTGACGGCAAACAATCCACGGGTAGTAGCATTACTTTTTTTATAGTTAATTCCTATCGTATAAAATTTGGAGATGTCAATTGCCCGTTGTGCCGTCATTATTTTCTTACTTAAAGGGTTATGCAAAAATACCGTTGGTATCCTCAAGTTGCTAAAAAAAATGTCACTGCAATGTCATTTTAGTCATGAACTGACGAAAATCAGGATGGAGGCAAACATTCATCGTATGAATTACTTACCCGGATCATGAAAAACTAATAAAAAGGAATTTGTATGAGTAGTTACCTTTGCCAACCCCTTTACCGGGATTTTAAAAAATGAAATGAGCCATAAAAATTTTCGAGCAATTTATACCAACCGGCGATGAAAATTTTTATGAGGAATTCCATTTGGCTAAAATCAAATAAAAATATACATATGAAAAGAGGAATATTATTAATGAACCTTGGTTCGCCGGATTCAACAGAAGTAAAAGATGTAAAACGTTATTTGGATGAGTTTTTAATGGATGGGCGGGTGATAGATAAGCCCTGGTTGTTCCGGTTATTATTAGTAAAAGGAATCATTACACCTTTTCGTGCAGCAAAATCAGCGGAAGCTTATAAGACCATCTGGACAAAAGATGGATCTCCATTAATTGTTTTGACCAAAGAACTGCAGCAGGCTTTGCAACAATTGGTGAAAGAGCCCATAGAAATCGCTATGCGATATGGAAGTCTTACACCGGATAAAGCATTTGATGCTTTATTGAAAAGAGAGCCTGCCCTTGAAGAAGTTATTGCTATTCCTTTATATCCGCATTATGCCATGTCTTCTTACGAAACGGCAGTGGAGCATGCAAAAGAAATACACCGTAATAAAAAATATCCTTTCCGTCTCAATTTTATAAAACCATTTTTTGATAACTCTTCTTACATCAATGCCCTGACAGAAAGCATAAAACCTTACCTGGCAGAAAGCTATGATCATATTTTATTCAGTTATCATGGTATTCCGGCAAGGCATCTTCACCGAAATGATCCTGATGCTTTAAAAAAATGCCTGGCATCAGAAGGCGGATGTGCGCCTGGCTCAGCGGGATATGATACCTGTTATAAAAGACAGGTTTTTGCTACCACCCGGTTAGTTATGCAGCAATTAAATATACCGCCCAACAGATACAGTATATCTTTTCAATCACGATTAGGAAAAGGTTGGTTAGAGCCTTTTACTGACATTCGTTTGGAAGAGTTGCCCAAAGAAGCCATCAAAAAATTACTAATACTTTGCCCGGCCTTTGTAAGTGATTGCCTGGAAACACTGGAGGAGATAGAAGAAAGGGGAAAAGAAATTTTTATCAATGCAGGTGGTGAAGCTTTTAAAATGATTCCTTGTTTGAATGTTCATCCGCTATGGGTTTCAACGTTGAAAGGTTGGATGGATGAAACAGCCATCGGGAATAAGGAAATGTTGTTGGAAGCATAGCAAAGTTTAAAGTTTCAGTGGATATACGGAATTATTACTAAGAGTCGTTGATAAAATAATTTTAAACAACCGGCTTATAAGCTTTAACCAAAGGAACTGTAACTTCAAACCCCAAACCTCGAATGTATCTATACATCAAAGCACTGCATATAATTTTTATTGTTACCTGGTTTAGCGGGATGTTCTATATCGTACGTTTGTTTATTTATAATACGGAGGCTGGAGAAAAGGGTGAGCCGGAAAAGAGCATTTTGCAAAAGCAGTTTTCCATTATGATCAAGCGTTTATGGCTGGGGATCACCTGGCCATCTGCTATTCTTACATTGATCCTCGGTTCCTGGTTATGGTATTTATATGGGTATTTTCCGCAATGGCTGTTGATCAAACTTTGTTTTGTATTAGCCTTATATCTTTATCATTTTTCTCTTCATGCTATATACCTGCAGCAGGCTGCCGGTGTTTTTAAATATTCATCACAGCAGTTACGTATCTGGAACGAAGTGGCAACTATTTTTTTAGTAGCCACTGTAATGCTGGTGGTCGTAAAGCAAAATTTGAGCTGGGTTTGGGGGTTAACTGGGTTAGTCTTGTTTGTTATTCTTTTGATGTCTGCGATTAAGATTTATAAAATTCTTAGAGTGAGAAGATAGGATAACTTGGTAGAATGGTGAGGGGGGACTAATTTTAGACTATACGCTTTTATCATGCCAGTTTATAACCATGAAAATTTCATACCCCTTGATCCCGAAAAACGTCTTTGGCGGTATCTTGATTTTGAAAAATTCAAATCTTTATTAGAAAGTAAGTCTCTTTTTTTCTGCAGGGCGGATAAATTTAGCGATCCTTTTGAAGGTTCATTGCCTAAAAGAGAAGCTGAATACAGAATAAGTGAACAAATGCGCACAGCATACGGGTTTGTAGAAAATTTTAATGAAGAGCAAGCATTGAAAAATATTAGGGCTTTGCAAAGCCTTCATGTAAGAAAAAAAAGAGGCACTCTTATTAATTGTTGGCACATAAATCAAAATGAGTCTGATGCAATGTGGCGTCTTTATTTAAAAGATAATGAAGGTGTTGCAATTCAAAGCAGTTCGGAGAAAATGATCGAAACGATTGGTAAGATTAATGAAAAAATTGGGTTAAGTAAGGTAAGATATTTAAGTTATGAATCTGATGCGTGGTATCATCAATCAGAGTATCCGCATGGCAACTACAATTTTTATATTCCACTTATACACAAACGGATCGAATTTGAGCATGAAAACGAATTTAGACTTATTCATAGTATAGAAGAGCCTGTGAATGACGAAAATTATTGGGATAATCAACCAAATCATAAAGGGAAATTTATTGCAGTAGATTTAGAGACTTTAATTGAAAAAATATATTTGCCACCTACAATTGATGTCAATACTCGCAAACGAATTGAAAGCTTATGCCAAAAGCTGGGCTACAATTTTCAATTTGAAAAATCAAAGCTTGCAAATGAGCCTTGGTATTAAACCGAAGGAACAATAATGATTTCCTTCTCAATAGCTGGACAATTAGCTCTTTCCGTTATTGATCAATCTGTTTTCCGTGTTTTTGATGCTACGGGTCATTTACCGGGTTCCGGGTGGTTGGGGCCGCCAGGGCCTGGAAGATGATCAGTTTAAAGAAAATAAAGAAATCCATGTTGCTTGATGCGCCGACTTCATCATGAAAAACGGTAGCGTTATCTAAACTGGTTGCAAAATATTTCCCTGAATGATAATGTTGTTTTGAGCTAATTTTAGTTAAGCTTTATACAACAACATGAAATATTTTCCATTTATCTTCTGTATGGCAACTACAACAGTTAATGCACAAATACACGACTGGTTTGCGCCCACACTTGACTCTGTTTTCAATTCATTTTTTAAACCCGGCGAACCCGGTGGAGCTGTATTGATTGCACAAGGCGATAATGCATTTTATCAAAAAGGATTTGGAATTGCAGATATAAAAACAAAGTCACCGGTTACTACAAAAACATTATTCAATATA
>JAKFER010000051.1:0-93915 GCA_036675565.1 Chitinophagaceae bacterium
TGCCGGTAATATACAGCAAGGTATATAAAGACTATATACAATCAACCATTGACAAAAAGGGTCGTTTTTTTAAAACCATTTCTTTCAGTATAGATTTTTCGCAGGTAAAAACACCGTTACTCAGTCAATGGATTAGTTTATAAATGACAGCATCATCCATAACATATTTACCCAATCACCAGATTGATTATCAAAAATGGGATGCATGTATAGCCAATGCGCCAAATAGTTTGATCTACGGTTATGCATTTTATTTAACCCAAATGGCAAAAAACTGGGATGCACTTATTTTGAATGATTATGAAGCGGTAATGCCTTTGATATGGAATAAAAAAATGGGTATCCGTTACTGTTATCAGCCACCCTTTATGCAGCAGGCAGGTTGGTTTGGAAATTTGTCCGCGGAACTGGTGAAAGAATTATTTAATAAGGTAACCTCTTTTGCGAAATATGGAGATTGGATGTTCAATTATGGCAATCCTGATGTGATTAATTGGAAGGGATCAAATACTTTAACCAATTATACACTTAACCTGGATTCAGATTATTTAAATCTCCGGAAAAATTATAAAACAGACCTTTTAAATAATTTAAAAACAGCCGCAAAAAGCAATTTGCAATATACCTCATCAAATGATATTGACGTTGCCATTCAAAATTACAGGACACACTATGGAAGCAGGATGCCACATGTTAAGGAAGAACACTACAAAAATTTTGCTAACCTCTGTCACCAGTTGCAATCAACCAATCAATGCATCATTCTGGAAGTAAAAGATGAGGGGGCAAATTTAATTTCATCCGCATTGCTATTAAAAGATGCAAACAGGCTATATAATGTGATGAACACTAATACAGAGAATGGAAGACGTCTTTCAGGCAATCATTATTTATATGACTGCATTATTAAAGAATTTGCAGGAACAAAATTAATTTTTGATTTTGAAGGGAGTGATTTGCCGGGCGTAAAAAGTTTCTATGAGAATTTTGGACCCGCAAATCAACCATATTTCCATTGGCATTATAACAATTTGCCATTCCCAATGAATCTCTTGAAAAAATAGTTGTATTTATTTTTTTGCAAGTTCATCTAAAATTTTCTCTGCAATTAACATATCCACCGGACGGGTAATCTTGATATTATTTTCTTCGCCTTCTAATAAAAACACTTTCAAACCAAAAGCTTCAACAACCGTTGCTTCATCCGTGAATTTATCTTTATAATCTATGTTGAATGCCGGCAATAAAATCTTACTGTGAAAAGTTTGCGGCGTTTGAATGAGTTTAACCTTCGATCGATCAATGGCTTCATTACCTTCTTCTGTAATCAAACGAACACTATCCTTCGATGAAATGGCAGGAATGGCTGAACCTGTTTCAATAGCCTTGTCGTAGCATCGCTTTATAAGATCAACAGATAATAAGCAACGCACACCATCATGTACAAATATGATCGATTCATCTTCTACCAATTGCAATCCATTTTTTACCGATTGAAAACGGGTATCACCACCGGCAGTGATCCTGATTCTTTCTTTATCGAAATATCCATCAATGATCTCCTGGCCCATATCGGTAAAATCAGCAGGTAATACAAGTATAATCTGTAAATCATCAAATGCTTCGAGGAAAACGTTTATCGTATAAAATAATACCGGCTTATCCTTTAATAATAAAAATTGTTTGGGCGTATCGCTTTCCATTCTTTTGCCGTTTCCACCGGCCACTATGATCGCATATTTTTTCATCTGTAATTTTCTTTATTATTCTTGCCATTAATAATCCTGGTTGAAGACAATTGCCATACTCTTTAATGAGAATATTTGCCAGGTTAATGACCATAAAATATCAAAACAATCAATACTTTTTGTAAATAGCTATTTCTATTTGGCTGTCGCTGTTCAAACTTGCCCGGTACATTCCTTCGCTGTTAAACACCATAGCAGTATTTCCCTGCCTGTCCACCCCGATCATACCACCTTCACCCTGCAGTTTAATTAACTTAACTTGTACCACTTCATTCATGGCCTGTTTCAAATTCATTCCTTTATATTCCATCAGGCAACTTACATCGTAAGCTGCAACTGCCTTAATAAACGGTTCTCCATGACCGGTACAACTGATTGCACATGTATCATTGTTTGCATAAGTGCCACAGCCAATTAAAGGACTATCACCAATTCGGCCATATTTTTTATTGGTCATGCCGCCTGTACTGGTTGCTGCAGCCAGGTTTCCGAAATGATCACAAGCAACAGCACCAACCGTTCCAAATTTCTTTTCCTGATTATTATTTACTGCATGATTTGATTGATGATCCAACGCAAATTTATCTGTACCCAATAAAGCCTGCCATTGTTCATATCGCTGCTGGCTGAAAAAATATTCATCATTTTCAACTGATACTCCCTGGCTTCTTGCAAAATCATTGGCACCTTCTCCACTCAATAATACATGCTCGCTGTTCTGCATCACCAGGGTGGCCAGTTTTACAGGATTCGCAATATTTTTTACCCCGGCAACAGCACCAGCTCCCAACAATTTCCCATCCATTATTGCCGCATCCATTTCGTGCAATCCCTGATTGTTAAACACAGAGCCGCGACCTGCATTAAATAGAAGATTATTTTCTAAGGTAGCTACTGCAAGTTCCACAGCCTGTAATGATGAGCCGCCAGCCTTCAATAAATTATAACCAGCATTTAATGCTTCTTTTAAGCCATCCAGGTAAGCAGCCTCAAGTTGAGGTGTCATATCTTTTTTTAAAATCGTACCTGCGCCACCGTGTATAACTATTGAGAATTTATTCATTTGGTTTTTATTTGTGCGAAAGAATACTATCTGAAAGCAGTGATATTAATTTTCATCAGGACAGCAAAAACATACATTCCTGTTTTAATTTTTCTTTGTCGATGGCTACTGTTCCTACCTCTTCACAAACCAGGCCACCGGCAATATTGGCAATCTCAGCCATCAGGTGTGCATTGCGTGTTGCAGCATAAACCAGCGATGCAACTGCTATCACGGTATCTCCGGCACCAGAAACATCTGATATGTTTCGCATATGCGATGGAATAATCGATGCTTTATTTTGTTCCTGGTAAAAAATACCCTTTTCTGAAAGTGTAATCAGTGAAATGTTATGTTTAAGCAGTTTGTTTAATTCAGTATGAATCCCTTTTAATAATTCAAGATCTATCTCATCAAAAATCAAATTCAATCCTTCTTTTACTTCTTTTAAATTCGGTTTATAGATATCTATATGACGGTACGAGAAAAAATTCTTTCGCTTGGGATCAGCAGCCGTTAGTATCTTTTTTTTGCGACACAATGCTATGGCTTTGGTTATGAAATTTTCGGTTAGAACGCCTTTATTATAATCTTCGAATATGATTATTTCCGGCTTTTCATTATTGATAAATAACTCCAGCTTTTTAAATAATAAAGTTTCTAATTCAGTTGAAAGATCATTGGTGATTTCAGAATCCAGTCGCATCATCTGTTGATTGCGACAAATAATACGCATTTTGTTTGTAGTAACCCGGTCATCCGATTGTATGAAATAAGAAGTATCAATGTAATGTTCTTTCAATAATTCGATCAACTTCTCACCATCATCATCTTTACCCGTTACTGAAATAATAGAAACATTAGCACCCAGCGATTCGATATTCAATGCAACATTCCCTGCACCTCCAATACGAAGTTCCCGGTGATGCAAGCTCACCACAGGAACAGGGGCTTCTGGCGAAATACGTTCCACATTACCCCACATATAAGAGTCGAGCATAACATCGCCAACCACGCCTACACGCAATGTGGAAAATGTTGCAAAAAGATTTTCAATATGATCCATAATAATATTTCAAGTTAAGTTTTTTGCGCTTATTTATGCATTGCAATAGTTCAACAAAAAACCCGGCAAATGTACCGGGTTAATTTTTAATTCACTTTTTTGAAACAATCAAAATCAGATCAGCTATTATTTTTTCTGATGCAATTCATTCAATCCTTTAATAACATCCTGGGTAATATTATAGGTTGTATCCCGGAAATAAAATAGTCCGGGCTCATGTGCAACGATATAAGAATAACCTTTTGATGCATTATACTCCTTTAAAAAACCTTCAATTTTATCTTTCACGCTTTTCATTTGTCGCATGTAAAAGTCCTGGTATTCCTGGTCAAGCGCCTGCTTCCGGTTTTGAATATTTTGCTGCATTTGCATAACATCACGTTGAGCGGCTTCGGATTGAACCTGCGTCATCGTTGCTCCCTGGTTTTGATATTTGGTTATTTTATCGCGATAATTTTTTTCCAACCGGCTAAGTTCATTATTGATCGCTTCTTCTTTTTTGGTTAACTCAGTCTTCACTTCTTTTACCATTTCAAAATTATTCTCTAAAGAATCCATTTCAAAATAGGCTATGCGAAATTCACCGCTGTTAATCGTGCTGTCGTTAGATTGGGATTTTGCCGAAATTTTAGTAGAAGAACCCGAACTGAATTGGAAATAAAACAAAACAGCGATCAAAACAAGTGCAAGAACACTTAAAATAGTAGAAATATTTTTCATTATCAGAACCTTTGGCGCAAGATATAATCTTGCTGGAAAAGAAAATTGTTAAAAGCAAACCTCCTATGATTATTCAGACTAAAGCCTGCTTTTTCCTGGTTAAATAACTGATATATCAGCCTTAAATGATAAAGAAAAGTAGGAAGACGTGCTCCCTACTTTTCTTTTTATAATTGGAATAACGATTTACTTAAAAAAGTCATCCACGTTTTATTTATTCTTCTTCGTCAAAAGCCATTGCTTCACGGGTAGTCTGCAATAATTCATATTCTTCTTTACTACCTACGATCATATTGTCGAATTCGCGTAAACCTGTACCAGCTGGTATCGGGTGACCGGTGATTACATTTTCTTTCAGTCCCAGCATTTCATCGGCTTTACCCTGTATGGCTGCTGATGATAATACTTTGGTTGTTTCCTGGAAAGAAGCTGCAGATATCCAGCTTTGTGTACCCAGTGATGCCTTGGTAATACCCAACAATGTTGGTGCAGATGTGGCTGCTTTAGCATCTCGGAATTCAATAAGCTTTTTATCATTCCGGCGAAGAATAGAATTCTCTTCTCTTACTTCACGCAGACTAACGATCTGGCCTGGGCGCAGTTTAGTACTGTCACCCGGATCGGTAACCACTTTTTTATCAAACACCCAATCATTCTCTTCAAGGAATTCAAATTTGTCAGTCAGATCATCTTCTAAGAAACGGGTATCACCCGGATCAACAATATTTACCTTCCTCATCATTTGCCTTACGATCACTTCAATGTGTTTGTCATTGATACGCACACCCTGCAAGCGATAAACTTCCTGGATCTCATTCACAACATATTCCTGTACTGCGAACGGACCTTTGATAGAAAGAATATCGAAAGGAGCAACTTGCCCATCACTTAATGCAACGCCTGCTTTTACAAAGTCACCATCCTGAGCCAGGATCTGGCGGGTTAATGGAACAAGGTATTTTTTAGTAACGCCATCTTTAGCATCAATAATGATTTCGCGGTTTCCTCTTTTAATAGAACCCATGCTTACTACACCATCAATCTCACTTACAATAGCTGGATTACTTGGATTACGAGCTTCGAACAATTCAGTTACACGAGGCAGACCTCCTGTGATATCGCGAAGCTTACCAAGAACCCTTGGAATTTTCACAATAACCTGGCCGGCTTTAACCTCTTCACCTTCTTCTTTAATAATGTGGCTACCTGTAGGTAAGTTGTATGATTTAATCTCTTTTCCTTCAACAAAAATGGAAGGAATCCTTGCTTTATCTTTTGTTTCAATAACCACTTTTTCGCGGTGACCTGTTTGTTCGTCAGCTTCTTCGCGGAAAGTGATACCTTCTATTACATTTTCAAAACGAACGTTACCATTTACTTCTGCAATGATTACGTTGTTGTATGGATCCCATGAACAAATCACATCACCTTTAGCTACCTGTTGACCATCTTTCACTCTCAATGTTGCACCATAAGGAACGTTGTTGGTAATTAGAAGCCTGTCGGCTTTTACATCCATAATACGAACCTCACCGGTACGACCGATAACAACCTGAACTTTATCTCCATCATTATTGGTAGTAGTAACCGTTCTTAATCCATCAAATTGAACCATACCGTCAAACTTGGCAACCAATGAAGATTCTACAGATGCAGAACCTGCAACACCACCCACGTGGAACGTACGTAATGTTAACTGTGTACCAGGCTCACCGATTGATTGTGCTGCAATAATACCAACAGCATCACCTTTTTGTGCCAGGTAACCCGTTGCCAGGTTTTTACCATAACATTTCACACAAACACCACGGCGGCTTTCGCAAGTAAGTACTGAACGGATTTCAACCGTTTCAATAGCAACTTCCTCAATATGCATGGCAATTGATTCGCTGATCTCAGTTCCTGCTTCTACAATCAGTTCTTCGGTTAAAGGATTGTAAATATCGTGAACGGAGGTACGACCCTCGATCCTGTCGCTCAATGGTTCAATGATATCTTCATTATCTTTTAATGCGGTAGTTGCAATACCTCTTAATGTTCCGCAATCTTCTTCAGTGATTACAACATCCTGCGCAACGTCAACCAAACGACGGGTTAAGTAACCGGCATCAGCTGTTTTAAGCGCCGTATCAGCCAAACCTTTACGTGCACCGTGCGTAGAAATAAAGTAATCCAATACATTCAATCCGCCTTTGAAGTTGGAAAGAATTGGGTTCTCAATGATCTCAGAACCAGTGGAACCGGATTTACGTGGCTTAGCCATCAATCCCCTGATACCAGCCAGCTGTTTGATCTGTTGTTTAGAACCACGGGCACCTGAATCAAGCATCATATAAACGGAATTAAATCCTTGTTTATCTGCTGCCAACTCACGGATCAAAGTTTCTGTAAGGCGAGTATCCACCCTACTCCAGATATCAACGATCTGGTTATAACGTTCATTATTGGTGATTAAACCCATATTGTAGTTATCCCATACTTCATCAACTTCCACCTTTGCATTCTCCAGTAATTCTTCTTTTACTGCAGGAATGATCAGGTCATTGATGTTAAAGGATAATCCACCCTGGAATGCCATGCGGAAACCAATGGTTTTGATATCATCCAGGAACTTCGCTGTTTTTGGTATATTGGTGATCGTTATGATGTCACCGATGATCTCACGAAGGTTTTTCTTGGTTAATAATGCATTTACAAAACCAACTTCTTTTGGAACTGCCTGGTTAAATAATACACGACCAACCGTTGTATCAATCAATTTGTTTTTTAGTTCTCCATTCTCAAGAACATTCGCTTTTACTTTAATCCAGGCATGTAATTCAACAATGCCTTCGTTATAAGCGATGATAACTTCTTCTGCAGAATAAAATACTTTGCCTTCGCCCTTTACTTTTTCTGTATCAGTTGTTTTCTTTCCTTTAGAAATGTAGTACAGTCCCAATACCATGTCCTGTGAAGGAAGCGTGATAGGCGTACCATTCTGTGGATTCAGAATGTTATGAGATGCAAGCATCAATAACTGCGCTTCAAGAATGGCAGCATGGCTCAATGGTACGTGTACCGCCATCTGGTCACCATCAAAGTCAGCGTTAAAAGAAGAACACACCAACGGGTGAAGCTGGATTGCTTTTCCTTCAATCAATTTTGGCTGGAAAGCCTGGATAGATAAACGGTGCAGCGTTGGTGCACGGTTTAACATGACCGGGTGGCCTTTTAATATATTTTCAAGAATATCCCAAACAACGGCTTCCTTCTTGTCAACCAGTTTACGGGCTGACTTCACCGTTTTTACGATACCTCTTTCAATCAACTTTCGAATAATAAACGGCTTAAATAATTCTGCCGCCATATCTTTTGGTAAACCACATTCGTGCAATTTCATTTCAGGACCTACAACGATAACCGAACGACCAGAATAGTCAACACGCTTACCTAACAGGTTTTGACGGAAACGGCCTTGTTTACCTTTCAATACATCACTGAGTGATTTAAGAGCACGTCCACCTTCTGCTTTTACAGCATTTGATTTACGGCTGTTATCAAACAATGAATCCACTGCTTCCTGCAACATCCTTTTCTCATTTCTTAAGATTACTTCAGGAGCTTTAATCTCCAGCAATCTTTTTAAACGATTATTACGGATGATCACCCTGCGGTAAAGATCATTCAGATCAGAAGATGCAAAACGACCGCCATCCAAAGGAACCAATGGACGAAGTTCAGGAGGTATAACAGGAATATATTGCATAACCATCCATTCAGGACGATTTACAATTCTTGTATTTGCATCGCGGAAACTCTCTACCACGCTCAAACGCTTTAAAGCATCTGCCTTACGTTGCTGCGATGTTTCAGTTGCTGCTGTATTGCGAAGATCAAAACTTAACTGGTCAAGATCAATGCGCTGCAACATATCATGCACCGCTTCGGCACCCATCTTAGCGATGAATTTATTCGGATCTTCATCAGGTAACATCTGGTTTTCTTTTGGCAAAGTATCCAGAATGTCCAGGTATTCTTCTTCTGTTAAAAGATCTGCATAAACCTGGCCTTTATCTGCACGCAAACCTGGCTGAATTACCACGTATCTTTCATAATACACGATGCTTTCCAGCTTCTTGGAACTTACGCCTAATAAATAGCCAATCTTATTTGGAAGACTTTTAAAATACCAGATATGAACAACAGGCACCACTAATTTCAGGTGGCCCATTCTTTCACGGCGAACTTTTTTCTCGGTTACTTCAACACCACAACGGTCACAGACAATACCCTTATAACGGATACGCTTATACTTTCCGCAGGCACATTCATAATCTTTAACCGGTCCAAAAATTCTTTCGCAAAACAAACCATCACGTTCAGGTTTGTATGTACGATAGTTGATGGTTTCAGGTTTCAACACCTCTCCATAACTGCGTTCCAGTATAGAGTCTGGCGATGCCAACCCGATTGTAATTTTAGAAAAAGCGGCTCTCGGACGATTTTCTTTTTTGAATGCCATATTGCTATTCAGATTTTAATGTTCGAATTAACGATTTTGTTTCAAGCCCCATAACCCTTTTCAACTTCTGTTGCGTCGCACACTTCAGGGTTCTGTACATCATTCAGCTATTGATGAATGAAGTTTCTTCCCTTACTTATTCAAATTTCAGGTCAAGACCTAAACCTCTCAATTCATGCACCAGTACGTTGAATGATTCAGGAACACCTGGTCTTGGAATATTATCACCTTTAACGATTGCCTCGTATGTCTTGGCGCGGCCAATAATATCATCCGACTTCAGCGTTAATAATTCCTGCAGAATGTTTGATGCACCATATGCTTCCAGTGCCCAAACTTCCATCTCACCAAAACGCTGACCACCAAATTGTGCTTTACCACCCAAAGGTTGTTGCGTAATTAAACTGTATGGTCCAATTGAACGGGCATGCATCTTATCATCCACCATGTGGTGAAGCTTGATCATATAGATTACACCAACCGTTGCTCTCTGGTGAAAACGTTCACCGGTTTCACCATCATACAGGTATGTATGACCGAAACTTGGTAACCCAGCTTGTTCAATATGATTACCGATCTCTTCAACTGTTGCACCATCAAAAATCGGTGTTGCAAATTTCAGGTTTAACTTTTGTCCGGCCCAACCCAATACAGTTTCATAAATCTGTCCAAGGTTCATACGACTTGGTACACCAAGCGGGTTCAGTACAATATCCACATTGGTTCCATCTTCCAGGAAAGGCATATCTTCTGCCCTTACAATCCTGGCCACAATTCCTTTATTACCGTGACGACCAGCCATTTTATCACCCACTTTCAACTTACGTTTTACAGCCAGGTAAACTTTAGCCAGTTTCAATACACCGGCAGGTAATTCATCACCAATAGAAATATTGAACTTCTCTCTCTTATATCTTCCTAATTCTTCGTTGTACTTGATATTGTAATTGTGCAGGAGCGTATTGATCTGCCCGTCAATAGTAGCATCACCGGTCCAACCCAAAGGATTGATATTCTGATAATCCAGTTGTGCCAGGTTTTTCTGGGTAAATTTGGCTCCTTTACCGATCTGTACTTCTCCGAAATTATTGTTTACACCAGCTGATGGTTTTTCTTTTAACAGTGCCTGTAATTTTGTGATCAGCACTTCCAGCAGGTCAGTTGTATTTTTTTCGTGGATCTTATCCAATTTTTCCAAAGAAGCCTTTTCGCGGATCTTGGCGTTTTTATCCTTTTTAGCACGCTGGAAAAGTTTTTTACCGATAACAACACCTTCCACACCATTTGGCGCTTTCAATGAGGCATCTTTTGCATCGCCGGCTTTATCACCAAAAATGGCACGTAATAATTTTTCTTCCGGTGTAGGATCAGATTCACCTTTAGGTGTAATTTTACCGATCAGGATATCACCCTCACGGATATGCGCACCTAAACGAATGATACCATTTTCATCCAAGTCTTTTGTTGCTTCTTCTGATACGTTTGGAATATCTGGTGTCAATTCCTCTTCACCCAATTTTGTATCTCTTACTTCCAGCTCATATTCAGAAATGTGAACAGAAGTAAACATATCTTCCCTAACAACTCTTTCACTGATTACGATAGCATCTTCAAAGTTGTAACCTTTCCAAGGCATGAATGCCACTTTCAGGTTCTTACCCAATGCTAACTCACCATTTTGTACTGCATAACCTTCCGTTAAGAAATCACCTTTCTTAACACGCTGACCTTTTTTAACAGCTGGCTTCAGGTTGATACAGGTTTCCTGGTTTGTTTTTACAAATTTGGTTAAACGGTAAACCACTAAGTCTTCTTCAAAACTTACCAGCTTTTCCATTTCATCTCTTTCGTAGCGAACATGTATCTCGTTTGCATCTACGAATTCAACCACACCATTTCCATCGGAATGTATCTGGATACGTGCATCACGTGCAGCCTTGCCTTCCAATCCAGTTCCTACTACCGGGGCATCAGGACGAATTAACGGAACGGCCTGGCGTTGCATGTTTGATCCCATCAGCGCACGGTTAGCATCATCATGTTCCAGGAACGGAATCAATGAAGCACTTAACCCTACGATCTGGTTAGGAGCAACGTCCATAAATTCTACATCGTTGGCATCCAATATTGGGAAATCGCCTGTTTCGCGACTAACAATTTTTTCTTCAACAAACTGTCCTTTATCATCCAAAGGCGTATTTGCCTGGGCAATCCTTGCTTCATCTTCTTCTTCTGCACTCAGGAAAGTCAGTTCTTTCATATTCACTTTACCTTCCTTAACCTTGCGGTAAGGCGTTTCGATAAAGCCCATTTCATTGATCTTGGCATGAACACAAAGTGTAGATATCAAACCAATGTTTGGTCCTTCTGGTGTTTCAATAGTACACAAACGTCCATAGTGCGAATAGTGTACGTCACGAACTTCAAAACCTGCTCTTTCCCTGCTTAAACCACCTGGTCCGAGTGCGGAGATACGACGCTTGTGCGTGATCTCACTCAGTGGGTTGGTTTGATCCAGGAACTGCGATAATTGAGAAGTACCGAAGAATGAATTGATAACTGAAGAAAGTGTTCTTGCATTGATCAGGTCAACCGGGGTAAATACCTCGTTGTCGCGAACGTTCATCCTTTCGCGAATGGTACGTGCCATACGGGCAAGACCAACACCAAACTGAGCATACAATTGTTCTCCAACAGTACGAACGCGGCGATTACTCAGGTGATCAATGTCATCGATATCCGCTTTACCATTGGTTAAACGAACCAGGTATTTGATGATCTCGATGATATCTTCCTTGGTTAATGTTTTTTGTGTTAACGGGTTACTCAGATTCAGTTTGCGGTTAATTTTATAACGACCTACTTCACCTAAATCATAACGCTTGTCGCTAAAGAATAATTTATCGATAATACCACGTGCAGTTTCATTATCAGGAGCATCAGCACCACGCAGTTGGCGATAGATGTGCTGCACAGCTTCCAATTCACTGTTTGAGGTATCTTTATTTAATGTATTATAGATGATAGCATAATCACCACCCACATCTTCTTTCTGGATGAAAACACTTTTTACATCCATATCGCTGATCATGTCGATCGCTTCTTCATCTAAAACTGAATCTCTTTCTAAAACGATTTCATTTCTTTCGATAGAAACTACTTCGCCAGTATCTTCATCTACAAAGTCTTCAACCCAACTTCTTAAAACACGGGCAGCAAGGCGCTTGCCTACATATTTTTCGAGGGTTTTTTTGTCAGATTTCACTTCATCGGCCATACCGAAAAGCTCCAGGATATCCTTATCAGTTTCAAAACCAATTGAACGCAATAAAGTAGTTACCGGGAATTTTTTCTTACGATCGATGTAAGCATACATCACGTTGTTGATATCGGTAGCAAACTCCATCCATGCTCCTTTAAAAGGAATTACACGGGCAGAATAAATTTTGGTACCGTTTGGATGTACAGATTGGCCAAAAAATACACCCGGTGAACGGTGCAACTGGCTAACCACGACCCTTTCCGCTCCATTGATCACGAATGTACCGCGTGGAGTCATGTAAGGAATATTTCCCAGGAACACATCCTGAACGATGGTTTGGAAGTCAACGTGCTCTTCGTCGTTACAACTAAGGCGTAATTTAGCCTTCAACGGAACAGCATAAGTCAACCCTCTTTCCATACATTCCTCGATCGTATAGCGGGGCGGATCGATGAAGTAATCGAGAAACTCGAGCATAAATATGTTGCGGGTGTCATTAATGGGAAAGTTTTCCCTGAACACACGGAACAATCCCTCAATGTTTCTACGGTCGGGTGTTGTTTCTAACTGAAAAAATTCCTTAAAGGATTGAATTTGTACTTCGAGTAAGTCAGGAGTTTCTGCGAGGTGTTTAATCTTACCGAAATCTACCCTGACATTCGTTTTTGTTGAAGCCATATGCGTTTAAAACCGGTTTTAAAAAAGTTCAGGACGTACCAAATCAATAGCTGGCCTTTATTTATTATAAACAAAAGCTGTTGAAAGTCAACTAATTAATCATGATGTGGAACGTCAAAATGTATTTGGCCAAAATTAAAGGACAGCAAAGGTAAGGAATATACCCTTACAAACAAGAAATCTTTGCACCAACTATTAAGCCAAAATTAAGGCATGGTTGAGCTAGGATTTACCATTTCGTGGTATTCTTTTCCCTTATTTGAGAGGGTAACTTTAGATAGATCATGACTGCTAAAAATTTCATAAAAGATTACCTGCATTTTACCCGTAAGGAAAGAATTGGAGTAATGTTTCTTCTTTTCATCCTGGGTCTCATAATCATTTTCCCATCTTTTTTACCTGAAAAGGATTCCAGTCTTCCCATTTCAACAGATACTGAATGGACAAGGATGATGAAATCATTGGATTCAAAATCAACCAATGAAAATATAGCAGAAGAGAATATTGCCAGTTTTACATTTGAAAAAAGTTCTGAAACCTATACATCGCCTGCAAAAGGCGTATTATTCGTTTTTGATCCAAATAAATTAGACGCTGCCGGTTGGAAAAAGCTAGGTCTTAGAGATAAAACCATCCAAACCATTTTGAATTATACTGGCAAAGGTGGTTATTTTAAACAACCTGCCGATTTGCAGCGAATTTATGGATTACATAAAAATGAATTTGAACGCCTGCTTCCTTTTATTCAAATAGAAGGAAAAACCAAAAAAGTAGAAAAATATCAATCTTATCCAAATTCAGCACCAAGTGTATCCACACCGGCAAATGAAAGAAGTTCCCGATATCAAGCGATTGACATCAATAATGCGGATTTAGAAGCCTTTATATCACTGCCAGGTATAGGTGAAAAATTAGGAAACCGAATTGTCAACTTCAGGGATAAGTTAGGCGGATTTCATTCAGTTGAACAAGTTGCAGAAACATATGGTTTACCGGATTCAACATTTCAAAAAATTAAATCACTTCTAATTTTGGAAGAAGTCGCAATAAAAAAAATTTCTATTAACTCCGCTTCTAAAGAGGATTTAAAAATACATCCATATTTCAAATGGAAAATTGCCAATGCTATTGTGGAATACAGAAATCAACACGGACCCTTTAAATCATTGGAAGATCTGAAAAAGATTATTTTATTAGATCATGAAACCTATCTAAAAATAAAACCTTATTTACTGATTGATTAATGGATTTCGCACATCAAACGGCAAATGACACAAAAAAACCCCTGTGAACATCAGGGGTTTTTTAAATGATATGAATCTAATTACTGAATTTCTACATCAGCACCAGCCTCTTTCAATTTAGCAACAATTTCTTCAGCTGTTGCTTTATCAATACCTTCTTTGATAGGCTTTGGAGCACCGTCAACCAGGTCTTTAGCTTCTTTCAAACCTAAACCAGTTAATTCTTTAACGATTTTAACTACGGTTAATTTAGAAGCACCACCGCTTTTCAGAATTACATCAAAAGATGTTTTTTCTTCAACAGCTGCTACTGCACCTTCACCACCACCGCTCATTACTACTGCTGCGGCTGCTGGTTCAATACCATATTCTGATTTTAAGAAATCAGCCAATTCCTGTACATCTTTTACAGTTAAGGCTACCAGTTGTTCTGCTAATTGTTTTACGTCTGCCATGTTATTTAAAATTTTTTCCGTCTTCACAGTTTATTACTCCGACGGAAGGTTTAAAAAAATTTTGCCTTTATTTTCCCTCAGGCCTGGGGTATTAAAGCTAACGCTTTGATATTTTGATAATTCTTATTCTGCTTTTGGTTCTTCTGGAGCAGCTGGCGCTTCAGGAGTTGCAGGTGTTTCTGTTGCTTCAGTCGCTGCAGGGGCGGATGCTTCCGGAGTTGCAGTAGCTTCTGCTGTTGCTGGTGTTTCAGTTGTTGCACCTTCAGCCAACTTCTCGTGGTGGTGCAATAATGCAGCCAGTACACGTTTAGCAGGTGATTGCAATAATCCAATTACTTCACCGATTAATTCATTTTTCGTTTTGATCTTGGTTAAATTTACCAGGTTGTTATCACCCATGTAAACATCACCGTTAATGAAAGCAGCTTTTAGAACCGGTTTTTCACCTTTGCTTTCTTTGCGGAATGAGCTGAGGATCAAAGCGGGTTCCTTCGGATTTTCAGAAAACATCAATGCAGTTACTTTATGCAATGAATCAAACATTCCTGCATATTTTTCACTGTCTAAAGATTCCAGTGCTTTTTTAATCAATGTGTTTTTAGCAACTTTCATTTCAACTTGTTTGTTGAAACATTCGCTGCGTAATTTACCAACCTGAGCAACTGTTAATGCTTCGGTATCGGTAACATAGAAGTTATTGTATTGACTGAATTTATCTTTCAACAATTCAATCACTTCATTTTTTTGTTCTTTGGTCATGTTAATTTATTTAGAATCCTGCTATGCCGGATTAATGAACAAAAGATTTGGTGTCAATAGATATACCCGGGCTCATTGTGCTTGCCATACTAACGCCTTTAAGATATGTTCCTTTCGCGGTAGATGGTTTTGCTTTAATGATTGCGTTAATCAGTTCCATGCTGTTTTCAGCAATTTTTTCGGGTGTAAAACTGATACGGCCGATAGAGGCATGAATGATTCCAGCTTTATCGATCTTAAACGCAATTTTACCACCTTTAACTTCATTAACGGCTGCGGCAACATCATTGGTAACCGTACCTGTTTTTGGATTTGGCATCAGGTTTCTTGGTCCCAGGATTTTACCCAGTTTACCAATTTTAGGCATAACGGTTGGCGTTGCAATAATTACATCAACATCCGTCCATCCACCTTCAATTTTCTGAATAAATTCATCCAATCCAACATAATCAGCACCTGCATCTTTAGCGGCAGCTTCTTTATCCGGGGGACAAAGAACCAATACTTTTTTGGTTTTACCGGTACCATGAGGTAATGAAACAGTACCCCTGATAGCCTGATCTGCTTTTTTAGGATCAACACCCAGACGAACGTGAATATCTACAGAAGCATCAAATTTACAAGTAGTGATATCTTTCACTAATGTTGATGCATCTTTTAATGAATACACTTTGCTGGCGTCAACCTTGGTATTCGCAGCTTTTCTATTTTTACTTATGAAAGCCATTATAATTCGTTTTAAATGCCTGCCCAGGGCAGACAGGTTAATGCATTAATTTTCCCAGGGAGCTTTTCCGTCAACTGTTAAACCCATACTGCGGGCCGTACCAGCAACCATTTTCATAGCGCTTTCAGTTGTAAAGCAGTTAAGATCAGACATTTTATCTTTTGCTATGTCTTCAACCTGAGCCCAGGTTACTTTACCTACTTTATTACGGTTAGGCTCTTTGGAACCTTTCTGCACCTTAGAAGCTTCCATTAATTGAACTGCCGCCGGAGGTGTCTTGATAATAAAATCGAATGATTTGTCAGCATAAACGGTAATCAGTACCGGAAGTACTTTACCCATTCTATCCTGCGTACGTCCGTTAAATTGCTTACAGAATTCCATGATGTTAACACCTTTGGAACCTAATGCCGGACCGATTGGAGGTGCGGGGTTGGCCTGGCCACCCTTACACTGCAGCTTTACATAGCCGGTGATTTCTTTTGCCATTTGTTAATGTTTTATTGGTTCAAGCGACCCTGATTAGCCATTTGGCTGAAGGATCTCCCAAATTCTTTCATTACTAAGAACTTTCTTTGGGGTCGCAAAGGTAAGAGCATTCAGCTAAAAATCATCCGATTTATCAAAATATTTTTAGATAAAGGGCTTGAACAGGGCATTTCGTCAGATTTCTATTCTTTTCCCTTAAATAAAATAAAATCGGATTGCATCCGGCTATCATAAAAAGTAAAGTGCTTTTGTATGACGGCTGAATCCCTGATATATGGCATATAACTAAAATAATACTGGTCTTTTTGAATAACTGAATCCATGATTACCAGTTTCTTACTTGCCTGGTAATAATAATAAGGTACCTGTTTAAAAATTTCAGGAGGAACCAATACATTTTCATGATCGAGTTTATAAAATTTCAAATCAATTGAAACTGGTAAAGTATCTGGTTTCGAATAAAACCTCATTGTATCGTTACCCATGAATGCAGCAGCTTGTTTTAATGGGATCCGATATTTGGTACTCTTCCTGTTATCATCCATAACAGGCATATATATGGCAGCATATGCAAAACGAACGATGATTATGCCGAATGCAAATAACCAGATAAGATTTGAATGAGTATTGAAATATTTATAAATAAAAAATGCCAGGAATGAGATAACAATAATGAATGTGAAAATTTCAACCTTAAAAATAACAGGTAATACTAATGTTGCTAAAATTAAAATGATAAATGCAAATCCCACATATTTTAAAATTTTATTGAGATTGATGAACCTGCTGTAATGATCAAATATGACAGAAAAAAAAAGCGTCATAAATGGATAAAACATGTAGCTGTAACGCAACTTCACCACCCCAAAGAACCAATAAACCCAAATATTACAAACAATAAATAAAATGGAAAATCGAAGCAGCGGATTAGACCAAAAAGAAGGCTTTGGTTTAGAAAGGAACAATAAAAATGGAATTAAGGACCATGGTAAAAGTCCTGTAAACATTCTAACAGGGTAATTGATTACGTTTTGCCAAAAATTTCCAGACTCCTCACTAAGCGGCGTCTTCCGGATAGATTCATTTAAAAGATTAATCAATAATCGTTGTGGCGAACTGTATAAACCATAGGCATAAAAATAAGTTCCCACCAATAATACAAACACGATGATACCCACCAGGTGCTGCCACTTGAATAAAATGCGGACTGACTTTGCATAAAAAATCAGTGATAATAAAGTGAGTCCCTGGAAAAGCACTGAAGGAAAGGCTTTGGTCAAAAAGCCCATTGCACAAAAAAAGTAAGATGCGATAAATAGTAACAACCAATTCCTTTTTTCAAAAAAATAAAAAAGGCTGATCACCTGAAGGTAAACAATGAATGCATAAAAAATATCCATCTCTCCTCCATTTTGCAGCCCGTAGAAATAAAGTTCACCGCCTGTTAACAGGAAGATGGCTGATAATAAAGCTGTTGATGGTGAAATAAATTTTTTGGTAAAATGGTAATGTGTAATGGCCCACAGTAAAAAGAAAACCAATGATGGTAATCTTACAACCCATTCTTTAGTTGATTGGGTAATGAACATAAAGCCACTCAGGATCCAATTAAATAATGGTGGCTTGTTATAATACTCCCATCCATACAATGTGGGAACGATATAATTACCTGAATGCAACATTTCTATGCTGACCAGTGCCCGCCTCGGTTCTTCTCCATCTAATTCCGTATAACCGAGGTTGAAAATAACAGAAATGATATAACCGATCGCAGCTATTATGCAAATCAGCCTGATGTTTGAAAACTTATTTATCCCTGTTTTCATATAAAAAAGAAAAGCTGATCTTTTTCAAAATCAGCTTTCATATTTAAAGTGCATTGGGTTTTAGCTTAGTTTTTCAACCTGCATATAATTCAGTTCTACCGGTGTAGAACGACCGAAAATTTTTACGGTCACTTTCAGTTTTTTCTTTTCATCATTAACTTCTTCAATCACCCCATTAAAATCATTGAAAGGACCTTCGATGATCTTAATAGTTTCACCAACAATAAATGGTTCACTCATGCTAACGCCACCGGCTTCAGCCATTTCGTCCATTTTACCCAGCATTTTATTCACCTCAGATTTGCGTAAGGCAATCGGATTTTCCTTACCCAGGAAATGTATTACACTATTCGTGTTACGAATTGCTTCACGTAGATCTTCATTTAGTTTACCATTCAGCACTTCGATCATTACATAACCGGGATAATAATTTCTTTCGCGCATTACTTTTTTACCGTTCTGAACTTTATATACTTTTTCAACTGGCAAAAAAACCTGTTTTACAATATCAGTCCAGCCACTACGGGAAATTTCCTTATCCAGGTATTCCTTTACTTTTCTTTCTTTACCGCTTACCACCCGTAAAACAAACCATTTGGTATCCTGCTGAGGTTTATTCTCTTCAGGAGCCTGGTCTTCGTTTTCAGTATTGGCAATTTGGTTATTTGTTATATCCATCTTCTTAAATCTGTTCGTAAATAAATTTCAATGCACCACCGGCTAAAAAATCCATTAACGAAATAACAGCCGTGATGATAAGGGTGGCCACCAAAACGATCATGGTTGATTGCTGTAACTGGGCAAAGGTTGGCCAGGTCACTTTTTCCAGCAATTCTTTGTATGAATCGCGGAAATATGTAGCTATTTTAATCATATAATTTTAGTTAAGTTCTAAAGTTGATCACAAGTTTAATAATGCTAACCTGCTATCAACATTAATCCAAAAATTTTTGCACGGGCAGAGAGATTCGAACTCCCATCAACGGTTTTGGAGACCGCTATTCTGCCATTGAACTATGCCCGTAGAAAGCTAAAAGCTATTCCGATAGTTCGAAACAGCTTTTAGCAATATTATGCAAAGATATTAATCTTTTGCAAGAAAGCCTGCCGGCCCGTAGCTAAAAGCCCGTAGCTCGTAGTTTTCTCTTATTTAACGATCTCAGTAACCTGACCAGCACCTACTGTACGACCACCTTCACGAATGGCGAACTTCAAACCTTTCTCCATTGCAATTGGCTGAATCAGTGTTACGTTCAGTGAAGTATTATCACCAGGCATAACCATTTCAGTTCCTTCAGGCAAAGTACATTCACCCGTTACATCCGTTGTACGGAAGTAAAACTGAGGACGGTATTTATTAAAGAATGGAGTATGACGTCCACCTTCTTCTTTGCTTAATACATAAACTTCACCTTTGAATTGAGTGTGCGGAGTGATTGAACCTGGTTTGCAAAGAACCATACCACGACGAACCTGCGTTTTTTCAATACCACGTAATAACAGACCTGCGTTATCACCAGCTTCACCTTCATCCAATAATTTACGGAACATTTCAACACCTGTAACGGTAGAAGGTAATGGAGTATCCATCAATCCTACGATTTCAATGGCTTCACCCACTTTAATACGACCTCTTTCAATACGACCTGTAGCAACAGTACCACGACCAGTAATAGAGAATACATCTTCAACAGACATCAGGAATGGTAAATCAACCGGACGAGGAGGTAAAGGAATATAGCTATCAACAGCTTCCATTAATTCATCAATCTTGGCAACCCATTTTTCTTCACCAGCTAAAGCACCAGTTGCAGAACCCTGGATGATTGGTGTGTTATCACCATCAAAACCATACGAGCTTAATAACTCACGGATTTCCATTTCAACCAGTTCTAATAATTCAGGATCATCAACGAGGTCAACCTTATTCATAAATACAACAATCTGCGGAACACCAACCTGGCGAGCCAACAGAATGTGTTCTTTTGTTTGTGGCATAGGACCATCAGTAGCCGCTACAACTAAAATAGCACCGTCCATTTGGGCAGCACCTGTAATCATATTTTTCACATAATCCGCGTGACCAGGACAGTCAACGTGAGCATAGTGACGGTTTGCAGTTGCGTATTCTACGTGAGCTGTATTAATAGTGATACCCCTTTCTTTTTCTTCAGGAGCGCCATCAATATCATCATAGTTTTTCTTTTCCGCCAAACCCTTTCTTGACAAAATATCGGTTATAGCGGCAGTTAAAGTGGTTTTACCATGGTCAACGTGACCAATGGTACCAATGTTAACGTGAGGTTTTTCCCTCTTAAAGGTCTCTTTTGCCATTTTTATTTGTTTTTAGTTGTAGATATACCAATTATTATTCGAAAATTATTCTATCAGAAAAAGTTATGAGGATACACAATATCACCAATAAAATCACTCAAAAACTTATCTCAAAATTTACCTGGAGCCGTTAGTGAGAATCGAACTCACGACCTCTTCCCTACCAAGGAAGTGCTCTACCCCTGAGCTACAACGGCTAATGAAAGTCATTGAAGTCAGTAGTTCAATAAATTAAAAACTTCCTGGTCATTTTAATTTATTGACATATTCTCACTTGTTCTGACCAGGTGTTCAACATTGAACTTCCTTGTGAGCGGGAGACCCCGATTTTAATCGGGGCCACCTTCGCCTGAGCGGGAGACGAGGCTCGAACTCGCCACCTATAGCTTGGAAGGCTATCGCTCTACCAAATGAGCTACTCCCGCATAGTTAATTGTTTGTGGGCAAGGATGGATTCGAACCACCGAACTCCGAAGAGGACAGATTTACAGTCTGTTGCCGTTGGCCACTTGGCTACTTGCCCAATTAAAGGTTTATACCAGAAGAAGAATTTTAAATCTTAACCTGAAACCTGCCAATTAACTAATAAATGATCAGAGCCACTTGCCGGGATCGAACCAGCGACCTACTGATTACAAATCAGTTGCTCTACCAGCTGAGCTAAAGTGGCCTTTGATTTTCAATATGAAACAAAAAAAGAACTACCCCCTGTTTTTTGGGAAGGCAAAGGTAAAGGAAAAACTGAATTGCAAAAATTTTATACAATTAATTTTTAAGATCATTTACCCGGCTAACAGTTTGCGATTTATAAATCAGAAGTAATAGGATCAATATTATAAAAAAAAAGACCTCCTATTAGGAGGTCTACATCATTAAGCTGCTTGTTTTTCTTTTTTTCTTTTTATTTGGGTTACAAGACTGTCAAAAGCTTCATCAAATGAGCTTTCGAAAGATTTAGTTGTTGATTTTACAAAAAAATTACTACGAGGTACGTGTACTCTGATCTCTGCTATTTTGTCCTTAATCGTATGAACCACGTTATCCAACTTCAGATAAACTTCCACTTTAATGATACGGTCGTGAAAAGTTGCCAATTTCTCAAGTTTCCGGTTTACATATTCGATTAGTTTGTCATCCGCATCAAAATGTACCGTTTGAATGTTTACGTTCATAATCAACATTTTTTAATCTGTGAAACAATAAATAAAAGAACTTAAATAGGGCATAAAAATATTAATTTTTTATTTCTTACCCTGACATGAAGTTAATCTGAAAGGTCTCCTTTTCCAAATAAAATCGGTTAAAAATAATGTTTAAGAAAAAGAATTTTTTACGCTTTGGGATGCGCCTTCTGGTAAACGTTTTTTAGCTTTTCTATTGTATTATGGGTATAAACTTGAGTTGATGCCAGGCTGCTGTGACCCAGCAATTCTTTTACTGCATTTAACTCGGCACCATTATTTAACAGATGCGTGGCGAATGTGTGACGTAATACGTGTGGGCTCTTTTTGTCGAGTGTAGAATAGTTGCTCAATACTGCCTTCACCAACCGATAAACATATTTAGAATACAGTTTTTTACCTGAAGATGTTATCAGTAGATATTCGGAAGGCGTTTCAAATAACCGTTTTTTTTCAGATCGGTAATGATTAATCTTCTCAACCAGTTTGGGTGATATCGGAATGATTCTTTCCTTGTTTCCTTTACCCAAAACCTTTACCTGGTTTTTTATAAAATCAACCTGGTTTTCTTTCAAATTAACCAACTCACTCAAGCGCATGCCTGAAGCATAAAATAAGTCAATGATCAAATCTGAATTCTGCTGATCCCATTCTGAAAGGCGCCCGGAGAATTTTTCATTGCCTGATAAATCATCTTCTTTAATAAAAGCCGGGAGTCTTTTGCCTTTTTTAGGTGCCTGGATATTATCGAGAGGAATTTTTTGAATGACACCCTTTTTTAATTGAAACTTAAAAAAAGAACGAAGTGCTGATAATTTACGATGAATGCTGGTGGCAGTCCGTTTATCTTCCATTAATTCAACCAGCCAGCCACGAACCATTACAGAACGGATATCTTCAATATTTTTCGTTTCGAATTGAGATATAAGAAAAGCCTGGAATTGTTCCAGGTCATTTTGATAACTGATGACAGTATGTTGCGAGTATCTTTTTTCAAACTTAAGATAATCCAAAAAGGCTGCTATGGTAATGGATAAAGGTACAGGCATAAAAAACCGGTAGACGTAAAGTTAATAAACCTACGCCTACCGGGAATTATATAATTAGTAACTAATTGCTTATTTTCCTTCTATCTGGCCCATTGCGATTTTCTGCTTGTAAACCGCTTTCAACACTTCCCCACGACGCTTGATAGATGGCTTGGTGAAAGATTGGCGTTCACGTAACTGCAATAAAACTTTGGCCTTCTCAAATTTCTTTTTGTACTTTTTGAGTGCCTTGTCTATATTTTCGCAATCTTTTGAATCGATGATCAGCATAACTTATATACCTCCTTTGGTATTTTTTTAGGAGTGCAAAGATAAAGGCATTTAATTGAAATAATAAAATTCAAACCAGATAATTTCCGATTTTTGTCCAATGTTCACCGGAATTATAGAAACTACAGGACATATTACAGAAGTTATTAAAAATGGATCTAATAAAACATTTTGGATAACTTCTACCCTAGCACCTGAACTAAAAATAGACCAAAGTCTGAGCCATAATGGTGTTTGTCTGACCGTAGAAGAAGTAAAAGAAAACAAATACCGGGTAACAGCCATTGAAGAAACTTTAAAAAAAACCAGTTTAGAAGCCTGGCAACCTGCTGATCTTGTTAACCTAGAAAGATGCCTCCAATTTAATGGGAGACTAGATGGCCATCTTGTCCAGGGGCATGTGGATACAACTGCGACTTGCACAAAAAAAATTGAAAAAAATGGAAGCTGGGAATTCACTTTTCGTTTTCCGGCAAAGTTTGCTCCATACATTATTGAAAAAGGATCGGTCAGTATTAATGGCATCAGCCTTACAGCATTTAATGTGACCAAAAAGAAATTTACCGTTGCCATCATTCCTTATACTTATACCCATACCAATATGCAATCACTAAAAGAAAGTGATGAAGTAAATATTGAATTTGATATGGTGGGGAAGTATGTGGAGAGGGGGATAAAATTATTGTGATAAAGGTGCTGTTTTATACAAAAATAATTCACTAAACAATTTGAAATTGATTTATAAGCTGAGTATTGTTATTCCATGTTATAATGAAGAAAATTATATAGATCAAGTATTGATGAAAGTTATGCAGGTTTCTCTTTTTGGAAATGTCAATAAGGAAGTAATAATTATTAATGATGGATCCACAGATAACACTCAATCAGCAATAGATTCATTTCTGATAAACCACCCGACCTTTCCAATAAAATCGTTTACACATATAAAAAATAAAGGTAAAGGAGCTTGTATAAAAACTGCAATACCTCATGTAACTGGAGATTTTATTATAATACAGGATGCGGATTTAGAATATGATCCTATAGATTACAATATAATGTTGAAACCAATTTTAGATGGATATGCAGATGTAGTTTTAGGTTCCAGGTTCCGTGGCAGTAATCCCCATAGAGGACCTTTTATTTTACATGCAATTGTAAATAAAACATACACTTTTATCTCTAATATACTTACACAGCAATCTCTTACGGATATACATACCTGTTACAAGATGTATAAATCTGAAATATTAAAAAATATGCAGCTGGAAGAAAACAGGTTCGGAATAGATCCTGAAATAATAGCTAAATTAGGCCACAATCCACAATTCAAAATTTATGAAGTTGGGATAACATACCATGGAAGATCCTTTGCAGAAGGGAAAAAGATAAGTTGGGTAGATGGTTTTAGGGCAATATATTGTATCATTAAGTATAACTTATTCCCAAATAAAAATTAACTGTGAACCCTCTTCATAATTCAGGTCATATTTCATTGGAAGTAATGTCAAAGGCTGATAAGTTTAATAAATGGATGGCTGAAACAATTGCACCCTATGTTTCCGGAGCAACGATTGAAATTGGAAGTGGCTTAGGTAATATATCCCGGTATTTTATCAATGATAATTATCAAATTACACTTTCAGATATTGACCCTTATTACTTAGATATTTTAAAAAATCAATTCCAAAATACTAGTAATGTAAAAGATATTATTCCAATAGATCTTCAATTACCGCATTTCACTGAATGCTATAAAGAACTTGAAAATAAATTTGACACCGTATTTTATCTTAACGTACTTGAACATTTGGAATTTGAAGACTTAGCAATACAAAATAGCCAGTTCCTTTTAAAACCAGGTGGCAGCTTAATCGTTCTGGTACCGGCCTATTCATTCTTATTTTCCGAGATGGATAAAGAACTTGATCATTATAGAAGATATTCTAAAAAAAGAATAAATGATGTTTTTCAAAGAAATAATATGGTGGTTATGAAAAGCTTCTATTTTAATTTCCTTGGAATTAGTGCCTGGATTTACGGAAAAATGAAAAAATTAAAAACAGTTCCCAAAAGTGAAATGAGCACCTTTAATGCATTGATTCCTTTGGCCAAATTCCTCGATAAAGTATTGTTGCATTCAATGGGCTTATCTGTTATTTCCATAGCGAAGAAAAGGTAGTATGCTGCAACAATTAACTCATATAATTTTATGCTCCATTATTTTAATGATATGGGGGCTACCTCTTCTTTTACTTTTTAAGACTTCCTTCTCGCAGGAAAAATACTGGTTTACCAATCTTATTTCATTCTTTTCATTTTTATTTTTTCTAGGATGTATTGTTTTGGGATGTATTAGCTCCTGGTTAAGTTTCTTTATTCCATTAGATTACGCATATCTCCTCATTCTCACTTTCATTTTATGTTCTTATCTGTTATTATTTCAAAAAAATAATATTACCAAACTCATAAGGAGATTTAATTTTAAAAACCCGGGGTTAACATTTATACATAAGGCGGCTTTAATTGTCTCACTATTGTTATTTATATATCTAAGCTCTATCAGTACTGTTCACCTTGATACGGACATTTACCATCTACAAATAATTAAATGGCTTTCTGAATATGGAATTGTTCCAGGTGTAGCTAATTTATATCCACGTTTAGGTTTGGGATCAAATTGGTTTAGCCTTATTAGTTTTTTTTATTTTCCCCACGTTACTAGTGAAAATTTTACCTATTTAAATGCAGCAATGGTGAGTTGGTTTTTTGTTTGGCTATTCTCAAAATGGCATTTCCATTATAAGAACTCTATAAACATTGACTTCAAAATCCTTAGCATATATTACTTTTCACTATTATTATTTTCATTTTTCGACTGGCAGCTTTTTAGAGACTCAGCAAATTCAACAAATTATGATTTTATAGTTACAGCGTTTACAATTATCGTAGTAAGTTATTTTTTTGAGGGATTGATAAATAATGAAGAAAGGAAAAGGTTTTCAATGATCGTCTTGGTTTTTTCATTATCCATAATTTCATTTAAATTTTCGGGTATTTTTATTGGGGCATTATTACTATACCATTTGATATTTAGTTTATCAACAGTTAAATGGTATTACCTGATAATATTTGGATTTATTATACTGTCACCAATTTTTATCAGAAACTATGTTACCACGGGATATCCGTTATTTCCTTTACCGTTAAGTATAATTCAACCTGATTGGCAATTCCCAAAAGAAATGGCCGAAATATTTTATAAGTATATTCTCAATTCAAACAAATTGTATAATACCGGATATCAGTTTACCATCAATTTTAATGCTACAGCATTTAATTGGATACCATATTGGTTTAAGGGGATATTATGGAAGCATATAATTATATTTTTTCTCGCAATTTCACCAGTCTATCTACTATTTTTTCATCCTAAAATTATCTTGAACAGAAAGAGTTTTATTGGTTTTATAATCTCATTAATATTTATGATTGGTGGTTGGTTTTTTACCGCACCTGATCCAGGAAGGTTTGGATATGGTGTTTTATTACCATCTGCATTTTTTTTTATTGCTATTATTTTTTACAAATTCGTTCCATATAAAATTTATACCCTTACACTTGGACTATTAATAATTACTATTACTTATTATACATATTCAAAAGCATCCAGTCAGCCAAATCCTTGTGAAAATCTGATAAATCCAATTTCTTATATTAAGCCTGGATACACCGTTTATACACAGGATTCAAATATGAAATATAATTTGCCCAAACTCCATGATTTATATGGGGATCACAGATGTTATTTTACACCCCTTCCTTGCATTACACAACTCAATAAATATTTAGAGCCAAGAGGTAATACAATAAAAGATGGGTTTAGGATGAATGCTTATCCCGATACCCTTTTCATAAAGAATTATGAATATTAATATGAAAAAGGATAATGCATTTATTTTACGATATCCATTCATTACCCTATTATGTTTTGTTATTATCGCATATCTCCCGGTTTTTCTTCCTTTTTTCCATTTGAAAAATGACTTCTTAACACAAAACCTTCCTACTCGCTTTTTTATCTCAGAAAGCTTATACTCCGGTTACTTTCCATGGTGGAATCCATATATACACTATGGAATTCCACAGTATGGTGATATGAATAATGGTTTTTGGAATCCCTTTCTTTGGATTATAGCCAAATTATTTGGTTATTCTGTATTATCTCTAACCCTGGAAGAGATGTTTTATATTTTGATTGGAGGTTGGGGGATCTTCAAAATTTTTAAAGAATATACCACTACTCCTATTTCTTTATTAGCTGCTTTATCCTACATGTGCTGTGGATATATAATAGGACACTTACAACATTTTATCTGGATAACAGGTACAGCATTTTTTCCATTCATCATGCTATATTTTATTAGAGTAAATAAGTCACCATCCATTAAAAATTATATTGCCACTAGTATTTCAATTTTTCTTTTTCTAGCATCTACGCATCCGGGGTTAATTATTGGGGGCATTTACTTCTTCCTATTTGCAACAATTTTCATTTACGCATTTAGAAAATCTAATTATTTAAAAATCCACTATAAATACTTACTAAATAACTCCGTTATTATATTATTTCTGTCAGCACTGTTATCTATTGTGGTAATTGTTAGTAACCTCCAGGTATTACAAAATATTACAAGAGGGAGTGCTGTTGCAGAATCTGAATTGTTACTTAATCCAACAAGTATTCAATCCTATATTTCACTTCTAATTCCGCTGGCGGTTTACAAATCTGAATTTTTTCAAACAGATTTATCCATGAGGAATGTTTATGTTGGCTTATCCTTACTTTTTGGAATAATAATTTTTTTCATAAACGTTAAAAGAAAGGTCACCTTTTATTTCATTGCAGTTCTGTTCTTCTTCATAACTCTATCTGCCGGTGGTATATTCAAAACTTTCTATTCCACATTTCTACCAGGAATTGCTTTTGTCCGACTAAACGGAGAGTTCACCTATTTTGTTCTGTTACTATTTTTTATTGCTGGCGCTGTCGGGCTAACATGTTACTTTCAAAATCCAAAGCCATTTAGAACAGTTAATAATATATATAATCTTTTAAAATGGATAATGGTTAGTGGAATATTTGTTTCTTTCATATTGATTGTAATGAATAACGAAGCACTTCCAAAATATAATACAATTTTCGGTAAAGCTTTTATAAAAGATCTTTTTTCAAATGCGAATATTTATTATTTAATTCTTTTGGGAAATATAATTCAACTCATCACATTATTTTTTCTAAAGAAATATAAAGATTCTCAAATAAAATGGTTCTATATAACAGGGATAAATTTAGTTACAAACTCTTGGTTAATACTTCCATTTACAGGATTAGGAATATTAAGTCGGGTGGAAATTCAAAATAAAATTGATTTTGCACCGAAGGGCATTTTCCCGCCGCCATTACTATCCATCAACACATCTCAACAAATAAATAAAGAGGATCAAAAAATCTTATGGCTTTCCGCTACATATAGCAAAAAAATAGGCCATCCAATTGAAGAACCATATCCAGTTCAGTTAAAATCTTCAGCATTATTTTTCAAGGATGACACATTAAAGCAATTTATAAATAAACAATCCTATGTTTTTCTTAGTATTGATACCATAATTAATTCAAAAACGAATTTTGCTTCAAATGACATAAAAATATTAGAATTCCAACCTGGATATCTGAAATTGTATGTAAATAATGCAGACTACAATTATATCACATTCCTTCAAAATAATTATCCTTATTGGAATATGTATTTAAATGGCAAAATTCAAAATCATTTTACGGGATTCAAAAGCTTTATTACTAGCCAGTTGCCAAAGGGTTCTCATGAAATCGTATTTCATTTTTCTCCTCAACCAATTAAAACAGCTTTTTATATTAGTTTATGTATTGCTTTTGTTTTTACAATTATCTTAAGCAGCAGAAAATGGCGAAATTATCTTTTATTTAAAGTTGATTATGATTTATAATTTTTATTTCCAGTATTGCTTTTTACATAAATCAATAACTTATAAAACTGATGCATTTTAATACCCCCATTCCCTCTTATCAATAATTTATAAATTATTGGTGTTAATACTTTAGAAGATATTTTAAATAATGGAAATAATTTAAATCTTTTGATTTTTCTATAAAATTGAATGAGTGATACATTAGACAAATTCCCCTCTCCTAAAATATTATTTACAATTGATAAGTTCTCTACGCTCTGCCTTGTTTTGTCCAAAAATATTTCATTAGAATCAAAGCTTGCATGAAGTACTGGATTCATAATATGTTTGATTCCAATGTGTCTTTTTTCAAGTTCAAACCCAAATATAGTATCCTCATACCCATAATTTTTTATGGACTCGTTAAAACCAATGGTTTTTGCAATATCCTTATTTATCAAAAAAGTTATTGGTCATGAATGATCGATAAGGATTAATGATCTTATTCTTAAAGTGGTTTTTTGCATATAATTTCCATATGCCCAATACAAAGAATTATGTTTTCCGGGAAAATTTTTAGGGTAAACTGTTCCTCCTGTTAGAACCTGGTATCCGTTTATTTTTTCTTATTTATATATATCTAAATAATTTTCAGAGATGAGCTGCACATCATAGTCAAGAAATAAAATATTCTCAAAATTCGATTTGGAGATCAATAAATTTCTTGCATGTACACGGCCTGCATTATTGGTAAGTTCAGAATAGTTAAAGACTCCCCCTGACCACTTACGCATTTTTTGTGTAAATGAAATTTCTGAGCCATCATTCAGAATATTTATTTCAATATTTATCTCGGATAATGATGCCTGCAGAACAAGATCTGCAATTAATTTACCTGCATCATAATTGTAGACCGGAATGCAAATACTTATCATAAAAAAATACTCACAGTTTAAGCTGTGAGTATAAAAATAAATTGTTTTAAGCTTCTAACGCATTAAATACATTTTGCCATACCCTTTATTAAAGTATTGGTCAGTCCGATCTCCTTCTGCTTTATATTTATCCAATAGCTTTCCATTTAAATTCGTGATGACGCGGTAAAGGTAAATTCCATTGGCCAGTTTCTGCCCATACTGATCGGTACCATCCCATTTAAAATCTGTGATGTTTCGCCCGATATGAATAGGACCTAATTCTTCTTTGGTGATTTCACGTACTATTTTACCTGTAATAGTCATGACCTGAATCCTTAGGTTTTGTGGCACCTCACTACCGGTTAGCGTAAATACAAAAGCCGTGGAAGTTGTAAACGGATTTGGATAATTAAGCATATTCGAGATCATCGGTTTGTTGATCACCTGGAAACCTACCCGATATTCAATACTACCTGCCAGGTTATCTGTTTTATCTTTCCCAGAAACAATTAATTCGTAATCTCCGTCCTCAAAAAATGCAGGATTAAATTCAATGGTTGCTTCATTAGACTCTCCAGGTGTTGGAGGAATGTACCTGACTGAATCATTATTAAAATAGAATGGGCGAATATTGCCATTTGGATAACGCACCTGCAAAGTAACCAGTGAAGTATCATCCAACAAAAGGAATTTCGCTTCATCCTGTAGTTTGATCAGGATCTTTGGTTTGGCGGAAACGATATCCCTATTTAAAATATGTACGCCATCAAATGTTACATCCAATAAAGGATTTAAACTATCCCTGCTTATGATGAAATCCTTGTAAAGAAAATTATTAAAATGGTATTGTTCCGGCTGATCATTATCCGGATTAAAATCTATAAATAAAGTATTCCTGCCTGAAAAATTAGTGGTCTCAAGCTGATAACTCACATGCACGGAATCACCAATTACAAGTGGTTTTTGCCGGCTGATAGGAATGATATGCGAAACATTATTCTGATCGGTCACTATCATTTTTACTAACAAACTATCAAATGGTGTCTGACTAACATTTTTAAAAGCAATTTTGAAATTTAATGGCTCACCTACTTCAAGAGAATCTTTCATTTCAAACATATAATTTGGTGCAATAGCACCTTCAGGTACGGGATCATACGTTAAACGCCAGTAATCAAGTTGGTAAGGAGAATAAGTAACGGTATCTGTATTTATCATACCCAATTTTAAATAAGGGTAAGTTATTGGATCAATGGTTGAAATATCAAATATTTTTTGCCCTAAATCAAGACCGCTAATTAACACTGTTTCTGTTCCTGTATTTGATATCCCCAAAACTGAAATTTTCGGATTATCCCCAATAGTAGATTCCATTGCATGACCATCCCAAAATAATTGTTTCCATTCTTTTGCAGGACCAAAAGCTGGAGATTTTATGTATCCAATAGTATCAGGTGATCTAACAGTAACATCCAACGTAATTCGATCAGCAATGCCTTCTGATAAAACTGATTCTGGTTGAAAATTCTCCGTGTCCTCTTTTTTAAAATTAAAAATATAACTACGCGGCCGGTTGAATGAATCTAAATTGGCAAATCCATATTGAACCAATTGATGGTACAATGACTTTCCGGAACCATATATAGCAGTATCTGCTCTCCAAATATCAGGATAAGTATTCCCAGTCATATTTTGATTGGAATTCGACCTGATCACTACAAATGATTTTGAAGGTATTAAATCCAGGAAGTCCATTGCCTTCTTTCTATCTACTGCTGTATTTACCTTAAACTCAAAATTAAATGCTTTACCACAACCCAAACTTCCATATAAACCAGATCCGCTAGAATATTGATTTCTCCATGGCTTCATTGTCAAAGGGTCAAATACATTTATTATTAATTCATCATAAGTACATCCGCCGCCTATATAAGGATCTCCATTTACAGAAACAATAAACTCAGAATTCTGGCTCGCTATTGGGAAAATTGCATTTCGACTAAAAATGTTTGTAGACACTGAATCAAATCTTAAAGTTCGTGATGCATCTGCCAGTACCAATCCCTGATATTCGGAGTTCTGTTGTTGAAAATAATGCGACTGGTTAAACCCAGGTTCACTATCAGCTAAATAAATGAATGATGCCATATGCCAATTGGGTGTACCTGAAGTAGGTGCAATGGCTACACGCCAATAGTAGACTGTATTATTTATAAATGAAAAACCGGGTTCGAATTCCAAAACACCACCACCAGAAGTTTTAGACTGTGTCTTTTTAAAAGAGGAATTAAATAAAGCAGTGGTATCAATTTCCAATAAATATTGCTTTGACTCACTTAATGGATTGGCTGTTGATGCAGCAAGTTTTATATTCTGATTGTTGATAATAGCAAAATTATAAGGATAAACAGGTCTTATATCATCCTCATAAATAAAAACGTCTTTGGTTATGGAGTTATTGGTTTCGTATAATTCATCCACTTCAAAATCAGCATCGATTGTTACTGTTATTTTGTTCAATCCTTTATCTTTTACAGGATCGATGGGAACAGTTACACTGATCGAATCCATATACCTGATACCTGGAATGGTATCTCTTTGAATAATTTCAATTGTTTGATTAGGAAACTGTCTTTTAATTTCAATGACAATGTTTTTGTCAATCGCTTTTCCAATATTAATAAAACTGGCATCTACTTTAAAATTTGTTTCAGCTATAGAAACAAAACTGGGATCTATTTTTACCATTGGTTCTTCAATGGCATAATCCGGTTTTGCGTGTGTATTTAAACGGATAGCTGGATCACCGTGAAGAATTAGTTCTTCCGAATGTACCCTTGAATAAAAATCACCTTCAGTTGTCAGGTCAAAAATATCCCTGATGGTTTCTTGTAAATTTTCACCCAATGTTCTATGATAGAAATTCCGTGTAAGATTATTATAATTGCGTGTATTATAAATATCCAGGTAATGCACTATCCCAAAATGAGAACTGGCTATAAATGCAATTGAACCTTTATTGGGAGTAAGTACAAATTTCTCAGATAAAGTTTCTTGTTGCTGCAATCGAAAACTACTAAAATTGTAAAAATTACCCACGTTACAGCCTAAAGCGAAGAATAAAGGATATTTACCGTTGTTATTATATGCCTCAGGTTTATCCAGGTTAAATTCCAGAGTTGTTGCAGAAGAGTGACCAAAATAAGTGATCATACTCATTCCTTCTTCAAATAATTTTGCAATCTGTACGGTATTCAATTGTTCCACTGCGTCCGCTGAGGTTTTACTGAAAGTATATACATTGGCCCCAAACAAAGTATCTTCAATTATTTTCTTATACTTTGCCATATAGGTTTCAAGAATACCCTGTAAACCGCCTTCACTGGCACCTATTATGTGCACTACATTTTTCATCCAATCTTTTTCATCAATAATGGGCGAAGAATAAGCCTGGTGTTGCTCGTATTCTTTTACTTTATTAAAATATGCAGACACTTCAGCAGTGCTGATTGCACCTATCCGACCTATAGGAATTTGCGGTTGACTACTTCCCGGGTTGGAAGTAAATAAATTATCGGAAGCCGGGTTACCAAAAGTTGCAACCAGGTTCAACTTCTCCATGTCGGGATTACTCTCACCAGTTCGGTATTGATTATACGTTACCCCCTTTCCAATCAAAAAAACAAATTTTGGTACAACAGCATAATTTGCCCTTGTATATAAAACAAAGTTTCGGATAGCAATTGGATGTTTTTTTATACCGAATGCAAACTGGTCTGTTAATTCCTGTTCATCATAAGTTTTTGCATTATAACTTCCACCAATGCCACTGCTTCTATACTGACGGTATTCTTCAACAGGATCTGAACCGTCCTGCCCTTGCCTGAGTTTTGAATTCGTTATGATCAGGTAATCTCCCTGGTTGGAGGATATTCCATAGTCAATAAAATTCCTTGTAATAAATCCGCCCGTTATGGGTAATATGTTTATTGCTGTTTGATTAACCAATACCAATTCTCTGTCAGTTGCTGAAGGTTGCAAAACAACTTTTAAAAGCGGTGCAGCAGAAATATCCGCAACATATCGTTTTCCATTGGTAAGATCATATAATACCGGTGCCTGGCCCCCAAAATTGAAGTTTGATATCTCCAGGTAGTTGCCCAATGAATTAGCGGGTAACTTAAAAGAAAAATTTCTGCTTCCTCCAAAATTAAACAGGCGCGGATAAGTCAATTCACTTCGTGCGATAACCATCCTGTCTGATGTAAATGTTGTAATGTCATCAAACGAAATGGCCGCAGAATTTGTACTTATAACGGAAATGGGTACTGGAAAGCTGGCTTTTGCATACGTCATGAAATTCATTTGCTGCATGGTATCAATAACCACATTATTGATTCTTACGCCCACCTTTCGCGGATAAAATGCATTCCCGGCAGCTGCATAACTGATGGTTGCATCCGGTCCGCCTGTATACACAAATAAATTGCTGTTTGTATAATTTATAAAAGTGTTGTGCCTTAAATCAGCACTTGACCAACCTTCCCCTTTATCATAAGCGCTGGAATATAAAAATTCACCAACATTCACTGCATGCCCGGCATGAATTTTATTGCGGAAATAATTGCCTTCCGTATGCATGAAATATTCTTCTTTCGGTAAAATATTTCCAGCAACATCATTAACAGTTTCGGCTAGCCGAAGATTTCCCCCCGCCGGATTGATTGTTAAGAAAAAGGCAGCCGTATCAGTTTGCAAACTGATTTTATCACTCAATTGGTAATCAGGTGCCTGGTAAATCTTTGTATCAGGTTTGCCATCATTTCTTTCTCCCCAAAACTCTATATAACCACCTGCACTGATAGGTCCCGAACCAGAGGTTGTATACAATGGAATTTCCTTCCCATTCCTCCATAATTGAAAATGTTCTGCAGGTGCAGAACTGATTCCCATTGTGGAAAGATCGTTATACGTAATCCGGTAAAGACCGGTTACACCAACCTTGAATTTGTAATAGGTTTTATTATAATCAATCCATTCATTATTATACACCTGGCCCTGAACGGTAAAACCTGAGATGATAAAGAACAGAAGTAAAAATCGTTTCATTTTAATTTATTTATCGGGATACGGTTATTTCTTTTTACGGTTGTTGATCATATCTAATTTCAATGAAAATACATGAGTAAACAATGGATTGGATTGATTGGCCAGGTTTGTAAATGCATAATCAATAGTAAGTGATGAAACTTTAAAACCTGCACCTGCACTGGGCTGGTAGATCCAAACCTTTTTTTGATTTAAAGTATCTCCATCTGCCAAAGCTTTTTGAAAATTATTGATACCAGCACGCAGATAAAATACATCATTAACATTACATTCAATTCCCATTTTCGGATCAACACTGACAGGATCAGCACTGATAACCGTATTACGCTGTCCATCAAAAGTGAGATCAAAATTAGCTTCTGCCAATAAACTTACTTTTTCACTGATATCAAATTCACGGGCAACACCTAAGATTAACCTTGGCGCTGTTAATTCAGTTGATTTTACGGGAATTTCATTATTGGTCAGGTATAAAACTTCTTTTTCTCTTTCTGTAAAAGAAAAAGACCATGCGTTAAAAGTAGAAGTGATATCACGGCCAGAGATACCAAATTTCCATTTGTCTTTATGAATTTGCAGACCAGCATCTATTCCAAAACCCCAGGCTTTGGCAAATTTTCCAACATTGCGGTGAATCACTTTTGCATTCACTCCAAACTGCACGTTCTTATTTTCTGATTCTTTTATTTTTTGAGCGAATGAAACCAGGAAAGCGTAATCGGCTGACGAAAATGCCTGGATGTTATTGTAGTTAATTGAACCATCGGGTTCTACAAGAAATAAAGTGTTCATGATATCGTCTACGGCAAACCGAAGACCGGTAATGGCCAATGTTCTTTTATTGCCGGCAGATGGAAATGCGATTCCTGCAAAATCATATTTTCCGATACCAGCAAAATATTCCGCGTGCATCAGGTTTACCTGGGGTTGATCCTTTACAAAGACCAATCCTGCAGGATTCCAATATGCAGCAGTACCGTCGTTTGCTGAAGCAACCTGCGCACTACCCATGGCCAACCCCCTTGCACCTGCACCAATATTGAGAAATTCATTGGAGTATTTTCTAAATTGAGCTTCCCCGGTAAAATTGATGAAAATAAAAAAAATGGATAAGGCTAAGGCGGGTGATTTCATGCGGAGAGGTTTCTTATAATGCAATTAGTTTGTTGTTTTAAAAGGATAACGGAAAAGCAAAAATATACTTTCGCCCCTCAAAATCATAGCTTTCAGTCGTAAATGATGGAAAATTGAAAACGTATTGAATACAAATATATTGCAGCATTCTGATGGCTTTTAAATCTGCTTTACATTTGCCAAAAAGTAAAATGAACCTGATAGAAGAACTTTCCTGGCGTGGAATGATCCAAAACATCATGCCAGGCACTGAAGATCAACTACTTAAAGAAGTAACCACGGGCTATATCGGGTTCGATCCCACTGCAGACTCGTTGCACATCGGAAGCCTTGTTCCCATTATCCTGCTCGTTCACTTACAAAAAGCCGGTCATAAACCAATTGCCCTGGTTGGTGGCGCTACAGGAATGGTTGGTGATCCTAGTTTTAAGAGCGAAGAAAGAAATATGTTAAGCGAGGATGTTTTAAGCAAAAATGTAGATGGGATTCGCAATCAACTGATTAAATATCTTGATTTTGAAGCTGGCAAGCCTAACAGCGCTGAAATGGTCAATAATTATGAATGGTTTAAACAAATCACTTTCCTTGATTTTATCCGGGATGCCGGAAAACACATCACGGTCAACTATATGATGGCCAAAGACAGTGTAAAAAAGAGATTGGAAGGTGACTCTGGAATGAGTTTTACCGAATTTACCTACCAGTTGGTTCAGGGATACGATTTTTACTGGCTTTACAAGCATAAAAACTGCAAATTGCAAATGGGCGGCAGTGATCAATGGGGAAATATTGTTACCGGCACCGAACTGATAAGAAGAAAAGCCAATGGAGAAGCTTTTGCTTTTACCTGTCCTCTTATTACTAAAGCAGATGGCGGAAAGTTCGGTAAATCAGAAAAGGGAAATGTTTGGCTGGATCCTGAAAGAACATCTCCCTACCAGTTTTACCAATTTTGGTTAAATGCTGCTGATGATGACGCTGAAAAATATATAAAAATATTTACATTTTTACCCAAAATTGAAATTGAAGAAACTTTAAATCAACATAAGAAAGATCCTGGTCAAAGAATTTTACAAAAAAAACTGGCAAAAGAAGTTACCACTTTTGTACATGGGGAAAACGAATGTGAGGCTGCAATTCAAACAACCGAAAAACTATTTAGTGGAGACCCGGTTGAAAACCTTCGATCATTAAATGAGAAGGAACTTTTACAATCAATGGAAGGTGTTCCCCTTTCAAATTTTCCGATGGAAAAAGTGGAATCTGGTATAGATGTGATCGGTTTTCTATCTGAAACTTCTATATTTCCCAGTAAAGGAGAAGCCCGCAAAACCTTACAACAAGGCGGAATCAGCATCAACAGGGAGAAGGTTTCCGAAGTGGCCATGCAAATCAATTCATCTCATTTACTAAACAACAAATATATCCTGGTACAAAAAGGAAAGAAGAATTTTTACCTGGTTTATTGTCAATAGATCTTTCTTAACCCGGTTGGTATGTTTTTTTTATATGGTGAATAAAATTCTACCATGATGAAATATTTAACCGGGTTATTTCTTTGTATAATAACCGCAATCCAGGCCTTTAGTCAACAAGATTCTGTTTCCGTTGCTATTTTAAATGATTCAAACATTTTAATTAAAGATTCTGTTGGTGTTGATGCTAAACCATTTGTAAACCCGGACCTGGAAGTTTATAAGTTGAAACCAGCGGTTGATGTTCCATTAACTGCAATAGGAACTGGTTTAAGTTTATTGGGATTCTCAAAAATTTACAGCAAAGATGCCTCTTCCGAAGAAGATATACTGGCCTTAAGAAAAAGTGATATCAATAGTTTTGACAGGAGTGCGGCCGACAATTATTCGGAAAAGGCAACCAAACAAAGCGATATGCTTTTCTATGGCTCCATGCCACTTCCTTTAGTATTATTATTGGATAAAGATATCAGGAAGGATGCCGCGAAAATTGGTTTTTTATACCTCGAAGCACTTTCAATTACTGGTGTGTTTTATACCGGGTCTAATTATTTTGTAAACCGTTACAGGCCATTGGCATATAATCCTGAAGTTCCGATGGATGAAAGAAGAAGTGGTGGTTCAACCAATTCTTTTATAGGTGGTCATCCCGCGATGGTAGCCACATCTGTATTTTTTATTGCAAAAGTATATGCTGATTATCACCCGGAATCTAATTTTAAATGGGTTCTATACACAGCGGCATCAGCTTCAACATTTGCTACTGCCTATTTACGTTATAAAGGTGGAAAACATTTTCCTTCTGATTTAATCACCGGAGTTGCGATCGGTACTTTAAGTGGTATACTTGTTCCCCAGTTTCATAAGAACAAATTAATAAATAACGAAAGGGTAAAATTGGCTCCGTTCCACAATAATTTTTCCAGTGGATTATCTTTCAGTTATCGCTTATAAGTCCAGGTTAGACAGCACTTTCCAAATAGATTGAGCAACCAGTAAATTTCCTGCAGAATTCAAATGCACCCGGTCGGATGTTAAAATACCGCTTGGTGCATTTGCAGGATTATTTTTCAAATTATATGCAAGAAAATCTTTGCGTAAATCAATCAATTGGAGATTGTTCTTTGTTGCCAGGCTACGAACAATATGAGTATATGCATTCAAATCTCCATCCTGCGGATTGCTGTAATCAGTTTTTTCGCCAATAACAGTTGGCGTGCAAAGAATGACTTTTATTTTTTTTTCTTTTAATTGATCAATGATTTCCTGGTAAAAACGTTCGAAGCGATCTGTATCTGTTCCGGTGCCGGCAAGTGATTTATGCCACACATCATTTATCCCAATATAGATCACAACCACATCTGGTTTTTGATTGATAACGTCATTCTTTAATCGAAAAAGAAGATCGTATACTTTATTTCCTCCAATTCCGCGGCCAACGAATTCGAATGAATGTTTATTGCTGCTCATCTTTGCTATACTGTCTAACAGGGAAATATAACCGCCAGGTTTTATTCCGGCTTCCGTTATAGAATCACCAAAAAATATGACTTTTAAATTTTTATCGGGCATGAAGGAAAGAATATTAACTGCAAATGCCAGGAGCAACAAAGATCTCATCAGTGATTATTTAATATAAAGTAATTGCCGGATCAATCAACCAAAATGAAAAATATGATGGGGATAGAGATGTAACATATTTCTATTCAACATCCACTTGTTTGCGGATCAATGCACCTTCCTGCATTTCCATTTCAAACCGGCGTTCACGCAGGTAATAGCCATTCCCCTTTTCACAAAAATGTACCTTAATATTTTCAATACTGATTGGATTGCCATCAGGTATATCAGCAATATTACTATGCCTGATTTCATGACCATCAATGATCATTACCAGGCCACTGCCTATTGCTTCCATTTTATTTCCTTCGGTGATTAACATTCCTGTATCCTCTCCCAAACCAATACCAATACATTGCGGATTGGTTGCAACTGCTTGTGATAAACGGCCAAAACGACCCCGTTTCTCAAAATGAGAGTCAATGATTACATCATCAATAAAGCCTAAACCGGTAGTAATTTTTACTTCACCTTTCAAATGCGCCCTGATTGCATTGCCTTCATAAATCATGGTATTACTCATTGCCATTGCTCCCGCACTGGTACCGGCAACAACAAAATTTTCATTTTCATACCTGGTTAATAAAGAACGTAAAAAGGGAGTTCCGCCAAAAGTGGCACTCAGTCTTAACTGGTTGCCGCCTGTCATCATCACACAATCACATAATTCAATGCGCCTCAGGTATTCTTCTTCATTAACTTCCTGGCGATTGCGAATATGCATGACACCAACATTGGTGCAACCTATCTTTCCAAATGCATTCAGATAATTATTTCCTACCTCGTAAGGAATAGTAGATGCTGTTGTAATTACTTCTATTTTACTATCAACCCCTCCTGCCTCATCAACTATTCGGCGCAAAATTCCCAGTTCAAAAAAATTGAGGTTATTGCGGGAAATTTCACCCTTTTCAAGGTCGGTTCCTTTGTCTTCGGCGCCTCCAACAGCTATAAGTTTTCCCTTAGGATGTATCATTCAGGCGGGTTTGATTAAAACAAATGTAAAAGAAAATGATCTAACGTAAAGGCCGCCTTGCTGAGTATGTTAGTAAGTGGATAAATATTTTACAGAAAATTATTATAAAATGATGGGTACTACAACCACCCCGTGAATTCAGGTTGTCTTTGCAAATTCCCTGGTTGCCTTAACTAACAAGTCAAGATTTTTGGTTGTCGTATAAACATTTGGAGTTACTCTGACTCCTTTAATATTCTCCCATTCAATAGTTGTTGTATGAATTTTGTATTTATTAAATAAATACTGATCCAGTTCAGCAGGTTTTTTTCCATGTATGCCAATATTGCCAATGGCACATCCCCATTCAGGGTCAAGCGATGTATTGAGTATAACAGCAGGAAGATCCTGGACTTTTTCCATCCAATAATTTTTCAAATAGTGCAATCTTTTTTCTTTCCGTTCACTACCGATCATTTCATGAAATTCGATGGCTTTACCAATAGCTTGTTCAATAAAAAATGGCCTGGTTCCTAAATTTTCAAATTTGCGAATATCATCCTGTAACGGATCGGCGGCAGCAAAAAGCGGATACAGGTTTTTAATCTTGTTCTTTTTTACATAAAGCATCCCAGCGCCGATTGGTGCATACAACCATTTATGTAAACTGGTTGCATAATAATCACAATCAAGATCGGGGATCTTAAAATCAAAATGAGCAAAACTATGTGCACCATCAACAACTACTTCAATTCCTTTTTTATGGGCTTCCTGCGCAATTTTTTTAACCGGAAGTATTTGCCCGTTCCAATTAATGATATGGGTAAGATGAACAACTTTTGTTTTTGAAGTAAATGCATTTACATATTGTTTCACCAGGTAGTCCTCATCAGTTGTTGGTGTTTCAAGATTTACCCAGGTGATTTTTATTTGATCTCTTTTTTCTCTTTGCTTCCATGCATTAACCATGTTGGGATAATCCTGGAGTGCAGCTACAACTTCATCACCAGGTTTTAATTGAAGTCCGAAAATAATAGTTTCCAAACCCTCTGATGCATTCCGATTCATGGCGATTTCTTCTGCATCACAACCGGCCAACATGGCTAAATTTTTTCTGAGTGGTTCACGCCCCTGGTCTATGATTCGCCACATATAATAACTGGGTGCTTCATTGCTCAGGTCATAATATCTTTTCATTGCATCCTGCACAGTTTTGGGTGCAGGCGATACCCCACCATTATTTAAATTGATGATGCCGGGAGAAACAGTAAATGATTGTTGCACATAATACCAGAATTCTTCTTCTGTTGCCAGTTCATCCGGCGAAGTGTTTGCCGCATTCTTTAATGCGCTTTCCAGATTACGACTCCAGGCGGGTTGAAAAACAGATCCAACAAATGCAGTGGCAGAAAATAAACCAGCCTTTCTCAAAAAACTTCTACGATTACCAGGCTCCATGGAATGATATTTTATTTTAAATGTAAGTAATCTTACAAAAGAATAGGAATTGTAAATTGAATCGTACGGATATTTATCATCAAACCAAAATTGGTAGCAAACCCAAAAAAAACTAATTTCCGCATCTAAGAAAAATATATGAAGATCATCGACATCAAAGTTTTAAAAGGTCCTAATTATTGGAGTGTTCGCCGTCCCAAACTCATTCAAATGAAACTGGACCTGGAAGAAATGGAAGAAAGACCTACCAATAAAATACCCGGCTTTTTAGAAAGATTGAAAACACTTTTACCAGGCATGTACGAACATCGTTGCAGTGAAGGAGTGGAAGGTGGTTTTTATACCCGTGTAGAAGAAGGAACCTGGATGGGTCATGTGATAGAACATATTGCGCTGGAATTACAAACCCTCGCAGGCATGGATTGTGGCTTTGGCAGAACCCGCAGCACCGGCGAAAATGGAGTGTACTTTGTGATCTTTGATTACAAAGAAGAAGATGCCGGCGTTTACACGGCCAGGGCATCTGTAAAAATTGCGGAAGCGCTGATTGAAGGAAAGGAATATGACCTGGAAAAGGATATCATGCGCTTGCGGGAAATCAGGGAAGATACTCGCCTGGGTCCTTCAACCGGTTGTATTGTTGAAGAAGCGGCCAAACGAGGCATTCCTTTTATACGGTTAAACAAACATTCTCTTGTACAATTGGGTCATGGCCATAAGCAAAAACGCATCCGTGCTACCATTGCCAGTACAACATCATCCATTGCTGTTGACATTGCAGGTGATAAAGAAGAAACAAAAAACTTATTGGAACAGGCAGAAGTACCCATTCCACGCGGTACTATTATTCAAAGTGCAGATGAATTACAGGATGCTATTGACGAAGTTGGTTATCCCCTGGTTTTAAAACCCATCAATGGTAATCATGGAAAAGGTGCTACCACCAATATCATCAATTACACACAGGCTTTAAAAGCTTTGGAAGGCGCTCAAAAATACAGCCGTTATGTAATCGTAGAAAAATTTATTACCGGTTTCGATTTCAGGGTGCTGGTCATAGATTATAAATTTATTTGTGCAGCATTGCGAACGCCAGCTTCGGTTATTGGTGATGGTAAGCAAACCATTCAGCAATTAATCGATAAAACCAACGAAGATCCCCGCAGAGGATATGGCCATGAAAAAGTGCTGACTCAAATTAAAGTGGATGATTTTACCTGGAAAATGTTGAATGATAAAGGCTACAACCTGGAAACCATTCCTGCAAAAGATGAAATCGTTCCTTTAAAACCAACTGCCAATTTAAGTACAGGTGGAACTTCTGCAGATCTTACTGACGAAGTGCACCCGGCCAATATTTTTATGTGTGAAAGAATTGCCCGCATCATTGGTTTGGATATTTGCGGTATCGACATCATGGCAGAAAATCTGAAAACACCTTTATCTGAAAATGGTGGAGCCGTTTTAGAAGTAAATGCAGCACCCGGATTCAGGATGCATATTGATCCATCCGAAGGGCTTCCCCGCAATGTAGCAGAGCCTGTGGTTGATATGCTTTATCCAAAAGGATCAAATGGTCGTATACCGATCATTGCCGTAACAGGAACCAATGGTAAAACAACCACAACCCGTTTGATTGCACATATTGCAAAAATTGCCGGTAAAAAACCTGGTTATACAACATCCGATGGTGTTTATATACAGAACCAATTAATGATGAAGGGCGATTGCACCGGACCTGTTTCAGCACAGTTTGTTTTGAAAGATCCTACGGTGGATTTTGCCGTACTTGAATGTGCCCGCGGTGGCATTCTAAAATCTGGTCTTGCATTTCAACATTGCGATGTAGCTGTTATAACAAACGTGGCAGCAGATCATATCGGGCTTGGAGGTATTAATTCTGTTGAACAAATGGCGCAGGTAAAAGCGGTTGTTGCAGAAACGGTTTTCCCGCATGGCTATGCTATTTTAAATGCCGATGACCCGCGGGTTTTCAAAATGAAAAAAACACTTACTTGCAATGTTGCATTATTCAGTATGGACGAAAAAAACCCGCATATACTGAAACATTGTGCTAAAGGTGGACTTGCAGCAGTTTATGAAAATGGATTTATCAGCTTGCTAAAAGGTACCTGGAAAATTCGGGTAATGGCTGCCAAAGATATTCCACTCACTTTTGAAGCAAAGGCGATTCACAATATTCAAAATACATTACCGGCTGTGATGGCCACATATCTTTACCGCGATATAACCATTGCCGATATCAGGCAGGGTTTGCTATCATTTATTCCATCAACAGATCAAACGCCTGGCAGACTGAATTTTTTCAATTTTAAAAATTTTACTTTCCTGGCAGATTTTGCACATAATCCGCATGGACTAAAATTGCTTTGTGATTTTGTAAGTAAACTGGATTATTCGTATAAAATTGGTGTCATCAGTGGTACCGGGGACCGCAGGGACGAGGATATCAGGGAATTGGGTGAAATAGCCGCCAATTATTTTGATGAGATCATTATCAGGTGTGATAAAAACCTGAGAGGTCGTGAACCGGAAGAAATTATTAGTTTATTAAAACAAGGTATTGATAAAACGAACCCCAACTTACCTACTACAGTCATCCAAAATGAAGATGAGGCTATTGATTATGCATATGAAAACGCCCCTGCAGGCAGTTTGGTTACAATCATGTGTGATGTGGTTGCCAGGGCTTTGGATAAAATAAAAGAATTGAAAGAAAAAGAAGAGAATAACCTGATTACATTAGGTACAAAGTAGAAGAAGGGTAAAAAGCCCATGTTTAAATATTTATTGATCGGATTCGAATGTTTTATTAAAAAGCTTTTGGGTGAAATCAGTTCAAATCCTATTTTTGCACTCCCAAAAGAAATTTTGGCAATTCGGCACTCAGTGCGATTGACCCATGGTGTAATGGTAACACTACTGATTTTGGTTCAGTCATTTAAGGTTCGAATCCTTATGGGTCAACAAAAAGCCGGATGTTAAGTCAACTTAGCATCCGGCTTTTTTTATATATACTTACCTTTTGTCCTTATTTCGGTGGATTTTTTATTCGCTGAATACAAATTGCTAAACTGGACTTCCAATCTTTTAGTTTGATTCCAAAAGAATCCTGGATTTTTTGTTTATTAAAAACAGAATAAGCCGGTCTTTTGGCCGGTGTAGGAAATTCAGCAGTTGTAACTGGATTGATCTCTGTACCTGTTCCGGCAATTTCTTTAATCACTTTAGCAAAATCAAACCATGTTATGACACTTTCATTGCTATAATGATAAATGCCCGGTTTCCATTCCGGGTATTGAATGATTTTGATTATCACTTCCGCCAAATCAGCTGCATAGGTAGGTGAACCAACCTGATCATTCACAACGCTAATGGAATTTTTATCTGCCATTAAACGCAACATCGTTTTGACAAAGTTTTTGCCAAACTCAGAATATACCCAGGATGTTCGGATAATCAAAGAATCGGGATTATACCTGAAAGCTTCTTCCTCTCCTTTTAATTTGGATGAACCATATGCATTTACCGGAGAGGTTTCATCCGTTTCAACATAAGGTTTATTTCCATTTCCATCAAAGACATAATCTGTAGAAATATGGATGAATTTTGTTTCATGCTCTAAACAAACAGCCGCTAACACGCCCACTGCTTCACCATTAATTTCATATGCAAGATCCTTTTCTTCTTCAGCTTTATCAACCGCAGTATATGCAGCACAGTTAATGCAATATGCAGGTTTTATTGTATTGAAAATATGCCTAACCAATTCGAATTGGTTAACCGGCATATCCGATTTTGATAAAAATATAAATTCGTAACCGGGTAACGTATTGCAAATAAGTTGTAATTCCTTTCCCAATTGTCCATTGGAGCCCGTTACCAATATTTTTTTCAATTCAGCCATTTACAAAAATCTATATCTAAAAATATATTACAGTTAGAACGCAAAATTATTGTCAATTTCGTTGAGCATGGGCAGCACTTTGTCTTTGTCAGAAATAATTTCTTTACCCTTTGGAATACCCCAATCCAACGCTAATGCGGGATCATTAAAAAAAATGCCGCCTTCGCTTTCTTTATTATACAAAGCATTGCATTTATAAAGCACAATAGCCGTTTCACTCAACACAGAAAAACCATGTGCAAAACCTGCTGGTATATAAAGCTGTTTTTTATTTTCTGAGGACAATTCAAGACAAAAGCTCTTTCCATAAGTTGGCGAACCTGTACGGATATCAACTGCAACATCCAAAATGTTTCCCTGGATAACTCTTACCAATTTAACCTGTGCAAAAGGATTTTTTTGATAATGCAGTCCACGAATAACCCCGTATGATGATAGAGATTGGTTATCCTGAATAAAATGATCTTCTAAACCTTTTTCTTGAAAGACAGCTCCATTAAAGGCTTCAAAAAAATAACCGCGGCTATCTTCAAAGACTTTAGGTTCAAAAACAAATAACCCATCAAATCCTGTTTCTATAAATGGCATGTTCTAAATCGTTGGTTATTATAAACTCCAATATTGACGTTGACTGATTTTATTTCGGTACATACCTTTCAAATCTGCTATCAGAGCAGCAGGTTTGGTAATACCGGCAAAGTATTCATCATTTAATTTAAGATAATCATCATGCAAAACAGCCATGATCACTGCATCGTAATCATTGTCAATATTTTCAGTTAACCCGAATCCGTATTCATGATTCAATTCATCCGAATCAGCATGCGGATCATGAACATGAACCTTCAGATAATATTCCTGCAAACTTTTAACCACATCAGCCACTTTGGAATTGCGGATATCGCTGACGTTCTCTTTAAATGTAGCACCCATGATCAGCACTTTGGCATCTCTTACATTGCCATTATTTTGAATGATGTGTTGTAAAACTTTTTTAGCAACATAAGCCCCCATCTGGTCATTGGTACTGCGACCAGCCAAAATAACTTTTGAACTATAACCTAATTCTGCTGCTTTATAGGTGAGGTAATAAGGATCTACGCCGATACAATGCCCCCCAACCAAACCTGGCTGAAATTTTAAAAAATTCCATTTGGTTCCGGCAGCTTCCAGCACTTCGTAAGTATTGATTCCCATCTTGTCAAAAATTATTGACAGTTCATTCATCAATGCGATATTGAGATCACGTTGGGTATTTTCAATGATCTTGGCTGCTTCCGCTACTTTAATAGACGATGCACGATGCACACCTGCTTTTACAACCAACTCATACACCTGTGCAATCTCTTCCAGTGATTCAGCATCACAACCCGAAACAACTTTAATTACATTAGTTAAAGTATGCACTTTATCACCTGGGTTAATTCGTTCAGGAGAATAGCCTGATTTAAAATCTGTAAGGTTAGAAAGCCCGGATATTTTTTCAATAATCGGTAAACAATCTTCCTCTGTGCAACCAGGATAAACCGTACTTTCAAAAACAACATAATCACCTTTTTTGATAACCTTCCCGATGGTTTCAGAAGCTTTTTGCACCGGGATAAGATTGGGAACATTATGTTCATCAACAGGTGTTGGGACTGCTACAACAAAGAATTTTGCTTCTTTTAAATCTTCCAGTGAAGTTGTAAATGTTATATCACAATTATCAAAAGCTTCAGATTCCAATTCATTGCTTGGGTCAATACCCTGCTTCATCAGGTCCACTCTTTTCTGACTGATATCAAAACCAATTACGGATATTTTTTTTGCAAATTCCAATGCAATAGGTAATCCAACATAACCTAAACCAATAACCGCCAATTTAGCCTTCTTATCAATCAACTCTTTGTACATGCTTTACTATAATTTATTTATGAAAATTTATTTTGAATATTTACTGCCTGCAAATTCTTTTGGTTCTTTAGACCATTCCTCCGGAGGAAGCGATTTAAAGTAATCGTAGGTAATTTTTAAACCTTCACTGCGATTAACAGTTGGCTGCCAGCCCAGCAATGTCCTGGCTTTCGTTATATCCGGCTGTCTTTGTTTGGGATCATCAACCGGCAATGGTTTGTAAACAATCTTCACTTTATTACCGGTTAATTGTAAAATTTCCTGGGCAAAATCTTTCAAAGAAATCTCATCCGGGTTGCCAATATTCACAGGCATATTATAATCGCTCATAAGTAACCGGTAGATACCTTCAACCAAATCATCAACATAACAAAATGAACGGGTTTGTGATCCATCTCCAAAAACAGTCATGTCCTCGCCACGGAGAGCCTGCCCGATAAATGCCGGCAATGCACGACCATCATTCAACCGCATTCTTGGTCCATAGGTATTAAATATGCGAATGATCCGGGTATCTACATTGTGATAGGTATGATAGGCCATGGTAATAGATTCCATATAACGTTTGGCTTCATCATAAACTCCACGCGGACCAACGGGGTTTACATTTCCCCAGTACTCCTCGGTTTGAGGGTGGACCAAGGGATCGCCATACACTTCGCTGGTGCTGGCAACTAATATCCTGGCTCCCTTTGCTTTTGCAAGACCCAAACAATTGTGCGTGCCCATTGCACCCACTTTTAAAGTTTGTATCGGGATCTTTAAATAATCAATCGGACTTGCGGGTGAAGCAAAATGCAAAATATAATCAAGATCACCCTGGATATGGATAAACTTGGTTACATCATGATGGTAAAATTCAAACTGCTCCAGTTTGAATAAGTGCTCAATGTTTTTGAGGTCGCCAGTGATCAGGTTATCCATTCCAATTACACGGTATCCTTCTTTAATAAAGCGATCACAAAGATGCGATCCTAAAAAACCGGCAGCACCTGTTATTAATATTCTCTTTTGTTGCATAAAATTAATTTACTGTAGGTCGACCTACACTTTCGTAATGAAAACCTAGTTCTTTAATAGCATTAACATCAAATAAATTTCGGCCATCAAATATTACCTTGTTCTTTAAGTGTTTAACGATCTTTAAAAAATCTGGTGTGCGGAATTCATTCCACTCAGTTGCAATGATCAATGCAGATGCATTATCCAGGCAATCATACTGTTGCTCAGAATAACCAATCTTATCTCCCAGTAATTCCATTACATTTTTCTTTGCTTCGGGATCAAACGCACAAACGGTGGCGCCTGCTTTTAATAATTCTTCAATGATATATAAAGCCGGTGCTTCGCGAATATCATCCGTATTGGGTTTAAATGCCAAACCCCATAATGCAAAATGCTTTCCTTTTAAATCGTTATTAAAATATCTTTTGATTTTAGGAATCAGGTGTAATTTCTGCCTTTCATTTACATCCATTACCGCGTTTAATATTTTAAAATCATAATTCACTTCTGTAGAAGATTTCACCAGGGCCTGGACATCTTTTGGAAAACAACTTCCGCCATAACCTATTCCAGGAAATAAAAATCGCTTTCCAATACGTTCATCACTACCAATACCCCGGCGTACCATATCCACATCTGCACCCAGTAATTCGCATAGTTGCGCAACCTCATTCATAAAAGAAATTTTGGTTGCAAGAAATGAATTTGCCGCATATTTAGTCAACTCTGCAGAACGTTCATCCATATAGATTACAGGATTACCCTGCCGTACAAATGGTGCATATAATTCACCCATTACTTTCTGAGCCCTGTCGGAACGTGTTCCGATTACTACCCTGTCGGGTTTCATAAAATCATCCACTGCTACACCCTCTCTTAAAAACTCGGGATTAGAAACAACGTCAAACTCACCTTTATAGTTAGCCGCAATGGCATCGTACACTTTTTCAGCTGTACCTACAGGCACCGTACTTTTATCAACAATTACTTTGTAATCTTTCAATATTTTTCCAAGGTCATCACTTACACCCAGGATGTATTTTAAGTCTGCAGAACCGTCCTCACCGGGAGGCGTTGGTAAAGCCAGGAAAATAATCTCTGCATCCAATATTCCTTCTTCCAGGTTGGTTGTAAAATTTAATCTTTCTTCTTTCAGATTTCTTAAGAAAAGTTTTTCCAACCCTGGTTCATAAATGGTGATTTCACCGTTCTTAAGTTTGTTCACTTTTTTTTCATCAATATCCACACAGGTCACATAATTACCTGTTTCAGCGAAACAAGTACCTGTTACAAGGCCTACATAACCAGTACCAATAACTGCAATTTTCATTTTGTTTAAAGTTTAATTTATAAGAATTTTATAATGGTTGATGTTATAAAAGCAAGTTGCTCCTCATTCATTTCCGTATGGATAGGAAGCGAGATGACCCTTTCCGTTAACCAATCCGTTACCGGCAATGAAGGTGTCCCGGTTTGAAAATGTTCAAACATTTTCTGCCTGTGGGCTGGTACAGGATAGTAGATCATACTGGGAATTTTATGTTCTGCCAGGTACTGATGCAATCCATCCCTGTCAACATCTTTTAATATCAATGTGTACTGATGAAATACATGATCACTGTAAGATGATCTTGCCGGTGTAATTAATTGAGGGTATGAAGCAAATGCTTTATCATAATAAGCAGCAACTTTTTTCCTGGCATCGTTGTATTCTTCAAGATGAGCCAGTTTGATATTCAGAATGGAAGCCTGGATGGTATCTAAACGACTGTTACAACCCACTGTATCATGATAATATCTTTTGCTTTGTCCATGATTGGCGATCATTTGCATTTTCTTTGCTAATGCGTCATCATCGGTAAAAATCGCTCCCCCATCACCGTAAGCTCCCAGATTTTTAGAAGGATAAAAAGATGTTGCACCTATAGTACCAATGGTACCTGTTTTTTTTAACGTACCATCACTGAATGTATAATCACAGCCTATAGCCTGGGCATTGTCTTCAATAACATATAGGTTATGCTTGCGGGCGATCTCCATAATTTTTTCCATGTGTGCCGCCTGCCCGTATAAATGGACCGGCACAATGGCCTTCGTTTCTGGTGTAATCGCTTTTTCAATAGCATCCGGATCGATGCAAAAAGTTTCTTTATCAACTTCTACAAATACAGGGGTAAGCTTTAATAACGCAATAACTTCACAAGTGGCGATGTATGTAAATGAAGGAGTGATTATTTCATCACCGGGCTGCAAGTCCAGGGCCATCATAGCTATTTGCAGTGCATCCGTTCCATTAGCGCAAGGAATGGTGTGATTTGTTCTAAGATATTTGGAGAGAGATGCGGCAAATGTTTTTACCGGTTCCCCATTTATAAATGCTGTACTATCTAATACATCCTGGATGGCTCTGTCAACTTCAGCTTTTATTTTAAGGTATTGATTTTTAGTATCAACCATTTGAATTGGATGCATACGATCAGGTTTCAATTTTTATGTATGATAAATAAGGGTTGAATAAATACCGGAAACACCATCATTACAGCCCTTTATAATAAACAGGGCGCAAAAATAGGCAATGAGATCAATAACCCATAATACTAAAATGTGGCGAAAAACATAAAAATTGCGGAACTATTGGTTGGTTGAGATCAATCATAAAAGTTTGAAAAAGGCTGCATTAACTATTTTTGAACTCATAAACCAATAGAATGGCGCTAATCTTTTATAGAATCTTCCTGCTTATTTATGCATCAGGTATTAAAATATATGCCCTTTTTAATGATAAGGCAGGGATGTGGAGAGATGGAAGAAAACAGCTCTTAACACGCATGGAAACTGCATTAGCGGAAAATGCAAGCCCTTTGATCTGGTTTCACTGCGCCTCATTAGGTGAGTTTGAACAAGGTCGGCCTGTGCTTGAATCGCTCCGGGATCAATATAAGGATCACAAAATTCTTTTAACCTTCTTTTCACCTTCCGGCTTCGAAGTTCAAAAAAATTATAAAGGAGCTGATTTTGTATTTTACCTGCCTTTTGACTCAGCAAGTAACGCGGAAAAATTTCTTTCTATTACAAAACCTGCGCTGGCAATCTTTGTGAAATATGAATACTGGTACTATTTCCTGAAAAGAACACATAAGAAAAAAATTCCCTTATTGCTTGTTTCAGCCATTTTTACAAACTCTCAACCATTTTTTAAATGGTATGGCGGCCTGCATAGAAAAATGCTGGATTTCTTCACACATATTTTTGTACAAGACCAGGCATCAGCGATTCAATTGAAGAAAATCAAAAATTTACCGGTTACGGTTGCAGGAGATACAAGATTTGACAGGGTTTGGGAAATTGTACAAAATACATCTACTATTCCATATTTGAAGTCATTTGGTGATGAACATCAGGTATTGGTTGCCGGTAGTACCTGGCCAGCAGATGAAACATTATTATCCCAAATATTTCAACAACCTGGTTTCAGCAATAAAAAACTGGTGATTGCCCCCCATGAAATAAGCGAAACAAACCTGGCCAGCATCCGCAGTTTATTTAAAAATGCTGTTTTCTATAGTGAATTGAATGATGATGAACTTGCTGCAAAGGCCCGGTATTTAGTTATAGATAATATGGGAATGCTTTCCAGGTTATATCAATATGCCACTGTAACCTTTGTGGGTGGCGGCTTTTCAAAAGATGGCATTCATAATATACTGGAAGCAGCAGTTTGGGGTAAACCAGTACTATTTGGACCCAATCACCAAAAATTTAAGGAAGCAGAAATGCTGATTAAAGCCGGGGGCGGAAAAAGTTTTAACGAGGAAAATGAATTAAATACTTACCTGATTGAATATTTTTCAGATGATGCAGTAAATAAAAAAGCAGCTGAAGCTGCTCAATCTTTTATAATTAATAACCGCGGTGCCACTCTAAAGATCCTGGGTTATATTCAGGAAAATCGCCTTTTAACCAGTTTATAGAAATGTTTTACTATATCACGTGAATCATCCCAGCCTATCTTGGTTTTCAATTCCCGGTTTATCCAATATTCCGCTTCTGCATAGATATTAAATCCATTGATGGTTTTTATACTGCGCTCATACATAGCTTCATCACCCCGAAATAATTCACTGATAAATACAAAACGGTCATTTACTCCAATAGCTTTTCTTAAATCCCGAATGGGTGTTTCTTTTAAAGTTTCGGCCAGTTCAGTTCTTGATTGTTTCAACCTGTCGTTTAACGATTCCTGTTGAATAGCAACCGCTTCATTAATTTCTTTGAGTGAATGTTGTTGTGAAAGTGTAGGAATTTCTAATATGGGATCAAATCCTAAATTCATCTGCTCCTGCAAAACAGGCTCCCGTTCACGTTTAGAATTAACATATTGTTTTTCTAAAACAACAGGCGCCTCAACTTTTTTCTTTTCCACTGCTGGTTCAGGTTCTGCTTCTTTATAATATGAATTACCTGTTGAACGTGGTAAAACAACGGAGACTTTAGATGTGCCTAATGTATTGTGTGATTTTTGGGAATGCTCTGCCAGTGCGGCTTCCAGCATACGAATCGTGATCAGCATTTGGGTTGCACCGGCTTTTTGACGGTACTGATCATTTAATTTGGATATCAGAGCCTCTATTCTTTCCATTGATTATACTACTTTTGGCCACTTTGAATTAGAAGATTCTAAAGTTACAAACAGTTTGCCAATATACTAAATGTGAATAAAGAAAAGGAATTTTAACCCATGTTTATAGAACCTAATATTAGTGGTGAACGTCGCGGATGGATCGAAGTAATATGCGGTTCCATGTTTTCAGGAAAAACGGAAGAATTGATCCGGCGCCTGAAAAGAGTAAAAATTGCTAATCTGAAAGTAGAAATATTTAAACCCGCTATTGATGTCCGTTATGATGAAATAAAAATTGTTTCTCATGATGAAAATGAAATTGTTTCTACTCCTGTAGATAATTCACAAAAAATATTATTACTGGCACAAGGTGCAGATGTGATCGGTATAGATGAAGCTCAGTTTTTTGATAATGAATTGCCTTATGTATGTGACCAGCTTGCCTATAAAGGCATCAGGGTTATTGTTGCCGGGTTGGATATGGATTACCTGGGCAAACCTTTTGGCCAGATGCCATTTTTACTTGCCAAAGCGGATTATATTACTAAACTTCATGCTATTTGCGTTCAATGTGGTAATATGGCCAGTTATTCATACCGCAAAATACCTAACGACGACCAGGTTATGCTGGGGGAAAAAGATGTTTACGAACCGCGTTGCCGTCATTGTTATTTTGAAAATCGTTAACTAAAGTTAAAGTGCAGCATGAGACAATCTCTGAACATTATAGGAGCACTTTTTAGTAAAGATCTTTTACTGGAGATACGGCAGCAATACACATTCTATGGTATACTATTATATATAGGTGCCACCATTTTTGTATTGTTTATGGCGGTGGAAGTTCCGGAAAGTGATGTGTGGAATGGTTTATTCTGGGTTATACAGTTATTTATCAGCACAAATGCAGTGGCAAAAAGCTTTTTACAGGAAAGTCGTGGCCGCATGCTTTATTATTATTCCATTGCAGGACCAGCGCAGTTCATGCTTGCAAAACTTTTATTCAATTCATTGCTGATGCTGGTAATGAGTTTGCTTAGTTTGATTTTATTTAGTTTGTTTTTAGGAAACCCGGTAGAAAAAATCTGGGCATTTATTGGCCTGGTATTCCTGGGTGGATGGAGTCTGAGCCTGGTTTTTACTTTTTTAGCAGCCATTGCGGCAAAGGCTCAGCAGAATGCAGCCATTATGGCTATATTGGGTTTTCCCCTGATCATTCCTCAATTACTATTGCTGATGCGTTTATCCAAAGCCGCTTTTAATGAAATGATGACCATTCCGGTTGAAACTGTTTTACTCTTAATTGCGTTGGATGCAATGGTTATTGTACTCTCGGTTATTCTGTTCCCTTTTTTATGGAAAGATTAGACAGTAATCAAAGTAATAAAAAAGTTTTTTGTTTTTTATAATCTATTGCATGCCTTTATGCTATTTTTGCAGCACTTTTTAAAAGATTGCCGGCCTCTCAGCCATTTTACACGTAAGATGCCGTATGAAAAATGAATATGCGTAAAGCCTGGTGGAAAATATTGAGCGTAGTTTTATTGATCTATACTTTCACGGTTGGATTGATTGCAGAAGTTCCCCGATTGCCCCAGTTGCAGGAAACGATCCGAAATTTATATTTTCATGTATGTATGTGGTTTGCCATGATGATCCTCTTCATCATTTCTGTAGTTCATGCCATTAAATACCTTCGTAATAACGATCTGAAACATGATATTAGTTCTCGCCAATATGCTGTGATGGGAATTGTATTTGGACTTTTGGGATATGCTACCGGTGCAATCTGGATGAGTTATACCTGGGCCGATCCTAATAATCCTGCTTATGCATCATTCAGTACCATAGCCAGGGATCCCAAACTGATTGGGGCAGCCATCGCCTTATTAATTTATTTCGCCTACCTGGTTTTAAGAGATTCCATTACAGACATTGATAAAAAAGCCAGGATCAGTGCAGTATATAACATTTTTGCCTTTGCATTTTTGTTTCCCACTATTTGGATTCTTCCAAGACTATTACCCAGCCTGCATCCCGGCCAGGAAGGAAATCCGGCATTGAATACAAATGATGTGGATAGCCGGATGAGAATGGTATTTTATCCAGCCATTTTGGGATGGACACTTTTAGGTGTCTGGATCACCACACTTAAAATAAGAATGAACCTGATAAAGGAAAAAATGCTAATCAATCAATAAGATGAAATGAGCCAAAATAAAACTTGTTTAACTATCGGAAAGATCAAAGGCGAATTACATCTGACAATAAAAAATCAATATTCATAACCAGATGAAAAAAATTATAATAATCTTTCTTTTTTGCATGGCAGCATCATTTGTTCAGGCACAGGACACTTTAAATACGGAAACAGAAATGGCCGACCTGATGCGCAGCAATGGTAAAATTTATGTAGTCATTGCCGTTATGCTTACTATTTTATTTGGATTGGTATTTTACCTGGTACGGCTTGATAAAAAAATAACCCGCTTAGAAAAAGAATCGCATTAAAATATTTAAGAAGCTTAAAAATTTATTTCCATAATTCAATTAAAAACGTTTATAAACACAAAATAAAATGTCAGAAAATCCAGGCTATAGCTTTTTTGATAACGTCATCAGGAGTTTTGATAAAGCTGCAAAATTCACCCAATGGGATCCGGGAATTTTAGAACAGATTAAAGCGTGCAATGCTGTTTATCGCATGCGTTTCCCCGTTAAATTAGATGATGGTACTATTGAAGTAATAGAAGCATATCGTGTACAACACTCCCAGCATAAAACACCGTGCAAAGGAGGTATTCGTTTTGCGGCAGAAGTTAACCAGGATGAAGTAATGGCTTTAGCCGCCCTGATGACTTATAAATGCGCCATTGTAAATGTGCCTTTTGGTGGCGGTAAAGGTGGAATCAAAATCAATCCTAAAGAATACAGCGCTTATGAACTGGAAAAAATTACCCGCCGATATACTGCGGAACTGGTTCGTAAAAATTTTATAGGACCAGGCACTGATGTTCCAGCTCCTGATTATGGTACTGGTGAAAGAGAAATGGCCTGGATTGTAGATACATATTCTTCTTTACGTCCGGGGGATATTGATGCGGCAGGCTGTGTAACAGGTAAACCAGTAACACAGGGTGGTGTTCGTGGTCGCCGGGAAGCAACTGGCTTGGGTGTATTCTTTGGTATCAGGGAAGTATGTAACATTCCGGATGTAATGAATAAGCTGGAAATGCCGCTAGGTATTGTTGGCAAAAAGGTAGTTATCCAGGGATTGGGTAATGTAGGATATCATAGTGCAAAATTTTTCCAGGAAGCTGGCGCTAAAATCGTAGGACTTGCTGAATATGAAGGTGCTATCTGGAAAGAAGAAGGATTGGATGTAGATGCCGTATTCAACCATCGGAAAGAAACGGGTTCTATCCTGAACTTCCCGGGTGCAAATAATTTTGATCATAATATCGAAGCCCTGGAAATGGAATGTGATATCCTGATCCCTGCTGCTTTGGAAAACGTGATCAATCTTGATAACGCCTCCCGCATAAAAGCTAAATTGATTGGCGAAGCTGCAAATGGACCCATTACACCAGAAGCAGATGAGATCCTGATCAAAAAAGGAATTATTGTTATCCCTGATATGTACCTGAATGCCGGTGGTGTAACCGTTTCTTATTTTGAATGGTTAAAAAACCTTAGTCATGTACGTTATGGCAGAATGGAAAAACGATTTACAGAAAACCTGAATACCCATATACTTGGCCAGATTGAAGAATTGACTTCGAAAAAAGTTAATGAAAGGGAACGCAACTTTATCATGCATGGACCCGAGGAAGTGGATTTGGTTCATAGTGGTTTAGAAGAAACAATGATTACAGCAACGCATGAAGTAATGGCTGTTTGGAGAGCAAATCCGCAGATACCTGACATGCGTACAGCAGCTTATGTTGTAGCTATTAATAAAGTGGCCAACAGCTATGCAGAACTGGGCATTTTCCCATAATCATAAATTTTATAAATATTTGAAAAAGCTGCTCCTGGGCAGTTTTTTCTATTTAAAGAAGAGTAAATGCTTATTTATGAGCGGCGTTCCATGCAGGTACCTGTAGTAATTCAATAAGTTTGCCAGCTGATTTATGGTAAACAATGGAATGAGTCCCATTCGTGATGGCCATATAAGGAACAGGCAAACTGATATTGTATCGAAGTACTTGTTGCAAAACCTCAGGAGTTAATGGAACAGAAGGTGCTTTACATTCTATCATCATCCAGGGTTTAAAAAATGGATCGTAAACCAGCACATCAAACCTTTTTTTTAATTCACCCAACATAATTTCTTTTTCAATAGCTATTAAGGTTGATGGATACTGCAATTCCTTAACCAGGTATGCAATGAAATTTTGACGAACCCACTCCTCTTCGGTTAATTGAAGCCATATTTTACGATGAGGATCAAAAATATAATCCCGTTCATTTTCCTTTTTTAATTTGAAAGATGGTTCCGGGTAAGGAATTATGATCATGGTTCAAATGTAAATGTTTTAAATTAGCACGCATGATACAGCAACTTCATGGACTATCAGTTACTGTTTAAAGGATTGGAATTTATTCAAAAAAATTATTTGGATGAAAACGAAAGAAGATATTGTTAAGAATTGGTTGCCCCGGTATACGGGTGAAAAATTAGAAAACTTTGGTAATTACATCCTGTTAACAAATTTTAGTAATTACGTAAACAAATTTGCAGAATGGAATAATGTACAAATTGTAGGTATTGGAAAACCCATGCAATGCGCCACTGCTGAGGACATTACGATTATCAATTTTGGAATGGGAAGTCCGACTGCAGCAACAGTCATGGATCTTTTACATGCCGTATCACCCAAAGCGGTTTTATTCCTTGGAAAGTGTGGAGGATTAAAAAAACGAAACAAAATCGGAGACCTTATATTACCTATTGCTGCTATCAGGGGTGAAGGTACAAGTGGTGATTATTTTCCACCTGAAGTTCCCGCATTGCCAGCATTTGCCTTACAAAAAGCAATTTCCACTACCATTCGTGATCATGGTGTTGATTATTGGACAGGGACCGTTTACACTACCAACAGGCGGGTTTGGGAACATGATGAAGCATTTAAAACTTACCTGCAGGAAATAAGGGCTTATGCAATTGATATGGAAACAGCAACCATTTTTACTGTAGGATTTTTCAATAAAATTCCAACCGGTGCTTTATTATTAGTAAGTGATCAGCCAATGGTACCGGAAGGTGTAAAAACAGAAGAAAGTGATTTGAAAGTAACAGCGGACTTTGTTGAAAATCATTTAAAGATCGGCATAGATTCATTAAAACAATTACGCAACGGTGGCTTCACAGTCAGGCACCTGCGCTTTTAGGAATGGAATAATATTTGATACTATGATCAAAAAATAATTAATGAGATTACTATATTTCCTGCTTGCTTTGGCACCATTTGTTTCTTCTGAATCAACCAGCTGTAACAAAAAATCCAGTTCAGGTAATTGTATGAAAGGACGATTAGAAATTAAGGGTATTTGTTCCAATTATGTTATTACAATTATTGATGGTCCGATTGATACAGCTAAAGTTGCATCTACCTGGACGGACCCTGAAACGAATAAAACCTACACAAACGCCTTTAAATTAGGTAGCCCCTGCACATTTCCTTCAACCTTAAATGAGGGAGATGAGTTTTATTTTGAATTTGTTAATGAAACAAAGGAAGATTGTGCTGTTTGTATGGCTTACCGGCCTGTTCCTGAAAAAATTAACATGATCAATGTGCTGAATGCCTCCTGTAAAAACGCTGCAGAGTAAAATTTTCCAGGAAAAAAATAAACCAACAAGTTTTTTATTACCTTTGCGCACTTTAAAGTACACCTGAATGATCAAAACCGGTGCCGTAAGACCGGGTTATTATTTTGGATCCTTTCCCGGCTGTTATACCCCAGGTTTGAATCATCAGGTACATATAACTAATATAACAGTCAATGAAGCTTTCTCAATTTAAGTTCGATCTACCCTTAAATCTTATTGCCCAGCACCCAGCGAAACAAAGAGAAGACGCCCGTATGATGGTGGTTCACCGCCAGACCGGTCAAATGGAAAACAAACATTTTCGCGATGTATTGGAGTATTTTGATGATAAAGACGCCTTTGTTGTAAATAATACCAAAGTATTTCCTGCCCGTATGTATGGTCGCAAAGAAAAGACCGGTGCCCGGATTGAAGTTTTTCTTCTGCGTGAATTAAATAAACCAAATCGTTTATGGGATGTAATCGTTGATCCCGCACGAAAGATCCGTGTTGGTAATAAATTATATTTTGGTGATGGTGAAGAACTGGTTGCAGAAGTAATTGATAATACCACCAGTCGCGGACGCACCATCCGTTTTTTATGGGAAGACAGTGAAGAAACTTTCCGCCAGATGCTGGAAAAATTGGGTGAAACACCCCTTCCAAAATATATTAAAAGGAAGCCAGATGAAGAAGACAGGGAAAGATACCAAACAGTATATGCTAAACACGAAGGTGCTGTAGCAGCTCCAACCGCAGGTTTACATTTCAGCAGGGAACTGATTAAGCGGCTTGAAATACAAGGAATCCGTTTTGCGGAAGTTACCTTACATACCGGATTAGGAACTTTCCGTCCTATTGAAGTGGAAGATCTGAGTAAACATAAAATGGATGCTGAATATTACCGGATTGAAGAAGCGGCGTGCAACGTTGTAAATAAAGCCAAGCAAACCGGTCACCGTATTTGCTCTGTTGGTACAACAACTATGAGAGCACTTGAGTCTTCCTTTACCGCACAAAAATTATTAAAACCATCAGAAGGCTGGACGAATGTATTTATTCACCCACCTTATAATTTCAACATTGCCGATTCACTGATCACTAACTTTCATCTACCTAAAACCAGTTTATTGATCATGACCTGTGCATTTGCCGGTTATGACCTGGCGATAGAAGCTTATAAAAAAGCGATTAAAGATAAATACCGCTTTTTCAGCTATGGCGATGCCATGCTGGTAATTTAATTCTGTATGAATTATTGTATAAAGCCTTTCAGAAATGGAAGCTTTTTTTTATTCCAATCCAAACATTCCTTTGTTCAATTGCTTCAGCATTCTGTCTTTGAATTCTGCCGGAACCAAAAGGGAAATATTATGCTTGCTTCCTCCATATGAAACCATTCTAACGGGAATGCTTCCGATAGATTCAAAAAGCTTTTTAACCATGTTTGGTGTTTGGGAGATTTCATTTCCAACAACGGATATGATCACCTGCTTTTTATCTACTTCCACGCTGCCAAAAGCTTCAAGCTCTTTTAAAATTTGGGGCAAGTTATGTTCTTCATCAATGGTAAGAGAAACAGCCACTTCAGAAGTGGTGATCATATCAATAGGTGTCTGGTATTTTTCAAATATCTCGAAGATCTTTCGCAAAAAACCATAAGCTAATAGCATCCGGCTGCTTTTTATTTTTATGGCGATGATACCATCTTTAGCGGCAACGGCCTTTACACCAACTGATGCAGCCTGCGCGGAGATCAAAGTGCCCTTAGCATCAGGCTTCATGGTGTTCAGCAATTTTACCGGAATATTATATTGCTGTGCGGGCCAGATGGAAGCAGGATGTAAAATCTTTGCGCCGAAGTATGCCAACTCCGCTGCTTCATCAAAACTTAATTGTTCAATGGGAATTGTTTTGTTTACTATTCGTGGATCATTATTATGCATTCCATCTATATCGGTCCATATTTCGCAAACCGATGCATTTATTGCGGCAGCAATCAGTGATGCAGTGTAATCACTTCCACCTCTTTTCAGGTTATCAACTTCTCCCCTTGCATTGCGACAAATATATCCTTGTGTTACAAATAATTTTACGCCTTTGTGTTTTTGTAGTAACTGGTTTAGTTTGATTTTGATACTCCCAATCTGGGGCTCATTATTTTGATCAATGCTCATGAACTCCAAAGCAGGTATCAGTACATGATCAACACCCTGTTCTTCCAGGTAAATAGAAAACAAACGGGTGGAAAGCAATTCACCCTGGGCAACAATATCTTTAAATAACGCTTCGCTGAATGAAATCTTCAGGATAATATTTAAAAATTCGAAATGCTCTGCTACCAGGTTATTTGCCTTTTCAATTGATGTTGGTTTTTCAATGAGTGATTTTATGAATGAATGATATTTTTCTTCCAGCGTTGCGATCAGTTTTTTTGCATTCTCCCGGTGACCATGTGCCAATTCATTGCCTATTTCAACCAATGCGTTAGTGGTTCCTGATAATGCTGACAGGACAACAATGGTTGGTTCTTCTGTGGAGGTTACCAACCTGGCAACTTCTTTCATCCTTTGCGGTTGGCCAACACTGGTACCGCCAAACTTCATCACTTTCATAAAAAATGCTTTATCATTTATATTAAATCAGCCTGCAAATATACTGGTGATGCAATCATTAAACTACATTTCACAAATTGAAAGGATGTGGCAATGCAAACCTTTCAGCCAGCGACTTTAAATCGTCTATTACTGCGGGCACAAGTGGAATACCATGTTGCATCCGTTCCAATTCCATTGCTGTTTCCGGTTCCCCGGGTATGATAACTTTTTCCTGGCCTTCAATTGTTTTTGCTTCGCGAAATCTTTTGATCCATGCATCCATATGTTCTTTAAAATCTTTTGCAGGTCGAAAAGCATCAATCCGCATAGCACCAAAAAAATGCCCGATGCCTTTACCCGGCTGATTTTCTGGCATTGGTACATATGCAGGGAATGGTGGAACCCATGGACCATAATTTGCGCCGCTTAATACAGCAGAAAAAATATCTACAATGGCACCAAGTGCATAACCTTTATGACTTCCGTGTTCACGATCGCCACCTAACGGTAATAGAGCCCCGCCTTTTTTTAATTCAAACGGATCTGTGGTTGATTCCCCATCTTTGTTTTGAATCCAGCCGGTTGGAGCTATGCCACCTTTTCTTTGCAATATTTCCAGTTTACCATTCGCAGCGGTTGTTGTGGCCAGATCGGCAACAAAAGGTGATTCATTCCCTGCAGGAAAGCAAACACAAATTGGGTTGGTTCCTAATAATCTTTCAGTAGAAAATGTAGGTGCTACCAATGCACTTGCATTGGTCATAGCAATCCCGATCATATCTTCTTCAAGCGCCATAATTGCATGGGCCGCGGCAATTCCAAAATGATTACTGTTTTGAACACTTACCCAACCCGTTCCAACAGCTTTTGCTTTATCGATGGCTACCTGCATTGAAAATGGAGCAACAACTAACCCAAGTCCCTGGTCGCCATCCACAACTGCAGTTGAGGGAGTTTCATGAATGATTTTAATTACCGGGTTGGCATTTACCCGCTTAGCATCCCATAATCTAACATACCCACTTAACCTGGCTACACCGTGCGAATCAACACCTCTTAAATCTGCAGACAACAAAACTTTTGTTGCTTTATCAGCATCTGATTCATTACACCCGATTTTAATAAAAATGGATTTTGTAAATGCATGTAATTGTTGATATGGAAATTGATTGTTTAACATGCCGCAAAAATAAACTTTCAAGAATAATCACAACAACGCCATTATAGCAAGGACAAAAAAAAACCCCTCCGGCAAAACCGGAGAGGGTAAATAACAAGTTTGGACAATCAGAATGGCAGATCGTCAACTGATTCACTTACTTCGCTAGAAGCAGAAACTTGTGATGAAGATGCCTGTTGATTGTAGCCGCCGGATGAAGGACCATCAGCTTTTCCACCCAGTAATTGCACTTCACGTACACGAAGAGAGAGTGAAGCACCATTGGTGCCATCATTTTTCTGGTACGTCCTCAGTTCAGGGGTGCCTTCAACAAACACCTGCTTACCTTTGGTTAAATAAGGTGCAATACCTGTTTTATCACTCCAGTAAGCGCAATCAACCCAGGTTGTTTTTTCCTGGTTATTGCCCTGGCTGTCGCGATACTTTTCAGTATGGGCTACTGTAAAGTTGATAACATTTTTTCCGTTGACTGTGTTAACCAGGCAATCTTTGCCCAGGTTACCGATTACTTGCATTTTGATCATAGTGCTCATTTTTAAATCGTAATTAATAATAGCGGCAATTTAGCACTATTTCATACCCAAAGTCAATACCACGAACAGGTATTTCTTCACATTTAATCCGCCCTTCCTGAAGCCGCATCAATGGTGCGTCCTAAAAAAATAGCATTCATAAATAATTTGCTGCCTCCAAGCCAGAATCCCCTGAAATTCGGGTTATCGGCAATATTAATCACCCTGCCGCTTCCTACTGTATTAACCAATACTGATGCGGTATTCTCCATGGCTTTTTTGTTTTCCGCACTTAACCAACCACTCTGAAGCGGTGATTTGGTATACACAAAAGGAACGGCAAACTGGTTTTTCCCTTTTTCCATAAAAACACGATTCCCTTTAAATACGCTGATATTTTTATGGGTATAACCGTATGCCAGCGGGTGGGTTAAATCTACTTCAACTCCAAAGATGGCTCCGCTTAAACGTTGGGCTCCCGTTAATTGTTCCCTGTCTATGTATTGATATTTGGCCGTGCTGTCTTCACCTGTTTTTGCTCTTTTAAAACTGACTTGGCTAATGCCATTTTGCGCAGCCCAGGTTATCGCTTCTTCACATAATATTAATGTGCCGCCAGATTGCACCCAGCTTTTTAGTTTTTCTTTATTGAGTTCATTGTAATTGCCACCCACCATGATCAGTGTATTATATTTCTGCATATCCACCCTATTAAAACTTCCTTGCTCCAGCATAGAAGGTGGCATATTGAAACGTTGATCCAATACATGCCAAACTTCACCCGCATCTAGTGCATTTACACCAGATCCAACGATCATGGCTAAGCGAGGCTGATCAAGATTTATAAAATACCTGCTGCCCAGGTCACTTCCGGCGGTAACATTACCCGAACTAATACCGTGGATTTTTACACCATATTCTTTTACAACTTTATCTATTAAAGAATACATGGAATCATTTGAAATTTTTTGTTCCTGCACAGAAATCAATACCGTACCATAGCCAAATTCTTTATTCATTCCTTTTACAGGTAAACTAAATGGTCTTGATGCAACTTTGGTTAATAATCCACCTTGTTGTAATTCGTTCAATGCAGCGGGTGCATAAAAATCACTCCACTCTAACAAGTATGCATAATTGCTTTTTTCAATGGTGCCTGATACAGAACTCACAGACTGCGCAACTTTTTCACCCAATAAATTTTTATTATAGTTAGATCCTAATTCTGAATATGGAAGACCATAAGCCATAGGCATGGTCCATGCTGTGATATCATAAAAAAGACTGTCTTTGTATTCCAGTGTTTTATCAAATATGGCTTTTATCAACCCATTCTGTGGTTGATTAGCTGGTACTAAATATGCTTTTCCTTTTTCAAAATCGATGTTGCCAGATGTGGTTTTTATATTTTTAAGTGTATTGCCTAACTCATAAACATTTATTTCATGCCGTTGAAGCATCTCGATAAATAATTGATTACGGGCTGCATCATTTTCATCTCCAAAAACATAAGCTTTTGTAGAAGAAGCGGCTGCATTCTTTAATGCATTAATATAGAAGTCTCTTTGGTATTGCAGAAATTCTTTACGCAGATCCTTTGCACCTTCTATAGTAGATAATGCAGTTACAAACTGGTTACGTATGGTGAACGGAAAGGTTAATACACCATTGTTTGTTTGTTGTGCATGTCCGCGAGAAGATGCCTGTTCAAATAAAATTCCGATAGCCCCGTTAATATCGGGGTAAGTAGAACCCTTACCATAATAAAAATCATCATAAGCTTCTTTGGTAAAATACAGTGAGCCGATCTCATCAAGATTTGCAGCATGGTAACGGCCAAGCTTAGCCGTAAGTTCCTGGTTCATTGGCGGTGTTAATGGATTAACCCTTGATGGAACACCAGGTTGAAAAAAGAAAGTAGAATTGCTACCCTGCTCATGGTGATCTGTAAGGATATTTGGTTTCCATTTATGAAACCATGCAAGCCTGTTTTGACTTTCAGGATGAACAGCCGGCAGCCAATCGCGGTTAAGGTCGAACCAGTAATGATTATACCTGCCCCCGGGCCACACTTCACTAAACTCACGGGATGAGGGATCCGTTACCAGATTTTTTGATTTGTGCTGATTGACCCAGGTAGAAAATCTTTGTAATCCATCGGGATTAAATGATGGATCAAAAAGTATAATGGTGTTATCCAGCATTTCTTCAATTTGTTTTCCTTGTGCAGCAGCCAGGTAGTAAGCACTCAATAATGATGCATTTGAACCACTGGCTTCATTGCCGTGTATAGAATGCCCGATGTAGACCACGATGGGCATATCATCAATATTTACATTGGCCGATTGTGCAGGATCACTCAATAACAAATGTTTTTGGCGAATCTGCTCCAGGTTATCATGATTTTTTTTACTGGTGATAATGAGCAATACCTGTGGACGTTTTTCATAGGTAAATCCAATGGTTTCCATTTTAACTCTGTCCGGTTTAGCTTCTGCAATAGCTTTCATGTAATTCACCAATCTGTCATGTGTAACATGATATTCACCTACTTCATGATGGATAATATCTTTAGGTTTTGGGATAGAAGGATCGTATGAAATCTTTTGCGGAAGATAATAACTCAGATCCTGGGCAAATGTGGTATTCACAATCAGTAAAAGACAAAGGGCAAATACAAGTCTCATCATAAAGTATTTTTTTAAAAATTGGAAATTAATGCCTTTCGTTCAAATGGAGCATACTCAACTATAAATATCCTGGATTTGTTTCACAACGTACCTTAATTGGTTGTTCCGAAGTATATTTTAAAAAAAGAGGGACTGAATTAATATGAATTTTATAAATTAACTGATCCTTTTCCTTGCAGATGGAAGTGCGGGAGGGACATAGGTGTTATTGAAAATACACTTTATTGAATTATAGAATAATTTATATACTACACTATTTTGAAAGATTTGAACTCTTTAAGCTGATAGGGAAGCTTTAGAAATAATACCTTTAGTAAAAGAACTGCCCCCCATCTAATTCTAAATCGGAACTCATACATAGATGATGAAATTTGTAAGATAAGAAAAGTAGACTACCCTAATAAGCAGATAACCACCCTTTTAAAATTGCCAACTACTCAAAGAAGCTAAACACATTAGTAAGCAGGTAATAAATTTCGGAAAAGTAAAATTTCAATTAGTGTAAATATGACCAGCTTATTTTTATACAGGGAATTTTATGTTTAAATATATCCCGATAATCGTTATTGGATTCCTGTGGAATAATATAATCCAGGCCCAACTTATTGATAGCCTTAAAAAAGTATTACCAACCTTAAAAGATACTACCAGAATTGATTGCCTACATGAATTAAGCATTCAGTATTTATTTAAATCAGATGAAGATTCCGCATTATATTTTGCAAACCTGGCTTATAAAGAATCTAAAAAAATAATTTATATAAACGGAATTGCGAAATCATTTGGCCCTAGAGCCGCTGCAAGAAATCATTTTCACAACGACTTTCCTGGCATGGAAAAACTTGCCCTGGAATCACTTAAATGGTATAGTCGTACTAATAATAAAAAAGGCATAGAAGTAGCATATTGGCAAGTTGGAGCTGCATACTATTCACAAGGGAAATTTGACAATGCATTGCTTTATCTGAAACTTTCCTATGAAATAGCCAGGAAAGAAGCACCTCATTTTACGATGAATGCCCTGGAAATGATGACTGATGTTTATCGGGAAAGAGGGGAATATGTGAAACTTTTAGAAACGCAACAAAAGATCATCAAAAATGAACGGGATAATGGAGGAACCAAATACTATACTATTCATGAATTGTGGGTTATGGGCTTAATGTATATGTTATTGGAAGAATACTCAACAGCATTACCTTTCTGGCGTCAGCTATTTTTAATAGAAAGTGAAAATCGATTTATAACTACATGGAACTTGGTAGAATATGCAGAACTGCTAACCAAATCCGGACAGATGGATTCCGCATTATACTATTATAATCAATTTGATTCCACAAATGCCAATATCAAAGACTTGCGATTTTACCTGGTTAGCAAGGGTGAATATTATATGGCTAAAAAAGAATACAATAAAGCTTTACCCAATTTTCAAAAGGGATTAATTCTCCACCTGCAATTAAAAGATCTTAACCAGGCCAAAAGAACATTGCTCGATATTGCCAAATATTATGAAGTAATAAATAATAATGATTCTGCGATCAATTATGCATCACAAGGTTTAAGTATTGCCATACAAACACAAAGCAAACCATATATCCGAGATGGATATAGAATACTATATTCTACATACAATCGAATGAAACAAACAGATAGCGCCTATTATTATTTTCATAATTATATTGACATGAAGGAAGCGGTTATGAATGCACAAACAAGGGGCAAACTGGCTGCTTATAAATACGAACATCAATTAACATTATTCGATAAAGAAAAAGAATTGAATGCTGCAAGACTACAAAGAGAATCACTATTAAAGAATATTCTTATCGCTGGTGTTTTGGCAACTCTATTATTAGGGGTTTTTGTTTTCAGGAATATCATTTTGAAAAGGAAAACGGAAAAAAATAAAAGAGTAATTGCAGAAAATGAATTGCAATTACAAAAATTGGCATACGAAAAATCAAAGGCAGAATTACAGAAGCAAGCCTCTGAACTTGAAATGCAGGCGTTGCGTGCACAAATGAACCCTCATTTTATATTTAATTCCCTTAATTCAATCAACAGGTTTATTCTTCAAAACAACAAAGAACAAGCTGCGGAATACCTTACCAAATTTTCCAAATTGGTACGCATGATCCTGCAAAACTCGCAGGCAGCATTGATAACATTAGAGAGTGAACTTGAATCCCTGGAATTATATCTTGATCTTGAAGCTTTGCGATTTAATAATCATTTCACTTATACAGTGAAATTATCCAGTGATATAGATGCCGAAATAATGAAGGTTCCTCCATTAATTATTCAACCTTATGTAGAAAATGCTATATGGCATGGTTTAATGCATAAAGAAGAAAAAGGACATTTGGATATTGCAATAAATATGTCTTATAATTTTCTTTTAATAAAAATAACGGATGATGGTATTGGTCGTAAACAAGCAGCTGCACAAAACAGTAAATACGCCACCAAACATAAATCAGTTGGGTTAAAAATAACCGCTGAACGCATTGCGAAGATCCAGGGCTTAACAGTAAACGAATCCCCTGTTACCATTAAAGATCTTATATATGCTGATGGAAGTGCTGCAGGTACAGAAGTAATCATTAAAATACCTTGTGTTTATGATAAAAGCGATTTTGATTGATGATGAGGTTCATTGCCTTGACACACTTAATATAATTCTGCATGATCACTGCCCGGAAGTGCAGGTAATGCAACAATGCCTATCGGCAAAACAAGGTCTTACAGCTATTGAAAAACACCAACCATCACTTGTATTTTTGGACATTGAAATGCCTACAATGAATGGCTTTGACATGCTGGAACATTTTAATGAAATTCCATTCTCTGTTATTTTTACCACAAGCTATGATCAATATGCCATTAAAGCAATCCGTTTCAGTGCACTGGATTATTTATTAAAACCGATTGATCCCAAAGAGCTTGTTGTTGCAGTACGAAAAGTTCAATCATTAAAACACCTACCCTCAGCAGAACATTTCCAGATGTTGATGAACCAGGTAAAACATAATGAAACGGGTTTTCATAAAATTGCAATACCTACTGCTGAGGGTTTTGAACTAATTCCCTCCGACCAATTAATTCGATGCGAAGCCAATGATAATTATACTCATCTCTTCTTAAAAAATAAAACGAAGATCACTGCATGCAGAACTTTAAAAGAAGTGGAATTGCAGGTTCAGGATTTTCCCTTTTTTCTTCGTGTTCACCATTCATTTATTGTCAATCTGAATGAAGTAACAAAATATGTTCGGGGAGAAGGTGGTTATCTTATTATGAGTGATGGCTCTACAGTCAATGTTTCCCGCAGCCGCAAAGAATCTTTGATGAAATGGTTTTGATGCATTTCCGCAAGTGGCAAGTAATTTTTAAATTCTATTGATAATAATTTTCTCGAATTATTACAACATTACGTTAATGGCAATCTTATTTGCTTTGATTGCTTCTCCATGCCGCCAGATACTCATTTGTGCTTTTAATGGCTTACGAATTAATTTAAATTTTACCTGAATATAAATTCCATAAACCATTAATAATTATTTTATGAGAAAGAAAATTCTCTACGCAAGTTTAGTCTTTACTTCAATCTCCATTTTTAATTTTTCTTGTCAGAAGGACTCTACGCAAATATTAGAAAATGAATTAAGCGTTGTGTCTAAAAACAATAATAATGGACATGGCCATTTAAAACAAGCTAAAACATTTGGTTCAGACCTGGTTATTAAATGGCTGGACATGCAACTTGACATGTTGCGTGTACCGCTTGCACCCGGAACAGGTTCTCAGGGATCCGACAGATCACAATCCTATTGTGGAATTGCAACATACGAAGCCGTTGTAAATGGTATGCCCGGATACCAATCATTATATGGCCAACTGACAGATTTTCCTGAGATGCCAAAAACTGAACCGGGGAAAGCTTACCATTGGGCAGCAAGTGCCAATGCGGCATTGGCTGAAATGAATAGAAAACTTTTTCCAACAACTTCTGATGTTAATAAAACCAATATCAATAACCTCGAAAACAATTTACAATCCACATTTGCCGGAGAAGTGACAAACGAAACTTTACAACGTTCAATAGCATTTGGAAAAGAAGTTGCAACAAGAGTTTTAGCATGGGCAGCTACAGATGGATCGACAAATATAAATGCACCTTATGTTCCACTAGTTGGCCCTGGCCTTTGGGTGCCTACTTCATCAAATCCACCCATTAATCCTTATGCCAGCCAGCGGAGATTGTTGGTACCAGGTGTAGCAAATGGTACGGCTCTTGAGCCGCCACCAATGTACTCTAATATTGCTGGTTCTGCATTTTGGGAAATGGCAAAAGATGTGTATGAAAAATCGCTGGTATTAACTCCTGATCAAACTGCCATTGCAATTTACAACCGGGATGCGCCAGGATATCCTGGAGGCGGACATTTTGTATCTGTGCTGTCCCAGGTAATTACTAAGGCGCAACCAGCACTTGATGTTGCCGCATTAGCTTATGTAAAAGTGGGCCTTGTTCAAAATGATGCCGGTTTAATTTGTTTTATCAATAAATATAATTACAAACTTTTACGGCCTATTACCTATATCCGCAATGAGATGGGACACAGCGACTGGTCGCCACTGATACCCACACCTAACCATCCTGAGTTCCCGGCTGCGCATGCTGTAATTAGTGCGGCTGTGGCAGAGATGCTTACCGATGTGTTTGGTGCAAATTTTAAATTCAGCTTACATACTTATGATTATCTGGGTATGCCTGCCCGCAATTTTAATTCATTTTATGAAATGTCAAAGGAAATGGGAGATAGCAGGGTTTATGCTGGCATTCACTACCAGGCATCCGTTGATAAAGGAAACAAAATGGGTAAGAAAGTGGGAGCGAATATTTTGAATACTGTAAAGTTTCATAAATAAATAAAAGTTTAAATAGTAAAAAATGAAACAGGGTAACATACTTCTTTGCTTTGTATTATTCAGTATGATTCATTCTTCATGTCAAAAAGAATACTCTTGCGAAAATTGCATTGAAGTAAATATTCCACCAATTGCAGATGCAGGGCCAGACCAAATAATTACTTTACCAACAGACAGTGTTTCACTGGATGGCAATTCTTCCAGCGATGCTGATGGCAGCATAACCAGTTATGCCTGGAGAAAAATTACTGGCCCTGCATCTTCTATAATCACTGACCCATCTGCTGCAAAAACATCCGTTAAAAATCTTATAACAGGTTTATACAATGTTGAATTAAAAGTAACAGATGATGGCGGATTAACAGCAACAGATACCATGCAGATTCTTGTTAACGATCCGTCCCAACCCAACCAACCCCCGGTAGCCATTGCCGGCAATGATCAAAATATCACATTACCAGATAATTTCGCATTGCTCGATGGCAGTACATCTTATGATCCGGATAATAATATTATCGCTTATGCATGGACGAAAATTTCAGGTCCTTCTTCAATTAATATTTCAAATGTTGATTCGTCTCAAACCCATGTAACAACGCTTGTAGAGGGAGTTTACCAGCTTGAGTTGAAAGTGACTGATGCCGGGGGATTGTTTTCAACGGATACGGTTTGGGTAACAGTGAACACTTTACCTGTTCAGCCACCAGTTGAATATGTTGAGCCGGACATTCTACTTACTTTACCATTGGATTCGGTGATTATTTGGGGCACATTTGATGCTTGGTGGTCGCCGGTATTTTATGATTGGACACAAATTTCTGGACCATCAGTTGTTGATATAAATGTTAATCCGGGATTTCAATTATTTGCCAGGCAACTTGTTCAGGGCACCTATTCTTTCCAAATAAAAAACAATACAATTGTTGATACAATCAACGTGTTAGTGATCAATGATCAGCAGGATCCAAATACAATCACCTTTAAAAATTTGAAATGGGTTCTTGCTGATGAATATGGTATAGGATTTACAGATCTTTCTCTTCGATTTTCCCCTCAACCTTGTTTATTTATTATGCCTGGGTACCAACTACGTCCATTAGAAGTATACCTGCAACTTGATCCTGCATCTCAATGGTTCAAGGTGCCTTCTGTACAATCAGGTGCTCAATATGGGTACGATTCATCAAGCAATGGTTTATGGATAATGCGCTTACCAGTTGACAATTTATGGGATGGAAAAAAATCGAGTATTAAGGTAAAGTTGTTATGAAATAATTGTCCACTTCGAAAATTCGATCCAAGGAAGTTTGGTATAATCAATGAATAAATTCGTTCATCCCGAACATCCTGATTATACGTTATTGATCATGCTTATAATTAATATATAAGTATTTTAAAAATTTTCAAAACGTGATTTATACAACTTGCATTCAATAGATTATTCTAAAACAATACTTAATCTGAATAAATAGATTTACCAATAATCATTAAACCATTCCTGTATTTTTCACAGCGGTTGTACAAAATACAACCGCTTTTTTATTAAATAATTGTAAGCATTTAATGGTAAAAAAATGATGTTGAAATTTTTTGATCGATATCTGTTTTATTATACTTGAAAAATAAACTACCCTGTTATTATACTTTTTCATTTCTCCATTTACTGCTGATAATTGTTAACTGCTCAATGTAGCTGGTTACTACCTGCATCCAGTAATAGTTTTGCTATTACAAAGACTATCTCACAAAACTGAATTTAATAACCCGCTGGTGTAATCAGTTACCTGGCACTAAACCTTAAACAATGAAAAAGCAATTCTTAATCAAACTCAGCGGATGGCTAACGCCAATGCTTATACTAAGCAGTTCCTTTGCACAGGAACTCACTTACCAGCGGTTATCACCTATTACCGTTCCTGCTACCTCGCCCATTGTAACTGTAAATGAAAAAGTAAACAAGGCTTTTGGTGAATATTTTAAAAATGTAACAGATCTGAATTGGACTGAACTGAACAAAAAATACCTCGTAGAATTTATGCAAGACGATCAGCAAAACAGGGCATTATCTGCAAAAAACGGAGATCTTATTTATCATATCAGCTATGGAAAAGAAAAAAATCTTCCATCAGATGTAAGGACAACGATTAAGCATGAATATTTCGATTATAATATTATCCGCGCAATAAAAGTGAACCAGGAAAAAAGAAAAATATGGGTTGCTCTCCTGGAAGGTGCTGACAGTTATATTTATGTTAGAGTAGAAAATATGGAGCTGGAAGAAACGCAACGTATTCAAAAATCAAATAAATAATAATTTAATTTTCCACCATAAAAAAAATACCGCTGATTTCACAACGGTATTTTTTTTATTTATTTTGATCGATTTGTTTATTTCAAATCTTCAGCTTTTAAACCTGAATTAACTTTTACTTCCGTGAAATTTACTTCCTGCTGTAACTGTCCCATATCAACCGTGATCTTTGTTGGTATTTGTACGCCATTATATGTTTTATAATCATTAAAATAAGTCTGAACCATTATTTTACCCATGGGTCCAGCTTCCTGTTCTGAAGATGATTTCACCATCAATCCGGAATTCTTATCATAAAAATTTGTAACCGTACGACCCTGCGGTGAAGTGACCGCCAGTACATAAGCTTCTTTGCCATCCACAGGTTCAATGCCTGTCAAATTAAAAGTATATCCTTTCTGATCCAGGTAAAATTTTTCAATAAAAAATGCTGACTTCTCTTTTAATTCTTCCATTTTTTTATCATCAACGGGCACATCTGCACCCTGTTGAACCATCATCGCTTTGCCATTATTCAAAACTTCTTTTTGAATAACCATTCCACCCATGCTAACGACCATTGAATAGGCTGTTGGAAAAACATTCTTTTGTTCCAGGTCAATGTTCTGTCCCATGATAGACACAGCGCCTTTTAATGAAATATCTTTTACTGCAGCAATGGCGGCAGCACCACCGGTTGCTTCAATTGCCTTTTTCAAAACTGTTTCTGGTGTAGTACCTGATGCTACCTCTTTAACAGTTGGTGCCGGTGTTTCATTTCCATATATATCAAAATATTTCACCTCACCATACTTCTCTAATCCATTGGCAATTTCTTTGGCATTACCAACTACAACGATATACATCTGTCCGGGTAATACATATTTGTTGGCCATTTGTTGCACCGTAGCAGGTGTAACACTTGCCAGGTTTTTGAGATAATCCTGGTAATAATTTTGCGGTAATTTATTGCGTGCAATATTCAAAGCAAAATTGGCGATCGTAGCAGGATTTTCCAATGAACGGGCAAATCCACCTGACAGGTAATTTTTCATTCTCGAAACTTCATCACCAGAAATAGCTTCTTTCCTGATGCGATTAAACTCGCTTAAAAACTGGCCAATGGCACTGTCTGTTTTCTCGTTACGTACAGAAGCACTCGCTGTAAAACTTCCTATCAGCCTGTTAGGTGACAGTGATGAGTATGCTCCATAAGTAAACCCATGTTTTTCTCTCAGGTTGGCAAACAACCTACCAGAAAAACCACCACCCAGAATATTATTCATAACGGATGATGGAATGGCTTCGGGTGCACCCGGTTTTAATTCCACAGGTGTAATAAAATTGATAACACTCTGCACACTGCTTGGACGGTCAACTAACGCGATCATTGTTTTGGCAGGAGGCTTTGGCGCATCATAATTTATAGATGGCACTTCGCCTTTTTTCCAGGAACCGAAATATTGTTCAGAAAGTTTTTTTGCTTCTAAGGGATCGATATCACCCACAAAAACCAGGTATGCATTATTAGGTTTCCAATAGGTGTCAAAATATTTACGAATATCCGCTACCGTTACATTATTCAATGATTGCTGCGTAACAATTTCACCATATGGATGGTCTTTGCCGTAAGCCAGTTTTTGAACTACGTTTTGGGAAATAGCAGCAGGATCACTTTGGTTAGCTTGCAATGCAGATAATTCCTGTTTGCGTATTTTCTCCAATTCGTCTGCCGGGTATGATGGTCTTAAAACCACATCACTCAGCAACTCCATTGTTTTGGGAAAATTTCTTGTTAGTGAACTTGCGGTGGCAGATGTTGATGAAGTGTTAATGGAAGCGCCTAAAAAATCAATGGCCTCATCCAGGGCTGCCTTATTCATTTTTGCGGTTCCCCTGCGCAACAGGCTTCCCGCCATAGAACTCATACCAGCTTTATCGCCTTCAACAATGCCATCCAAATCAATAGCAAGTGTTGCAGAAACACGGGGTAACTTTTTATTTTGAACCACAAATACTTTTAATCCATTTGCCAATGTATATGTTACCGGCTTACCAACATTAATGGCTGGTGCAGGAGCAGGTTGAGGAACTTTGGAACGGTCAACTTTCGTTTGTGCCTGTAACAAAACAGGCGATATTGCCAAAAGAAAAATCAATATTTTTTTCATGTGTTTATTTTTATTTTTTTTAGTCACATGGAATTCGCCAAATAATCTTCCCTGCTGTATGCGATAGCTTATGGCTCATTTCATGTTTAATTCTATTTATTCAATCACTAAAATGATATCCTTGTAAGTTTTGAATTGATTCATTGATAACACAGACCTCCTATTAAAAAGCTTTTTGCTCCGCTTTCTTTTCAGTTTTTGGAACATAATGTAATACTACCCTGTTATCATCATTCAAATATTTTTTTGCAACATTTAAGATATCCTGGCGGGTAACTTTTTTATAGCGTTCCAATTCTGTGTTTATCAAATTGGCATTCCCAAAATACACTTCATAGTTTGCCAGGCTTTCGGCTATACCTGCAACGGTTGAATTTCCTGTTACAAAATCAGTTTCTACCTGGTTTTGAATTTTTTGAAATTCTTTTTCGCTTACCAGGTTATTCTTCACATCCATTACTACACTGTCCATCGCAGTTTGCAGTTTCTCCGGATCTACGCCCATATTAGCAACGGCAAAATTGATAAACAAACCTGCATCTTCATTAAAAAATGGCAAAGCCATTGCTTGCAGTGCCAATTGTTTTTCATCCACTAATTCCTGGTTCATGCGGGAAGAAGGGCCCCCGGATAAAATAGTAGCCAGCATATTAAATGCATAATATTCATCACTGCCTTGTTTGGGTGCTCGGTATGCTTCTATCACCGCGGGCAACTGAATATTATCTTCAATCGTGGCTTTTACCTCACCTCCCAATGGCGGCTCTGTAACATTTGGTCTCGGAATAGGTTTTGTTCCTTTGGGAATTTCAGCAAAATAAGCTTCGACCATTTTTTTGGTTTCAGCAATATTGATATCGCCAGCAATAGATAACACTGCGTTATTGGGAACATAAAATGTTTTATAAAAATCCATGAATTCGGACAGGGAAGCCTGGTTCAGGTGTTCAATACTGCCAATTGGCGCCCACCTGTAAGGATGCACTTTATAAGCTCTTGATAAGATCTCTGTCAGGATCGATCCGTATGGCTGGTTATCCATCCGCTGGCGCTTTTCTTCTTTTACTACCTCACGCTGCGTATTGACACCCACATCTTCAATTTTTGCATGCATCATTCGCTCACTTTCCAGCCAAAGACCCATTTTTAACTGGTTTGATGGAAGAACCATATGATAAAATGTACGATCCTGCGAGGTGTTGGCATTTAATGCTCCACCAGCATTGGTTACATATTTATCAAACTGTCCACGTTCAATATTTTTAGATCCCTCAAATAAGAGGTGCTCAAAAAAGTGTGCAAACCCGGTACGGGCCGTGTCTTCATTTTTTGAACCCACATGATATAAGGCTGTAACTGCCACAACGGGAGCAGAATTATCCTGGTGCAGGATCACCTTTAATCCATTGGGCAAAGTGTATTTTTCAAATTCAATTTTACGATCCTGTGCATATAGGCTGCTTACAGCCAGTGCAGACATTGTAACGATCATCCATTTTTTCAAATACATATAATTTTTTGTTTTGATTGTCCAGAAAACAGGCAAATGTTTGCCTAACAAGTGATAGTAAAATTATCTATTAAATAGAAACTACCGATACCTGTCATCACAATTTTAATTGGTGATTTTTAATTATACGGAATGACGGTTGAACAACCTTAACAGTTGCCTGTTATAGCTACCGGCAGATGATTCGTATATTTGCAGCCTCAAAAAAGAATTAAACCCGTTTTTAATAAAATATGAGCCGGAAAGGAAAAGTTTTGGTGGCCATGAGTGGTGGAATTGATAGTACAATTACCGCTTTAATGCTTCATGATCAAGGTTATGAAGTGGTTGGGATCACTATGAAAACCTGGGATTACAGCGGCAGCGGTGGCGGTAAAAAAGAAACCGGTTGTTGTAATGTAGATAGTTTTAATGATGCCCGGATGGCGGCTGTTCAACACGGATTTCCGCATTTTATTTTAGATATCAGGGAAGAATTCGGTGATTTTGTGATTGAGAATTTTGTGGATGAATATATTGCCGGCCGCACACCAAACCCTTGTGTGCTTTGCAATACACATATTAAATGGCGGGCCATGTTAAAAAGGGCCGATGCCATGGATTGCGAATTTATTGCCACGGGCCATTATGCAAAAATTCACCAGCATACCAATGACCGGTATTATATCAGCAAGGCGGTTGATGAAACCAAAGACCAGAGCTATGTTTTATGGGGTTTGCAACAAGACCTTTTAAGCAGAACGCTTTTACCTTTGGGACCCTATCGTAAAACAGAAATTCGCCAGATGGCGTTGGATTATGGTTATCCCGAACTGGCTAAAAAAAGCGAAAGCTATGAGATCTGTTTTGTTCCTGATAATGATTACCGTGGTTTTCTGAAACGACGGGTTAGCGGGCTGGAAGAAAAAGTAGCAGGTGGAAATTTCATCAATAAGGAAGGAAAAATTCTTGGTCAGCATAAAGGTTACCCATTTTATACCATCGGGCAAAGAAAAGGATTGGATATTACTTTTGGTAAACCGGTTTATGTAACGGCCATCGACCCAAATAATAACACCGTTGTTTTGGGAGATGAAGAAGACCTTGAAAAAAATGAAATGATGGTTGGCAAGATCAACCTGTTGAAATATGATACCATTACGTCGGGAATGGAAGCTGTGACCAAGATCCGCTATAAGGACCAGGGAACACTTTCAAATTTGTATCCTGCAAACGCACAGGTAAAAGTGCAGTTTTATGAAAATGCCAAAGGAATAGCACCAGGACAAAGTGCTGTTTTTTATGAAGGTGATGATGTAATTGGTGGCGGCATTATTCAACGGACAGACCCAATAACTTTAAGCAATATGTAGTTATCAAAAACGTTTTAGAACCGGAAAATTGATTTTTCCGGTTTTTTTATGCGTTTGAAAAGCGGCGCTCTATTTCATAATCCTATTTTTGACCAGATTTAAAAACATCATATGGCTGTTTCTACCCTTTCCCGTTATTGTTTTATTCTTCTTTTGAGCATTGGCATATTATCATGCGAAAAACAAACTGAGGATTTTGAAACAGAATCGTTATCTGAATTTGTATTAACACAACCCGGTAAATACATTACTTACCGGTTAGATTCTACCGTATTCACCAATTTTGGCCGCAACGTTGAAGTACGCCGATACCAGGTAAAACATGTGGTAGATGCCGCTATCACAGACAACCTTGGCAGGCCTTCCTACCGAGTTTACCGTTATATCACGGATAGTTTAGCCACTGAAAGCTGGAAACCCAATGGCAGCTATTTTATTACTATCCTGGATGACCAGGTTGAAGTTATTGAAGATAATATGCGTGTAATAAAAATTCACCAACCCTTCCGTGATGGAAATACCTGGAAAGGAAACCGGTATTTACCTACTGAACCTTATGATGGATATTATAATTTCAGTAATGATGATAATATGGAAGATTGGGAATATTATTTTGATGGGCCCATAAGCAGTTTCAACACGGGTACACTGGAAATAAATGATGTATACACGATCGTTGGTGCTGATGAATCTTTTAACCTGCCGATTACGGATCCATCTTCATACGCCGCCAAAACATTACTGGTTGAACGATATGCAAAAAACATCGGCCTGGTGTATAAAGAATATGCCATGTGGGAGCATCAGCCAAATCCTACAGGCAACCCGCCAAACGTGAACTACGATCCTTACAAAACAGGCTTTGAAATTAAAATGTGGATGGTTGATCATAATTAAAATTGATCCATCCCTAATAACAACCACCGGCAAATAATAGTGCAGCATGAAAAAAATAATGCTTTGGATTTTTTTGGCTTTGTTTTTCACACAGGCAAATAGCCAGCTTAGCCGGTATATTGTAAAGTTCACAGACAAAGGAGGCAGTACTTTTCAACTGTCCAATCCCGCAGCATTTCTGTCTGCCAAAGCGATTGAAAGAAGAACCCGTTACGGCATAACATTAGATAGTACCGATCTGCCCGTTTCTCAAAAATATATTGACAGCCTGAAAAATGTGCCGAATGTAACGGTTATGAACATATCCAAATGGATGAACCAGGTGAGCATTCAAACAAATGACCCGGCAGCCATTCAAAAAATTAATTCATTTCCATTTGTATTAACTACTTCCCCCATTGCGTCGATTACAGCACCTTCTAATCCCGATCAATTTGCAAAAAAAACGGAACATGTTGTAACACCTCTTCCTGGTCAGTCATTACTAAGAACAACAAACATCGCCGATAATTTTTATGATTATGGTGAACGATCATTGAATGAGATGAAAATGCATAATGGAGAATTTCTGCACAACATTGGTTTGCGCGGACAAGGCATGACCATTTCTATGCTGGATGCAGGTTTTTATAATTACAATACGCTTGATGCAATGGATAGCATTGTTGCTAATGGTCAAATTATAAGCACCTGGGATTTTGTAAACAATGAAGCCAATGTTGCCAATGATAATGCACATGGCATGCAATGTTTATCAACCATTGCGGCAAACCTTCCGGGTCGTTTTGTTGGGAAAGCACCAAAAGCAAATTTTTATTTATTTGTTACGGAAGATGTTCGTTCAGAATATCCCATTGAAGAACATAACTGGGTTTGTGGTGCGGAGAGATCAGACAGTGCAGGCGCCGATATTATTTCATCTTCATTAGGGTATTATGGATTTGATGATCCTTCGCTGAATTATACTTACCAGGATATGGATGGCAATACAACAATTGCTGCCCGAGGAGCTGACCTGGCAGCTAAAAAAGGAATATTGGTTTTTAATGCAGCAGGTAATGAAGGAAGTGGTGCATGGAAATATATTATGACGCCAGCTGATGGAGATAGCGTAGTTGCGGTTGGCTCAGTGAATACTTCCCGTGTGCCGGCAAATTCATCCAGTTATGGCCCTTCTGCAGATGGAAGGATTAAACCAGATGTAGCCTCTGTTGGCGTATCAGCAGTTATACAGGCAACCAATAATACTATTGCCACCGGTAATGGTACTTCTTTCGCATGTCCCAATATGGCCGGTCTCTCAGCTTGTTTATGGCAGGCCTTTCCTGAATTCAATAATATAAAGATCATTGAAACCTTAAGAGAAGCGGGTGATAAATTTAATAGCCCCGATGACCGGACAGGTTATGGCATACCGGATATGAAAAAAGCTTTTTCCAGTTTACTTAATCAATATGCAACCGTGACTGGCAAGATAGAAGATTGTCGTACAACATTGTCCTGGAGCAGCAAGGATATGCATGCCATGAAATATATAATTGAAAGAAAGATCCCCGGAAGCACTGAGTATGTTACACTTGCAGAAGTAAAAGGCAAGGGAGAAACTTTGCAGGCAAATGCTTATGAATATGTCGATTCGCTTTCTGGTGTTTCAGCCGGAACGGTTCAATACAGGATAAAACAAGTGATCGATACCGTTAGTATTACAGAAGTTTATTTAGATTCACTTACATTAACAAAAAGTAATTCGTGTAATGCAGTCATTCCTAATGAATCAAAAACCTTGCATATTTATCCAAACCCGGTACGTACCGAAATGTTGAATATTGCCGTTAATACTTCCAATGAAATTGCAGCAATGAAAATACAGGTTGTGAATATGCAGGGAAGTATTATCATTCAACAAAGCAAAACCAAACCTGCTGGGAGATCATTATTTACTATACCGGTTTCCACATTACCCGCGGGAAAATATCAATTGGTTGTTTGGGATGGAAATAAAAAACTGGAAACTGTTGGATTCGTAAAATTAAATTAACGGATCATTGTTTTTGTAACAGGGTAGCAAACAGAGTATCTGCTTTTTGATCATAGCCTTTTAATAATTCCATATTAACCAATTTCAATCCACCATCAATTTGCAATTTTTTGATCACCTCTTCATTTTCTTTTTTAAAAACAGAGCAGGTGATGTATAAAAAATAACCTCCGGGTTTTATATGTTTTGATGCTTCACCTGATATTTTTTGTTGCAGATTTGCATAATAATCGATCTTCTGATCATCAAAAAAATATAATTGCTCCGGCGTACGGCCCCAGGTTCCCGAACCGGTACAAGGCGCATCACAGATCACCAGGTCATATTTTGTTGCAGGCAGCCTGCTTTCGCCTGTAGTCAGATCCGCTATTATAGAACGATATCCTGTAATACCTGCCTGCTGAAATCTTTTTGCCAGGTTGTTTAATATAAAATTTCGAATGTCCGACACCGTAAGTTTAGCTGCGGGAAACAAATCATGAAACAAAATCGATTTGCCTCCACTCGCCGCGCAACAGTCCCATATTTTTAGGGGTTGTTCGTTTATTGTTAATGGAACCATTTCCCCAACTCTTTGCGAATTGAGATCCTGCACAACGGCTTCTTTATCCAATTCAATTACATCATCCAACTTTGATGAATTATCCAGGGATAAGCAACGTTCATTGACGTGGTTAAAAGTAATATTTGCAGCTGCCAGTTTCTTTTCAACCATGCCTTCAAAACCTGGCCTGATCCTTAAATAAAGATCAGGCTGCCGAAGATGAGACATAGCAAAAGATGTATAATCAATACCTGTTGATAATTGATCTTTCCAGGGAAAAATATCTTCTGCATGCAAAGGAAATTTTATTTTGTTCAATTTTTCTTCCAGGGATAAATGAACAGAATCATTCAATTCAGGGGCGACCTCCGAGAGTATTTTGTTCGGATGTTTACTGCATAAAAACAAAGCAGTTATAATTCTGTCCGCAGGCTGTATACTTTTACCGGCTTTGCCTAACCGAAAATAACAATAACATAGATGTGCGATTTGCTTACGGTCCGTAGATCCATGTTTTTTATGCTGCTTAAAAAAATCTTTCAAAAACAACGAAAAGGGTCGATCACCACTATAACCCGACAAAACCACTTTCGCTGTATTGATATATGAATAAAACCTGCTCATCACACAAACTTAAATGGAAATAGATTAAAGACTAACCTGATTATTTGTCAAAGGGTGCAAATAAACAAAAAGCGGCCGATTTACCTGGCCGCTTTTTGATACTAAGATTTAAGTAGTTGATTACATATCCAGCAATGCAGTAACCGGATCTTTACCAAAAAGTAATAATTCTGGTTTCTCCAATAGTTCTTTAATGCGTACCAAAAAACTTACGGATTCTCTTCCATCAATTACGCGGTGATCGTAACTAAGTGCCAGGTACATCATTGGCCTGGCAACGATCTGCCCATTAACAACAACCGGTCTTTCTTCAATTTTATGCATTCCTAAAATAGCCGATTGCGGAATGTTGATGATTGGCGTTGACATCAATGAACCGAATACGCCGCCATTCGTTAGTGTAAATGTTCCACCCTGCATTTCTTCCATCGAAAGTTTATTGTCCCTGGCCTTTGTTGCCAGTTCAACTACTTTCATTTCAATTTCAGCCATGCTTAAACTTTCTGCATTGCGTATAACGGGAACCACTAAACCTTTTGGTGCTGATACCGCTATTGAAATATCGCAATAGTCATGCAAGATGATTTCATCCCCATCAATATATGCATTAACTGATGGCCATTCCTGTAATGCATAACAGGTGGCTTTGGTAAAGAAACTCATAAATCCTAAACCAACCCCATGCTTTTCTTTAAACTTGTCTTTGTATTTGGTACGTATAGCCATGATATTGCTCATATCTACTTCATTAAAAGTAGTGAGCATGGCCGTTGTATTCTTTGCTTCTACCAGCCTGCGGGAAATGGTTTTACGCAGGTTACTCATTTTCTCCCGCTTCTCTTCCCTGCTGAATAATGCAACACCGGGTTTACGCCCGGGATTATTCAAAGCTTCCAGAACATCGTTCTTTAATATTCGTTTGTTTGAACCGGAAGGTTGGATATCTTTCAGATCAACTTTTTTATCTGCAATAATGGCTGATGCAACAGGTGATGCTTTAACATCCGCCGATGCTTTTACGGGTGCAGTTGTTTCTTTTTCCGGTTTTGCCTCAGTTTCTTTTTTCGCAGGTTTTTCTTCTTTTGCTTCTTGTTTCGCTTCAGTGCCTGCAGGCTTCGCCGCGGTTTCGTCAATTTGTGCCACTACATCGCCTATGTTTAAGGTATCGCCTTCCTTACCAACGGTTTTCAGGATACCAGCTTGTTCGGCATTTACTTCAAAAGTGGCTTTCTCACTTTCCAGTTCTGCAATCATTTCATCCCGGTCCACGTATTCACCATCTTTCTTTAACCATTTAACCAGTGTAACTTCACTGATAGATTCCCCTACTGTTGGTACTTTAATATCAATCATATGATAAAGTAAAAATTAAAAAGTAAAAATTAAAAAGAGTTTTAGGGTTTACATGTTTATTGTTTAGTATGTTTTTGAAACTTCCAACATTCAGCCTAATTCCAATTTCCTGATTCCGAATTCCAATCCAACATCAACCATCTCAAATACTAAATGCTGTTTCTATGATCTCCGATTGTTCCTGCATATGCACCTTAGCATAACCTGTAGCAGTAGCCGCACTTGGCTGCCTGCTGATTACGCCATAATTTATATTTTTTAGATTCATTTGCAGAAACCAGGCTGCGCCCATATTCAGGGGTTCTTCCTGTACCCAGAACCAGGTAGCTTTATTATACTTATTGTATAATTCATCCAACTGGTTATCCGGCAAAGGATAGATTTGTTCAAGTCGGATAATAGCAATATCCTTCCGATCCTCTTTGACTTGCCTTTCAGACAAATCATAATATATTTTACCGCTGCAGAATAAAACTTTCCTCACTTCATTGGCATCCTCAATAAAAGGATCATCCAATACTTCTTTAAAACCACCGCTTGTAAATTCTTTTATATGCGAGTAAGTTCCAGGTGATCTTAATATAGCTTTCGGAGAAAATACAATCAAAGGTTTTCTGAATGGCCATGCCAACTGGCGACGTAATACATGGAAAAAGTTAGCGGCTGTGGTCACATTTACAATCACCATATTCAGTTCGGCGCACATTTGCAGGAAACGCTCCATCCTTGCACTTGAATGTTCAGGTCCCTGGCCTTCATACCCATGAGGCAATAACATCGTAACACCATTCATCCGCTGCCATTTTTGTTCGGCAGTTGAAATAAACTGGTCGGTGATTGTTTGAGCACCATTTGCAAAATCACCAAACTGCGCTTCCCAGATAACCAGTGCATTCGGATGTGCCATAGCATAACCGTATTCAAATCCGAGTACACCAAATTCGCTTAACAATGAATTGTAAATACGAAACTCAGACTGACCTTCTTTAAAATAATTAAGCCTGTTATATTCCTTGCCCGATTCATCATAAATGGTAGCATGCCGATGAGAAAAAGTTCCTCGCTTTACATCCTGTCCACTCATTCTCACATCTTTGCCTTCCAGCAACAAACTGCCATAAGCAAGCAATTCACCCGTAGCCCAATCCACTTTATTCTCCGTTTCAAACAATTTCTTTTTATCCTGTATGATCTTTTCAACCTTTCTCAATGGTTTAAATTCATCAGGCCATTGCATTAATTTATCAAACAACAATTTAAAATCGGCTTCACTGATTGCCGTAACGGGTGATCGTTCAAAATCTTCAGGCGTTGCCCTTCTTAAACTTCGCCATACCAATTCGGGTTGCTGGTATTTATAAGGCAAAGGATTTTGCTTTATTTCATCCAATCTTTCCTGCAGGTCGCTCCAGAATTTGCTTTCCATTTCTTTGGCCATCTGCCGCGCATCATCTTCACCATGATTCAATAAATAATTTACGTATACCTCTCTTGGATTTGGATGCTTATCGATCAGTGAATATAAATGTGGTTGTGTGAACTTGGGATCATCACCTTCATTATGACCATGCCGGCGATAACAAACCATATCAATAAAAATATCAGCATTAAATTCCTGGCGATAACGAATGGCTATTTCAGCGCATTTTACAACAGCCTCCGGATCATCTCCATTAACATGAAAAACAGGTGCCTGCACCATAGCGGCAACAGATGTTGAATAATCCGCCGTTCTTGCATCATCAAAATCTGTGGTGAAACCAATCTGGTTATTAATTATAAAATGAATGGTACCACCGGTATAATAACCTTTCAACCCACTCATTTGCAAAACTTCGTAAACAACACCCTGGCCAGCAACCGAAGCATCTCCATGAATCAGGATAGGTAATATCTTATCATAATCAGAACCATACATTACATCTGCCTTTGCCCTGCTGAAACCAACTACTAAAGGATCCACCGCTTCTAAGTGTGAAGGATTCGGGCTTAACTTGAGGTGTATTTTTTTATTATTGATCGTAGTAATATCGCTTCCAAAACCCAGGTGGTATTTTACATCACCACTTCCCATCGTTTGGTCAGGAATGGATGTTCCTTCAAATTCACTGAATATCTGTTCATAGGTTTTACCCAAAACATTAGCCAGTACATTCAGCCTGCCACGGTGAGCCATGCCGATTACAACTTCCTGAACGCCATCATCGGCAGCCAGGTTAATGATTGCGTCTAATGCAGCAATGGTTGTTTCGCCGCCTTCTAAGGAAAATCTTTTTTGACCGATATATTTTGTATGCAGAAACTTTTCAAAAATCACTCCCTGGTTTAATTTATCCAGGATGCGCTTTTTCTGGTCCAGAGGAAGCGGATCGTGAATATGCCAGATCTCATTCTGCAACCAATCCTGTTTCTTTTGATCGGTAATGTATAAATATTCCAGGCCTACATGCCCGGTGTATAATCTCTTTAAATGATCAAGAATCTTACGAAGGGGAACTTTTCCAAGACCGGCAACTTTACCAGCTTCAAATTCAGTATCCATATCTGCCTCTGATAAGCCAAAGTTTTCCAGGTCAAGATTGGCACCCCGATTCTTTCTTTCCCGAATTGGATTTGTTTTGGCCATTAAATGACCTTTTTTGCGATACCGGATGATCATCTGGTAAACACCAAGTTCCTTTGAAATGTGGCTGGAGGAAACGGCTTTATCGGGAGCAGCAGGAGTTGAAACGGCTTTTCCATTAGCACCCTGTGCAAGCGCAAAATCAAAACCTTCAAAAAATTTACGGAATTCGGCATCTACACTGGAAGGGTCTTTAACAAAATCGTTATATAAGCTTTCAATGAATGCAGGGGATGAATTAGTGATATAGGAAAAATCCTTCATGAAAAGGAGGGTTTATATGTGTGTTTTTTTTGAGGTAGCAAATATCGTGAAATTAAACTTGTTTCCGTTTAAAATGAGGATTTTAAGCGGACAATCAAAATTTTAACGACCTGGAGAAATGTTTCAGTTGAAATCATTCCAGGTAGCAGGAAATGGCCATTTTGGAAATGCAAAAAATAATCTTGTAAATTTTGATTATTAAGCATTAGAACCTTACCTTTGCCGTCCTAAATTTTTGATGAATGGCTAATCATAAGGCAACAAAGAAAGACATGCGCCAGGCGCTGAAACGTCGCGACAGAAACCGTTATTACGGAAAAACAACCCGTAATGCGCTACGTGATTTAAGGGCATTAACCGATAAGGGTGAAGCAACTGAAAAATTGCCTGAAGTAGCCTCTATGGTTGATAAACTTGCAAAAAAAGGTGTTATTCATAAAAATAAAGCTAATAACCTGAAAAGGAAACTGGCTAGAAAAGTGAATACACTGGCTTAAGATAAAATGATTTTTTCTTAAAGGCGATCCTATGTGATCGCCTTTTTTGTTTTTATCTTAAATTCTGCATCCTTGGAATTCCAATTTGGTTGATCCACTTCAATTTTTAACTTAGCTGCATGAGAATATATTTTACAGGTTTATGCCTGGTTATATCGATGACCATTTTCGGTCAAACAATTACGACAAAATTTGAGCAATCCAATGGAAATGAAACAGCTACTTATGCAGAAGTAATTTCCTGGTGGCAAAAATTGGATCAGCAGTCAGGTAAAGTGGAAATGCTCACAATGGGAATGACGGATGCCGGTCTTCCATTACACCTGGTTGTAGTTGCTCAAAACGGTGATTCCAATTTTGATAATATCCGTAAGAATAAAAAAAGTGTCATCCTCGTCATAAATGGAATACACCCGGGTGAACCCGATGGCATTGATGCCAGTATGTTATTGGCGAGAGATATTGTAACAAATAAAATAAAACTGCCTGATAATATTGTCCTCGCAATGATTCCAGTTTATAATATTGGTGGCGCATTGAACAGAAGTGAAAATTACCGGGTTGATCAGAATGGACCGGTGGCATTTGGGTTCAGGGGAAATGCAAGAAATTTTGACCTGAACAGGGACTTTATCAAAAACGATTCAAGGAATGCCCAATCATTTACCGAGATATTTCACCTGGTGAAGCCGGATGTGCTGATTGACAATCATGTAAGCAATGGAGCCGATTACCAGCATGTAATGACACTCATCGCTTCGCAACATAATAAACTGGGCGGACCCATGGGTGAATTTATGAACAAAGAATTTGAACCGGGTATTTATGCACTCATGAAACAAAAAGGTTATGACCTTATACCTTATGTAAATTCTTTTGGCGATACTCCTCAAAACGGGTGGCCGGAGTTTTGGGATAGTCCGCGCTACAGCAGCGGCTATGCATCCCTGTTTCACACGTTTGCATTTGTTCCAGAAACACACATGTTAAAACCTTATGCTGACAGGGTTAAATCAACATATGCATTGATGCAGAGTTTTATTGATTTTACCAGTAAAAACAGTGTGAAGATAAAAACACTGAGAGATGCTCAAGCTAACGCGGCCATCACGAATAACCAGTTTCCATTGAACTGGTCATTAGACAAAACAAAATGGGATAGTCGATTATACAGGGGTTATACCAGTGGAAGAAAACCTAGTAATGTTTCTGGTCTTCCAAGATTGTATTATGACAGGACCAAGCCTTATGATGCAACCATTCCATTTTATAATGTGTATGAACCGAAAGAATATATACAAAAACCTTCAGCCTATATTATTCCAAAAGGATGGTGGCCGGTTATTGACCGACTAAAATTAAATGGGGTGACCATGAGACAACTTGAGAAGGATACAACCATAGAGGTAGAAGTTTATCATATTAAAAGTTTCCAGGCTTCCAACAGGCCATATGAGGGACACCGGCCTAACGGTGATGTACAACTGAATAAATCTGTTCAGAAAAAAACATTCAGCAAGGGCGACTGGTATGTCCCGATGAATCAATCCGCCAACCGGTTTCTGGTTGAAGTGCTGGAACCGCAAATGGAAGATTCTTATTTTACCTGGAATTTTTTCGATCCCATTCTACAGCAAAAGGAAGGTTATTCATCTTATGTATTTGAAGAAACGGCAGCTGATTATTTAGAAAAAAATCCTGCCCTGAGAAAACAACTGGAAGAAAAAAGAGCCACTGATACCACATTTGCCAAAAGCGCATCGGCACAATTAAATTTTGTTTTTCAGCATTCACCCTATTATGAACCCGCACATATGCAATATCCTGTGTACCGTGTTAAATAAATTTTGATAAAAGAAAAAGTCACAAAGGCGTTTTAGTTTTACGTTTCAACACATATCCTAAATAAATACAAAATAACAGAACCCCTATACTAAAATAGCCGGCCCAGCTATAATGATTAATCTTTCCAGATGCATCATTCGTTACAATCAACCCGGCAATAAATGAAGCAGTACCAATAAACAATTGCTGGAAAGAAGAATTCAAACTCATAAAACTTCCGCGGTATTGCGATTCAATTACATTGCTGACCATGGATTGTGCTGCTATTGAACGTCCATTCGATACAATGAACCAAAGCCCGGTTGCGATCAATACAAAATAAAAAGGAATGGCTGGCATATTCGTGATCAGGTAAACAAAAGGCAGTGTGAGCAATGCCGTTAGTGTAAATATTTTTAGTTTACCATGTTTATCTGCCAGCTTTCCAAAAAAAGGTGCTGAAAATAAAGTAGCCACCCCTCCCACTACATAAATCAAAGGAATTTCTTCTTTGGTGAAACCAACATTAAATTCCATAAATGGATTTATAAATGGAATGATGACAAAATGACCCAGCATAATGGTAGCAGATAAAGTTAAAGCTATTAAAGCCTCGGGCCTGGAGAATATGATCAGGAATGCTTCAGCAGGCTTTCGTTTGATATCACTCAAATGAGATTTCATTGGCGGAATAAATCGAATCGTAAATGGTATTAAAATCAATCCCATTGCCGCAACCAGGATAAATGGTGCATGCCAGCTAACAAAATTGGCCAGGTATAAACTAAAAGGAACGCCTAATACAGAAGCCACAGAAAAAGCGGCCATCAGGTAGCCCATCGCCCTGCCTCTTTTTTCATAAGGAAAAGTATCCGCAACAATGGACATGACCTGGGCTCCAATTAATCCGCCAAATAAACCGGCAAGGATCCTGGCTGCGACCAGGAATTTATAATCAGGCGCAATACCACAAAGAAATGTGCCGATAATAAAACCAGTATAACCAAATATGAGTGTTTTCTTTCTGTCAAAATTATCAATCACAAAAGCAGCGATGATACCCGAGGTAAAAGCGGCATAAGAATAAGATGAAACGATCAGGGAAAATTGCTGGGTAGAAATATTAAAATATGGCATCAGGTAATTACCCAATGGCATGATGATCATAAAATCAAGTATATGGGTAAAGTTGATGGACGCTAATAGAAAAAGAAGTAACCTTTCGTTCCTGTTCATGGAAGGCGAAGTTAATGCTATGTTCAGTTTACATTTATACTATTGAAATAAATACCTTAATTGATTTGAATAAACTTCATAAAAAAACCTACACTTTTCTTATCATAAAAAGAAATTTCATTTAAATTAAAAATTCATATTCGTGATTAACTGTTTTATAAAAATTTTATAAATAACTGCTATTTCACTTTATCAAAACGATGATGCATCATACGAACATGCTGCATATTAATTCCATCTACTGCTCCTTTTTCATTTTTGGTAAACTGGGCAACTACATACCACCTGTCTCCAACAGCGTCCATTTCAAACAGAAACTTATTCTCGCCGTCGGGTATTAATACTTTATCAGAAATTGTTGGACGCCGCATAACAAGCTGTCCATTTTCATCCAGCAAAATTCTGCAATAAAAATCAAGATGCCTGCTGTGATATTCGCCTGCAAACTGCTCCAGGTAATCTCTTGAAAAATTATCAACAGTTTTCACTTTTGTAAAATTTAGGAAACTGCCATCGGGGGGCCAGGCATGCATCTTCATTGTTGAATCTTTATGTTTTTGTGTGATTTGAATGACCGTGCCAAAATCCGGATCCTTAAATAAATCTTCACCAACTGGAATCATCGTAAAATATTCGCTGGAAGTATAATAAAAATGAAGACTGTCATCTACCTGTTTAATATCGTAATACCTGATATTAGGGAAGTGGCTGCTGTGACCAACGCGTATTTGTTGCAAATAACGACCGGCATATTTTGCCAGTTCTTTTTTTTTGATTGTTACCGGATTAGCAGATATGGCAGGAGCTATACTCTTAACACCGGCTTTTTTATTCAACAATGTATCGGCAATACTCATGGCCATAACCATATTGTCGTGTGCATTACCCAAACCAATAATGGTTATGTTTTGTGCTGGAATACGGGTCATATAAAAATCATGATTCACACCACCATGCCGAATGATAGTTTTGTTTTCAATTTTCTGCCATTCGTGTCCGAATACATAATGCACTTCAGGAGAAAGTACAGGAATAGGGCGTGCATTTTTATACAAACGACTGATTGCATTTGCTGCAATAGAACCGGAATCTTCTAACGCCATAGCCCATTTTTCTAAATCAGCAGCAGTGGTAACAATCCTGTAATTACCACCCGGCGAAGTTTTGACACCAACTTGTTTAAAATAATTTCCACTGCCATAATATTTATCTGCAAGTCCGGGTATGATCTGATCAAGATAATCATTCATGAACGTTGCTTTCATTCCCAGTGGCTCAAAAAGTTTCTGCTGTAGATAGTCAGGTAATTTTTTCTTAGATGTAATTTCCATGATCATGCGCAGCAACGCAAAATCTGAATTGGAATACATATATCCTTTTCCCGGTTCAACCTGCGGCTTGGGTTGATTATATAGAAAAGTCAACAACTGTTCTTTATCTACCCGGTTATTCATATCTGCCTGCATCAGTAACATGGTTGCCCACTCATCATCAAAGCCACTGCTGTGGTTCAACAAATCCTGGATGGTAACATTGGCACTCCATGCCGGTAATTTTGGAAAATACGTTTTCACTTTATCATCAAAATCGAGCAAACCATCTGCCTCCATCAGCGTCAACCCAGCACACATAAACTCCCTTGTACCTGAATAACCAAGCCGTACAGGTGTATTGTGTGTAAAAGCAATTGCATGCTCCAGGTTCGCCATGCCATACATTTTCTTTAAAATTATTTTCCCGTTCTGCAGAACCGTAACAGCAACACCGGGTGTTTGCTGATTTAAGAATTTAAAAACACTGTCAACTTGTTTATCCAGTTTGACTTTATCAATTGCCTGCGCAGTTGTTATAACGCTACATAATATTAAACCGCAGATGATGAGAGCATATTTCATGTTGTTCAATTTTTTTTGTTTTTACCTAAATTCATTATTTTCCTTTTGCTCGATAATCATCAATGAATCTTTCACCTTAACAACATAGGTAGTCCCCAAATTAATGGTACGCTCAGGAGCTTTTGCAGCAAGTTCTATTTCTATTTTTTTATATTTTGGAATAACATTCGTTTCTGTTATGGTATAATAAACTGCAGGATTAAATGCATGTATAAAACCGTTTGTTTGTTTTGTATAACCCATTGTACTTAATGCCGATTCCATTTCATTAAACTCCTGTTGGGTAAGTTGCACATGCAATGATTTGATTTTGTTAAACAATTTAGATTGCGTATTCTTATCCCAGGAATTCATAAACTCTTTCATCGATAACCCATTGGTGATAACCGAATCATTAAAACCCCAATTTTTATAACCCTGTGTTGAGTAAGATGTTAGTATGGGTGTAAAATTCGGTACAACCGGTTTGGTTGAATCTTTTTTTCGGTAAGGCAAAATTTCGCCCAATTCAAAATCACCTCCTTTGAATGTATGGTAATTTAATGAATCCTTATAAAACTGCTTCCATGCCTGGTTTAAAGAATCATCCATTCCAGGTTTTCTCGTTTGAAAGATCATTACTGCGCTCCCGGCCTTGTTTGCCCAATACTCTTTTGCCAGGCTGATATGCAAAAATGCTTCTCTCCCGGTTAGATAAATATCATAACTGGGTTTTGAATACAGGGTTGTATCCTGCGAAAAAACAGCAAAATCGTTGGTTAGAAAACTGTCTTGCAGTATTGCATAAAATGCAGCTGAATCCAGGATAAGATCAACATGAGCAAGATCGGAAACCGGTGCAGTGAAGACTTTTCTACTATCATTACACGAACTGAAGCAGCTGGCTGCAAGAATAATTGTAAGCAGTTGTTTCATAAAATTTATTGATTACTTATTGATTACAGTTGACGTGGGGTTGAAATGGAGATAAGCATTAAAAAACGGCAACACTTCCGTAAATACCCGTCCTTCATATCCATCCAGCATATTTACATGATCACCGATGTATTCTTCGGCAAAATGTTTAATGCCCAGAGCTTCTAACTTTTTACTAAACTCCATATTGGTGTTGGGAATGTGTTCAAATTCTTCGTTTCTGCCCCAGTCCATTTTAAGCGCTGTTAAACTTTTTAGTGCAGGTATATAATCCTCAATCATATTAATGGGAAAATTGGCTTCCCATTTCTTAAGTACTTCGGTATTCGCCTGCATTTTACCATCAACATATTTTATGGGTTGATCTGCTTGCAACAACGGTTCATTCACATTGGGAGAATACATTCTCGCTAAACTTGCATAGACCATTTCAAAAAAGGGAAATTTTTCAAAATCGTAGTAGGGTGCGGCATTGCGCAAAGAGTCCATATTTTTTTGTTCACTTACTCTTTTAAAAGCCGGATGTGATAAACGAAATTCATCCGAAAAATGTAAGGCCCCGGAACTCATGGCATATACGGCACTGAATTGATCGGCAAACAACATGGCTATTTTTAAAGCCCCGTTACCGCCCATGGAATGCCCGGCCAACCCCCGGCTATTACGATGAGGAATGGTGCGGTAGTTTTTATCCAT
>JAKFER010000145.1:0-3719 GCA_036675565.1 Chitinophagaceae bacterium
TTTTTCTCTCTTTTTTCCGTTCAGAAATATCTGCATGGACACAGGCTTTGCTGGTGAGAAGAGAATGTATTGAAAAAGCCGGAGCTTTTAGCGAGAACAGTTTATTTGCAGATCCTGAATTTATCGTTAACCTCTCCAGTCATTTTAAAGCAGTCATACTGTATGAACCTTTGGTGTATCATCGTTTGCATGACAATAGCTATTCTACTATAAATTGGGTTCAATGTCATAACCAGGGCCTGGATATAATCAGGAAGTATAAAAATAATATGTTGTTGCCCATTAATATGGGAAGAGATGCCCTTTTCAGGTCACATATCAATTTCGGGGAAAAGTATTTATTTCATAAAGAAAGAAGGAAGGCGATACTGCATTTTTATGAAGCATGGAAAAACAAACCCCTGAGTATAGTTCCGTTCAAGAAGACAGCTAAGACGATCTTATATACTTTAAAAAAATAAAGCTATCATTTTTTTCGCCACCTCGTTCATTGTACAAAATGTTACTTTGTTATAAACTGTAGCCGGATCTTTAAGAATGGTGAGTGTTGTTTGCACCATTTCTTCTTTGGATGATACAATATGCCATTGCTCAATTTCACCATTCATTGCTTTGCAAAAACTGATCGCATGAGCACCCGCATACAGCGCTTCAAGGCAAACACCGGAAAAGCCTTCGTAGGCGGAGGGATGCAGCAATAGTTTTGATCTTTGCATCCATTGCAGCACTTCTGTATAAGGAAGTTCGCCGGTGATCGTAATTGTTTTTTCCAATCCTGATTTTTTTATAAGATGTTTTAGCTTTTCCATTTCCGGCCCATTACCTGCTATCATTGCTTTAGTGGCAGGCAATTGTTTTTTTAAATCTGCAACTATCTCAATAAAAAGATCATACTGTTTCAATGGGATCAGGGAACCTACTCCAAGAATATCAATATCTTTTTCTTTTTTACTTGTATTGAATTGTTTGGTATCAATTCCGGGGGGTATTAAATGAGCTGGCTTTATACTATGATTTCGTTCAAATTCAGTTTGAAGAAAATCGGATAACGCTATCAGCTCATCCGGTCTTAGTGAGGTTCGGTGGGGGTATTTGTTTTCTTTTTTAGCATCCTGTCCCAATATCCAGCAAAAATGTTTGAGGCCATGTGTGTCAGCAAACCGATGACCCACTATAGCACATTCACCATACCAGAAACTAAGCAGCCCGGTTATGGGAGTTTCGTTATGGATATTTCTTAATGTTGCGTTTATTTTTTTCCTTAATAATAACCGGGACAGGCCTCCTTTATTCCGGCCATTAAAAGGGATCACTGCTGTATTAAACCATGTATATTTTTTTGTGTGGTAGGGATACTGAAAGCTAAGTACAATGATATTTAATTGCGGACTGATTTCTTTTAAAGCTCTGATCAGCTGTTGCTGCATGGGCAGACAGACACTATCCGCTTCATCTTTAGCAAAGCCCGGTGTAAGAATGACCAATGTCTTTTCATCCTTGTTCATCCAATGAAATTATTTTGGTGCAGTAAGACAAACTTTTTTTGTTATGAGTTACCAGGATGATGAGTTTGCCTTGTTGTGCCAATTCCCTGAAATGTTCGAGCAATGAAATTTCAGAGGCTTCATCCAGTTCATTAAATGGTTCATCCAGCAGGATAAGATCAGCATTCTTGTACAACGCTCTAGCAATGGCAATACGTTGTTGCTGGCCCCCACTTATGTTCTTCCCGTTTTCCATGATCAGTTTGTCCAATCCTTCAGGAGATTGAGCTATAAAGGCATCCAACCCTGAAACCTTAATGGCATATTCTAAATTGATTTTATCATGGCCATCTTCCTCGAGAGTGATATTGCGTAATAATGTATCATGAATGAAAAAAGACTGTTGCCTTACATAAGCAATAGAAGGCCAGTACGCCTTTATACTATCTTTCTTTAGAACAATATCATTGATGATGACTTCGCCTTTGGCTGCCTCCAAAAACCCCAATAGCATATTCAGTATAGTTGTCTTTCCTTTTCCCGAAGCGCCAGTGATACCAATAAAATCTCTTTTTTGGATATTAAGATTAAAACAATTCAGCACCTGTTGTTCTGCATAATTTAAATTTATATCTTTTAACCGCAGCGATTGAATCCTAACTGCAGGTGATCGTTCTCTGGCTGTTATTGCTGCTTCATTATTTTGTACCAGGTTGCTGGCTGAAAATTCATAAGCCCTCATCTGCCCGCTGATATTGGTGATCTTTACTATCCCCGGTATGATCTTATATGCTGCAGCCATAAAAGCTCCGATGGTTAGCAACGATGTTGTATCATTATTCCCTGACCATTTTGCAATAACGATTAGTATGAACAGGCCCATTATGGCAAATACCTCGATGATACGGCCAGGCATGCTTTGAATGGCAATTGTATCAAATAAAGAAGTGCTGAATTTTTTACGGGAATTAATAAACCGTTGCAGGAAAAAATCATGGCGGTCATAAATATTGCTTTCTACATATCCTTTTAAGGCATCCAATACATACTGATATGACCGTTCATTATTGAATTGAATACTTTTCCTGGCTTCTGCCATTCTTTTTTTGATCAGGTAAAATACTATAATAACAGGCGGTAATAATATTACCAATAACAATAAAAATAATTTTGCATTAAAAAGGAGAATCGCCAGAACTGCTATGCTAATCAAACATGACTGTGTGATGATCTGTTGAATACCGGATAAGATATATTGACAAAATTCAAAGGGCTGGAAACATATTTTTCGGATATGTTTGGAAGAATCAATAGTAACAAAGTCATCATAGCCAGCATGCTGATAATTCAGCAAATTGTTACGGGATATTCGTATCGCTACACGACTATTAAACTGATAATTTTCTTTTGCGATAAAGTAACCAGCCATGTTTTTGAGTCCAAAGAGAATGAAGAAAAGAGCAATAAGCCAAACAGACTCTTTATTGGTAAGCCAACTGGGTAGGAAGGATAAACTTTTACTATCATCAGGCTGGATGTAAAAGTGGACGATCCATAGTAGGAGGGCAAGAGAAACTATATCAATAATACTGATGATAATGTCAGATAGAATCAGCATGCTGAAATGCTTCTTTTCCTTTTTATCAAGAATGAGCCATGTATTTTTCAGAATTTTCTTCACTTCACGGTTTTGATATTGCAACTGCAATGCTGTTTTTAGTTTTTTGTGATTTGACTTTCCAAACGGAATATATTGTTAAAAAGCTGGCTTTTCAGTTTTACCAGTAGTGACAAACAAAGGGAAGAAGGTAAAGCTAACTATGCCATACTGTGTTTCAAATACGGACTCCGTAAATAACCAGGCCAGTAATAATAGGATAATAAAACTTGTCACCCTGTTTTTTTCGTTAACGGCCATTTTTACCAACGAAAAACATATGATCAATAAGACGGACAAACCAATAATGCCGTTTTGCAAAATGGTTTCCAGGAATTGGTTATGCGTATTGTAAATAAGATAGCCACGATCGCCACGTCCCGGTTCACCGGAATACATATTTTTGGAGAGGTATTTTTTATTTAAAAAATCCTGGGCGTCACCAGGGCTTACACCTGTCCACCAGCATTTATTTTCAGTAAGGATATCTCCAACAAATCTCCATTGGAGCAACCTGAACTGCAGACCGTTGAAATAATCACCCTTATCAAAGCTGTCCTGTGCTACTAATTTGATGT
>JAKFER010000326.1:0-3716 GCA_036675565.1 Chitinophagaceae bacterium
CCCGGCCGTTCGTTCATCCTCATGCATGCCGCGAATGATGCACGCAAAGAATTAAAAGGCTGTATCGCTCCTGTAACTGAACTGTCCGCACCGGGCAAGGGAAATCTTTCAAAGTTTGCTTTACAGAAATTGGAGATTTGTGACAGATTGTATTAACCCTAAAGGAGTAGTTTTATGCGAAAATCTGGATCGTTTAAAAAATCCCTGGAAAGTGCGGGAAGCAAATTTAGAGTTGTGGTATGTAGGTGGCAATAATATTGGCATTATTGACTTTATTGATCCGATCAAATTACATCTACCTGTTTACTATTGCTGTGACTGGGATTTCGATGGCTTATCAATTTATTCCAGAATAAAAGAAAAAATGAAAGCTAAAAACCGTGAGTTGAATTTGCTAGTTCCTGGTACTTACGAAGTGTCTCTCCCAATTGATTCACCCCACCATAACAGCAGATGGGATTTTAATAAGGGACTATCAGGACTAAAGTATGAAGATTTTTCGGATGAAGCCATTAACCTCATTGAGCGACTTATAAAGGACAACAAATGGATTGAAGAAGAATCGCTGGATATTTTGCTATTATGCAAGTATAGTATGTAGAAGTTAGGCGTTGATCTGATACTTGGGATTAACGGACGCCAGGATTAGTAAAGAAAATAGATATTTCATAAAACTAATTTTGTTTTAAAGATGGGTCTTTTTTGTAGGTAAAACAACCGTATCAGTACGGTATTTTATTATATCACTTTTGCTTTAAAATCTTTGTTAGATGGTAACAATCCCTCATAGTCAAAAAGATCTACAAGTTCGACCTGGAGTGTTAATGCTATCTTGGTAATATTAAAAAGCTCAATATTGCTTTCCCCGCTTATATAACGGCTAATATCGGCTGCATCAATTTTTACAAGTATGGAAAATTCATCTTGTTTAAGTTTGCGATGATTGATTAATTGAACGATTCTTTTACCAAAATTTACCTTTTCATAATCGCACCGCTTTTGAATGTTTAAAAATCTTTTGTCAAGAACAAATTTTCTCTTAGACGAGTAATCAAACAATGAACCCATATGTATTTTAAATCCAAAAGCTAGTTTGACCAAAGTTTCAAACTCAGGATTAGAGCTTGATGTTTTGTTCTCAAGCAGACTGATTTGTGATTGGGTGATTGTTGATCGTTCTTTAAGTTGTTTCTGAGTTAAACCACTGCTATCCCTTAATTTTTTTATGTGTTTTTTAAAGGCAAGTATTTCAGTATTATATCGAATTTCCGAGTCCATCTTGTTTTTTTCGAAAACTCGGTATGTTGTATAAAATTAAAATTGGGGTATATCGAATATTTCATTATTTTGCTTTTTTAAACAATCAAATGATATAATTATATAGAAAGCTATTTTTTCTAAAATAACTTTGCGATTCTTCATTAAACTAATTTGAAGCATTCGCTTTGAATCTCGCTATTGAAACCTCGGAAATTTCATGCACACGAGACGATAAGTTGAATGCCCACGCTACGGCGTGGGCTCTCTTATTCGTGTGCGGGTCCTCCGAGGTACCCAATAGCGGTAAGTTGAGTTCCACGCCTATTTTTTTTAAGTCTGTACCATCTTTATCATACCGCATGTGTAAATAGGATCAAAGCTCTTGCGGGCAAAAATCTATAGGCACGAACTTTCTTACAGGGCTTCAAAGCAATTTTTATCTCCCCAATTACACCCCTTAGGGGATGGGGGCTAAACCTGTAAATATGAGAGTTCATTACATCCACAAAGAACTTCATTTATTGCAAACCGGCTTTGCCAAATGGCCAAAGCACCCCGTATAATTTTTTACTGCTGGTAGCAATTGCATACGCCGCGGCCGCCAACAATCTGGCTTGCGCATGCATATTCCAAATAGTTAAGGTTAGTAGCTCTCATGTTTTCGTTAGGCTGGTTAGTAGCATTTTTTATATCACCATTTAATAAACCTCTGCTCGTGGCTCTCCGTCATTGCGAGCAAAGCGAAGCAATGAAACCATTTACCCACATAGTAAAAGACTATTATCCCATTCTCACCCGCTTTGCCCGCCGCATCATATTAAATGAACCGGCGGCAGAGAGTTTATTGCCTGCTGTATTCAGCCAGCTTCATACAGCACTTCCCGAAATCCATACCAAAAAACAATTGCATCATTTTTTAATCACCGCCACCCGCATCGCCTGCCATGCATGGCTCCACCAGCAGGCGCTTCTTTTAGCATCGCAATCCCCGGCACAACATTATAATAACAATCAAGAAATTTCACAATGAAAAACCACTCTACCCACACAACAGTTGAAATGCTTTATCCCAAAAAACCAAAGAATCCTGTATAAACTTTTAAAAACTCTTGCCAAACAAGTAAACATTTTATTTTAAACGACTGCCACTGGCCCCTCTCCTTTGGAGAGGGGTTGGGGTGAGGTCTAAAACACCTTCAATGAAACTTAAATTGTTCATCCTGGCATTACTATGCCCCTTACTCAATCTCTTTGCGCAGTCCCCGCCTCTTGTAAAACCATTAAGCATCGGCGATACCGTACCGCCTGTTGTCTTCAATGCTGTACTCAATTACAAAGACACAACCGCAAAGCTTTCCGATTTTAAAGCCGGCCTTATCATTCTCGATTTCTGGTCTTCCTGGTGCGGCGCCTGCATCAAACTCTTTCCTTTTATGGATTCCCTGCAAAAACAATTCAAAAACGATATAAAGATACTATTGGTCAATACCCGCAGCAAGGTTTCCGGCGATGATAAAAAAAAGATCAGCACCATTATGGACAAGGTTAAAAAAAGAACCGGTAAGCCCATAGACCTGCCCGTTATCTACAATACCGAATTGCTCGATCAGTATTTTCCGCACCAGTACCTGCCGCATGAAGTATGGCTCAATGAAAAAGGTATAGTAGTAGCGATAACCTCTTCCGAAGAGGTAACCGTGAAAAATATCAATTCTTTTTTGCAGGGTAGGGCAGGGCCGCTGCATTTGAAAAAAGACCAGCGTGATTTTGATCCCGGCAAACCGCTCTTTGCAAACGGCAACGGCGGCAATGGCTCAGGGTTCATGTACCGCTCTCTTTTTACGCCTTATATAGAAGGCCTGAGAAATAACATCGGCCAGTCTTTTAATAACGGTATCAGCCGGCTATACGTTTTTAATCAGTCGCTGTTAACGCTATGCCGCATGGCATACTCCGGCCAGTTCATCTATCCCTCCAACAGGTTGGTATTGGATGTCGCGGAACCCCGGCAATTCCTGGGCTATGCTGATACTGATTCCATGTACAACAACCGTTATTGTTACGACCTTATTGTTCCGGGTGCATCAGAAGAAACCCTGCGCAGCTACCTGCGCCAGGATCTGCAAAGAACTTTCAACATCACCGTATGCAATGAAAAAAGAACAATGAAATGCCGGGTGCTCACAACAACAAACAAACTGGCAAAATCATATACCAAAGGAGGAGTATCAAAATGGGACTTTGATGAGTACAGCACAAAAAAATACATGCAAAACCAGCCTATTGCCACCGTAGTGCAGGTATTAAACACCTGGTTCAAAATTCCCCTCATGAATGAAACAGGCCTTGAAAAAAATATTGACATCACACTTCCCAAAAACTTATCCGACACCACAGCCATGCTCAAAGCTTTAAAAGATGCTGGATTTAAAATAGAAGAAAAAACAATGGAAGTT
>JAKFER010000099.1:0-22729 GCA_036675565.1 Chitinophagaceae bacterium
TAAATGATATTAAGGATACACATTCAATTGGTGCTAATCTGTATATTAAAAAGCCTGATAGTTTTAAGCTGGCAATTTCTTTAATAAAAAAAGTGTTTTCTATTGATCTTGAAAATCTCAAGGCTATTCCTAATTTAAAGAATTTTGTAATTTCCTGATCTCTGTTAATATGCAAAATAGCCAGCCAAAATATAACCAGATGAACGAAACTCCTGCAGGTAAAAAAAAGTTTTTATTTCAATACCTTCCCGGGTATGCGGCTTATTTGTTACAAAATCACCTGGAAGCATTTGTAACAGAACTGGTGCGGGTATCAAGGCAGGAAGATGTTCCCCTGCTTCGTTTTTTTTCATCTTATACGGACCAGGACCTGGTGAAGATGGGAATGAGTTCCAATACAGATCTTCTTACAAAAATCATTGATCATAAAATAGAAGAATTTGTACAGGAATCCGCTGAAAATTTTATTGCAAATCAACTACCTGCCATTGACCGGGAGGAAATTATAGCAGAGGACATAACAATTGTATCATTCGTCAGAAAAAAGGTCTTCAGAACATTTTTAAACAAGTATACCACCGATACTGTAATATTTAATTGCGTAATGGAAGAGGTGGACCGTTTTACAGTAATGAGTGAATCTTCCTCGTTTAATGCGTATAATAAAATTCAACAGGAAAAAATAAGCAGGATAAACCAGGAACTTGAATTACGCCACCAGGAACTATTGGAAGCTCAAAACCTGGCTGAAATGGGAAGTTTCTTTTGGGATATAAAAAATGGACAATCCAGTTATACACCTGGCACAAGATATATTTTTGAACTCCAGGGAAAGCAAAGCCTGGAATCTTTTTTTGAAAATGTACATGTTGCGGATAGAGAAAACTTGAAAAAGGCGATAGACAAATCATTTACTGAAGATGGGTTGTTTGAATGTGAATACACTTACCTGAAAAATGAAAAGGAAAAAAGGTTATGGTCCCGGGGCTTTGTGAATTTTGAAAACGGCAACCCTGTAAGTATGAAAGGGACCGTAATGGATATTACTAAAAAATACAAATTACTGGAGCGCCTTCAAAATAGCGAAGCACTGCATAAACAAGCACAGGCGCTGACACATATTGGTAACTGGAGCTGGAACATTGCCGATAATAAAATTGAATGGTCCGATGAAATGTATCGTATTTATGGATTGGAACCGCAAAGCGAACAAATAACCTTTGAGCGATTCTTATCGCTTATCCACCCGGATTACCGGGAAAAAAGATTACAAGAGATTCAACAAGCCCTAGAAAGCAGGAAAGCTGATGATTATTTTTTACAAATAGTTACACCAGACGGAAAAATAAAAATGCTCAAAGGATTGGGCGAAGTTATTTTAGATGAAAATAATAATCCACTGGGAATAAATGGCACTTGCCAGGATATAACAATGGAGTATTTGCTGAACAGGGATCTGAAGGAAAGGAAAGAAAATTTTAAGCAACTCATAAACAATGCGCCTGATGGAGTGATTGTTGTTAATGCGGAAAATATAATCAGTTTGTGGAACCCAAAATCGGAAGAAATATTTGGCTGGACCTCAGAAGAAGTGATTGGTAAATCCCTTTCGGAAACCATTTTTTCAAACCGGTATAAGGAATTAGATGAAAAGGGTATGCAAGGATATCTTGCAACCGGGGAAGCACGTATGCTTAACAGGACCCAGGAACTGCAAGCTTGCAATAAGAATGGGGAAGAATTTTATATTTCATTAACGGTATCAGAAACTATGCAAGGGGGCCAAAGGGCCTTTATTATGTTTATACGGGATATCTCGGAACAGAGAAACACGCAGATAGAATTGCAAAAGAAAACCAGCTTACTGGAATATAAAAATGTAGAACTGGAGAAAATAAACCAGGAACTGGAGTCCTTTAATTTTGCAGCCAGCCATGACCTGCAGGAACCCTTACGTAAAATACGAACCTACAGCAATCGTATTGTGGAAGATTTTGAAAATGAAATTCCACCCAAAATCCAAAATTATTTTGAAAGAATTATATCTGCTACATCACGTATGCAGAATCTTATTACCGACTTGCTTAGCTATTCTCAGAATACTTTAAAATCAAAAGAAGTACAACCGGTCAATCTGAATGCTTTGATTGAAGAGGTGAGGACTACTTTTATCGAGAATGTAGAAGAAAAAAATGCACAGCTAATAGTAGATCCGCTACCCCAGGTAAGCGTGGTGCCTTTCCAGTTTCTGCAGTTATTTATCAACCTGCTCAGTAATGCCATCAAATACCAGCAACCAGGCGTTGCACCGGTAATAAAAATTAAATCCAGCATTATTAACAGCAACGATATTCATATCAAAGGGTTTTACCCCGGGAAAAAATTTTTGGAAATCAGTGTAGCTGATAATGGTATTGGGTTTGATAACGAATATGCAGACGAAATATTCAACCTATTTACCCGCTTACATCATAAAGACAAATATTCGGGTACCGGTATCGGGCTGGCCACCTGCAAAAAAATTGTTCATAATCACGATGGGATCATCAAAGCAGAAAGCAGCCCCGGAAAAGGTTCAACATTTTTTATTTATCTCCCCGGGCATTGTATTGTGAATTAAAATACCAGCAACAGGTTTTCATAGCAGCTTCGTTGCGCCTGTCCCGCAGCATTGCGGGATCGCAAATCCGACTTTAGAGGATTCACTGAGGCCATAATGTAAAATAAAAATATTCGAAGTAATCACTTCATCGGTTGTACAAAAAGCATCATTTTTTATGCGTGTGGATAATAATGTATCGTCCTCCATACCTACGGTATACCTAAAGCACACCTACAGTATGGAGAGAGTATGAAATCACGTAGAATTACGATGAGCAATCATGCTGCATAAAGAATAAGACGTACAAGAGTGCGACGCAACGAAAGCCTCATAGTAGCAATCACGCCTGGCTCATAAAAATTTCTTAGTGCTTTTTCTTCCCGGGGAAAATCTTTTTTACCAGCCTGATTATTTTGTCAATAATAAATCCCAGGATCAACCCGGCAACGGCAGCTGCCATGGCTTTGGCCAGCCAGGCCAATACCGGAACGCCAGCGAGGGCCACTTCTAATTCGTGCAGTAAATGGGCAGTGAACGGAATGCCATGCGCAATGATTTCGGCGCCTACCCAAAGCATGGCCACAGTACCCACAATACCTAAAATGTTTAAAAAATGCGGCATGAATTTCACGATGCCGCGACCCAGTTTTTGGGTAAACGAATGGTATTTATCCTGCGCCAGGTGTACGCCTATATCGTCCGCCTTAACAATCAAACCCACAAAACCATAAACGGCTACCGTAATAAATACCGCCACGGCCAGCATCACCACAACCTGGTTCAGCATCGGCTTGTCGGTTACCTGGCTGTAAGCAATGGCCATGATCTCTGCCGACAAAATAATATCGGTTCTTACGGCACTGGCAACCCGCTCCTTTTCCAGTTCTTCGGGCGTAATGACTTTTACGTCCGGGCTTTCCGGATCCACTTTGTGGTGTTTGCTCAGCATCGAATGCACCTTCTCGTAGCCTTCGTAACATAAATAAGCACCGCCCAGCATCAGGATAGGCGTAATGGCCCAGGGCGCAAAGTAGCCCAGCAGCAATGCCGCCGGACTTAAAATAAGTAGTTTGTTGATCAGCGATTTTTTGGCGATCCGGAAAATGATGGAAAGCTCCCGTTTCGGATCGAGGCCCACAACATACTTGGGTGTTACTGCCGTATCGTCAATGACGATGCCTGATACCTTACCGGTGGTTTTGGCCACCTGGGCAGGCACATCATCCAGGCTGGCGGCGCTGGCCTTTACCAAAGCTGAAATATCATCTAATAATGCAAAAAATCCTGAAGCCATAAATTAAATCCTGCCTTGATTAATGTAAAAATTTAAAAGTAAAACATAAATCAAAGTAAAAATTTAAAATTTAAAATTTAAAAATCTTGAGTTTGGGAATGCTTCACTGATTAGGAATGAATAAAACAAATTCAAAAGTCAAAAAAGGATTTGATCATGCATTACAGGTCAGAATACTATGTCATCATTTTTCATTTTGCATTCTACATTTTATACTCCCCTTCTCCGACTCTTGTCATGCCGACGCAGGAGGCATCTCAAACTCTTGCAACAATTGTAAAATAGCATACTCAATCAATTAATGACAATATGAAGTCAAAAATTAAAAGTCAAAATTTAAAAAGCTTGTGTTTGATAATGCTTTAATGATTTTATAAAGCGGAGACCTTTTTCATTTTGCATTTTTTCATTTTGCATTTCCCTTCAACCACGGCCATCACAGTGCTTAGAAAGTTACACATTCAATTTAAATTTCAAAGTGATCTTTCTTTACTTTTTTTCTTGAAAAAAAAAGTAACAAAAAATTCAAGGCTGCGCTAAGCTACCGCAGCGCAGCCGGGCCAACGCACAAGAAACATGCTGTTGTTTATTTGTATCATAAAGGAGTTTCCCAATTTGAACATATTGCTTCGTGATATACGAAACCCCGATAGGCGCTGTATTCCGTCTTGCTTTATTCAAATTACAATCTGATATTAAGTTATGACGGAATAAGGCGCTTGATTGTTCATGTAATTTGAAAAATTCAGGAACTAAAATGTGGTAATTTTTATTTACTTAACTTATTTTAACCACAGCGGCCAAAGCTATAAGATAGTTACATACTCCATTTTACATCACAGTGCTCACGGTCTGTGAACGCCGCGGTTAGCCGTGGTAGTTTTAGTTACCGGATAAGCATGACAGAACCTTTTTCTGTTTTTAAATCAGACCCTTCGATTTGGTAAGTACAAATCCATACAAATGCATTGGTGTTCTGCAATACACCTTTTATTGTTCCATCCCATCCCTTTTCAGGGTCTGAGGTTTGGAATACTACGCTGCCCCAGCGACTATAAACCACCAGTTTGTATTGCAGCATCCGGCCGTAGATGATTGGTTTAAACTTGTCATTCCTGCCATTATTATCAGGTGTAAATGCGGTAGGTATAAAAACCCCATACATGCAATCCTTAGCATAAATGATTGTTGTATCAACTCCCGTACAGCCATTGTCATCGGTTACAGTCAGCCGATAGGTACCAGGACGTTGTACCTCGATGACTTTTTTTGTTTCGCCAGTAGACCATTGGTAATTAGTATAAGAACCTGATGGCATCAATTCCAGTTTCTTATAATTACAAACACTATCTTCTTTTTTCAAAAAATCAGTCGGTGGTTCCAGTATGCTCATCACTTCCATTGTATCGGTTACATGACAATTGTAATTATTCGTAACCTTTACCCAGTATAACCCTGCATTGCCGATAGTAATTGTGGCATCGGTGCTGTTATCCTGCCAGAGATAATATGCATAGGATCCAGGTGTAATTGTTAACTGCGTATACTTACACAGGTTCCTGTCTTCTCCCAGATTTGGGTCAGGTACAGGATTCACCGTAAGGTTAGTTTTAATAATGGAGTCGCAACCTTGAGTTGTTATTAAGGTATCATAATAAATCCCACTTAAGGTTTGATTGCTGCCACCTGCATAAAACAATTCTCCATCGCAAATAGTTATTGACTGTTCCGTAAAACGTTTAATAATTGTTAGATTCAGTGTAATCAGCGAATCACACCCGGTTGAGTTTTTAATAGTTTGTAAATAAATTCCTGATGAATCATAAGTTTGGTTGTTCAGTTCATAACTGTCACAGGTAATAATACTCAAAGTTGAACCGGTTACACCTACACATGGACCTAGTTTCAAAACAAATGGAGAGCTATCGGAAGAACCAGTCAATGGAAAAACACCAGGTCCGGGGTCAAAATCGACAGTACCGGCAACAAAGCCGGTTACATAAATGTTAAGTGCCGGGTCAATGGCCATACGCCTGAACAAAGTCGAGCCAAAACTTATGCTTTGAAAAGTAGCAGCGTACAAAAAATCTCCGCCCGGTGTTAGCTTAACAACTGCATTTGCACCATAATAGGGACTGTTAATAATAAACTCGCCCGGACCAGGGTCAAAATCAATCGTGGGTCCAAATGAACCAATAATATAAACGTTATTGGCGCCATCCACTACTATATCGTTTCCCGTATCCGATTCTGTACCTCCAATTATTTTAACCCAAATAAAATTACCCTGTGAATTCAATTTTAAAATAAAACAATCATGTGGATTGCTGGAAAAGTTTTGAATACCGGGACCTGGATCGAAATCATAGTTGCCGATAAAGGCACCGGTAGTAAGAATATTATTCATACCATCAATAGCAATTCCTATGGGATTGATTAAATGGTTATAACCTCCTGTTTGGCCTAAAGTTTTTACCCAAACAAAATTGCCGTTGGCATCCAGCTTACAAATAAATCCATCCATTAAACTTCCGGGCGAACTAGTAACATTATTAATACCTGGTCCTGGATCAAAATCAACGGTTTTTGAATAATGCCCGATCATAATAATATTACCCTCGGAATCGCATTTTATATCAATGATGTTGCTGCTGCTATATACCTCGGGACCATTTCCGAATTGTTTTGCCCACATAAGATCTCCACTATTGGTCAGTTTAACAATAAATGCCTGCATATGAGCACTCGAAGTAATATTTAAAACACCTGGCCCAGGATCGAAATCCACCGTGTTATTGAAGATTCCTCCAATAATCACATTGTTATCTTTATCAAGTTCAATTATAGTGGCTTGTGGTCCTGTATCTCCCGGCCCACCAAATTGTTTTGCCCAAATAAAATTGCCATCGGTATCCAACTTGACTACAAATGCATCCCGAAATCCGGTAGGAGTCATTATATGAACTCCAGGGCCGGGGTCCATATCAGCCGTGTTTCTTAGATCTGAAGCAAGGTAAATATTGCCTGTTTTATCAACTTTAAGTTCAATCCACCCAAACTCCACCAAAGTGGGAATTTCCAAAGCCCAGACAAAATTTCCGCTGCTATCGAGTTTAGAAATATAGATGCTACGATTACTTGGGCTGGTACTTGTTAGGGTAAAAACACCGGGACCAGGATCGAAATCAGCCGAATAGGTAAACAAGCCAGCGGAATAGACGTTGCCCTTAACATCTACATCAACTGTTCTCGCATTGTTATATACCCTGGAACTGAATGTATTGTTTGCATCAAATGATTTTGCCCAATGAAGTACAGGCTGTTGAGTAGCGGCTGATAGTGCTAAAATTAACAGGGTTACAAATAAAAATAATTTTGGCATGTGGGCGTAAAGCTTATTCTCGAAAACAGTTAGTGAAACAAATATAGAGTAAAGATTGTCCAGATTATAACAACGTCAAATAATCGCATTAGACAAATACATAATTGCGTATATAAAGAATAAAATTCAAAGCCAAAATTCAAAAAAAAGGATTTGATCATGCTTGACAGGGCAGAATACTATGTCATCATTTTTCATTTTGCATTCTACATTTTATACTCCCCTTCTCCGACTCTTGTCATGCCGACGCAGGAGGCATCTCAAACTCTTGCAAAAATTGTAAAATAGCAGACTCAATCAATTAATGACAATATGAAGTCAAAATTTAAAAAGCTTGTGTTTGATAATGCTTTAATGATTTTATAAAGCGGAGACCTTTTTCATTTTGCATTTTTCATTTTGCATTCCAAGAGGTTACATTTGAAACAACCCGCTGTTTGCCTTTTTCATTACTGCACTCTTTGTCTTTCTTCTTCTGATCCGGTCGTCCTGGTTCTACCTTCTTTCAGATCTTTTTTTCCAAAGTTGCGGGTATATGTTAACCGGAAGGTGCGTGGAAAATACTGAACGCGGAATGTGCTGATCAAATTCTGTTCTGGTAAATCAATATAGTTGTCCCACCTGTTGGTATTGAAAATATCACTTACGTTAAAACTAAATGAACCATTGTTTGTTTTTTTCCTGACACCAAAATCTAATGAACCAAAAGGTTCCAGGATGCCCATTCCCAAAAAACCTGAAGATTGATAAAACCCGGACAATTGAATGGAAAAATCTTTAGGTAAAATAAAGGTTTGGGAAGAACTAAGTCTGAAATATTTCTGGTTTACCCGGACATCTTCTTTCAGGTATAGAACATCCAATCGTTGCCATATACCCATAACACTGTTTTGCATATTCCACCAGTTATTTACAGTAACCGGTAAAGAAATAAGTGCAGAAACCAGTTTATCCCCATTCATATTTTCTGTTCTTGCAACTACTTTATTTGTTACCGAATCAATATGTGGTTGAAACATGGAAAAAGCGTCTTTGGTATCTGTATACGAAACAGAAACAATGAGTTTTTTATAACTGTAATCTGATTTAACCGCACTGGAAATAGCAGGACGCAGTGCAGCATTCCCGGAAATAAAAGTATTGGGATCTACAAAAATAATAAAGGGTGCCATATTATTAAATGTAGGACGGGTTATGCGGCGGTTGTACGAAAAATTGATTGTACTGGCATCATTTATTTTATTTGAAATATAAAAAGTGGGAAAAAAGTTTCCATACTTCCTGTTCACTAAATCAGGATCATTTGCACTGCCTAAATGCGAATAAGTATATTCATAACGAATGCCTGCTTTCAATGTTAGTTTCTCTGTGGGATTTATTTGCAATGAACCATAGGCAGCACCAATATGTTCTTTGAGATTATATTTAGCAGTATAATCATAATTTGTTACCCACTGGTTTTGATCCAGGTTTTGCACCATAACATCATTTGTAAATTGAGATGCAGTGCCTTTGATACCGGTTTCTATTTCTGCCTTACCGATCGTTGTCATGTAATCTGCTTTTCCTACCCAAATATGAATAGGCGTTTTTTTACCACTCGTTGTACGCTCATCATTTATAAGGTTTCCCGCGGCATTGTAATAGCTGTTAAAATAATTGGTAGGATTATTATCAAAGTAATACAGGTAGTCTGCATCAAATGAAATTCTTTGCGTTGGTGAAATATTATGCTGCAGGTTTACATTCACCATATAATGATGCCATTGATTTATTTCATCATTAATTAAAACTACAGATGTGTCTTTTGCTTTATTTACAAGCATCAAACTGTTATTCACAGCATCCATTGACCACTTGTTATCATACGTTCCTGCCACTGCGCCTATCACCGTTTTGGGACTTAGCTGGTAGTCTGCACCCAACCTTAGATTATGATTTCTTTGGACAGCATCGCGGCGTGAGTAAATTGATGTTTCCCTGGTATCCGGAAGATTACTTACGCTCCGGTATAAATAAAAATCCTGGATAAAATCAATTCGCATAAATGAATAACTGCCAAAAAGATTCAACTTTTTATGCCTGTAATTAAAATTAAAACTTGCTGCAGGTGTTGTGCCCCTGCCATATCCCATGGTTAAGGATAATGAACCATTAAACCCCTCATTGGGGTTGTTTTTAAAAACAATATTTATAAAACCTGCATTTCCTTCGGCATCAAAATTTGAGGGTGGTGTGGTGATTAATTCAATTCTTTCAATGTCGCCTGCATTCATGCCTTCCAGCATTTGTACAACAGCAGAAGCCGGCATGTTATTCACTTTTCCATTTATCATTACAACAACGCCTTCTTTACCTGTTATGGCAATAGAACTGTTTTGCCTGTTTACTATAACACCAGGTGATTTTTCCAATACTTCCAGTGCACTGCTGCCGGCAGCCGTAATGTTGCTTTGCACATTTATGATCATGCGGTCTATCTTCTGTTCAAACAAAGGCTTGATAGCCGTAACGGTAACAGCAGATAATACCACATTCGATTCTTTTAATTGCTGTATACCAAGTTTCATTTCCTTTTCATTCCCATTTACTTCAAAAACATTTGTATAAACTTCTTCAAAACCTGATGAAGAATATTTTATCAGGTAGCTTCCCTTATGTATATTTTCAAATTTGTAAGTGCCATTTTTAGTTGTTATACTTCCCTTAATTAAAGCGGAGTCGCCTGCTTTTAATAACAACACGTTAACCAAATCTAAAGACTGATTTGAATTATTTTGAACCGTTCCGGTAATGGTTGATTGTGCATCAAGTTGTAAATATGTGCTGCATACAAGGATGACTACACACCAGAAATTCCTGCTATAACAAAAAATAAAATTGACTGGCATAAGAAGTTTGTTAATGGCAGGGAGGATCATTAACAAGAGGTACAAATGCCTTCTTAAATATAAATATATTATTTAACAACCTTGTTTAATTGTTAGCTGTTAAAATCGCTTGTATGTACTATTGGATGGGCTTTCCAGGCTCATGTGTGTAAGCTATGCCAACAAAAAATTTGCATAGCTAACAGAACGTACACGAGTATGCCAGGCTCATAAAAATACCACTACCTATTAGCCGGATCTTCAGCTATACCAAAAGCAGTCATAGTATTTTTTAGAAAGAAATTTTAATCAACCAATACCGCTTCTTCGCGGACACGTATTCTTTCTGTCCGGGATTGTTTTTTCTTTTTTCTTGTGCGGTTGATCCACATAATGGTACCTGTAACAGGGAAACTGGCGCCCAGCAAGCAAACGATAAATGCAATGATTTTTGAGGGCATGCCCCAGATGCTGCCGGTATGTACTGGTTTAAAACCGGATCGTACCCGGGCGCCTAAATTGCGATCTGCAAAATCCATTTTACTGATGATTGTTCCTGAATACTGGTCCAGGTATAACATATCGGTTGCGGACTCATGCACCGCATTTGTTCTGAGTACGGATACATTCATCGTGGCAGCAGAATCTTTAGGGACCGATACATTAAAATATTCAACATCCCCCACATGTAGTTTGGCTGTTTCTAATGCCTGGTCGAATGAAACGGTTTTTGCATCCGCCAAATATGTGGACAAAGGTGGCGGCGGCGGTTTCATAGACGAATTGGTGACTTTGTATATGCCCTTATTAAACCATTCGAACGACCAGGCCAAACCGGTAAATGCAAAAATGAAAAGCAAAATGGAACTGTAAAATCCCAGTACGATATGCAGGTCGTGGTTGATCCGCTTCCACCCTGCTGACCATTTTAACGTGAGCCTTTTTTGCAGTACTTTTTTTGTTTTGGGCCACCACAGTATGATACCCGTTAGTATGATGAAAAGAAAAATGAGCGTGGAAACGCCAACGATTAATTTGCCGATACTGTTTTGTCCGCCAAGCAACCAGCGATGCAGTGCAAAGACGGTATAAAAACCGGTTTCCCTGTAACTATATTTTTCAAGGATGGCACCGGTATATGGATTTACAAAAATGGTATAACCGGGCTGGCGTTCGGGCGGACCTTGTTTTTTAGCCTGGGTTTGGTTTTCCTTTTTAGTTTCTTCTTTTTTTGCAACGGGTGTTATGTTGATCTCGGTAGATCGTTCTGGATTGCTGTAAACTTTTACACTATTGATTTTGGCTCCGGAAAATTCCATTTTTACCTGGCTCACCAGGCTGTCGACCGACAATTTATTACCGGTCTGGAAAACATAATACCGGTTCTTGTTGAATGCCATTTGCAGGTCTTTTTCAAAAACCAGGATGGCCCCAGTTAAACAGGCAATTAAAATAACCAGGCCTGCTGCTAATCCTAAATAAAGATGAATGCGGCGAAAAAAAACTTTCATATTTTATAAAGAGAAAACAAAATGGCTGGTTGATGAACCTGCAAAGGGAATAATTGCTTACGAAAAAGGGAAAAAAAGTGAAAAGTTAAAAGTAAAAATGAAAAATGAAAAAATCTTGTTTTTGTTAATGCTTAACAGGCCACGATTACTATACCAGCATTTTTAATTTTACATTTTACATTCTGCACTTTATTGCGTTGAACACGGCGCTGTTGGCCTCTGCCAAAATAAGGGCTATCTTCGCAACCATGAATGCATTTTATCATACAGGTCAAATTTTATCCAGCATCAATACCATTAAAATTGATGTAACGGAACTTTTGAACCAAAAAATGTACTTCTTCTCCAACTTCAAAGACTTCAACAGTTAAACCCCGGCACGGTTAACAATCCGGGTACGGGGATCCCTGTTTTATACAGGGTTATTTTATTATTTGGTTTGGATAGATTATAAATCCATGGGTTCCGCAACAGGCAATCTATATGGTTGTTGAAATGCAATTTGATTTCCGCAAAAGGAAACAGGTTCCTGGTTGCAGCACCACGGATAAATTTTTCTATTGAACCAGGAAAAATTATGCAGCCATGTTTCGTGGTCTGCATTATTCATTATTTAAATACAATAATAAAAATGGAAAATACGATAAAGAGAGAACTGGTCATCTCCACACAGGATCATGATACATTGAAACAATATCTGCAAAAAAACACCATGGATCTTAATTATGACCGGGTACAGGCAGCTAAACTTTCTGAAAGACTTAAATCAGCACATGTTGTAAATAATAACGATTTGGACAGGGATACAATCGGACTGAATTCCACCGTAACCATTCGCTATACTATTGCCAGGCTCAATCAAACCCATACACTAGGTTTGCCGGGTGATCGTGTTCATCAAAATGACAGCTTATCGGTTATTTCGCCCCTTGGTATGGCTTTGCTGGGAAGAAAAAAAGGAGACTCTTTTACATTAAAAACGGCAAGGGGTAACCGAATTTACACGATTACCGAAGTGTATAATCCGGTAGACTAAACATCATTACATTCACGTCAAGCTATAAACTTAAACAGCCATAAAAAGCCGCGATTTTTTTTCGCGGCTTTTATCTTTATCTCACTATCACTTCATCTATAAAAATATGCGTAGGCTGGCCGGCGCTTTCATGCCATGCAGGTAAGTTGCCCCCCGTTTTAGCCTTTACCCTGATATACCTGGCAGTTGATTTTACCTGCTTACCTAACTCCTGCACAACAGGACCTTTTTCATCCATTGAAATGTTGTTTTTCACAATCGTTAAAGGCTTGTAATTCTTTCCATCATTACTGATCTCAAAAACCACTTCATCCGGGTAAACGATCCAGGGACTTACATCCTGCAATACATGCACACCCACATAATTCACCGGTCGAACTTTTTGCAGGTCGATCACCGCTTCGAAATCTTTGGCGAAATAACTTTGCCATTCACCGGTTTTCCAATTGGTAGTTCCAACAATACCATCAATCAATGCATCTTTTCCTCCGGCTGTATACATCGGGTGAACTTCGCTTAAAACAGTAATGGTTCTGTCGGATGGCACTTTATAAAATGTTTGTTTCACTGTTGCACTTTTTACACCATTCTTTTCCGCATAAAAATGTACATCGGAAGTTTTATTTACTACAAAGGGCTTGGTATACCGAATAAAACCATTGGCCTTTTTATCTTGTTCATCTACACTGTAAAAGATTGCTGCGTTCTTATCCAAACTTTTCATCATCACCGGCAGCGTAGTTTTAAATTTATTGGTTTTCATTTCAAAGTAAGGAACGGGTATAAAATTTTTGTCATCCACACTTGTTACTGAAATTTCATTTTCCTGGATGCCTCTTTTTTTATTGGGTTGATGGCTCATTTCAAAATGCAATTCGCCACCGTTTTCCAGGTCGGTATGCTGAATGAAATTGTTTGCATGTGTTTTCCCATTCAACAGAACATTGTTCACATAAAAATTTTGCGGTGTTTTGCCGGATGCTTTCACAGTAAATATTTTACCATTCTCCAGGTGAATTTTTACTTCATCAAACAATGGCGATCCCAACGCATATACACCGCTGCCCGGCGTAACCGGGTAAATGCCCATGGCACTTAACACATACCATGCACTCATCTGCCCACAGTCTTCATTGCCAATTAATCCATCGGGTTTATTGGGATAAAACTCTGAACAGATCTGGTGCACCAACTCCTGTGTGCGCCAGGGTTGCCCGGCATAATTGAACAAATAGGCCATGTGATGGCTGGGTTCATTGCCGTGTGCATACTGCCCGATCAACCCGGTAACATCAGCCTGGTCGCGACCACTGAGCGAGGCGTTGGTAGTAAATAATTCTTCCAGCTTTTGCGCAAACTTTTCTTTGCCACCATACAATTTTATGAGTCCGGCGATATCCTGTTGCGCGGTGAATGAATAATGCCATGAATTTCCTTCAGTGAAAAAATTATTGACCTCTGTTGCATCAAAAGGCGTAAACCAGAAGCCCTGCACTTTTCCACGTATATGCATAGACGAAGGATCGAACAGGTTTTTATAATGCTGCGAACGCAGCATATATTTATCATACACATCTTTATTCCCCAACCATTTTGCCAGTTGCGCAATGCACCAGTCATCATAAGCATATTCCACGGTTTTCGAAGCACTTTCATGATCGTTGTCGTTGCTTACAAAGCCAATGTTTTCATATTGTTTTAATCCAAAGCGATCGCTTTCTGCATATTCGGTCATTGCTTTTAGTGCCAGATGCGCATCAAAACCGCGGATGCCTTTCTGGTATGCATCCACGATAACAGGAACAGAATGATAACCGATCATGCAAAATGTTTCGTTGCCGCTTAACTCCCATACAGGCAGCATACCCCCTTGTTGGTATTGCGCTAAAAATGTGTTGATCCAATCCGTGGTCCGTTTGCGGTTAATGATGGTCATCAAAGGATGTAATGCCCTGTGCGTATCCCATAAAGAAAACACACTGTAATTGGTAAAGTCTTTTGCCTGGTGCACTTTCAGATCAGTACCACGATATTCTCCATTTACATCAGTATAAATATTGGGCGCTAGACTTGCATGATATAATGCGGTATAAAAAACCGTTTGTTGATCCTTACTCCCGCCCTTTACCTCTATCTTACCCAGTTCCTGGTTCCAGGCATTTTCCGCATTTGTTTTTAATTGTGTAAAATCCCAGGCCGGTATTTCCGTATCCAAATTAAGTTTTGCATTTTCCATACTCACTCCGGAGATACCGACTTTTACATGAATTTTTTTACCGGCAGGCAAATCAAAGCTGAAATATGATTTGATGATTTTACCATTGGCCGATTTGAGTCCTTGCTGCAATTTATCATTCAGGGCAATGCCATATTCTTTAATGGGTTTTTCAAATTTTAAATAGAAAAAAACCGTTTGATCCGTTGCCCATGATTTACTGCGGCGCATACCTCTTACTTCGTAATCATTGATAATTTCAAGGGAAGATTCCAGTACTTCATCGCGGTGTTTCAGATCAAGCAACACTTTTCCTTCTGTTGCATTGGCAGGGAAAGTATATGCATGCATACCGGAACGGGTTGATGTAGTGAGCGCCGCATGAATATTATGTTTATCCAGTAACACTTCGTAATAGCCGGCATGTGCTTTTTCATTTTTGTGAGAAAAGGGAGAAGCGTATTCACTATTCTTCCATTTTACTTCACCACTGAAAGGCATCAGCAATACATCGCAGTAGTCTGCTATACCCGTACCACTTAAATGCGTATGCGAAAATCCATACATGATGGAATCTGAATAATGATAACCACTACATCCATCCCAGCCTTCCAGTCTGGTGTCAGGGCTTAACTGCATCATACCAAAAGGCATGGAAGCACCCGGGTATGTATGACCATGCCCGCCGGTACCAATAAAAGGATTCACCAGTTTGGCATAATTGACCGGTGTCTGCGCATTCGCAAACAGCGAACACCATATCAAATAAACTAAAAGTATTGAAGGACGCATTTGCAGGCTTTTTCCTCTATTCATTTTTTCACTGGTTACGTACATCATACAATAATTTTTTATGTAAAAGTTTATTTGCTGCAGCTAATTACAGCATATTAAGAAGTCAGTTTATGAATGCAAGCGGATTATTTTAAAAGAAACCAACCCTCTTTTGAAGGGTTGGTTCTTTTGATTAACAACTACTATACGAGAAAAGTCGGCCCTTATTTCTGGGCCCACCACAATGGTGTTAAAACTTCATCCGGTCCGCCTAAAAAGCTTAAGGCTTGCTGGTATCCTTCAGCATTGCTTGCCGGCAGACTTGAAGGATATTTTAAACGCTGAGGGAAAAATTTGACATTGCTTGTCATATAATTTCCGCTATTTAATGCTGGCATATTTACTAATGGATTTTCAATAGCAGGATTCTCAAAAAACGGCAATCCCAAACGGCGGTGATCGCTCCATGCCTCCAGCGGCACCCATGGCGTTTGTGCAATGAATTTTTGTGTGATGATCTTTGTGAGGAGATCATTTTTCACAGTCCCATTTTTATACAACGTATTGACAGGGTAAAGAATTTCCGCAGTACCCGCAGCATTGGTATAACCATTGATAAAATTCATGGTGTGTGAAGCAGGTGGTTCTGCAGTATGTGTCCAGCTAACTGATGTACCAGCTAAGTTATAATCATCGGATGATTTATAATCTGCTGCAAAATTAGAAACGCCCCAGTAAGCAAAGTTGGCATCGATACCAGCTTCATAAGCTGCTTGTCCTGTCATTGGAACTGTCCATCCCCTGACTGCTGCTTCTGCCAATAAGAAATAGGTTTCCCAGTTTGCAAAAAATATGCGTTTACTACTACTGTTTCTGAATTGTTTACCATGGCGTGGTATTGCACCATTATATGCCCTTATCTGGTTTTTAGTTCCTTTGGCTCCCCAATCGCCATTTACCGGCGCATTCCATGTATAAGTTGCATCCAGCGTTTTAACTACGTTACCTGCATCATCAACCAGGTTCCGGGTTGTGGTTTTGGCGCTATTATCCCATGAAGGATATGCATTAAAATCAGGATTGGTAACATCGCCCGGTATGATATATGTTTTATATGCCCGTGGGTCAATCGTGTTTGGCAGACCATCCAGCCAGTAACCAGCAATCGGACTATTGGTTTTTGTGGTAAAATGATCTTCCAGTTTTAACCCAACATAGCCTGCGGGTTTGATGGCAGATTGCATAGCAGCACCAACCTGGTCGGCAGATTTAATTCCACCTAAACCTTGATACAGTTGATTGATGGTTGCAGACATTTGAAAATAATTCCACTCACGGGTCATCACACCTGTAAGTGCATCCCAACCAGGTTTTTCATTTACCTGGAAAGTTTCATCTGCGGCAGTAATTAATGGAAGGGCAGCTGCTGCTTCAAATTCTGACTTTGCCTTCCCAGCATCCACTTCGGAAAGTCGCATAGCTAATCGCAGGCGCATGGAGTTGGCATATTTTTGCCATTTGGCATAATTAAAGCCATAAGCCTGGTCAAACTTTGCATCGGGGCCGGTTACAGTTATGTCCAATTTAGATGAAGCGTCTTTTAATTCGTCCAGGAAAAAATAATACACTGATTTAAGATCAGAGAATTCCGGGTTCACTCCCTGGAAAGCATTGATGGGAATGGGTCCGAAATTATCAGCCAGTTCGCTCATCAGGTATACCCGCCAGATACGGGCTACCTGTAGCAGGTTGTTGGTGTACTCTTTAATGTTACCGGCGGCAATTTGCTTTTCTGCAACCTGCACACCACTATTGATACCATTTAACCAACCACCAAGATAACCACCGCTGTAATAATCGCTTGTCCAGCCATCATTATATCCACCGGAAGAAATACCACCTCCGAATTGTTGTCTTCCTGCCGTTTTCCAATACAACACGAATATCCTTTCTGCAATATGGGGGTCCATTTGACTGCCCACGATGGCATTGTTGATGAAGTATTCAACCTGTACCTGGTTTTCAGTAACCAGGTAAGGATCCTCATTGATCTCGTCAAATTTGCTACACCCACTCACCAGGAGTGCCGTAAACAACGGAATTGAGGTGTATTTGAGAAATTTTTTCATATAAAAATGTTTTGAATAATTTATTTAATTAAAAACTTAACGAAAGGCTGAACAGGAATGAACGCATCGTTGGGAAAGCACCACCTTCAAAACCTACCGCATTTGTTCCTGTTGCAAAAACAGACTCAGGGTCTATCCCATTCAGATGACTTTCTATCATCCATACATTATTGCATGACAATGAAATATTAGCCCGCTGAACAGGGGTTTTAGAAAGAAATCCTCTTGGGAGGTCGTAACTGAGTTGTACATTTCGCAAACGGATATTGGTAGCATCATACAAATAAGCTTCACCAACACCTAAGTTATTGAGTGTTGCCAGTGTGTTCCAATATTGTTGTTGCGTTACGGTTTTGGTATTTTTTTCATGCCCACCGCCAGTATTTAAAGTAACACCATCTACTACAAAATCCGGACGTTCACCATTCGGAGCCGTTACTGCTGCAGTTCCGGCTACTTGTAAACCAACATTAGAAGCTGAAAAAATCTCACCGCCAAAACGTGCATCTAACAGGAATGATAAACCGAAATTTTTATAAGCCAGATTGTTAGTAATACCCAGCATACCTTTAGCTTGTTGGTTGCCCAGTTTTACAATCTCAGCATCTCTTTGCGGAAGTCCACTTGAATTAAGTAGTAGCTGGCCGAAATAAGGACTTGTTTCATCCTTCACCCGCAAAAGCCGGGTTCCATATATGTCTCCATACAAACTTCCGGTGGTAGCCCTGATAAAAAGATCATCAAATGCACCTAATGGATATTCGTCTACACCCAGGTCACTGGCTATATCAATAATTTTATTTTCGTTCTTTGAATAATTGGCGATCAATGACCATGTTAGTGAGTTAGAATTTGCAAGAATTCTTACATCAGCCATTAACTCAATCCCTTTGTTCTGAATATTACCTGCATTTACCATCATGCTTGAATACCCGCTGAGTGGATCCATTGGAATGGCAATCAACTGGTTTGTCGCATTTGATTTGTACCAGGTAAAATCAAGTCCCAGGCGGTTATTAAGAAACCGTGTTTCTGCACCAAACTCCAACGACTTGATCAATTCACTTTTTACAGATTGATCTTTTAGCAATGAATTTCTTACAGCATATGCATTACCGTTAGGATCTTTGCGAATTTCATAACCGTTATACAGGCTGTATGGCGCAAGGTCATTACCTACTGAAGCATGCGAAACACGCAGTTTTGCATAATCGATCCAGCCCGGCAAATTTCCACCCATTCTATCTATCATTTCAGTCAGTATATAAGATAAGCTCAGAGAAGGATAAAAATAAGAGCGGTTTTCTTCTATCAAAGCGGAAGACCAGTCGTTACGGAATGTTGCGTCAACATATATATATCCATCATAGTTAACGCCTACAGAGCCATACAATGAGTTGATTTTTTTACGGCTATATGCCTGGTCAATCCCTGGCGCACCAGATCCGTTAGTGAGTGAAAAAACATTTGGAACTTCTAAAGGCCCTGTTCTTACACCGATATAACTGGATTTTTGATGCATCAGGTTACCACCGGCAGTAATTACACCACCGAATTTACCCACAACATTGTCTTTTCGTGCTGTCATTAAAGCACTGTAGTTGGTTTCTGTAAAAGTTTGTTTTCCTTCAGAATACTCATTGGCTCGATTGCTACCGGCGTATACTTTACGGTTCGAATTGGTGGTATATATGTCGCCACCCGCTCTTACTTCTGCATCTAACCAATCAGTGAAGTTGTATTTCACGGACCCATTCATAATAAAGCGATCCCTTGAATCCTGGTTTTGATTGTACAAATTGTTCCAGTAAGGATTATTCTGCCAGCCTGGAGCGCCTTCATACCAAAGCATATTGCCAAACTCATTAGTAGCGGAACTAAAATCGCGGATATCCATGCTTCTTGGCAAGGTATATAATACATATACATTACTAACATCACGACCATTGATTGGCCTGTTGAATCCGGTTGTATTATTATAAGAAACTTTCGTATCAGTAGTCCATCGATCACCTTTACCAAATTTGGAAACTGCACGTGCAGTTAAATTGGTCCGCTCTAATTTGTTTTCTGGAATTATACTTTTATCGTTCCATCGGCTCAGAGATGAATAAATAGAAGTTGATCCAATCTGTTGCTGAAAAGAAAGGTTATAACTCTGGGTGGTACCGTTCCGGAGAAAATTATCAACATTATCATGATCCGTACTTAATGCTGACTGGGTTCCATCCCATTTTGTTACCATCTGGCCTTCTGCTTTAGGACCCCAACTGAGTGTACTTGTTGGGTTAAAGATATTTTCACTTCCCTGGGCAAAAGTATTTTGCAGTTCAGGCTTTATAAAAATACTTTCAGTTCCCTGTGTAGTTGAGAAAGTAATACCCAAACCATTTTGCCTGCGACCTTTTTTAGTAGTTATCAGGATTACACCATTACCTGCACGTGAACCATAAAGGGCTGCAGCGGAAGGTCCTTTTAAAACCGACATACTCTCAATGTCATCTGCACTTATATCACCAATTCCATTACCCCTGTCGAAACCAGCTGCCCAGTAACCATTTTCAGAAGTTCCTGTGAAATTGTCAATAGGTGTTCCGTCAACAACAATCAATGGCTGGTTATTTCCCACCAATGAATTGTTGCCTCTCAGTAATATTTTAGAAGATCCACCGGCACCGTTACTGCCCCGGACTACCTGTAATCCTGCCACTTTGCCTGACAGCGCATTGGCCAGGTTGGTTTCTTTTGCATCTACAAGAGTTTCTCCTTTTACTTCCTGGATGGCATATCCCAGGGATTTCTTTTGTCTCTGGATACCTAAGGCAGTTACCACCACTTCGGAAAGATTTCCTTCACTAGTATTTAATGTAACTGACAATGTCGTATTCTGACCTACAGCCACTTCCTTTTCCTGGAACCCTACAGAAGTAAAGACCAATACCGCATTTGCATCAGGAACGGTTATAGAAAAATTTCCATTATCATCAGTTATTCCTCCATTAGTGGTTCCTTTAACCAGGAAGGAAACCCTGGCGACCGGGTTGCCATTATCATCTTTTACCGTTCCGGTAATGGTTCTTTGTTGTGCCGAAGCTATAGCCATACAAAAGCTAAGCAACATACACAGCACAAACCTGGGTGTCAATTTTTTCATTGCAGTGTTTTTAATAATTAAAAAATCGTTTTGGGCTTTTCGTGATGGGTGGCGGAGTGTTTTTTTAATTCTTTGTCCCGGACCGGCTCTATGGTATCATAATGTTCCATTACCAATGCCGCAGCACCAATCAATTCAGCTTTATATCCAAGAGATGAAATCAACAGTTCTGTATTTTCAGCAATTTTAGGGATGCAAAGTTCATTGATAGCCTGTTGAATAGGCGTTGTCCATAACCTGCCTCCAACGGAACCCCTGCCGCTTAAAACAATTAACTCGGGGTTCAGTAAATGTATTAAAATGGCGATGCCTCTTCCTATATTATAAGCTGCTTCAGATAATATTTCAACAGCAAGTTTGTCTCCATGGAGAGCTGCATCCATAATTTTTTTTGCAGCATTTTCAGGAAAATCTAATGATAAATCTTTCAACTGGGTTGATGCTCCTGATTGCAAACTCTTCACTGCTTTTTCAACTACAACAAGCAAGGACGTCTCTGTTTCCAGGCAACCGGTTTTACCGCAGCTGCATAGCTTATTATTGGTAAACACAGGAATATGACTAAACTCACCGGCAAATCCATTATGCCCACGAAATAATTCACCATTGATGATCATCCCTAATCCAACGCCCCATCCAATATTTATCACCATTACATTTTGCCTGTTCCTGGCCGAACCTAAACGAAATTCGGCAAGCGCAATTAAACTGGAATCGTTATCAATTAAAACGGGTAACCCTGTTACGGAGCCAATATGATCAACAATATTTTCTTCACCGTTTTTCAAAAAAGAATGATTAATCCCTTTTTTAACATCAATAAAACCTGGCATTCCAATCCCGATACCAATTATTTTATTTTTATCGATTTCCGTTTTCTGTAAGAAATCCGAAATATGACTGGTTAATTGTTTTAATGCATGGGGATTATGCGGCAATACCAACTCTATTTTTTCCACGTTACCCACCACATTATTATTAATGTCAATTAATGCAATTCGGGTAATTAATTGATCCATTGCTACAGAAACTATATAAACCTGGTCAGGTTTTAATGAAAACATCTGTGGGCGTCTTCCGCCAGTTGAGAGGGCAAACCCGGTTTCCATGATGGAACCTTCATGGATCATTTCATTGATAGCACGGGTTGTAACCGGTAAACTCTTCTCAGTGAGTTCACTAAGTTCTGCACAAGAAAGGGAGCCTGAAAAATACAGGTGTTTAAAGATTTTTCTTTTATAAGCTGATTGTTTGTTTAGCAGCATTCTCTCAGATATAGAACAGTTAGTTTTTAAATTCTTAACTAAAGTAAAAAATCTTTTTAAATAACAATGAAAAGATTTTAAATTTTTTATGGAAGTTTAATATCTTTTTTAAACGGTTCAAATACAGTTTAAAAGTAAAAGTCTGAGGAGGATGTATTTTTGTGCTGACTTTGAATGATGTAAACATAAAAAGGCATAAACGCAAAAAAGCCACCTCTGAGGGTGACTTTTGCAGACCGCACCCCGATTTAAATCAGGGCGACCTCCATTAAAGCTTTACATATATTAAAATGACAAAGCTTCGAATTTCTTCGAAGCTTTTGCTTGCGGACCGGACCCCGATTTAAATCGGGGCGACCTCCATTAAAGCTTTACATATATTAAAATGACAAAGCTTCGAAATTTCTTCGAAGCTTTTGCTTGCGGACCGGACCCCGATTTAAATCGGGGCGACCTCCATTAAAGCTTTACATATATTAAAATGACAAAGCTTCGAA
>JAKFER010000211.1:0-3612 GCA_036675565.1 Chitinophagaceae bacterium
TAATTCTCAGGTAAATTGGTACTTCACCTTTTACATAATTCTTGGGCTTTTTCAAATAGAAAAGCAAACCGAAACTTTTGTCTAACATTTCAATCCATTTTTATGGTTAACAAATTTCGATTTGCAATTAATACGGAAACAAGATGTTCAAAGATTGAACATCTTGATAATCAATCGATAAGAGGCATTCCAGTGAGTAGATTTTTAGAGATTTAATAACTCACTGAATCACTCACTGGTTTTTGGAGTAATTTGGAGCAAATTGAGAAGATACAAAAAACAAAAAAGCCTGCATATCAACGATTTGCAGGCTTTTTATTTGTAATAAAACTGACTAATGCGGACCGGACGGGACTCGAACCCGCGACCTCCGCCGTGACAGGGCGGCATTCTAACCAACTGAACTACCGATCCAAAACTTACCTTTTCAGGTACCCATTTTATCAACGGGGTGGCAAAGATAAGTGTTTTGATATTTCACCAAAAAAGTTTTTAATAATTTTCTAACCGCTTGTTTATGACAGCATTATTAGACCTTTTAAACGCTTTCCAGAATCACCGCGTAACCTTGTCCCACGCCTACACACATGGTTGCCAGCGCATATTTTTTCTCATGGCGTTTTAATGATAATGCTGCAGAATATAAAATCCGGGTACCCGACATGCCCAATGGATGTCCTAATGCAATGGCACCGCCAAGTATATTAATACGCGGATCATTATCTTTTAAACCCCAGGCCCGTATACATGCCAGGCTTTGTGCTGCAAACGCTTCATTCAGTTCAATGATATCGATATCGTCTAAACTAAGTCCGGCTTTTTCCAATGCTTTGTTGGATGAAGCTACCGGCCCGATGCCCATGATACGGGGTTCAACACCTACAACCGCAGAACTGACGATCCGGGCCAATGGTTTTAATTGATATTGCTGAATAGCTTTTTGAGATGCAATCATCGTGGCTGCCGCGCCATCATTCAAACCCGATGCATTGCCAGCTGTTACTGTTCCATTTTCTTTAAATGCTGGTTTTAATTTTGCCAGCCCTTCTAAAGTAGTTGAAGGCTTGATAAATTCATCTTTCGAAAAAATAATCGCAGCCTTCTTTTTTTGAGGAATTTCAACGGGTATGGTTTCTTCTTCCAGCCAGCCATTTTCCTGGGCACGGGTTGCCTTCATTTGTGAATGATAAGCAAACAGGTCCTGGTCCTCCCGGCTGATATCGTATTTTTCAACCAAGTTTTCTGCTGTATTTCCCATAGGATCAATGCCATACATTTCTTTCATTATGGGATTTACAAAACGCCATCCAAAACTGGAGTCTTCCATTTTTGCATCGGTACCAAAACCCTTTGATGGCTTCGCAATCACCAATGGCGCACGGGTCATATGTTCTACCCCACCTGCAATAAAAATATCACCGTCTCCAGCTGTAATGGCCCTGGCCGCATGAATAATGGCTGACATGCCCGATGAACAAAGCCGGTTAACGGTTTCACCGGGAACGGTTACCGGTAATCCTGCTAACAGCAAAGCCATTCTTGCAACATTGCGATTGTCTTCTCCAGCCTGGTTACTGCAACCCATGATCACATCATCAATTGCCTCTAACGGAACATTTGGATTTCTTTTTACCAACTCACGGAGAACAATAGCCGCTAAATCATCTGCTCTTATTGCTGAAAGCGTTCCTCCAAAATTCCCGATCGGTGTTCTTATTCCATCAACAATATATGCTTCGTAATTCATTTTAATAATCATGTTTTAAACCTGTTCAAAATTAATGGTTGATATGATATTGTTACGGATTAATAATCATTTACAGTATTGGCTACACCAGATACATCAGTTTTTGGTTTTAAGTTGAAATTATCCAGATTAAAAACTGTGACATATGTCAATGCAATTAATTATCCTATCTCAATGGTGGCGCCTTGAACACGAGGTAATTTTGTGTAAGAAACAAAGAGTAAAAAAATCTCTCTTAAATCATTAATCATTCAAAAAACTAAAAAGCAACATTATGGCAACAACATGGACACTAGACCCGACACACAGCGAATTACAATTCAAAGTAAAACATCTGATGATAACAAATGTTACGGGTACTTTTAAAAACTTTGACCTTTCGGTTGAAACAGATACCGCAGATTTTAAAAATGCGAACAAAATTGAGTTTACAGCTGATATCAATTCCATTGATACCAACAATGAACAAAGAGATACCCACCTGAAATCGGCCGATTTTTTTGATGCAGATACCCATCCCCAATTAAAATTTACCAGCAACAATTATGTTGTTAATGGAAATGATGGAACTTTAGAAGGAAACCTTGCTATCCGTGGCGTATCCAAACCAGTTAAACTGAAAGTTGAAAAAGGTGGCATCGTAGTAGATGGTTATGGTCAAACAAAAGCCGGATTTACAGTTGAAGGTAAAATCAGTCGCAAAGAATTCGGATTAACCTGGAATGCAGTAACGGAAGCCGGCAGTGTTGTTGTAAGCGATGATATTAAAATACACGCAGAAATTCAGTTAGTTAAACAAGCTAATTAATTCATCATGGAAAATAAAATCCTGGGACTGCATCACATTACGGCGATTGCAGGAAATGCCCAACGTAATTTTGATTTTTATACAAAAATACTGGGGTTAAGGCTGGTAAAAAAGACGGTCAATTTTGATGACCCTGGTACTTATCATTTTTATTTTGGTGATGAAATCGGAACACCAGGCAGCATCCTCACATTTTTTCCCTGGGCAAATGTAAAGCAGGGAAAAAATGGAACAGGAATGGCCACTGATATTGGCTATTCAGTTCCAGCTGACAGCCTGGATTTTTGGAAAAATCGTTTCATACAAAATAATGTGGAACACGATGAAGTGGAAGAAAGATTTGGCGAACAATCACTATCATTTCGAGACCCGGATGGTTTGCATTTACACCTGGTTGTTTCTAAAACAGCAGATGAACGAGAACCATGGCAAACTCCTGGAATTAATAAAGATGTTGCCATTAAAGGCTTTCATAGCGTAACACTTACTTTAAAAGATATCAAAGCAACAGCTGCTGTATTGATCAGCATTCTGGGATACAAACCACAAGGCCAGGAATTCAACCGGCACCGGTTTATAACAGATGCCATCGGCGCTGCAAACATTATTGATTTGCTATTAAGCCCGGATGAAAACCCGGGGATCAATGCAGCGGGCACGAACCATCATATTGCTTTCAGGGTGAAGGACGAAGATGTATTGATGCAGTACCGGGAAAAGGTTGTTAAAGCCGGTTTGCGTATAACGGAGAAGATTGATCGAAATTATTTTTTCTCCCTTTACTTTAGGGAACCGGGTGGTGTATTATTTGAAATTGCTACGGACAACCCGGGATTTTCAATTGATGAACCGGTGAATGAATTGGGCCAGCATCTTAAATTACCGGAACAATATGAAGCGCATCGTAGCCAGATTGAAAAGGTGTTGCCGGTTATTAACCAGGGATAAAATGTAGAATTAAAAGGTATGCATAAAAAAAATATTATAACAAGAGGTAAAAAAATGCCTGGAGCAAAAAAAGCATTGATCATGCTTCATGGCAGGGGTGGAACAGCTG
>JAKFER010000139.1:0-3594 GCA_036675565.1 Chitinophagaceae bacterium
CATGGAAGCCGCTCCCTTCCGGCTTGATTGGCCCTGTAACATTAACCGCTTTAAGTAAATGATTAAGGTTATAAAAATTATATCGCTTACATGCCTGGTTCTTATTCCGGTATGTTCGGCAGCACAAAAGACTGCATCCAAACCATTGTATGACGATCCTGTCTACCATGGCGCCGCTGATCCTGTTGTTATTTATAATCAGCAAATGAAAAAATGGTGGATGTTCTATACCAATCGCCGTGCATCGTTAAATGATTCAACAGGAGTGGCATGGGTGCATGGAACAAGAATTGGCATAGCGGAAAGCGAAGACGGGCAAGAGTGGAAGTATGCAGATACCGCTATTATTAATTACCGGCCTGATGATGGTTATACTTTTTGGGCGCCTGATGTAATAGAACACAATGGAATTTATCACCTATATCTGACCTATGTTCCGGGAATATTTAAAGACTGGAACCATCCAAGAGTGATCGTTCATCTTACAAGTAAGGACCTGCGCAACTGGAATTATCAATCAATCTTAAAACTGGTGAATGAAAAAGTAATTGATGCCTCGGTGTACAAGGTAAATGATACAACCTGGCGCATGTGGTATAACAATGAAAAGGATGGCAAAAGTATTTACTATGCCGATAGCAAAGACTTGTACAACTGGGTTGATAAAGGCAAAGCCATTGCAGCAAGAGGCGAAGGCCCCAAAATATTTTACTGGCAAGGGAAATATTTTATGATCGTTGATGCATGGAAAGGAATGGAAGTGTATGCAAGTGATGATTTGTTAACATGGAAAAAGCAAAACACAAGAATACTGGAAGATCCGGGCAAAGGAAAAGACGACCAGGCTATTGGTGGACATTGTGATGTAGTGGTGAATAAAGGAAGAGCATTTGTTTATTATTTCACACACCCCGGCCGCAGCAAGGCAAACCCTGCAGTTAAAGGTTCGTTTGATGATAAACGAAGTGTGATACAGATTGCTGAGTTGAAATATATAAACGGTGAAATTGTGTGTGACAGGGATGAGCCGGTGACATTTAAATTAATTAAGGGAAAATGAATAATACTGTATGGTAATGAAAAAATTTAAACTGGCAACAAGATTTATCGTCGTTTGCATATTATTGTCAGCTACCCAGGTACAGCTATCCGCTCAAAATGAAAATAGTCCGGGCGTTGTAAAAACAAATGACAAAGTTTTAAAAATGCTTTCAGAATATAAGGGACCTGTTATTGGTGCAAATCATCCGGATGTATTGGCTGTTGCGAATCGTTCAGGATTTGAAACCGGGCAAGTAGTGAAGCTGGGCAATGTTTACCACATGTTTGTAAATGAAATGTTCGAACGTTCGCACAGGGATCTGCGTATCAGTTACTGGACAAGCAATGATGCCGTTAACTGGAAACGTCAATCAACAATCGTACAAAGCATTCCCGGCAGAACGCCAACCAACCCACGCTCCGAGGTTTGGGTGAACTCCGTAATTTTTAATGAAGAAGAAGATGCCTGGAATATTTTTTATGTAGCATATAGAGCCGGTGACAGTACTAAAGGAGAAATTGCCGGCAATGATTACGAAGGGAGAATATGGCGGGCAAAATCAGTTGTAAATGGCCGTGATGGTATTGCGGGTCCTTATGCGGACATGGGTATTGTGCTGGAGCCTGATGCAAACTCGCAGTCATGGGAAGGACAACAAGCTATAGCGTCGTTCAATCCGTATAAAGCAGGCAATACCTGGTATTCGATGTATGACGGGCATAATCATTTACCGAAGAGTGGTTGGCCAACAGGTGTGGTTTTCGCTCCAAAACTAAGCGGCCCATGGACAAGAATGCCTGAAGGTTTCAACCCGTTGAAAGTGGTGGACGTATTTATGGAAAACGCAGTAGTATCCCGTTTAAGAGATGGCAGGTATATGATGGTGTTCGATTCGTTCGGTGACCAGGAAATAGGTTATAGCATTTCGGAAGATGGTGTGTATTGGGGAAAAGAAATAAGAGTGAAAATACAGTCTCCCGGAAATACGTGGGCAGAATCAGGTGATCATTTCACCCGTACACCGCTTTGTGCAATTGAAGAAGAGAATGGAACCTTCACCGTTGTGTATACTGCTATGCAAATGGTCAAGAGCAGCAGATTCTATGCTGTGGGTAAATGTTCCCTATCATGGAAATAAAGCCAGCGCTTTAAAAATTCAGCAAATTGGAAAACAGATGAAGTTTAGAACTTTTTTTCTTTTTGGTATCACTTTGAGTCTTTGTGTTTTTGTAATTCAATCACAAGCCCAATCCATCAACAGGGAAGCTGTTGTGAAACGCCACAATGTAAAAGTGAACAAGATCGATTCACTTTCATCACTCACTGTTGGCAATGGCAATTTTGCCTTCACAGTAGATGCTACTGGCATGCAAAGTTTTCCAGGTTCTTATGCGAATGGAGTGCCATTGGGTACACAATCTGTTTGGGGCTGGCATAGTTTCCCGAATACTGAAAACTTAAGAATAGAAGAAGCGCAAAAAGTATATGAACTGGAAGGAAGAAAAATTTCTTATACGGTACAGATAAAGGAACCAGAACGAAATAAAAGAGCAGTTGACTATTTCCGGGTAAACCCGCACCGTTTACAATTGGGAAATATTGGACTGGAGATAATTAGGAAAGATGGTTCAACTGCAAGAGCGGAAGATATAAAGAATATAAAGCAGCAATTGGATCTGTGGACAGGTATTATCACCAGTTCGTTTACGGTAGAAAATGTGCCTGTAAAAGTTACAACAGTTTGCCACCAGCAACAAGATGTCGTTGCCTTTAAAATAGAATCCTCATTGCTGAAAGAAAAAAGAATAGAGGTTCGTCTTCGTTTTCCTTATCCAAACGGACAGTTTAAAGATGTTGGTGATAAATGGGAGAATGATCCGAAGCAATGGTCTATGTATAGTGGTAATGAAAGTCAAGCCAGCATAATACGGCTTATTGATACGACAACTACGTATGTTAGTTTAAAATGGTCGGGCAAGGTGGATGTAAAACAAAGGCTCACAAACTATTTTATCATTACGCCACAAACAAGTACAAGTTCATTTGAGCTGGTAAGCCGCTTTGCCTCTGGGCGTTTGATCATTGCCCTTCCTAATTTTGAACAAACAAAAAACAACAGCATTAATAGCTGGAAAAAATTCTGGCAAAGCGGTGGCGTCGTAGATTTTTCAGGCAGCACGGATAAACGGGCATTTGAAATAGAAAGACGTGCGGTGCTATCGCAATACCTTACAAAAATTCAATGTTCATCGGAGTTTCCGCCACAGGAAACCGGGTTGACTTATAACAGTTGGTATGGCAAACCCCATTTGGAAATGCATTGGTGGCATGCCGTTCATTTTGCCCAATGGGGCCGGCCGGAACTGATGGAAAAAAGTTTGGACTGGTATTTCACGGTTGCTGATAAAGCGAAAGCATTAGCAAAGCGCCAGGGCTTTGAAGGCCTACGCTGGCAAAAGATGACGGATCATGAGGGTAATGAATCACCTTCTTCTGTTGGTTCCTTTCTTATCTGGCAGCAACCGCATTTTATTTATATGGCAGAATTGCTT
>JAKFER010000235.1:0-22136 GCA_036675565.1 Chitinophagaceae bacterium
ATCCGAAATCAAGGATCACTATCTTTTCTGTCATGGGCGCGAAGGTATGAAAAAGGCTTCGAGGGAATAATACCAGTCATACTCGTGATAACAAAAAAATTAAGGTTATTTGGTAACCTGCCAACCAGGTATGGCGTCATAAATAAAAAATATATTTAATTACCTTAGAACACCAACTAACAATTATGCAAAAAATATTATTATTCGCCTTAGTCGTATTAATGACCGCCACAAGCTGCCGCCAGATTTTCGCCAAACGTGTAATAGGGAACGGTAGCGTAGGAACCGAAACCCGCCAGGTTTCTAATTTTAACAGCATTGATGTCAGTGGAGCCATTGATGTTTATGTTAGCCAAAGCCCGGAAAGTTCTATTAGAATTGAAGGTGACAACAACCTGCTGGAATATGTAGAAGTATATGAGGAAGGTGGCACATTGCGGATCCATACCCGCAAAGGTGTGAATATGAAACCCAGCCGTTCCATTAAAGTACACGTCTCAAATCCTGATTTTAAAGGATTTGAAGCATCCGGAGCTTGCAATATTATTGGGCAAAATATGATTAAAACTTCTGGAAATGTTAGGATTGACCTTTCTGGTTCCAGCGATGTCGATATGCAGATTGATGCACCAAGGATAGACACCGAAGTATCCGGGGCTGGTTCAGTAAAATTATCAGGAAAGACCAAAGATTTTACGGTTGATGGCTCAGGAAGTACGAATGTGAAATGTTTTGACCTGTTGGCTGAAAATGTACGCATTGACATTTCCGGGGCAGGCGATGCCCAGGTTTTTGCCAGTGTTAAACTGGATGTTGATGTAAGTGGTGCAGGTAATGTCAGGTACAGGGGCAATGCCAATGTAACCCAGGATATCAGTGGCGCTGGAAGTGTTAAAAAGCAAGATTAAAAACATAGTTATAGAAGGCCGGGCTAGCCCCGGTCTTTTTTATTGGGATAAGTCGGAATCATTTTTGCACATTAAGGAGAAAAAAAGCATGAGTAACGGCGACAGGTCTTCTTTCCTTGATATTATAATAGGTGTTTTGTGTATTGTTTTGGCTTTACCCATATTTATACTGGTACATCAGCAAATTCCTAATCCTGACTGGCCTTACCATGCCGACAGGATTTTACTGATGATCTCCATCATTCTTTTATTATTCCTGGTTATTCGCTTGTTCAGGGTTTTGATATTAGTGGCGATTTTGGCAGCTTGTGGCTGGTTGATCTATGGCAGCCTGAATGGTGGTTATAGTTTCAATGATGTGTATTATGACTATCGGGCTATGATTTATGGAATGAAGGATGATCCGAATTTTGCAGGACTCATTACCAATGGCGGATCTTCATTTCCTTATCGCGGGGAATTTGTTTCTGCCATGGATGAAAAAAGTCCCGCCGTCAGGCAGTTTGCTGTTTCGGCTATCAATGAACATTTTAAAGCAGAGCAACAGGAGTTTGAAGAATACCGCTCAATTATTCAAAGCTTTGCCATATTTAAAAAAATAAATACTCATTGGAATTATGTTGATGATCCTCAAAGCCGGGAATACTTTGCCAGTGCAAGTGAATCCGTAAAATTAATGGCAGGGGATTGTGATGATCACTCCATATTGATGGCTGCAGCCATTGAATCTGTTGGGGGTAAACCCAGGTTAATCCATACGACCGGGCACATTTACCCGGAGTTATTAATTGGTAATAAAAATGACTTGGAGCAATTAAATTACCTGATCAAGCAAAAGCTGTTTGTAGATGAAAGCCGGGGACAAAGTATCAATTACCACCAGGATGATAAAGGGAATATCTGGTTGAATCTGGATTATACAGCCAAATATCCCGGTGGGCCATTTATGAAAGAAGAAATCCTCAATGTTATGACCTGGTAAGTGTTCAGAAATTAATATGTGATACGTGGATATTGATATCTGCATTCCTGCCTTTGTCATCGGTGCAGGAGATCTTTACAATGCCTTCACCAGGCACAAAGAATAATTTTTCAGCAGCAGGGACTGATTTATAAAAACGGTTATTGATATACCAATAAACACGACTGACATCATTGGCTGTTTTGGCAAATAACTGGATGGGTTCAGGATTTTTTTTGTTGATGAAATATTCACTTCCTTTAGATGGTGAGGTAATCAGGGGTGCATTATTACTGAAGATCTTTTCACAGCCAGGGTTATGCGCAGGAATTTTTTCATATACCATGCCTTTTTCTGCAAAATAAAATTGCATGTCTGCATCCAGCCTGGTAAACATCTTTTTCCGGTAACCGTTTTCCGGAATACAGGATTTACAATAAGACATTTTTTCATCAGCTGAAACAAACACTTCTTCAATATGCTCACAAGGAATATTGGATGAAATGAGGGGAATAAAATAATCAGTAACCAGGTTTTCACACAATGCCCCGGGAACCTTACCTGTTGCAGAGCATACCTGCCTTACTTCAAGATCACCCGGCACCTGGAACCATTCTCCGTCGTTTTGATAGTCCAGCGTATTAAATATTTTGAACAGCAGTGGCGTGGCAATTTCTGCTCCACTTAAAGCCGGAGCACCCTCACCTGAAAAATTACCTGTCCACACACCGATGGTGAAGTTTTTATTATATCCAATACTCCATCCATCCCGACGTCCATAGGATGTCCCGGTTTTCCAGGCAATTTTTGGCATATGTTCCGTAGCCTGCCAGTTAATAGGGAAATCGGGCCGGTTTACTTTAGAAAGCATTTCATTCACCAGGTAAGAGGCTTCAGCACTGATGATCTGTTTTTTTTCTGTGGTTATATCATTCCTGGTAAAAGCGGGTGAAATGAAATTACCCTCGTTTGCAAAAACACTATACAATGCCGTTAGTTCTTCCAGCGTAGTTCCACAGCCGCCTAATATCATCGAAAGTCCCAGCTTATACTGGTCTTTTTTAACCTGGGTAAAATGACAATCAACCAGTTTTTTTACCAGTTCATCTTTTCCAACCTGCTCCAGGCTTTTAACGGCAGGTATATTTAATGAATGCTCCAACGCATATTGCATAGTAACAAATCCATTGAACGCCCGGTTATAATTTTCAGGTGCATAACCCTGGTAACTAACCGGTACATCGGTCATAACCGTTTTAGGGGTCAGCATGCCTTCATCCATGGCAATAGCATACAACAAAGGTTTCAACGTGCTGCCCGGTTGTCTTACAGCATCAGCGCCATTTACCTGTCCGCCATCAAGTGTATCAGTAAAATCTCCCGAACCAATATAACTGGTAACCTTATGCGTTTTATTATCAATCACTACTACGGCTGCATTTCTTATTTGCATCAATCGAAGATTACGCACATAATCTTTTACCAGTTTCTCAATTTTTAACTGGTTATTTAAATTGATGTTTGTTCTGATAAGCGATGATAAAGATGCTTTTTTCAATTTGTATGATAAGTGATGAACATAACGTGGCACTTCGCCCCGTTTAGCAAGTAGGGGTTCGTTCAATGCATCTTCAATTTCTTTTTTGGTAAAAACTTCATCAGCTGCAAATTTTTGAAGCCAGCGGTTTCTTTCCCGGATGATCAGTTCATTGTTTTTCCCCATCACCAGTGAAGATGGCCGGTTAGGTATAATGGATAATGCCGTTATCTCGGCCAGTGAAAGATGATCAGGGCTTTTATTAAAATATAATAAAGCGGCTGTTTTCACACCTTCAATATTGCCGCCGTAGGAAAGGCGGTTCAGGTAAAGTTGAAAGATTTCGTCCTTTGAATATTTCAATTCTAATTGAACGGCACGGAAAGATTCAACCAATTTGTTCCAACCATTTCTTTTTGCGGGCCTCATCATCCTGGCTACCTGCATAGTGATGGTTGAAGCACCTGAAGTGCGTTTTCCGCGAATCATGTTTTTAAAAAAAGCACGTCCAACTGCCACCGGGTTTATTCCAGGGTGATAATAAAAATATTTGTCCTCTTTTGCCAGGATGGTTTTTTTTAATAGGGGTGAAATTTCTTCCAGCTCAGATCTCATACGCCATTTTTCATCTTTGGTTAAATAGGCATGTATCACTTCATCCCGGTCATCTGTTATTATTGTGGAATATTCCACCTCGGCAGGGAGCGGAAATATAAAGTGCAGGATTAAAAATACCAGTAAGAAAAATAATCCCAGCAAACCAGCTCTTTTCGCAAAGCGAATCATATTTTTTTGGGCGATGATCATTTATTAAATCAACTTCAAAATGCTTTGGAAAGTTAAGGATCAATTTTATTCTAAATTCACCCAGGAAAATTCTCACATTCTTTTATGGATTATGATTATTAATTAATCTATAAAATATTCACCTTTAAGTTTGACGATGATGTTGTCATTTAATTTTATTTATCTTTCTCTATATTAACCTACTCATTATGCGTTTTAGCATTTTAACTGCTGCTTGTTTGTTTCTTTTATTATCTATGTTGGTAACCAGTTCCTGTAACCGGGATGCTGTAAGCCTGGCTTATACCAATGCCAAAGAAGAAGTGCCACAAACAGGTAATCTTATTTTTCGTTTCAATAAACCGGTGATGAATGATTCTTTGTTGAATGTTTGGGATTCAACTGAATACATTTCCTTTGATCCCAAAATCCCAGGGCGCTTTCGCTGGGAAAGTCCGGATCAACTGGTTTTTTCTCCTGCCCGCCCTTTATTACCAGCTACTTCGTATAAGGCCAAAGTTACACCTGAAGTTTTACGATATACAAGTTTTGATAAAGTAGAAGATGCAAATGATATAAAATTTCACACACCTATGCTGGCCCTTGATCAAACAGGTGTTACCTGGGTATTGATAGATGAAAGCACCCGTGCTGCGGTACCACAGGTTAGTCTTTTATTTAATTACCCTGTTGATCCGGCTGAATTAAAAGACAAACTAAAAATTGAAGTTGAAGGAAAGGAAATCGGTTATAGTTTTCAAACAGTGTCTGCATCTAATGAGATCAATATCCGTTTACATGATATTAAAGTAGAAGATAAAGAATTTACGACTGTAGTTAATATCAGTAAAGGATTAAAGCCATCTGAAGGGAAAAATGAAATAAAAGAAGATATCAGCAGCCATTTTATAATTCCTTCTCCTTTTATTTTAAATATTCAAAATGTAATAGCGGAACATGATGGCACTGCAGGATTGGTACGAGTAGTTACTACGCAACAAATAGCATCTGCAAATCTTTCAAATTATTTAAAAATCGATCCCGCTGTTACATTCACAACAGAGATAAGTGATAATGGATTTATTGTGCGCAGCAACCAATTTGATGCAGATAAGGCATATACGTTCCAGGTTTTAAAAGGCTTGCGCGGAAGTGTAGGTGGTGTATTAAAAGAAGATTATGAAGGTGATCTTGGATTCGGGCAGTTGGAAGCGGATATCGCTTTTACCAATAACAAGGCGGTGTATCTCTCAAAAAAGGGAGCCGGTAATATTGAAGTCATTCTTACCAATGTTCCTAAAATTAAACTGGTGGTTTCAAAGATCTATGAGAATAATTTAGTGCATGCACAGCGCTTTGGATACTACCCGGATGAATCTGAAGATGCCCGTTATGCATCCTACGAAGATGAAAGTAATTATGCCGATGCCACTTTGGGCGATGTGATCTTTGAAAAAGAAATTGAAACCAGCACATTACCAAAGAGTGGAATAGCCCGCTTATTAAACATTTCACAATTTGCCGACAGGTTGCCGGAGTTTAAAGGCATTTACCATGTGATGGTTAGAAGCACAGAAGATTATTGGGTGAAAAGCAGCCGCTACATTTCTGTTTCTGATATAGGTATGATTGCAAAAGAGGGGCAGGATAAAATTTTCGTTTTTGCTAATTCACTGAAAACAGCGGAAAGCATGAATGATGTGCAGGTGAATGTATATGGTTACAATAATCAATTGATCGGCAGTGGCGTTACTAACGGTGAAGGTGTAGCCGAAATTGATTTCAGTCGTAACGATGCAAAAGGGTTCAGGCCTGCCATGATCATAGCTAAAACGGGTGATGATTTCAATTACCTGCCATTCAACGATACAAGGATCAATACTTCGCGGTTTGATGTTGGCGGAAAGCGAATGAATCCCACAGGCATGGACGCATTTATTTATGCAGAAAGAGATATTTACCGCCCGGGTGAATCAGTTCGTTTTTCAGTTATCCTTCGGAACAGTGAATGGCAAAGCCCGGGTGATATCCCACTAAAATTCAAATTTCTTTATCCGAATGGGAAAGAATTTAAATCGTTCCGCAAAAATCTGAACGAAGAAGGTTCAATGGAATCAACGATCGATTTGCCAGTATCTGCCATTACAGGGACTTACAACCTGGAAGTTTATTCTTCTAATGACATTCTGCTTTCTACCCAAAATTTTATGGTTGAAGAATTTGTTCCCGACAGGATTAAGGTTACTGCAACTTTAGATAAAAAGGAATTGGCGCCTGGTCAATCAACAAACCTAATGATCCATGCCCTTAATTTTTTTGGTCCCCCTGCTGCAAACAGGAATTATGAAACCGATATACAGATAAAGCAAAAGAAATTTTCGGCAAAAAAATTCCCGGACTATGATTTCTCTCTTGCGAATCAGAATACGTTTTTTGGTAAGGAGTTAAAAGAAGGTAAAACAGATGCATCGGGTAATGCCTCCATTACTTATGAGGTTCCTGCATTATATGCGAACATGGGATTACTCCAAGCGGATTTCTACACTACTGTTTTTGATGAAACGGGTCGCCCGGTTAGTCGCCAAACACCGGTAGAAATTTTTACACAGGAAGTTTTCTTTGGATTAAAGAATGATTACTCAACTTATTTCCCGTTGAACAGGCCGGTAAAATTTGGCATTTTATCAGTAAATAAAAATGGAAGTCCGGTAAAAAGCACTGCACGGATAGTGATGGTAAAAAAAGAATACAAAACACAACTGGTTCGCAGTGGCAGTTATTTCAGGTATGAATCTCAAAGACAGGATAAGATCGTTTCGGATTTGCAAAAAGAAATCAGTGGGGAAGTAGTTCATACTTATACGCCTGTAACACCAGGGGATTATGAATTACGAATTTATAAGCCCGGTGCTTCCGCATACATCAGCAAATCCTTTTACAGTTATGGGTCCTGGGGTAATAATTACAGTAATGCTTTTGAAGTGAACCGGGATGGAAATATTGATATTGAAACAGATAAAGAAGAATACACAACCGGGGATCATTTAAAACTATTATTCAAGGCGCCTTTCAATGGCAAAATGCTGGTTACCTTGGAGAATAATGGCGTTGTTGATTACCGTTATATTGAAGTAAAGAATCGTACGGCCAGTATGGAACTGCCTGTAAAAGATGTGCATTTGCCAAATATTTATATCACTGCAACTTTGATCAAGCCTCATGAAGTTTCAGAAATTCCATTAACCGTTGCACATGGTTTTCAGAACATTCGGGCCATGGGAAAAGACAGGAAGATGAATGTTGCAATCACAGCACAGAAATCCGTTCGTTCACGTACCCATCAAAAAATAAGTATTAAAGCTGCTCCGGGGAGTTATGTTACATTAGCTGCAGTTGATAATGGCGTTTTACAAGTTAGCAATTTTACCAGCCCCGATCCATATGAATATTTTTATAAGAAAAGAGCCCTTCAGGTAAATGCCTATGATCTTTATCCATTATTGTTCCCGGAAATCAGGGCAAGATTGAGCAGCACCGGTGGCGATGCAGAAATGAAGATGGATAAAAGAGTGAATCCAATGCCGGCAAAAAGAATCAAAATTGTTTCATACTGGAGTGGTATTGTAAAAACAAATGGAAATGGTGTTGCCAATTTATCATTTGATATACCGCAATTCAGTGGGCAGATCAGGTTAATGGCTGTTGCCTATAAAGGCAATGCTTTTGGATCATCAGAGGCAGTGATGACCGTGGCGGATCCTGTTGTTGTAAGTACTGCCTTGCCCCGTTTTTTAAGCCCGGGTGATACCGTTTCAGTCCCGGTTACCATCAGCAATACAACAGCAAAAGCCGCCGATGCAACTTCCAATATTAAAGTGGAAGGTCCATTCCTCGTAGTTGGTCAATCAACCCAAAAAATAAACATCAATGCAAACAGTGAACAGGTGGTTTATTATAAGGTAGCAGCAAAGCCGGGAATAGGTGTGGGTAAAATCAGGGTTGATATAAACAGTATGGGTGAACGCTTTTTTGAAGAAACAGAATTATCTGTAAGACCACCATCCACTTTGCAGAAATTATCGGGCAGTGGAAGCATTGTTGGTGGCAAAAATCAGCTGGTTAATATTCCCGTTAATGATTTTATTGCTGGATCTGCTGATTATAAACTGATGGTCAGTTCATCTCCGGTCGCCGAACTTTCATCACATTTAAAATACCTGGTTCAATATCCTTATGGATGTACGGAGCAGATCATTTCATCGGCTTTCCCTCAATTATATTATGGTGATATGGCCAGCTTGGTTGGATTGAAAACAGGTGACCAGGCGATTTCAAATATTATTGAAACCGTTCGCCGTATCAAAATGCGACAACTGTATAACGGAGCCCTTACACTTTGGGAAAATGAAGGACAGGAGCATTGGTGGACGACTGTGTATGCTGCCCATTTTTTACAGGAAGCAAAACGGGCAGGGTTTGATGTGGATAATAGTTTAATGGAAACATTATTAGGTTATATCAGTCACCGGTTGGCAAATAAACAAACGATAACGTATTACTATAACCGCGATCAAAACCGGAAGATCGCTCCTAAAGAAGTTCCTTATAGTTTATATGTTTTATCAATGGCTGGGCGACCTAATATTTCAGCCATGAATTATTATAAGGCAAATACAGCGATGCTATCACTTGATGGTCGTTACTTATTGTCTGTTGCCTTTGCTTTAGCGGGTGATAGAAAATCTTTTAATGCATTATTACCCGGATCATTTAGCGGAGAGCAATCCGTTCCGCAAACCGGGGGAAGTTTTTATTCCTTTCACAGGGATATTGCTTTAGCATTAAATGTATTGCTGGAAGTTGACCCGGGGCATAAGCAGGTGCCCGTGATGGTTAGACAAGTAAGTGATTTTTTAAAATCAAACCAGTATTTAAATACACAGGAAAGAACATTTTCATTCCTGGCATTGGGTAAAATGGCGAGGCAGGCTGGCAAGTCTAATGTAAAGGCAGAGATCAAAGTGAAAGGAAAAACAATTGCCAGGATAGACGGAAATGACTGGCAGGGGAATAAAAAAGATATTAATTCAAACCAGGTTGAAATTGTAACAACCGGAAATGGCAGAATGTATTATTGGTGGGAAGCTGAAGGGATTAGTGCCAGCGGTCAGTATATTGAAGAAGATAATTTCATTAAAGTAAGAAAACGATTTTATAACAGAAATGGACAACCGATTACAGGAAATGTATTCAACCAAAATGAGTTGATCATCATCGGCATTACTTTAGAGAATGCATATAGCAACCCGGTGGAGAATATTGTAATTACAGATTTATTACCTGCTGGTTTTGAAATTGAAAATCCACGTACCAAGGAGATTCCTGGTATGGATTGGATCAAAGACAGTGAGAACCCCAAAGCATTGGATGTGCGGGACGATCGAATTCACTTTTTTGTAGACCTGGGCAAACAGAAACAGGTTTATTACTATGCGGTAAGGGCAGTATCACCCGGTAATTACAAGATGGGTCCGGTTAGTGCAGACGCGATGTATAAAGGAGAGATACATTCATATCATGGGGCAGGCAATATAAGAGTAGTCAGCAGGTAATTCAATTTGACAATTAGGCAATTAGACAATTTGACAATGAGGCAATTTGAAAATTTGAAAATTTGAAAATGAAGAAGTGATCAATTGAAAATGTAAAATGTAAAACGTAAAAAATCTTTTTTCAATCTCTATAACCTTTATACATTATTGAAATTTCAAATTTTTTGATTTTAAACTTTTGGATTTTACTTCATACAGGCGCAAAAAATAAGCCTGGAAGTAAATCCAGGCTTATAAGAACACAGTGAATATTTTTTTGATTAATACTCGTCCCTGTATCCACCACGACTTCCACCGCCGCCGCCACGGTTAAAACCGCCGCCGCCGCCGTTGCCGCCTTTCTTGAATCCGCCACCGCCGCCGCCGTTGCCGAAGCTTCTTTTCTTAAAGCCTCCGCCGCCGCTGCCGCCGCCTTCAGTTTTAGGACGAGATTCATTTACAACCAGGTTTCTTCCTTCAACTTCAGTGTTGTTTAAAGAATCAATAGCAGTTTGTGCTTCCGCATCATTTGCCATTTCAACAAAGCCAAAGCCTTTGCTGCGCTGGGTAAATTTGTCAGTAACGATTTTAGCAGAAGTAACTTCGCCAAATGGACTGAATAGGTTGGCCAAATCCTGATCTTTCAGGCTCCAACTCAGGTTTCCTACGTAAATGTTCATTTTGAGAAAAAATTTAAAAAAAAGAAATTGTTATTACAATTACAACTTGCTCAAAACATTTACGAAACGTTCAATTGAGATTATCAGTAACTGTAAAGAACACTAAACACCACGAAAATAAGATTATTTCATGAACAACAAATTCATTTTTTGATGGCTTCTTAGCATTGAAAATCAATGTAAATGCGCTTTTCAACCCTTTAATATAAAAGATACTGCAGCTCATTAAAGTTTAATATGATCTGTTTGGGAGAATAAGGCACCCCGTTTAAGCATAAAAAAACCCCCGGGTTTAACCAGGGGTTCAGGATTATTTTAGAAAGAGAATTATTCACCTTCCACTTCAAATTCAACTTCGGCAGATTGATTGTTGCCAAATTCAATTGTTGCTTTATAAGTGCCAACTTCTTTTACATCATCAGGTATAGAGATCTTTCTGCGATCGATCTGGTAACCTTTTTGCTCCATGATGGCGCGGCTGATTTGTAAAGGAGTTACGCTACCAAAGATCTTTCCGCTTGTTCCGGTTTTAGCACCAATTTTCAATGGAGCTTCAGCCAGTTTAGCTTTTACATTATTGATCTCTGCCAGCATTTTTTCTTCTTTCTTGCGAACCTGTTTCAGCCTTTCTTCCAATTGCTTTTTATTGCCAGGAGTAGCTTCAATGGCCATTAATTGCGGGATCAGGAAATTACGGGCATAGCCGCTTTTTACTTTCACCAGGTCATTAACAGCACCCAGGTTATCTACATATTTTGTCAGGATTACTTCCATGATTTAAGTTTTACCACCCCAGTGAAATTCACTGTCCCCTTGATTAAGGGTTAGGGTGAGGTTTTACTTTAAAAGATCTGTTACAAAAGGCAATAATGCCATTTGACGGGCTTTTTTAACCGCATCAGACACTTTGCGCTGAAATTTCAATGAGTTACCGGTTAAACGGCGAGGTAAAATTTTACCCTGCTCATTCAGGAACTTTTTCAAAAATTCAACATCCTTATAATCAATATAACGGATGCCATACTTTTTAAACCGGCAGTATTTCTTAATCCTTTTATCGCTGCGTATAGCGGTCAGGTATTTTATTTCGTTAGCTTTTGCCATAACTTAAGATTCAACTGCTTTTTCGGTTCCTGTAGGTACGCCACTTCTCTTTTTAGCATTGTACTCGACGGCGTATTTATCGAGTTTGCAAAGCAGGTGACGAAGTACACTTTCGTCACGTAAAAGCTGAATTTTCAGCTTTTCATTGAAGTCGGATGGCCCCCTGAATTCTAAAACCCAGTATAAACCTGTGGTTTTTTTATCAACAGGATAAGCCAGTGATTTTAATCCCCATGGATTCTCTGACACGATTTCACCACCATTTTCGGTAATGTAACCGGTATATTTTTTTAACGCTGATTTAAATTCATCATCGCTAAGAACCGGGGTAAAAATCACCATCAATTCGTAATTGTTCATTTGCTGATAGTGTTTTAAAAAATAAAAAATTCCCTTTGGCCCTCCAGAAAACAGGTGTCTGTCTTACTGGTTCAGACTTTGGGGCGGCAAAGATAGGGGTTATGAAGGGAAATAAAGACGTTAAATCCATGTTTTTTAAAGCTGCAGGACGCTACTTCAGCCATTCTGCCAAATTTACCGTTTATTATTAAATTTTTGGACTGGCACCTTCTTTGAACCTAAGCTGAAAAAAATTCTTATGCAGAAAGGTGCCATACGGGTTCATACAGAGAATATCTTCCCGATCATTAAAAAGTTTTTATACAGCGACCACGAAATTTTTTTAAGAGAACTTGTCAGTAATGCGGTGGATGCCACCCGTAAACTAAAGACATTATCATCAGCTGGCGAAGCAAAAGGCGAATTAGGTGAATTACGCATTGATATCATCCTGGACAAAGAAAATAATACCCTTACCATAGCCGATCGGGGTATTGGTTTAACTGCCGAAGAAATGGATAAGTACCTGAACCAGGTAGCATTTTCCAGTGCTGAGGAATTTTTGGAAAAATATAAGGGAGAAAATGAAGCCAATATTATTGGTCACTTCGGATTAGGTTTTTATTCCGCTTTTATGGTGAGTGACCAGGTGGAAGTATTTTCAAAATCGTACAAAGAAAATGCTCCTGCGGCCCGGTGGGAATGTGACGGAAGTCCTGAATACGTTATTGAGGACGTTGAAAAAGCGGATAGGGGAACCAGTGTTGTTTTACATATCAATGAAGAAAGCCAGGAATTTTTAGAAGCAGAAAGAATCAGGCATATTTTAAACCGCTTTTGCCGTTTCCTGCCTATACCTATATTTTTTGAAGACAAACAAATAAATAACACCAATCCTGCCTGGACTAAAAAACCGGCTGAATTAACCCCGCAGGATTACCAGGATTTTTATAAAGAACTTTATCCATTTTCAGAAGCACCACTTTTCTGGATCCATTTGAATGTTGATTATCCATTTAACCTGACGGGTATTCTTTATTTCCCAAAAATTAAAAAGAGTTTTGAAATACAGAAAGATAAGATCCAGTTGTATAGCAACCAGGTTTTTGTAACAGATGAAGTGAAGGAAATTGTTCCTGAATTTTTAATGTTATTACATGGTGTAATTGATTCTCCGGACATACCGTTGAACGTTAGCCGAAGTTACCTGCAGGGTGATCCAAATGTTCGCAAGATCAATTCGCACATCACCAAAAAAGTCGCAGACAAACTGGAAGAAATATTTAAAAACAACCGGAAAGAGTTTGAAGAGAAATGGGAAGATATCGGGCTGTTTGTTAAGTATGGTATGATGACGGATGATAAATTCCAGGAAAAAGCAAATAAGTTCCTGGTGATGCAGGATGCAGCTTCTTCAACTTTTTATACACTGGATGAATATCGGGCTGCAACCGAAACATTGCAAAAAAACAAAGAAGGTAAACTGGTCGTTTTGTATACAACACAACCTGTAGAACAGGACAGTTATATAAAAGCGGCACAGGAGAAGAGTTATATAGTAGTGAAAATGGAAACACTTGTCGATTCCGCCTTCATTAATAATATGGAAATGAAGTGGGAAGATGTGACCTTTAAAAGAGTGGATTCAGAAATTGCTGATAACCTGGTTGATGCTGTCGAAACGTCAGAATCGGTTTTGAATAAAGAAGAAGAGGAATTATTGAAGAATTTATTTGAAATAAAAAAACCGGCATTGAATGTAAAGGTTGAAGTGAAAGGATTAAGTGCAGGCACTCCACCGGTTGTTGCAACCCGCAGTGAATTTATGCGAAGAATGAAAGACATGGCATCTATGGGTGGGGATGGAATGAAATGGTATGGAGAAATGCCGGATGAAGTAACGTTAACAGTTAATGGAAACCACCCGGTTTATAAAAACATTTTGCAGGAATCAGCCAAAGAAAAACAGGAAAAAATGGTCAACAACCTGGCAGATCTTGCATTATTATCACAAGGTTTATTGAAAGGAAGTGATCTTACAAATTTCATTAGCCGCAGTGTTGAATTAATGGAAGGAAAAGAAGAAGCTAAGATTATTCAATCATAAGCAGGTGTGAATTATTTTCAATAAATATAAACGGGTTGCTTGCGACCCGTTTTTAATTTTCAGAAGGCCTGAGATCGATCATTTTTAGCTGAATTGTTTTTTGTCCATTCCATTCATTTTCATCCAAAGTAAAAAGGATATCCAGTGGCTGATCTTTTTGAAGTAATGGAAGTTTATCAGCCAGGCAAAAACCTATACCTGTTAACGTTACATTGTTTTGTTTGAGTACAAAACGGATATGTTTTTCTTTGACAATTTTTGAAAACCCCGAATCATAAACTTTACGGGCAATAAATACCGGACGTAAATTTTCCGGGCCAAATGGTTCCATTTGCTTGATGATATTTAAAAAAGTTGGATTGATGTCATTGAGTTGTATTTCAGTATCAACAACAACTTCTGGTATCAAAAGATCGTCAGTAATACTTCCGGAAACGACTTCTTCAAAACGAAGTTGAAAAGCTTCAACATTTGAAGGCTTCATCGTCATGCCAGCTGCATAGAAATGTCCGCCATATCCAACCAGCAAATCTTTGCATTGATGAATGGCTTCATATACATTAAACCCCGAAACACTCCTGGCAGAACCTGCAACTACATCACCCGATTGCGTTAATACAATGGTAGGCCGGTAGTGATGTTCAATTAACCGGGATGCTACTATGCCCACTACGCCTTTGTGCCAATGCGATTTAAATACTACAGTTGATTTCCGGCTTGCATGATCTTTGTTTTCCAATATTAAAGCAAGTGCTTCATCGGTAATGGTGCTGTCTGCTTCTTTTCGATCGGTATTATCACTATGGAGCATTTCTGCAAAAGAAAGTGCCTCTTCATAAGTTTCACTTACAAACATCTGCACTGCTTTTTTTGCATCATCCATTCTGCCAGCCGCATTTACTCGCGGAGCGATCATAAAAACCAGGTTGTTAATATGTAATTCGTCCTTAATGCCGCTCAAAAAACTAAGTGCTTTAATGCCATTATTGGGATTTTCATTGGCTTTTAACAAGCCATAAAAAGCCAGTACCCGGTTTTCGCCAGTCATATGAACGATATCAGCTGCAATGGCGGTTGCAACCAGGTCCAGGTAATCGTATGTCTTTTCTATTGGAATGTTTAAAGCTTGTGCAAGTGCTGTAATTAGTTTAAATCCCACACCGCATCCACATAATTCTTTATAGGGATAATCGCAATCTTTTTGTTTGGGATTTAAAATGGCAACAGCCGGTGGTAAAATGTCATCCGGCAAATGGTGGTCACAGACGATAAAATCAATACCCAGATCTGCTGCATATTGTATCAAGTCAACGGATTTAATTCCGCAGTCAAGAGAGATGATCAGTGTAAAACCGTTTTCTTTGGCAAAATCAATACCTGCTTTGCTTACACCATAACCTTCCCGGTAGCGATGCGGAATATAAAAATCAACTTGCGAATGGATGGTGGAAATAAAGCGATACATGCAGGCCACAGAGGTGGTCCCGTCAACATCATAATCTCCATACACCAGGATCTTTTCTTCATTATCCATGGCATGGCAGATGCGGGTGACCGCTTTCTGCATGTCTTTCATCAACCAAGGATCATGCAGGTCAGAAAGTTGTGGTCTGAAGTAATTTTTAGCTTCGTCAAAAGTAGTGATACCTCTTTGAACTAATATTTTTACAAGTGCTTTATGGATCTTTAATGATTGATAAAGTGATTCACTTTTTTCGGCATCAGCAGTTAGTATTTTCCATCTTTTTTCCACAAGCAACAAAATGATATTTGAATTTAATACTTTCTATCGGTAACGTATCCAACCAATTCTTCCATTCCTGTCCTGATCTCGGATTCGGGAAACTCTTTTAAAATGTTCATTGCTTCCAATTTATAAAAGTTCATTTTTTCTGCGGCATAAGTTATTCCACCTGCTTCTATTACTTTATTAATCACAAACTGCACTTTGTCCTTCTTTTTGTTTTCATTTTTAATGATATAGATCATTTTGCGGCGGCTCTCCTTATCTATATTATTTAATGTATAAATAAGAGGGAGCGTCAGCTTTTTTTCTTTGATATCATTACCGGTTGGTTTTCCTACATTATTAGTAGAATAATCGAACAAATCATCTTTAATTTGAAAGGCGGTGCCAATATTTTCTCCAAACAACCTCATTTTTTCCGTAATTTCCTTGTCATTGCTTGTAGACCAGGCTCCGGCGGCGCAGGCAGAAGCAAGTAAGGAGGAAGTCTTATTTCGAATAATCTCAAAATATATTTCTTCACTTAAGTTTAAAGAACGGGATTTTTCCATTTGAAGCAATTCTCCCTCGCTCATTTTCCTGACAGCTGTAGAAAGTATATGAAGTATTTCATAATCATTATGATCCAGTGATAGTAAAAGGCCTTTGGCCAGTAAATAATCACCCACCAAAACGGAAACTTTGTTTTTCCAGAGCGCATAAACAGAAAAAAATCCACGGCGTTCAAGTGAATCATCAACCACATCATCATGAACCAGGGTGGCTGTATGTAATATTTCAACCAGGGAGGCTGCCCGGTAAGTAGAATCATTAACGTTGCCACAAAGCTTAGCGGCTAAAAAAACAAACATGGGTCGAAGCTGTTTGCCTTTTCTTTTAACCACATACCGCATAATGCGGTCCAGCATGGGCGTATGGCTTTTTACAGCATCTTTGAATTTGCCCTCAAAGATCTTCAGTTCATCCTTAATAAGTGAGGTGGGAAGTTGCATAATATATGCGCGGCAAGATACGGAGCAAAAAATATATAGTAGTATATGTGCAGCAAATAAGTAATTATAATTGACTATAGGGCGGTAAATAATAATGTTGGCAGACTCTTGACCAATTTAAAAAATTTGGTTATTAGTTGTCAATTTATATTTTTGCGTATAATTTGGACATAGTTTAACGTAAATTTCTATTAATTTTTAGTTATGGCAAGCAAAAAGTACAGTTTATTGGCAGGAATTATCTGCCTGTTTGCATCAGCTGGTTTCGCACAGACAACCGGTTATGATGCAGCGGATTCCTCAGTGGTTCCCACAAGCAGGATGCCTCAGCACACAGAGTTTTTAAATGGTACATACAACTACCCGGCAAAACCACGGAATATGTGGGAAGTGGGTATCAAAGGCGGACATTTCGCTTTGAGCAGTGATGTGGCTTCAAGACCCGGATATGGCTTTGGTGCTCACATTCGTAAAGCTTTTGGTTATGTTTTCTCTGCACGTTTACAATATATGTATGCGTCAGGTCGTGGTTTAAACTGGGTTCCTTCTCAGAATTACAGTTCTAACGATGCCTGGAATGGTTATACAGGTAATGTTTTTTATAATTACAAGACGAAAGTTCAGGATTTAGCACTTGAAGGTATTGTTACCTTAAACAATATTCGTTTTCATAAAGCAAAAACCGGTTTTAATGTTTATGCCTTTGCTGGTTTAGGTGCTACTATTTATGATGCACGTATTAACGCCAGAGATGATAATGGCGGACTTTATAATTTTGGTGGCGTTAATGGTGGTGTTTATGAAAATCGTAAAGACACCCGCGATCAGTTGAAGTCTTTATTAGATGATTCTTATGAAACAGAGGCTGATAATCATGGTGATCGTAGGCCAAAGTTATTTGGTGATACTTTTAAACCTGTTGGTCATGTAGGTGCCGGTGCTGCTTTAAAATTAAGCAACCGCATTAACCTGGCACTGGAATATCGCTTTACCACTACTAAAGATGATTTATTAGATGGTCAGCGTTGGGCAGAACAAACTCCAAACAATCCAGTTTTGACTCGTGATTATGATACTTACCACTACACAACTTTAGGATTAAACTTCAACCTGGGTGCTAAAGCTGTTGAACCACTATGGTGGCTTAACCCATTGGATTACGCTTACAGCGAAATTCGCAACCCACGTTTGATGCGTTTACCAAAGCCAGTTTTACCGGATGCTGATGGCGATGGTGTTACTGACCAATTTGACCAGGAACAAACTCCAGAAGGCTGCCCTGTTGATACACATGGTGTAAGCTTAGATACTGATGGTGATGGTGTACCTGATTGCCGTGATAAACAATTGATCACTCCAACATACTGCCAACCAGTTGATGCTGATGGTGTTGGTACTTGTCCTGATCCTGAGTGCTGCAAGAATATGGTTCCAGGTGGTGGTGATTGTGCTGCGGCTTTAGGCGCTTTACCAAGTGTTACATTCTCTGGTAGTGGAGTAAGTGTAAACAACGATGCTGCTAGTTTATTAGCCAGTGTTGCTGAACGTATGCGCAACAATCCTGGTTGTAATGTAGTTGTTATTGGTTATTGCTCTTCTAACAAGCAACAACAGCAAAGAAGCTGGGATAGAGTAAATGCTGTAATCAACCACATGGTTGAGAAAGAAGGCATCAGCGCTAACCGCTTTATTTTCAACTATGGCCAGGAAGGTGGTGATTGCAACACAGTAGATCTGCGTGCTGCATCAGCTGGTGAAGAAGGTCCAAATACGGTACCTGCTCCACATCCAAACCTGAGAAGAAACTAATATCTTCTTTTAATATAAGTTTGAAGCCCTCCAGTGGAGGGCTTCTTTTTTTTTCTTTATCAAAACCTTAACGGCATCTTTTTGGGCTACTTCTTTTTTTTACCAAAGATTTGCCGGGATTCTATTAACTTTGCCCGCCTTTATGAGATTTATAATAACCTTTTTTGCGATTTCAATACTAGCCGGATGTGGCGGTATCAATAAGATTCTGAAGAATAAGGATCCTCATTATAAATTGAGGATGGCTGAACAGTATTATGCCAAGAAAAAGTATAATTATGCCCAGCAGGTTTATGAAGATGTAATGCCTTTCTTTAAAGCGGAGAAAGAGTTTGAGGATATTTATTATAAATATGCGTATACTGCTTATTACCAGAAGGATTACATGAATGCAGAGAATCTGTTTAAAACTTACCTGGAGATTTTTCCAAACAGTGCCAGGGCAGAAGAAATAGATTATATGAGGGCATATACATTTTATATGCAATCGCCTAAACCGGAATTGGATCAAACCAATACCATTAAGGCTATGAATATGATGCAGATCTTTATAAATACGCATCCAGGTTCAACACGCATACCTGAGGCAAATGCAATTATTGATGAAGCCCGTAAGAAACTGGAAATTAAGGATTATAAAAGTGCGCAATTGTATTTTGACCTGGGCCAGTTTAAGGCAGCAGCAGTATCTTTTAGTAATTTACTGGATGCTTATCCGGAGTCAGAAAGTTCGGATTCATATAAATTAATGGAAGTTCGGTCGTACTTTCGTTACGCTGAAATGAGTGTGGCAGGTAAAAAAGAAGAAAGGTTTGCCAAAGTAATCGAAGTGGCCAATGATTTTAAAGACCGCTTCCCAGAAAGTGAATTAGTAAAACAAGTAGAGGAATTTATAAATTTGTCTCAAAACAATCTTAAAACGCTAACCAATGAGCAGACTTAGACGTCAATTGAGTTCCAGTACTGGAAACAATGTTGAAACCCGTAACCTGAACGATTTAAAAGTTAAAACCGGCAACTTGTACGGTTCTATCACGATAATTGCTAAAAGAGCAAACCAGATAAACATTTCTTTACGTGAAGAATTGCATAACAAACTGGAAGAATTTGCAAGTCATACAGATAGCCTGGAAGAAATTCATGAAAATAAAGAGCAGATCGAAATTTCCAGGGCATATGAAAGAATGCCTAACCCCGCATTGTTAGCTACCCAGGAGTTTTATGAAGACAAAATTTACTTCCGTAAAAATGAAGATGAACTATTCAGTTAATCATTATCGGTTCAAATAAAATTGTGTAAGCGATCTGCATTTGCAGATCGCTTTTGCATTTAGTCGGTTAATGTTATTTTTGATCTTTATGTTAAAGGGAAAAAAAATATTATTAGGTATAACTGGAAGTATCGCCGCGTATAAAGCTATATTATTGACCCGGCTTTTTATAAAAGCCGGTATGGAAGTAAAAATTCTGACTACCCCGGCGGCTAAAGATTTCATAACTCCTCTTACTCTTTCTACCTTATCAAAAAACCCGGTACTTAGTGATATTTTCAAAGGTGAGCAATGGGAAAATCATGTGATGTTAGGTCGTTGGGCAGATGTGATGATCATTGCACCTTTGAGTTGCAATACATTATCGAAAATGGCGAATGGTCTTTGCGATAACCTGCTGATGGCCGTTTATTTATCAGCTACCTGCCCGGTTGTTGTTGCCCCGGCCATGGATGAAGATATGTGGCATCATCCTTCAACACAAGCAAATCTGGAACAAGTAAAGAGTTTCGGAAATCAAATTATACCGGTAAATAGTGGCGAATTGGCCAGTGGATTGATTGGCGAAGGCAGAATGGCTGAACCTGAAGCAGTTTTTCAATTCATTGAAAGTTTCCTTAATCCTCCTTTAGAACTAAAAGGGAAAATTGCGCTTGTCACAGCAGGGCCCACTTATGAACCTTTGGATCCTGTTCGTTTTGTAGGGAATCATTCTTCTGGAAAAATGGGAATCGCAATTGCCCATGAATTAAAAAATCGGGGAGCAGCCGTAAAACTAGTCCTGGGTCCGGTTCAGCAATCATTTGAAATGGATGGAATATCAGTCATTCATATAAATACGGCTGAAGAAATGTATAACACATGTATGAAAGAGTTTGAAAATGCAGATATCACCGTAATGGCTGCGGCGGTTGCTGATTATACACCCTTAAAACAGGAATCATCCAAAATCAAAAAAAAGGATGAGTTGTTTACTTTAGAATTAAAAAAGACAAAGGATATATTAAAAAGTCTTGGTGAAGTAAAATCACCCAACCAGGTACTGGTAGGTTTTGCACTGGAAACGGATAATGCCAGGCAACATGCAATTGAGAAATTAAAAGCAAAAAAAGCAGATATGATTATTTTAAACTCGATGAAAGATGAAGGCGCGGGTTTTGGAGGCGATACCAATAAAATAACCATTTTTGATAAAAGCGGTGCGGAATTGCAGTTTAATACAAAGAGTAAACAAGATGTTGCAAAAGATATCGTTAATACAATTATAGACGTGTATTATGCTTAAGAAATTATTTTTCACATTCATTCTCGCTGGTTCATTTGTTTCGGGTTTCACCCAGGAACTCCAGGCAAGAGTGACAGTTTTAGCAAATCGTGTAAGTACCCAGGTTGATAAAAAGATCTTTAATACACTACAGGCATCTATTTACGATTTTTTAAATAACCGTAAATGGACAACAGATGTTTACCAGCCAAATGAAAAGATTGACTGTAGTTTCTTTTTGAATATTGACGAGGAACTGGGACAGAATGTTTATCGTGCATCGCTAACCATACAGGCTGCAAGGCCAGTATTTAATTCCACTTATGTTTCTCCGCTTATCAATTTCAAAGATGATAACATCGTTTTCCGTTACCAGGAATTTCAGCCACTTGAATTTAATGAGAACAGGGTGCAGGGGAATGACCCTGTAGCGGCAAATTTGACCGCAGTACTGGCTTATTATGTCAATATCATACTTGGCCTTGATTATGATGCTTTTGCTTTAAGAGCGGGAGATGTGTACTTTAAAAAAGCTCAGAACATTGTAAATAATGCACCTGAAGGTCGTGATGTTGTCGGATGGAAACCTTTTGACGGTGTGCGTAACCGTTATTGGCTGGCTGAAAATTTAAATAATAATCGTTTTGCATTGATTCACGATGCACTCTATACCTATTATCGAAAAGGGATGGATACATTTTACGAGGATGAAAAAGCTGGCCGGCTTGAAATACTTAATGGATTAAATTATCTCAATACCGTTCAAACGGAGAATCCTAATTCCATGTTTATGCAGGTATTTTTCCAGGGTAAAAGCAATGAGTTGGTAAAAATTTTTAGCAAGGCAAATGCTGATCAAAAGATAAGGGCAAGAGAACTATTGTTAAAGCTGGATATTTCGAATTCTGCCGTATACAAAGAACTTAAATAATTGAATGTTCTGTCTTTATTAATTAATAAGTTTCGATGCTACTTTCCACCAACCAGGATAAATTTTAGCGATTCGATGGCTACCGGGTCCTGCTTGCGAATCGATCGGA
>JAKFER010000009.1:0-3563 GCA_036675565.1 Chitinophagaceae bacterium
GATTTTTAAATTTTGACTTTTAAATTTTGAATTAATATTGTCATTACCTGATTGAGTCAGCTGTTTTACAATTGTAGTAAAAGTTTGAGATGCCTCCTGCGTCGGCATGACAAGAGCCAGGGAAGGAGTGATGCAAAATGAAAAATGGAAAATGAAAAATACTGAAATAGTAATCCTTACCTGATAAGTATGATCAAACACAGGGTTTTTGTATTAAAACAAACCACAGCGGACACAGCAAAGCATGGAGGACACAGCGCCGTGCTCTCTGTGAAAACAAAATTGAGTATTTGACTTTCTAAGCACTGTGATCGCCGTGGTTAAAACGATTAAGTAAAAACATTTTCATGAGAAAGATTATATTTGGTTATAACTAATAACTTGCCTTGCAACACGATCAGCATTCATATGAAGAAGCAAAATTAATTTCGTTGCTGTCAAAAGACAGTGAATACGCTTTTCAATTAATGTACGATCGCTACCGGAACAGGATCTATCAAACAGCCATCCGGTATTTGAAATCACCGGTACTGGCGCAGGAAACAGTGCAGGATGTTTTTTTAAAATTGTGGCTTGAACGAAAGAATCTTCAGCCCGGTACTTCCATTGAAGCCTGGTTATATACAGTAGCTAAAAATAACCTGGTTAATAAGTTAAAACGCATAGCCATCGAGTGGAAGGCCCTGCACCAGGTTCAATTAAATACCATCAAATACGATCATTCAACCAGCGATAAGGTTGAAGATTCACAATACCAGCAACTACTGCAAAATGCCTTGGCGCAATTATCCCCGCAACAACAAATGGTTTTTCACCTGGCCCGCAACGAATACCTGACCTATATTGAAATTGGCGAAAGAATGGACATTTCTCCCTTAACAGTTAAAACCCATATGGCCAGGGCTTTGAACCATATAAAAAGCTACCTGGCTAAAAACGGGGAAGTGTTTTTTGGGTTTTTGGTGCTTCCTGCAAATTTATTTTAATCGCCTGTACTCCGCACAAGCCATTGGGTTGTTATATTAACAGGGGTCATAAAATCCCGGTAGTATATGCATCCAAATGATCGGTTTAAATATTTGTTAGATCAATATGTTTCAGGGCACCTGACTGCGCAGGAACATGATGAATTGTTTGAGCTGATCACAACAAACCAGTTTGATGATCTGCTGGGTAAGCACATGCTGCATGACCTGGCTGCCGGTGACCAGGTTCAAAATGCTGACCTGCCCCCGCATATTGCCCAGGATATTATCCGCAATATTTACCAGGCAGAAAAAAATACCATTCAAATATTGCCGGTTATCAAACACCGTTCATTTGGGTGGAAGTGGATGGCTGCTGCTTCTGTTATTTTGATCCTGGTCTTCGCCGCTTATTTTATTGCAACCAACCGGCCCGCCAATGAAAATTCTTTGGCTGGCATGATTCCAAAGAACATGGTGATACAGCAAAATGAAACTGCATCTTCCCAAAAGATAACACTGGAAGATGGTTCCGTTATCACGCTGGCCCCGCAAAGTGCTATTCATTTTCCTGAAAATTTTAAAGGGGAAAGCCGCGAAGTTTTTTTGGAAGGCGAAGCTTTTTTTGAAGTTGCCAAAAATCCTGACATGCCTTTTCTTGTTTATTACAATGATGTAGTGACAAAAGTATTAGGTACCAGTTTTACCATCAATACAAACCAGCAAACAGGTAATATAGAAGTGTCGGTAAGAACCGGCAAAGTGCAGGTTTATGAAAACCGGGATAAACAAAAGGGTAACAGCCCGGATATAGCGGTAATCCTAACACCCAATCAAAAAGCTATTTACAAAAAAGACAACCATTTGTTTGAAACAACACTGGTGGATCATCCTGCACCGGTACTTACGGAAATGATCCCGGGAAAATCAAATGAAATAAACGCATACAATTTTATCTACCAACAGGAAAAATTAGAACATGTATTTAAGCAGGTAGAAGATGTGTATGGAATTGAGATCGTTACGGAAAACACAGCCATCAACAATTGCCTGTTTACGGGTGATGTATCTACAAACGACCTGTTCACAAAGCTGAATATTATTTGCCTTACGGTTAATGCAACCTATGAAATCAATGGGACCAAAATTCTTATCAAAGGAAAAGGATGTAAATAATTAAATAATCTTTAAAAGCTGCTGTATGAAATTTAAAACCAACCCCCCTTGATCTGCCTTATAGCTTAGATAAAAAAAAGAGCCGGCTGTGGTGCAACACAACCAACTCTCAAGCTTTTATCAAGCTTTTAGTTCTCGTCCGAAACTGATTAATGAACAAAAACTTTTCAAAATTATGAAAAATAAGCAACGCCTGGTTGCTGCATTAAGGATTGCTATGCGTATTTCATTTATCCAGCTTGTTTTAACTGCTTTATTTACCTGCTCCCTTTATGCCGGTGAAGTAAACGGGCAGGGTGTTTTGGATAAATCTTTCAATTTAAGGGTTGATCATTCCCCTTTACATGAAATTCTTTCTGAAATACAAAAACAGACCAGGGTAAAATTTACATTCAGTTCCAATGCGATCAATGCAAACCGCACCATGAGTTTGCATGCCAGGGATAAAAAAATAATTGATTTCTTAACAGAGCTGGACAAACAATACCATATCAGTTACAAAGTGCTGGATAATAAGATCATTTTGTTTGCAGCCGCCGGGCAGATGCTAATCAACCATAATTACCAGGATAAGCAGGAATTGTTTCCCGACATAAAAATTACGGGCCATGTCCATAACCAGGATGGAGAACCGCTTATCAGGGCAACGGTTACTGAAAAAAATACAACCAATGCCGTTACAACAAATGAAAATGGATTTTATTCCATTCATGTAAAAAGCGAAAAGAGTATCCTGGTTTTTACCAGTGTTGGTTTTGAAAGCCATGAAGTGCAGGTAAATGGCATTTCTGAATTGGATGTGGTTTTAAATACAGTTGATAAATCATTGGAAGAAATCGTAGTAGTGGGTTATGGTACGCAAAAAAGAAAAGATCTCACCGGCTCTGTTTCATCCGTCAATACAAAAGAATTAAAATCATTACCTGTACCCAGCATAGGAGAAGCATTGCAGGGAAGAGCATCCGGTATGCAGGTTATTGCTTCCGGTGCGCCGGGCAGCAATGTTGTTTTTCGCATCAGGGGAACAGGGACCATCAATAACAGCGATCCATTGATCGTGATTGATGGCATACCAACCGATATTCCTTTGAATACATTGAGTCCTGATGATATTTCGAATATTGAAATATTGAAGGACGCATCTGCAGCAGCCATTTATGGTGCCAGGGGTGCCAATGGTGTGGTGATTATTACAACAAAAAGGGGCAGTGCTGAAAAGAATAATCTCGAATTCAAAATGTTTTATGGCCAGCAAAAGGCGACCAATATGATCAGCATGCTGGATGCAAGCCAGTTTGCCAGCCTGCATAATGAAATGATGTTGAACAATGGCCAAAACCAAAATCCTGCCTATGCGGATCCATTGAGTTTTGGAAAAGGCACTGATTGGTTGGGTGCATTATTCAATACAGCGCCTATTCA
>JAKFER010000301.1:0-22085 GCA_036675565.1 Chitinophagaceae bacterium
ATTCCGGCCAATTCCATTTTGATTTTTGATATTGATCTTGTTGCGGTTTATTAATTCATAACATTTTCAAAGACGCTATAGCTTCCATTTACCAGTTTGGTATGTGTTAACTTTGCCTGAATTTTATTCAAGTGAAATACGAACCTATTTCTTTATTCGATATGCTGAAGATTGGTGTGGGGCCATCCAGTTCCCATACCCTGGGGCCATGGCGTGCTGCACAACGTTTTGTGCAAACACTGGCCACAGAAGGAAAGTTGGTTGATGTTGCTTCCATACGCGTTTTGTTATATGGTTCACTAGCTAAAACAGGGATTGGTCACGGAACGGATATCGCTGTTCAATTGGGATTGGCTGGCGAAGACCCCGTCATATTCCCGGTTGACCAGATCCCGGGAACCATCAGTTCAATAAAAGAAAATAAAAAATTATTATTGAACGGATCACAGGAAATCTCATTCGATCCCATATCTGAAATTGAATTCCGCATAACAGAGTCTTTGCCTTATCATCCAAATGCTTTAAGTTTTATTGCTGGTTTTAAGAATGGAGAAAAAGTTGTTGAAACTTATTTTTCCGTAGGTGGTGGTTTTGTAATTAAAGAGGGTGAAACGGAATTAATCAGTCACCAGGTGCAGTTACCCTTTCCCGTTAATACAGCTGATGACCTCTTGCATTGGGTTCGGAAAACCGGGATGTCTATTTATGAAATTGTATTGGAAAATGAATCTGCATGGCGAACGGAAGCAGAGATCCATGAAGGCGTATTAAATATATGGCGGGTGATGAAGGAATGTATTTATCGCGGTTGTCACAGCAAAGGAACTTTACCAGGTGGTCTTTTTGTAAAACGCCGCGCCGCGGAACTCAATACAAAATTATTAGCTGGGAGAACATATCATGATTTTGAAAGCTGGATCGATGCCATCAGGCAAGGTGGTAACAGTTTTAAATATATCCTGGATTGGGTCAGTTGTTTTGCATTGGCAGTGAATGAAGAAAATGCGGCTTTCGGTCGTGTAGTAACTGCGCCTACGAATGGCGCTGCAGGCGTTATTCCTGCGGTACTTTTATACATGGTCATTTTTGGTGAAGAAAAAGTAAGTGAAGAAAAAGTGATTCCATTTTTAGCAACGGCAGCGGAGATAGGAAGTATTTTTAAAAAGGGCGCAACCATATCTGCGGCTATGGGTGGCTGTCAGGCCGAGATCGGCGTTTCATCTGCTATGGCTTCTGCTGCTCTTACGGAGTGTATGGGCGGCACCCAACGGCAGGCAATGATGGCTGCTGAAATTGCAATGGAACATCACCTGGGTATGACCTGCGATCCTATTGCAGGGCTGGTGCAGGTTCCTTGCATCGAACGAAATACTATGGGTGCCATAAAAGCGATCACCGCTTCCCAACTGGCACAGCAAAGCACACCTGATTTTGCAAAAGTTTCGCTTGATGGTGTTATAAAAACCATGTGGGATACGGCACTCGACATGCATAGTAAATACAAAGAAACCGCTGATGGCGGTCTCGCTGTCAACATTCCATTGAGCCTGAGTGAATGTTGATTTTAAATTTTGTCACCAGCAGATATACTACTATCTAACTTTTGTTGCGTCGCACACTTGTACGCTAACAAGAAATTCGGCATTCTTAATGCGTTTTATTCCGAGATTTTTGCATCTGGCAAAACTAAAAGTGGAATATGGGTTCTCAGGCACATAGATCTCGTAGTACTTTGATTCAATAAACTCTCCCAAACGTTTAATTTATGAGGAAGCATCACTAAAAGATCTGCTCCAAATTCATTTATTTCTTTTTCAATCCCTTTGATTACTTCGTCCTCTTCTACATTTTTATAATCATAAGATACATCCTTAAAAGTTTTTTGCGTTTCAGCGTTAACTATGGCTTCTTCCAATTTGCTTTCCCTTTCAGCGTTTGGTGTTACTACATGAAACACCTGCACTTCAGCATTGAACCTTGCAACCACATCAGACAATACAGAAAGTGAACCTGGAGAAAAATCCTGGTTACCATCAAAGGCGTATAAAATTTTTTTAACACCTAAGAATGTTGCCTCAGGTGGAATAACTAAAACAGGATATTGCGCTTTTCGAATTACAGCGGTAGTGTGATTTCCAAAAACCCTGTCACTCCAATTTTGAGCATGCATACCCATTATTACCAGGTCCGCTTTTGTATGCGCAACCAGTTCATCTATCGTATAAACTATTTCACCCAGTTTTGAGGTTGTGGTTATCTTAACACCGTATTGACGGGATATGGGTTCTGCCAGTTCAGATAAATGTTCATTATTGGCTTTTAATAATTCCTCAACACCCGTTGCAGAAACCAGCCCGGTTGCAGCATGCACAGGAACAGTATAAGCATTAAACAAAACAATGGATGCATTGGTGAATGCAGCTAAAGCACCTGCATATTGAAGGGCATTGCCAGCGTTTTCTGAAAAATCAGTTGCAACGATATATGTTTTCATAATTTGCTGTTTATGATAATTGCAAGGTAGGTTTTATAAATATTTTTTATTGGTGATGGGAGTTTTGGAAAAACATGATAATGCTCAATCATGTACTATGCAAGGTGTTTGCTGATTATATTTACCTAATAAACCTAATATTGATTTTGCAATAGCAGCATGCTATCTTTAAATCATTTTATAATCATGAAAAAAATTCTTACTTCCGGTTTAATTGCAGGCATCATCCTGTTTATTGTTAGCTATGGCGGGTTATTTCTCGCTATTAAGTTTATACCTGAATCTTTTGTGATGTATAATAATCCATTGTTTAATTCCGATGAAAGTCGCAATGTGCTATTTTATTTACATGCTTTTATTATAAGTTTTGCCTTATCATGGTTTTGGCAAAGGTTTAAAGGATTGTTTAACGGGCCATTTATTTTGCGGGGATTGGAATTCGGTTTGGTTTATGCCCTTGTAGCTTTATTACCCGTGATGTGGATCACTTTCAGCTCGTTGGATATTACGTTTGTAATGGTGGCCACCTGGTTTTTTTATGGACTGTTTCAATCTATTTTAGCCGGTGTTGTCTTTGCAAAGATCAATCCATAGAAATCCACCAGCTGGAATTTACTAATCAATCACTTTCATTTTTACATTGAATTCCACTTGTAATTTATCATTGGTACGAATCATTCCGCCCAGCTTTTTGGGAGGGGTTATATTAAAATCTGTAAAGAGTACTTCGCGGGTACCCACCAGCTGTATGTGGGTATTATCTGCATTGATAACTTTATAGTGTACTTCATATTTTTTTGTTACACCCGCCAGTTCTATAAAAACAATTCCATTAATAATTTTATGTTTTGTATTCGGTTCGGGGTATTGATTAAGTGAAACAAATTTGATCATTAATTTAGGATGAACTTTTTCTTTCAAAATCTTCCTTAATTCATCTGTCATGGGCTTATTATGACAATCAAAGTTTTTTACATCCAAACGGATAGCCCCATTTAATTTGACTGAAGAATTATTGCTCCTGGTAACATGAATGGTATCTGGTTTACTGTAATTCGTAATAGCACAGGTAAAATGATTAACATTCGTACTGCCATCAACTTTCAGGGAGCCGCCACTCATAACAACCCACTTCAGGGCACCAGCATTATTATGAGGAATGTTAAATCCCGAAAGAAAAACAAACAGATATATTAACCAGGTCCTCATTAAGTGATGTCAATTAAGTTGATGCCGACAGGATTGATCTTTGAAACCGTTTTAAAGTTTCAGCATACAATTTCGTTAATATCATTTAACCCCAACCTTGTATGAAACTACCCGAGATATGATTATTATCATGCTTTGAGATGATTGAAATTTGATGATTGTGAACCGCTGTTAATTAGTTGCATTTACTATGTGCATTATTTGAAGCAGCTTCCATTTCAAAATTCCAGAATTACTAATCTGCCAGTTCAATCCAAACCGGGGCATGATCACTTGTTTTTTCCCATCCGCGAACATCTTTGTCTACACCTGCATTTTTTAATCTCTTTTCAATTTGCGGGCTTAATAGGAAATGATCTATTCTTAAACCTGCATTTCGTCCATATGCATTGCGGAAATAATCCCAAAACGTATAGATGGTTTCATTGGGATAAAGTTTTCGAATGGCATCTGTCCAGCCCTGGTCAACTAGTTTTTTAAATGCAGCACGGGTCTCCGGACGAAACAAAGCATCATTCACCCAGCGTTCGGGTTTGTAAACATCTTTTTCAGTTGGCATCACATTATAATCGCCGGTTAAAATAACCGGCTTCCCGGAAGCATACAATTCCGCTGCATGAATGGTTAATCTTTCAAACCATTTTAATTTGTAATCGAATTTGGGTCCGGGAGCAGGGTTGCCGTTAGGTAAATAAAGACAACCAATCAAGATCCCATTTACATTTGCTTCAATATAACGGCTATGCACATCTTCTTCATCTCCAGGCAACAACCGGCGCACCTCTTCAGGCTTTAAATGCTTTGATAAAATGGCCACTCCATTCCAGCTTTTTTGTCCATGCCAGATGGCATGATAGCCTGCATCCCGGATAGCTTGTTCCGGAAATTTTTCCTGCGGTGCTTTTAATTCCTGCAGGCAAACTATATCAGGTGCTGATTCGTTAAGCCAGCGGAGTAATACAGGCAATCGTCCGTTTACACCATTTACATTATAAGTTGCGATTTTCATAAATGTTATCCTTTAAAAAATTTCATACTAACTGTCTGATCATTGCAGGCTTGTTCATCATAAAAATACCAAGACCTTAATTGATTTACAGGATATTCCAAAAAAATATCGCACCCGTTTAGAGTGCGATATTTTTTTAACTGAAAAGTGAATTACAGTGAACTTTTTTTATCCGTCCCCTCATTCATCTTTTCAAGATTTGCCAGTGCTGCAGACAAGCGGGCAACTGGTACTCTTGGTCCTGAACAAGAAACATAATCCAGGTTTAATCCATGACAGAAGCGAATGGAATTTGGTTCACCACCATGTTCACCGCAAATGCCAATTTTTAAATTGGGTTTATTTTTTCGTCCCCATTCTACAGCGATCTTCATTAATTTACCCACACCATCTGCATCCAGAATTTCGAATGGGTTTTCATGTAGAATGTTTTTCTCAGCGTAAAATGGAAGAAACTTGTTTTCTGCATCTTCTCTTGAAAACGAAAACGTAGCCTGGGTTAAATCATTTGTACCGAAGGAAAAGAAATCTACTTCTTCTGCCAACTCTTCCGCTTCTACACAAGCCCTTACAACTTCAATCATCGTTCCGAATTTGAAGTTCAATTTCAATTGGTTTGTTGATTCAATTTGTTGCCTTATTTCATCAACAAAAACTTTTACCTGCCTGAGTTCTTCGGCTGTGCATACCTGTGGTACCATGATTTCAGGTCTTACATCAATTCCTGCCAGCTGGCATTCAGCTGTTGCTTCCAATACAGCCTGGATCTGCATTTTATAAATCTCGGGATATGTTAATCCCAACCTGACACCCCGGTGACCCAGCATTGGATTTACCTCATGCAGTTCATGCACTTTCTTCAGCATCTGTTCTTTCTTTAGAATAGCCTGTTCAATTAACTCAACTCCTTTATTATTAAAAGGCATTGCATTTTTTATGTCCGGTTCATTTGCATGAAGCAGGTGCATACTGTTTATCAGGTTTGTTACCCCATATGCCGTTTCTTTCAGGTGACGTAAATGCGTCAACTCTTCCTTGAGTTCATCTTCTGTTGGCAAAAATTCATGAATAGGAGGATCTAATAAACGGATTGTAACGGGTCTTGGAGCCATCGTCATTAAGATCTCTTTAAAATCCTGTTTTTGTATTGGCAGTAATTGTGATAATGCCTGTTCTCTTTCATGCTGGGTTTGTGCAAGGATCATTTCAATAACTATCGGTAACCTGTCAGAACCGTTGAACATTCTCTCTGTACGGCAAAGTCCAATACCCATGGCTCCATATTCCAATGCTTTTAAAGCCGCATCTGGCGTATCGGCATTACCCATTACTTTTAGTTTGGATAATTCATCAGCCCAGAATAACAAAGTTTTTAATTCATCACTGAAGACAGATTCTACTGTTGCAATAATTCCCTGGTACACATAGCCGGTTCCTCCATCAATGGTGATATAATCACCATCGTAAAGTGTTTTTTCTCCAATATTTGCCTGGCGCAATTTTACGTCTACTTTAATTCCTTCAGCACCTGCAACACATGGTTTTCCCATACCTCTTGCTACTACGGCAGCATGTGAAGTTTTACCGCCGCGGCTGGTTAATATTCCCTGCGAAGCAAAGAAACCATGAATATCTTCTGGCTTTGTTTCTTCTCTCACTAAGATTACTTTTTCGCCGGCCCTGCCTAAAAATTCGGCACGGTCTGCATCAAATACACAAACACCGGAAGCTGCACCTGGCGATGCAGGAAGCCCTTGTGCTATGGGTGTGTTTTTGTGTAAAGGATCCAAACGCGGATGCAATAATTGCTCGATCATTTCAGGTTTAATCCTTAATAAAGCCTGTTCTTTGGTAAGTAAATTTTGTTTCACCATTTCAACAGAAGTACGTACCATGGCGGTTGCATTCATCTTGCCATTTCTTGTTTGCAGGCAATACAGAATTCCTTTTTCAATGGTGAATTCGAAGTCCTGGATTTCTTTATAATGCGTTTCCAGTTTGTCCCGCAGTTCTTCCAGTTGTACATAAAGCTCAGGTAATTCTTCTTTCAGTAATTGAACAGGTTTAGGCGTACGTATGCCGGCTACAACATCTTCTCCCTGTGCATTCACCAGGTATTCGCCAAACATGATGTTTTCTCCTGTGCCGGGATCTCTTGTAAATCCAACACCGGTTGCACTGTCATTACCCATATTACCAAAAACCATGGCAACTACATTAACAGCAGTTCCATTTGCCATTTCCGGTGTAATATTAAACTCCCGCCGATAATCTATTGCCCGTTTACCGGTCCATGAATTAAAGACTGCTTTTATGGCTAATTCCAGTTGCTCATAGACGTTATCCGGGAAAGGCTTGTGGGTATAATCTTTCACTGCTTCCAGGAAGCGTTCAGTGATTTCTTTTAAATGATCTTCATTTAAACCGATGTCAAGATTAACACCTTCCCTATGTTTTACTTCTTCAAATATTTTATCAAAAATTTCATCCGGGACACCCAGCGCAACTTTACCAAACAATTGAACAAAACGGCGATATGCATCATAACCGAATCTTTCATTCCCTGTTTGCTGGATAAGACCATGCAAGGTTTCTTTATTTAAGCCAAGATTGAGAATGGTGTCCATCATACCCGGCATCGACAAGGCTGATCCGGAACGTACAGATACCAGCAGAGGATTTAGCGGGTCACCAAAATGCTTACCTGTTGCGTCTTCCACTTCTTTCATATGCTGCAACACATCATCCATAAGTCTTTCGGGAAGTTGTTTATCTTCTTCCAAATAACTCATACATGCTTGAGTAGATATAACAAAGCCTGGTGGTACATTTAATCCTATCTGCGTCATTTCGCAGAGATTGGCTCCCTTGCCGCCTAAAAGCTTTTTGTTTTTACCGTCTCCCTGGTGAAAGGAGAATACATATTTAATGTTTGATGCTGGAATTGTGGGCTTGGTTTTTTTAATTGCCGGCCCTATATAGGTATCCATATAAAATGTTTTAATTACATGGAAAGTTAGGAGAGGGAACCAGGGTGAAAAATGATCGCCATCAGTCAAAAAGGTAGTTGCCGTCAATGGATTTAATTAAAATAACTCTCTGTTGGACAGTAATTCCAAAGTTGCCATTTGGAATGGAACACTAAAATGATCCGATCGCTATTTGGATGAATTATTTGATGCCGTATAAGTGAGTGACCCCGGGTTCCGTCCCTGATAAATCAGGACCTCGTCAGGGCTGGCACAACAAGTGATGCCATGAAAAACAAAAGCCGGTTACATAAAAAAAGTTAACCGGCTGGTAATAATGAATGTATTAAATGTATTACGATCAATTCAACAAAGGATTCGCTTCAATTTCTTCCAGTTCAATCTCACTGTAATCCCGGATCTCGTTGTAAAGAGTGCCCCTTTCTATAGGTTGGCGACGGGCTTGTTTAATCAGCGTTACCAATTGAGCGGTAGTCATGGCTGGTGTTTGTTCTTCGCTGCCCGCCATTGAATAAATTTTGGTTGTATCATCGATGGTGCCGTCAATATCATTGACACCAAATGATAAAGAAAGCTGTGCGTTATCGCGACCCAGCATGGGCCAATAAGCTTTCAGGTGAGGGAAATTATCCAGGTAAATACGGGCTATGGCATACATTCTCATATCCTCTACCAGCGTTGATTCTTTTACATCACTCATATCATTGTTGGCATTACGGAATTTCAATGGAATGAATGTGTTGAACCCATTGGTACGATCCTGGAGATCCCTCAGTTTTGACATATGATCGATGCGATGTACATAATTTTCGATGTGGCCATACAACATGGTAGCATTGGTATGCATGCCAAGGTTATGCGCCGCTTCATGTATAGCTAACCATCCCGCACCATCCACTTTATCTGCGCTTATACGTTGCCGTATGTCATGATCAAAGATCTCTGCACCACCGCCGGGCAATGATTCAAGCCCGGCTTCTTTCATCAAATTCAAACCTTCTTCAATGGAAACTTTTGCTTTGCGAAACATATAATCCAACTCCACCGCGGTAAATCCTTTGATGTGTAAATCAGGTCGTATTTGTTTTATTTTACGCAGCAGCTCCATAAAAAATTCCAGGTTCATTTTGGGATGAACGCCACCTACTATATGCACTTCGGTTACCGGTTTGCCATCATAAGAATGAACGATGTCCAACATCTGTTCCATACTTAATTCCCAACCTTCATCGCGGTGGGCATACAATCTTGAATAGGAGCAAAAGTTGCAGGAGAATACGCAAACATTGGTTGGCTCGATATGAAAATTGCGGTTGAAATAAGTTTTATGACCGTGCATTTTTTCACGGATATTATTAGCTAATGCGCCCACAAAAGGAAGACTTGCTTTTTCAAACAACAGTAATCCCTCTTCATCGGTGATCCTTTTTCCCGTCATCACTTTACCTGCAATAAGTTTTAATTCACCGGGTAATAAATTGTCTGTCAATATCTCAAGAACTTGATTATTCATGGTGCAAAATTAAGTGTTATGGCTTACTATACCGATTTGTGCGATGTGACATTTATCAATATTTAATCACTTTGTATGTTGTATTTTTCCCCGGTGCCTTATATCCTAATTGGACGATATACAATCCTGCTGGTTTCCCCTCCAGTTCAATAGAAATGATGGTTCCTGCATTGCCGTTATACTCTTTCTTCCAAACCAGTTGGCCGGTTGAATTATAAACGGATATAAATTGAAGGGCCAGTGGTGGCCGGTAATGCCATACTGTAAAATTGTTTTGGAATGGATTGGGCATTAACAATACACCATCTTGTTTTAACCGGGCAGGTAAGGTGATAGTTTGCACCTGTATGTTATCCAGGTAAATGTTATTCCTGTTCCGGTTGATGTTTCTGAAAACAATTTGTATTGGAGATTGTGATGCAAACGATGCCAGGTTTATTGAGTCTGTTCTCCATTGTTGTGAAGAAGGCTGAAATTCGCCAGTTTGTACCTCTGTGGTTGTTTGTAAAGCCGTTCCCCATTTTTTATAAACGGAAGTAAAACTGTTTCCACAATCACGGGTGATCAATACTTCAAGCGTGTCTTTGTGGTCTAAACCATTGGGTGAAGCCGCTACATCAAATTTTAAAAATAAAGAATCGATTCCGGCGTAGTTTATAACAGGGGAATACAGTTCATCGATGGTGGTAGTTCCGGTATTGATAAAATTCGGAATCATGGCTGATGCGGTTCCGGCACTTCCTGTTTCGGCCCGCTGCCAGGTAATCCCGTTATCATAATTTGCGATGGCCCATCCAGTTGGAGGAAATAAATTGTTTTCAAACCCTTCAACCAATGGAGCAGTGATTAAGCCGGCAACGCCAACCTGCATTTTGAGTGTGTCATTTTGCGGTTGTTCATCTCCGTTACCAGCAGGGGTTACCAGCGCATCAGAAAAAACGATAAACTGGCGCTGGCCGTTTGAAACATTAGCAGAAGGCAGGTCAACCAATATTGTTTGTCCTGAACTTAGATTAAAACCAGTAAATTCTTTTGTGATGATATTTTCATTATCGATCCGGTAACCTAAATTAAATCCTGTAATAGTTTCAGAACCGGCATTTTTAACCAAAATGGAAGGACTGATCTTTCCATCGCATATAATATGTTTGGGTTGATTGATTGATAGTAACTGTAAATCCTTTTCCACCAGTTCAACAGGTTCAATGCGAATGTTATCGATGAAGATATTATTACCAAAATCATTTTCATTGCGGAATACAAACTGCAGTTGCCCTGCATTGAGCACTGAACCGCCAATGGCGATTCTTTCCCTTCGCCAGTCCGCAGGTGCAGGCGATGTATACTCCGAAGTGGAAGAACCCGCCGTTGACAGTACAGATCCGGATTTGGTATAAATGCTCGTATAGCTTTGACCACAATCACCGGTTACAAGGATGGTTAACTTATCCTGCGCCCCGGGGTAATCTTTATGGGCTAGGTCAAAAGTCATGACCAGTGAATCCAATGAAGTAGTATTTATGGGCAGAGAGATGAGATCGTCTGTTTCACCAGCTTCATCATAATTAAAATTGTTAAAAAACGCTGATGCATTGCTGTTATTTCCTTTGTTGATTCTTTCCCAGGTGAGATCGCCATCCGGATTCCTTGTGGTCCATCCTGCAGGAGGAAAAATGACAGATTCAAATCCTTCATTTATCACCCCAGTTACCGGTGAAACAATATCGATCATCTTCACCAATGTATCGTTGACAGCTTGCTGATCAATGCTATTGTTTGGAGCAGATGTGAAAAATTTCAACGAGTTATTTCCATAATCAAGATATACAGGATTAAGACTCAGAACCATACTTTCTCCAAGCGCCAGGTTAAGGATAAACGATTGGATGACCGGTGCCTCATTATTTACCTGGGCCCCTATAGAAACTGTAAGCAGGTTATCCAAACCCCGGTTGGTGATTCTTACACGTGGATGAATGATGCCTGGACAGGAGGGTATTGTATAACTGGCACAGTTACCCGAAATATTTTCGGTTTCACCCGGGTTGATGAGTGCCGTTAATTCCGCATCAATCAATGGAGCCGTTGCAGGTGGAGTGTGTCCTATGGTTGTTAAATATCCGGGTCTGCCATTCACTATTACCCAATGCATTCTTTCCACCTGTCCTTTGGTGAACATGGAATAACATTCGTCGTCTGTATAATCCATGAAGTTCTGGTACATTCTCCCCGGCGGTTCTGGCGAAATGGTGCAACCAGCTGTGATCAATCCTGTAGGACAACCATTGGTTGAACCTTGTTGTGCGGGTGTATCATCTAACGGATCCAGGTAATCAGGCGGAAAAGAAAGTCCCGGTGTGGTTAGCTGTCCAAAATCGGTTGTAAGACTGCAACCTCCTTCAAACGTGTGGTACAATCCAAAGTTATGGCCAATTTCGTGTACTGCTGTACGTGAGAGGTTGTAAATGGAGTATGAGTAGCAGCTGTTATTGGTAAATACCCTGTAGTCAATGGCAACACCATCTGTTTCTGAAGTTCCGGGACCGATCTCAGGTGATATGCCAATAACACCTTCTGGTCCCATACCGATCCAGATATTGTAATAATCAGTTATTGGCCAGGGATTCAATCCACCTGAGCCTGATTTTTTGATGGCTTGAGGTTCATTTAAACCAATCAAAACATTACTTTGTTTTCTTTCAATACCGGTGGTAAAGTTTCCCTGTGGATCTCTGCGTGCAAGGGTGAAGCGGATCAGCGAATGTCCCCTTACATCATAAAACCCTAACGCATTGGTGCTGTCTGCATTCAGTCCTGAAAAATCTTCATTCAATCGCCTGATAAAAAAATTTACATCATCATCCGTTACAATGCCAGGATCAGGTAATAGAATGTGGACCACAACGGGTATGGTGACTGTATTGAATAATGCCTCATAACTTAAAGTGTTGAATGCTTCGCTCTTTTGCGTTGATAGCTGGTAATCTTTTAAACCCTGCTCATAATGTGCTTTGAACAATGGATCTTCAATAAGTCTTTGTTCAATGGCTTCCATGGTAAAACATCGCTGATCGCGGGGTTTTATTTTTTGTGCCGTAACAAAATGACAACAGGTAAGAAGAACTACGCTTAAAGCAGGATAATAAAATAATTTATACAAAGAGGGCGGTTTAAGGTATGGGAACGGCCATTATCACCCACAAAAATAAGCAATCAAAACCATGATTTATCAAAACAAGGCACCTGCAATAGTGGCTGTCATCAGGCAGGCAACGGTTCCCCCGATCAAGGCTTTAATACCCAGTTGGGTCAGATTTTTTCGCTGGTTAGGGGCCAGGGCACCGATACCACCGATCTGTATTCCAATAGAAGAAAAATTAGCAAAACCACAAAGTGCAAAGCTTGCCATAATAAGTGTTTTTGGATCACTGATTACGCCGGTTGCTTTCATAGAGCCCAGCGACACATAGGCAACAAATTCATTTAAAATAGTTTTTTCACCTAATAATTGACCGAAGAGGGTGATGTCAACCAGGTTAACACCAATCAACCAGGCAACCGGTGCAAATGCATAACCCATTAAAAATTGAAATGATAAGCTGTTGAATCTTCCACCCGTACCCGAGGCAATGAGTTCATTAAGGGATGTAACGTTGCCAATATATCCCAGTATGCCATTGGCTACCGCAATCAAAGCAATGAATGCGATCAGCATAGCGCCAACATTTACCGCTAATTTTAAACCATCGATTGTTCCAATAGAAATTGCATCCAGCAAATTGGATCCGATTTTTTCTTTAGATACTTCCAATTCGGTTGAAACATTTCTTGGGTCAGGATCGGGGAAAAGAATTTTCGAAACCAGGATACCTGCCGGCGCTGCCATGATGGATGCCATTAATAAAAGCTTCGCATATTTTTGTTGTTCCACCACATCATTTCCTCCCAGCATGGTAACATATACGCCTAAAACGCTGCCTGCTGTGGTTGCCATTCCACCAACCATTATGCAAAGCAATTCGCTTTTTTTCATTTTTTCCAGGTAAGGTTTTACCAATAATGGCGCTTCGGTTTGACCCAAAAAAACATTCGCAGCTGCCGAAATGCTTTCAGGTCCGCTAACACCTAATTTGGAAAGCAGCCAGGCAAATACATAAACAATTTTTTGAAGGATGTTGAAATAATACAATACCGCAGAAAGGGCCGCAAAGAAAATAATATTAGGGAGCGCCTGCACAGCAAAAATAAAACCCCAGCTTTGAGAAGAATCTACCAGTGGACCAAATAAAAACCTCGCTCCATCTTTACCCAGGTTGATCACTTTTACAAAAGCTTTTGCTATAAAATCAAAAAATATGGAGACGCCTGGCAAATGGATTATACTGAGTGCAATAACAATTTGCAATGTTAACCCAATGATCACCAATCGCCAGTTGATCATTTTACGGTTATTGCTTAATAAAAAACAAACAGTGAGCAGGAAACTGATGCCTAAAAGACCTCTCAGTATATTATCAACAGCGGGGGTCATGCGAATTTATTTGTGCGGCAAGATAATACAATAAAGGTTCGGCAGTAAGTAAAAATGAAAAAGCCCCATCCCGGTTTTAAGCCAGGACAGGGCTTTGTGAATATATTGTCAATTAAGATTGCAATGCCATGTGAGATTCGATCTTTTTCACAAAATTACTTTTTGGCTGCGCACCAACCAGTTTATCTACCACCTCTCCATTCTTAATAAAAAGAATAGCCGGAATGCTGGTAATACCATAATTCATGCTGATCTGTGGATTGTTATCAACGTTTACTTTACCTACGTTTACTTTGCCATCATATTCCTTAGATAATTCTTCAATGACGGGCCCAATTGCACGACATGGTCCACACCACTCTGCCCAAAAGTCTACAACGGTTAATTTATCTGATGATAATACTTCTGTCTGAAAATTTGCATCTGTGAATTCTTTTGCCATGATTATATGATTGTTTGTGATAAAAATACTTTTTAATAAGCTTTGTCTTGCAAATTTATATCCAAAAACCAGACCTGCTTGCTTGTCATTATTTAGTGATTAATTTGACAAGACCTGGACAGATAAGGCAGGATGATTTTCCAGGAATTCCGCCATTTCGTCATTCATTTCAAAGCCTTCACTTAAGGTTAACAAACTAATTCGGGTTTGGTTTTCGGGTGATATCAAATTAAATCGCAATGCTGATTTTCCGGGGTGCTCTTTAACATTTCGTTCAAAGAAGGAAAGGAAATTTTCATCTACCACAGATGGATGCAAATCAATTTGAATTTGTTTGGTTAATATTTTTTTAATGGTTTCGGCAAGTGATATGGATTGAACTTTGAATTCATATTCCCCGCTGTTATAACGCTGTTTCAAATAACCATTGATAAAAATGGAGTTACCGGCCTCCAGGTAATTTTGAAACTTCAGGTAATCCTCACTAAACAAAACGATCTCCATTTTGCCACTAAAATCTTCCACTGTAAAAGAGCCAAATTTTTTACCCTGTCTTGATAAACGATGCTGTGCATCTGATACCAATGCCAAAATCCTGAAATTGCGATTTGGATTTGAATTGGGCGTTATACTTTCTTTATATGCCAGGTATTCGTTTATAGGTGTTATACCGTAATGTTTTATTTCAAATGTGTGATGATCCAATGGATGTCCACTTAAAAAAATGCCAGTTACATCTTTTTCATGTTCCAATTGTTCCGTGAGTGACCATGGTGTACAATCCGGAATTTTAGGAGCCTGTATTTCCATCACCATGGGCAATTCGCCAAACAACGTGTTGGTTGCCTGCGTTGTTTGCGACTGGTAAATATTTCCAAAGCGTATGATCTTTTCCAGCACATTAATATTTTCTCCTGCAACCGTTTGAAAATACCTGGCGCGGTGCATATCACCAAAACAATCAAAGGCGCCTGCATACACCAGGCTTTCTAAAGTTTTTTTATTTACGGTTCGCTGGTTAACACGTTTGATAAAATCAAACACTTCCAGGAAAGGCCCATTCTTAGTTTTTTCTTCAATGATGCTGTCAATGGCTGCTTCACCTACACCTTTCAATCCACCCAAACCAAAACGGATCTCACCTTTTTTATTAACGGCAAAACCTTTTAATGATTCATTGATATCCGGGCCAAGCACTTTTAATCCCATTCGCTTACATTCCTCCATAAAGAAGGTGATCTTTTCAATATTGCCTGCGTTATTCAATACTGCAGCCATGTATTCGCTGGGGTAATGCGCTTTCAGATAAGCTGTTTGATAAGCTACAAAAGCGTAACAGGTGGAGTGTGATTTATTAAATGCGTATTGGGCAAATGATTCCCAATCGGTCCAAACCTTTTCCAGTTTATTAGCAGGGTGCCCGTTTGATTTGGCGCCTTCCATAAACTGTGATTTCATTTTATCCAGTACACTCTTATTCTTTTTACCCATGGCTTTGCGTAACACATCCGCATCACCTTTACTGAAATTGCCGATCTTCTGCGCCAGCAGCATTACCTGTTCCTGGTAAACAGTAATACCATAGGTCTCCTCTAAAATTTCAGCCATTTCTGGCAGGTCATACTGAACTTCCTCACGGCCATGCTTACGTGCACAATAGTTCGGGATGTATGCCATCGGTCCGGGCCGATACAATGCATTCATCGCAATAAGGTCATCGAATTTATCAGGCTTTAATTCACGAAGATGTTTTTGCATGCCCGCACTTTCAAACTGGAAAGTTGCGTTGGTATCACCATGCTGGTAAAGCTGGAAAGTTTTTTCATCATCCAGTGGAATATTATCGATTTCAATCTCCACCCCATGATTCATCTTTATCAATGCCAGTGCATTTTTTATGATGGTCAGTGTTTTTAATCCCAGGAAGTCCATCTTGATAACACCGGCATCTTCGATAATACTTCCTTCAATTTGCGTAACCCAGAGATCAGAATCCTTGGCAATACAAACAGGGATCAGTTCGGTCAGGTCTTTAGGCGCAATGATGATTCCGGCAGCATGTAACCCAGTGCTGCGCACAGATCCTTCCAGCCTTTCCGCTTCATGGAGGATCTTTCCATGGATACTTGTTTCATCATCATAAATGGCACGGAGTTTTTTTACATTATCAAGATCTTCTGCACCTAATCCTTCTTTTTCAGTTAAACTTTTTTCGCCGGTGAGGGGCGCTTTTAAAACTCTTTTTAGTGTTACTCCCGGGCGGTCTGGAATTAATTTGGCCAGCATGTTTGATTCCTGCAAAGGAAGATCCATTACACGGGCAACATCTTTAATGCTCATTTTCGCGGCCATCGTACCATAGGTAACAATTTGCGCTACCTGGTTTTTGCCATATTTTTCAACAACATAGTCAATTACTTTTTGTCTTCCTTCATCATCAAAATCCGTATCAATATCCGGCATTGATTTACGATCGGGATTCAGGAAACGTTCAAAAAGTAAATTGTATTTCATGGGATCAATGTTGGTGATCTTGATACAATATGCTACCACGCTTCCTGCCGCGGATCCACGACCGGGCCCTACAAATACACCGAGGTCTCGACCAGCTTTAATAAAATCACTAACGATTAAAAAGTATCCCGCAAAACCCATTGTTTTAATGGTAAACAATTCAAAGTCGATGCGCTCCTGAATTTCGGGAGTTATTTCACTATATCTTTCTTTGGCACCTATCCAGGTTAAATGTTTCAGGTATTCCCATTGGTTATTCGATTCCGGACTGATTACATTCTTACCAATCGTTTCTGCAATGGTATGTACCTGGAATTCTTTGGGAGTAGGAAAGGCGGGTAAAAGAATTTCTTTTTTAAGATCCAATAATTCAACTTTACTTACAACTTCGTTTGTATTATCAATGGCATCGGGAAGATCTTCAAAGAGCTTCGTCATTTCAGCCGTGCTCTTGAAATAAAATTGGTCATTTGCAAACCCAAAACGTTTTCCTTTCTCATTAATATCATCATCAGAAAATTCGCGGTTTGCTTCGGTGGATAGTTTTTCCCCGGTATTGATGCAAAGCAAAATATCATGTGCATTAAAATCACTCTGGTCTACATAATGAGAATCGTTACTGGCTATGATCTTTACATTGTACTTACGTGCAAATTTTACCAATACTTCATTGACCTTATCCTGGTCTTTTATTCCATGCCGTTGCAGCTCCACGTAATAATCATCTCCAAAAATATCCAGCCACCATTTAAATTCAGTTTCTGCTTCTGCTTCCGATTTTTTCAAAATTGCTTGCGGAACCATGGCGCCCAAACAACAGGTTGTTGCAATTAATCCTTCATGGTATTGAAGAATCAATTCCTTATCTATGCGGGGATACTTACTGTATAATCCTTCCAAATAACCTAAAGATGTAAGTTTGGTGAGATTTCTATAGCCAATATTATTTTTTGCCAACAGTATCTGGTGAAAGCGGGGATCGCGGTCACCCTTGGTAAAAGTCTTTCTATGACGGTCCGCAGTTAAATAAAATTCACAGCCCACTACGGGTTTTACCTTAGCGTTCCCATTTGCATCTTTATGTTTATGCGCTTCTGCCACAAATGAAAATACACCGAACATATTTCCATGATCCGAGATGGCAAGGGCGGGCATGCCATCCTCCATCGCCTTCTCGTAAAGGCTTTTGATGGGTGCGGCGCCATCCAGTAAGGAATATTGCGTATGTACGTGTAAGTGAGAAAATTTCATATTTTAGGGGTATCTAACCAATTGAAAGAATGTGGATAAGCAAATAAACAACAAAGGCAATTTGCAACACCAAATTTCGTTCATTTTATATCCACAACCTATAAACCATTCGTTAACTTTGACCCGCTTGAATCAACCTTATAAATATCGCGTTATGACCAGAATTAACCTTCTTGCTATAACATTCTTGTTTGTAATGGCTAGTTGCAGCAGTGTAAAACCGCTTAACCTGTCAAAAGAAGAAAATGGAACCGCCTCGCGGTCTGCCAAAAAAAACCAGGTAAAGTTTATAGAAGATATCTCCCTGACACCTGAATCTTCAGTTACCGAAGTAAAATCTGAAAAAAAGTTTACAGTTACCCGTACCACTAAAAAAGGTTCCGGACCTTCAGCTGCCAGTTATGGTGCCGCACCTGATATTGAAAGCGCATCTGCAATTCAGTTAAAATATTCTTTGTTATTAAATACGGAAGTAGAATCAGTGCAAAGCACAAAACTGTACGAGTATATTGATACATGGTATGGCACGCCTTATTGTTACGGTGGAAGTACAAAAAGATGTATTGATTGTTCCGCGTTTGTTCAATCTTTTTTTACAACAATGTATGGCATGTTATTACCGCGTACTGCAAGGGAACAATATAAAGAAGCAAAAAAAATATCCCGTACTGAATTATCAGAGGGCGATCTTTTATTCTTTAACACAACCGGCGGTGTTTCGCATGTGGGTATATATCTGCAGAATAATAAATTCGTTCATGCATCATCATCCGGCGGTGTAATGATCAGCGATATGTTTGAACCTTATTGGGTTAAACGTTTGATTTCTGTTGGCCGTGTCAATAAAGATGCAGACGCCAATCCCTGATTTTTTTTGAAGTAATATTTTTCCTGTCAGAACGATTCTCTTATCGTTTAAATATTTTATTGCGGAAGGTTTCTACCACCGGCCTGATATCCGGAGAAATTTTCAACCAGTAAGCGGTAGGCAGGTAAAGAAGTACAAACAAGGAACTGCGAAAAATAATCCCCCACCAGTTTTCCATTGATTTAAATGCATAATAAGCTATGGTGAAAATGATGATCGCATGCACCAGGGCAATAATTGTATTAAAAGTAAATGGCTGCATTCTGAATTTATTCCACAAAAAATAAATACGTATGCCATTATAAATAATGTATGATCCCAGTCCTGACCAGGCCGCACCAATGATACCAAACTCTCTAACCAAAACAATATTCAAAGGAACAGCAACAACGAGCAAAACCATTCCACTGATAAAGTCAAACTTCCAATAAGTGGATGTTCCAATAATTTGCCCGTTAACACCACTGCCCATATCGACAATATTTCTCAGGCCTAAAAAAAATACGACCCATTTCCCCTGCTCATAAATGGGGTTCAGATTTAATGATCTGACTAAATCATTATAATTTAACCAGATCAGGCTGAAGGCAAACAAAGAAATCAATAAAAGATTAATGCTTGATCGTGTATATATTCTTTTGATGGTTGCAAAATCTTTATCCTTCCAGGCACGACTTAATACGGGAATACTGATCGAGATCATACTGCGTTGTGGCACTTGTAAAACATTGGCTACATAAGTACCGAAATCAAAAACCGCGGCATATCTTAAACCCCTGAAACTTGCAATGGCGGCAATGTCTATGCTTTGAGCAGTAATGTTTATAACTGATCCGCCATAAACAAATCCCATTAACGTAAATATCTTTTTCTTAAATTTTTTTGATACCCGGCTCACCTCCGTCACGATGTTTAATTTTTTCATCCGGATGATGTAAAAAAGTAAACCGAAAAAACTGATGGCATAAAGCAACGAGAACAACCGGATAAAAAGATCGAAATTTTTTCCCGTTAAAATAAATACAATGATCAACAGGGTTGTTGAAATACGAAAGCCAGCTTCCTTTAAAAAATTAGGAATAATTGTTTTTTGCAGGCTCCACGCATAGGATTCCAGGATTGAGAAAAAAAGAAGGAAAAAAGTAAATGGAAATATCCAGTAATAATATCGCACGATCATTGGCGAATTGGCGATAAACTTTCGCACCACCAATGGTTCAAAAATAATGGCGCCGGTAATGGTCAATATAAATCCAACTAATGCTGCGCCTAACGAAAGCGTTAGCAGGTCATTTTTATTATCGGGCAGGTTATCTTTATAATAAGGATAAAATTTATAAATAACAGCTGTTAAACCAAAACCTGCAAAACCGTAAAAGAACTGTCCAATAACAATGATGGCTCTCGTTAAACCATATTCTTCCGGAGTAAATATGCCTTGTTTGGTAAACAGGTATGTATTTAAAGCACCAAATGCAAAACCCACATAGATCAACAAAGATGAAATAATGGTTTGCCTCCTGATGTTGCTCATGTAATAAAGATAGGGAAAGGTTTAGTGACTGTTAATGGTCAACTAATCATTAATGTTTTTGTCTTAACTGGATATAAAAGTTCTGGTCCACTTTAAATTTTTTACCGTCATAACCTGCACCGGCATCCAATACCTGCCATGATGATGAGGGACTCAACCAGGTTTCTTTACCCGTATCAACTTTTATTTTCAAATTAAAATCTTTAACGGTATTGACCCAGCGATACCTGATTTTTTGTTTGTCGATTTTATATTCCAGGATCGGGATATCTGTTGTTCTTAAATACTGATCAAAAATTTTTGAAAAATCAATACCCGATTTTTCAATAATAAATTTTTCAATTTCCGCGCCGCTAACGGTCTGGTGATAAAATGTTTTATTCAGATCGCGGGTAATGCTTTTAAATTTTGCATCATCATTGATCATTTGCCTGATCATATGTACCAGGTTTGATCCCTTATAATACATGTCGCCGCTGCCTTCCTGGTGAACATTATATGGTGCGATGATTGGTTTATCATTATTAATTAACAACCTGATCCCCTGCACATATTCATTGGCTGCTTTTTTGCCAAACAAGCATTCTGTTAATAAAGTTTCTGAATAACTGGTAAAACCTTCATGCACCCACATGTCCGCTATATCGCGGGTTGTAATATTATTGCCAAACCACTCATGTCCACTTTCGTGTACCAGGATAAAATCCCATTTTTTTCCCCAGCCAGATTCAGAAAGATCACGGCCCCGATAACCATTCATATATCCATTGCCATAGGCAATTGCACTTTGGTGTTCCATGCCGAGGTGAGGGGACTCAACCAATTTAAAGCCATCATCATAAAAAGGATATGGACCAAACCAGTTTTCAAAACAATTCAACATGGGCTTAACTTGTTCAAATTGTTTTTCGGCTTTTGCTTTATTGTAATCCAACACCCAATAATTTAATGAAAGATTTTTCCCGGTTTCACCAACATAATCATCTTCTATTTGAACATAACTCCCAATATAAGGAACGATATTATAATTGTTGATTGGGTTGTTAACTTGCCAGGTCCATGTCCTGCTTTGATCTGGGTGTAAAATTTTTTCTTTTAATTGTCCGTTGCCAACGGCAACCTGGTCTTTTTCTGCGTGGATAGATAATGTAGCTCCCAAATCAGGTTCGTCACTTTGATGATCTTTACACGGATACCAAACGCTGGCTCCCAATCCCTGGCAGGCAACACTCATCCAGGGCCTGTTTTGTTCATCTTTTTTCCAGATCCAACCACCATCCCAGGGAGGATTGATGGCTTCTTTTGGAATGCCATGATAAGCGATCTTAATGGTATGTATGCTTCCTTTTTTTAAAGCAGGTGTTTGTATAAAATGAAAACTTTTGGTGAGGTCAGAAGCATAAGCCGGATTTTTATTGATCTTATCCCCATCAATCCAGATGCTGTCAATCTTCATAGGATATTGCAGGTCTATTTGCATTGGCACACCAGTTTCTTCCAACACTTTAAAAGTAATGATCGTTTCACCAACGATTGATTTTGTTGCAAAATCAGGATCCACACTGATATCATAATGTACCACATCCCACCATGATCTTTCAGGGGTAATGCTGCCACGTAAAGTATCCTGTTTGCTAAATGTGTTATGCTGGTGCAGGGGCTGGCTGCAGCTTACCTGGAAAAAACATATAAGCACCACCGTGAGTGCTAAACAAATAGAATTTTTCAAT
>JAKFER010000041.1:0-3539 GCA_036675565.1 Chitinophagaceae bacterium
ATTTTTTTCGAGATTGCCATCCACAATGGCATAATCATATTTTCCTTCAATGGAAGCGGCAATGGAGAGGATTGAATTTGGTACCCTCGCTTTTGTTTCAGCAGCCCGTGGATTGAATAATAAAACCTTGTTCATAATGTTGCTATTGCTCCCGGTATCAGAATTAAGCATAAAAAATGATAGCTGACCGGCTCCGCTATGGTGGGCCGGGAGGTTCCTATTCCAATCGGTTTATCGCAATAAATAGTTGCCCGGCAAGCGATTATTATGCCGCCAGGTGGCATAGGCATTGTGAATATGTGATAGGGTAGAGAGATTATCCTGAACCTGTTGCGTGGTAAGGATTTTGAAAAGCATTAGTTTATGAATGCCGTGATTAAAAGAATCCTGTAGTTCCAGCTCCCTATAAGAAAGAGCTGATTCAGGTAATGGCAATTGCAGATGAGCGGATACCTGATTGCCGAAGGGAAAATTTTCTTTAGGTTTCATTTCCTGCATATGATTTTTACCCAATGCGTAGACTGTCTTATAAAATTCACTATTCAGCCCGGTGATCAGGATCTTGCCGGTATTTTCTACCTGGCGGCAGGCTTTTCCCGAAAAGCGTAAAGAAATAATATAATGCTGATTGTCCGCAGCCCCGTGCAGATCAGTGGGAAAAAGATTAAAGCTGTTATTTTGACCGACGGTGATCAATGAGATATTTCTGGGCAATGCATAAGCTACCTGGACTTGCTTATAAAGATTATCCTCCAGAAAAACATTCCCCTTTTTTTTATTATAAAGGCGGTTATTCAAACCGATGATATATTGATGAAAAGGAGAGACAAACCGATGTGCTCCATGTATCCCCTCGTAAAAACTGATAGCACCAGTTTGAAAGGACGGTTCATTTATTTTTTGCAAACGAAGCGAAGCAATAGCATCCTTTTTGGAAAAAATCTCGTTTGGTTGCAAAGCCTGGTTGCTGAAAACAATGTCGATTGTTTCGCTATTGGCATCTTTTTCAGGCATGGCCAGGATCAACGGGTGGTAGCCGACAAAAGAGTGAAGTTTTGTAATATCTTTTACTACCTGCCCTTTGCTGAAAAGATAGGCATGAAGTGGTTGTTCAAAGGTTTCAGTAGCGAGGCAGAGATATTCCTGCGGATAGTAAAGCCCATTGAATTTATTGAGTACTTTTTGCAGCAGCTTCATTTTTTAAAACTAAGAAAAATATTTGCCGAACAAATAAGAAATAACTTTGGGAATGCGAATCGTAAGTACAAGCTATATTAAGACAGAAGGGTTTAATGATCCGGACGACTGGCTGAAACGGATCAGCTTTTACACTGGAATTTTTAATGAGCTGGCTAAACAGCATGATGTGATCAGTATTGAAAGGATCAATTATGAGGGTGAATGTCAGCAAAATGGTGTTCAATATTTTTTTATCAGGTTAAAGCGGAAAATAGTTCGTTTCCCGTTTCGCATGCATCGCCTGATAAAAAACCTTCAGCCAGATGTAGTTTTTGTCAATGGCTTTATTTTCCCTTTACAAATCATACAGTTGAGGTTGAAATTAGGTCGCAGCGTGAAAATAGTTGTTCTGCATCGTGCAGAAAAGCCATTTAATGGTTTCAGAAAACACTTTCAAAAGCTGGCAGATAAATGTGTGGATAGTTACTTTTTTACTTCATCTGAATTTGGAATTGAATGGATGAATAAAGGAATTATCAGCAATGAATATAAAATTAAAGAAGTGATACAGGCATCCTCTTCTTTTCATCCGGAAGACAACGCTACAGCAAGATCATCATTATCTGTTAGCGGGGCACCTGTTTTTTTATGGGTGGGTAGGCTTGATGCTAACAAAGATCCAATTACCGTAGTAAAGGCATTTATTAATTTTCACTCTTTTCAGCCTTCTGCAAAATTGTATATGATCTATCAGACGGATGATCTTTTAGGAGAAGTAAAGAAATTGATCGGGACGTGTGAAATTGCAATGGACGGCATTATCCTGGTCGGTAAAATTCCACATGAGCAATTACAGACATGGTATAGCAGCGCAGATTTTATTCTCTCAGGCTCTCACTACGAAGGCGGTGGTATCGCTGTAAGTGAGGCCATGTCATGCGGTTGCATTCCTGTGGTTACGGATATTGTTTCTTTTCGCCGGATGACGGGGCCGGATAAATGCGGGTTTCTCTATAAACCCGGCGATGAAAAAAAACTGTTAAAAATATTATTACAAACAAATACTATGAACGTACAGCAAGAACGGGACAAGGTTTTAAAGCAATTCAGCACTGAACTCTCTTTTGAAGCGATTGCAAGGAAAATAAACGTAGTGATCGCTTAATAATCAGAAAAATGGTTGACGCTAATACATCTCCTAAGGTAAGCGTAATTATATCTACCTATAATGGGGCAAAGTATATTGTTGAAACGATCGAAAGCATTCGAAGCCAAACTTATTCAAACTGGGAATTGATAATAATTGATGATGGCTCTGATGATAGTACTCCTGAAATAGTTGCGGATATCAGGGATCAGCGAATACAATTTCACGAGGCCGGGAGAATTGGCATTAACGGCAAGGTGAAGAATATTGGTTTAAAAAAAGCTTCCGGTGAATTGATCGCCTTTATAGATCATGATGATCTCTGGGCGTCAACAAAGCTTGAAAAGCAGGTGGCTGCATTAGAACAATTCCCCGAAGCAGGATTTTGTCTTACCGGTGGGTACAATTTTAAGGATTCGGAAAAACCAGTTAATTTCTTCTATAAACAGAATAAAGGAATAAAAGTTGATCATGTTTTTCTCTCTTTTTTCCGTTCAGAAATATCTGCATGGACACAGGCTTTGCTGGTGAGAAGAGAATGTATTGAAAAAGCCGGACCTTTTAACGAGAACAGTTTATTTGCTGATCCTGAATTTATCGTTAACCTCTCCAGTCATTTTAAAGCGGTCATGCTGTATGAACCTTTGGTGTATCATCGTTTGCATGACAACAGCTATTCTACTATAAAGTGGGTTCAATGTCATAACCAGGGATTGGATATAATCAGGAAATATAAAAATAATAAGTTATTGCCCATTAGTATGGCAAGAGATGCTTTATTCAGGTCACATATCAATTTCGGAGAAAAGTATTTATTTTATGAAGAAAGAAAAAAGGCGATACTGCATTTTTATGAAGCATGGAAAAACAAGCCCCTGAGTATAGTTCCGTTTAAGAAGACAGCTAAGGCCATCTTATATACTTTAAAAAAGTAAAGCTGTCATTTTTTTCGCCGCCTCGTTCATTGTACAAAATGTTACTTTGTTATAAACTGTTGCCGAATTTTCCAGAATGTTAAGTGTTGTTTGCGCCATTTCTTCTTTGGATGATACAATATGCCATTGTTCAATTTCACAATTCATCGCCTTGCAAAAACTGATCACATGAGCACCCGCATACAGCGCTTCAAGGCAAACACCGGAAAAGCCTTCGTAGGCGGAGGGATGCAGCAATAGTTTTGATCTTTGCATCCATTGCAGCACTTCTGTATAAG
>JAKFER010000016.1:0-3529 GCA_036675565.1 Chitinophagaceae bacterium
ATGCTTGGCTTTCTGGCTCTTACCGCGACCACCGGCACCGGCTAGTTTAGCCTGTGTTTCCCGGATCTTTTCCTGTATTTCCTTTTCATTGATTTCTTTATCATCGCGACGGGTGATTGTTCTGCCGCCAAACCCGGGACGTTGTTGTCCCTGGCCAGCTCCTGGTCTTCCACCTTGCTGTCCCGGACGGGCACCGCCTCCGCCTCCACCTCTTTGACCACCACCACCACCAACACCTGGACCAGTTCCCTGGCGGGGAGCATTGGGTGATTTCTTTTCAATCGGAATGCGTTTGCGCTTACGCTTTTCTTCTTTCTTTGGTCTTGTATCATTATCAACTGGCAGGTTAATCTTTCCTAAAATCTTAGGGCCTTCCAGTTTTTCCGCTTTTATATTGGTAATGGTTAAAGGCAGATCTTCTTCCTGTTTTTCTTTTTCAATAGTTGGCTCTTCAATTTCCTTAGCAGTAATTTCAGGCGCTTTTGCCTTCTCATCTGCAACAGGCTTTTCTTCTTTTACCGGCTTTGCCTCTTTTGTTTCTTTCTTTTTAATAACCTTTTTAGGCCTTGTTGAAGAATCAATAGCAGACAGATCGATTTTATCAAAAACTTTAGGACCCTCAATACCCGGCGTTTCAATCCGCGTTACCTTAGGTTCTTCTGTTTTGGGCTCTTCTTCAACTTTCTGTGGTTCTTCCTGAACAACAGGTGCTGGTTTTTCTTCTTCTTTAGGCTTTTCATCCTCAACAACCGGTGCTGGAGGCGGAGGAGGAGCAGGCACTTCTTCAACTGGAGGCGGCGGGGCTACAGTTTTCTTTTCTTCTTTCTTAAAAAGTATTTCTTCTTCGTCTCTTTTCTTTCTGGGCTCCATACCGGCACCTTTGGGCAGGTCGATCCGGTCGCTCTTTTCTTTAGCAACTTTATCGCCCTGGAACTCCTGTTGCAAAGCCCGGTACATTTCTTCCGTTAATTTGGAAGTTGGTTTCAGATCATCGGTGCTGAAACCTTTATCCACGAGAAAATCAACCAGGGTGTCCTTCCCTACGTTAAATTCCTTTACAGCTGCCATTAACCGTGGTGTTGTTACTTCTGCCATATATGCCTCTCCCCCGGTAAATATCAGGTTCTGCTACCGGGATTTAATTGTTTTCTTTTTTTATTGAAATACCCAAAACTTTTCACGGTAATGGGTAACTGTTTTATTCTTTTTCAAATTCCGCTTTCAGTACATTCCTGACTTCATCGATCGTTTCCTTCTCCAGGTCTGTTCTTCTTTCCAATTCTTCTGTTGTCAGGTTTAATACGCTGCGGGCAGTATCACAACCAATTTTTTTGAATTCATCAATCACCCAGGTTTCAATCTCATCACTGAATTCTTCCAGGTCCACATCAAATTCTTCTACTTCACCTTCATTATCGCGATAAACATCGATCTCATACCCTGTCAATTCGCAGGCCAGTTTTATATTCACGCCTCTGCGGCCAATTGCCAGCGAAACCTGGTCGGGTTTTAAATAAACATTGGCATGTTTTGCTTCGTTGTCCAGATCCATTGAAGATATACGTGCCGGTGTTAAAGAACGTTGAATCAACAACTGCGTATTAGCGGTCCAGTTGATGACATCAATATTTTCATTTTTCAATTCTCTCACGATGCCATGTATACGACTACCTTTCATACCTACGCAGGCACCTACCGGGTCAATACGATCATCATAGGATTCAACTGCCACTTTTGCTCTTTCACCCGGATCCCGAACGATTTTTTTAATGACGATCAGGCCATCAAAAATTTCAGGCACCTCAATTTCCAGCAACTTAGCCAGGAACTCAGGCGAAGTACGTGAAAGTATGATGACGGGCGAATTATTTTTAAGATCAACTTTTTTTACAACAGCGCGGATACTTTCTCCTTTTTTAAAGTAATCCTGCGGAATTTGTTCACTTTTTGGCATGATCAGTTCATTGCCTTCTTCATCCAGCAAGAGAATCTCTTTCTTCCAAACCTGGTAAACCTCTGCATTAATAATATCACCAATGCGATCTCCATATTTCTTAGCCAAAACATTTTTCTTCAGGTCACTGATACGGCTGGCCAAAGTTTGCTTTGCAGCCAGGATAGCTCGACGGCCGAAATCGTACAAATCAATTTCTTCATAAAGTTCTTCACCTACTTCAAAGTCAGGTTCGAGTTTTATAGCATCAGAATAGGCGATCTGAGCCAATGGATCTTCAACTTCGCCATCTTCCACGATCATCCTGCGACGGATGATCTCCAGGTCACCCTTTTCGGCGTTTACGATTACGTCGAAATTTTCATCGCTACCAAATTTTTTGCGCAGCAGGGTTTTAAATACATCTTCCACCACTTTCATCATGGTGGGCCTGTCGATGTTTTCAGCATCTTTAAACTCCTGGAATGCTTCAATCAGATTGATACTTGCCATAACGCATCTTTTCATCCTCGGCAGGTTTTAACTGCCTCAGATCTTTATTTGAATTTTTGTGTGTTTAATATTTTCAATGGTAATATTATGCTGCAGCGGATCTTTTTTCTTTCCTTTCAATTCTTCAACTATGATTTCATCATCAGTGGCTCCCCGTAATTTTCCTTCTAATTTTTGGCCATCCTTTAATATAACCTCAACATCTCTGCCAATATTTTTAATATACTGCCTGGTTAATTTAAGCGGTTCATCCAAACCCGGTGATGAAACTTCGAGGGCGAAATCACCACCTGGAAACAAAGCCGATTCTTCTATCCTTTTATACAAACTTCGGTTTAATTTCACCAGTTTGTCAATATTGGCCCCATGATCATTATCAACAAAGACCTTAATATTATTACCTGCTGTTATTTTTACTTCAACCAAAAAACTGGAAGGATCCTCTTCCAGCAGTTCCTTTATGAATGATTCTATTTCGATCCTTTGATTTTCCATTTGAGCTGATAAAAGAAGAAGGGAACGTTATCGTTCCCTTCCTTTACTTCTTTTTCCGGCACAAAGGTAAGGTAAAGCCATAGTAATTTCCAAATTTTTAAAATGATACCAGCCTGTTTTTTAACGAAAACAATCCTGCGCGACTAAGCTTAAAAAAAGCATTTTAATTACCTTTGGCTGATGTTACGCATTATTTTAATAGCATTGATGATTTACCTGGCGTACAGGGTTATTTTTCATTTGGTTATTCCAATTTACCGCACAACGAAACAAGTAAAAAAGGGGTTCAGGGAAATGCAGGAGCAAATGAATGAACAAATGCGCCAGCAGCAACAGGAACAAGCCTCAGCCTACCCGAATGAGCAGCCATCATCATACAATAAAAAAGCCCCCGCAGAAGATTATATTGATTTTGAGGAGATCAAATAAAGAACTTCATTTTATTTTTCTATTTTTGCCGCCCATTTTAGAGTTTAGAGTTTAGAGTTTAGAGTTTAGAGTTTAGAGTTTAGAGTTTAGAGTTTAGAGTTTAGAGTTTAGAGTTTAGAGTTTAGAGTTTAGAGTTTAGAGTTTAGAGTTTAGAGTTTA
>JAKFER010000204.1:0-21416 GCA_036675565.1 Chitinophagaceae bacterium
TTATTTACAATAAAACAGGTGAATACGCAGTCTCTAAAAATTTTGCTTTACTTGGCGCCAGTGCCGGTGGGCACCTTGCATTGTTGCAGGCCTATAAATATGAATCACCTGTAAAAATTAAAGCCGTCGTTGATTTTTTTGGTCCCACTGATTTAGTTGCATTATATAATGTATCACCCAATCCACTGATCAAACCATTACTTGAATCCATAACAGGTGGCACACCGGCTACCCGGACTGATGTTTATGAACAAGCCAGCCCTGTAAATTTTGTAACAACGCAAGCTTCTCCCACCTTAATTCTCCAGGGCGGCATGGATCCGGTTGTCGACGCTTCTCAATCTGTATTGTTGAAAGATAAATTGCAACAACTCGGAGTGACGCATCAGTACGTGTTTTATCCCATGGAAGGTCACGGGTGGACCGGCGTAAACCTTACAGATTCTTTTGAAAAGATCGAAGTCTTTCTGAAAGCACATATGCCTTAAGAAAGTTTTAGACTGGGAATAAACGAAAGATAAATTTATTTGTATCCGGTAGCTTTGTATGAATGAAAAACATACCATTAGCAGAAAGGATCAGGCCCCAAACGCTGGATGAACTGGCAGGCCAAAAACACTTGACAGGTAAAGGAAGCATTCTACGCATAGCCATTGAAAATGGCAAAATTCCTTCCATGATATTATGGGGACCACCCGGTACAGGGAAAACAACCATTGCAAATATTATTGCCCATACACTGCAGGTATCTTTCATTACTTTAAGTGCTGTCAGCGCAGGTGTAAAAGATGTGCGGGATGCCATTGAAAAAGCAAAACAACTACCAGGTACAATACTTTTTATTGATGAAATTCATCGTTTCAATAAAGGACAACAGGATGCCTTATTAGGTGCAGTAGAAAAAGGTATCATCACACTGATTGGTGCCACTACTGAAAATCCATCCTTTGAAGTGAATTCAGCCTTGCTAAGCCGATGCCAGGTTTATGTATTAAAAGCTTTAGCTAAAGATGACCTGGATAAATTATTGCAGCATGCCATTGAAACCGATCCAAAACTGCAGTCTTTAAATATTGAATTAAAGGAAACGGAGGCCCTGCTCAATATTTCGGGTGGTGATGCCCGTAAGCTGCTAAATCTACTGGAAGTTGTTACGGACAGCTCAATGGTGAATGATAAATCAAATGATCCTGGCAAAATAATTATCACCAATGAATTTGTAATGCATGTGGCCCAGCAGCGAATTGCCCTTTATGATAAAACTGGTGAGCAACATTATGATATTATTTCAGCTTTTATAAAATCTATCCGTGGCAGTGATCCCAATGGTGCTGTATACTGGCTGGCAAGAATGATTGAAGGAGGCGAAGATGTAAAATTTATAGCCCGCAGGCTGGTGATCCTTGCCAGCGAAGATATAGGCAATGCAAATCCAACTGCTTTGATCATGGCCAATTCGACTTTTGATGCTGTAAATAAAATCGGTTATCCAGAATCCCGCATCATTCTCTCACAATGCACTATTTACCTGGCGGCTTCACCAAAAAGTAACGCATCTTATGAAGCCATTGAAATGGCGCTGGCTGAAGTCCGCAAAAAAGGCGACCTCCCCGTTCCCCTGCACATCCGGAATGCGCCAACCGGGTTGATGAAAAAAATGGATTACGGTAAAGGCTATAAATATGCCCATAGCTTTGAAAATAATTTTTCGCAGCAGGAATATTTACCTGGCGAATTATCAGGCACTACTTTTTATGATCCGGGAAAAAATGCCAGGGAAGAAGAGTTCAGAAAACATTTGCGTAACCTTTGGAAAGATAAATACAAGTATTAAATTTTTTTAAATTAAGATCCTCACGATAACCTTTGCATTTAAAAAATATTCAGCCCCCAATTAATTTTTTTTTATTAGGAAAACTACGATTTCGATTTTTTTTCTTTGGATGATTTTTTAAAAAATCATCATTGAACTCAGTATAAATAATTACCAATGATTACTTGGACAAGTAAAAAATTCAACGAGCTGTTACCGGAAGAATTGTATGCTATTCTGCAATTAAGAAATGAAGTGTTTGTTGTGGAACAGCAATGTGTTTTCCAGGATGCTGATGATAAAGATCAACCATCATTACACCTGATGGGATGGCGGGAAAAGAAACTGGTAGCCTATACCCGCATAGTCCCTCCGGGACTGTCTTACAAAGAACCTTCTATTGGTCGTGTTGTTACATCTCCACAAGAAAGAGGAAGAGGAACCGGTCATGAATTAATGCAGGTTTCCATTAATAAAGTTCATGAATTATATGGGTTAACTGATATAAAAATTGGGGCCCAATTATACCTTAAGAAATTTTACGAATCGCATGGATTTGTACAAAGCAGTGATGTATACCCGGAGGATGGAATTGATCATATAGAAATGACAAAGTTTACGCAAAAGAATACGTAAAATTCCTAAGTAATAATTTATGCGTTGCACTGCACAATAAAAAAGTTAAATATCGGGCTTGCATCTTCTTTTCCTATTTTCTACTTTAGCCCCTGAGAAAATCCAATAGTAGAAAACCAAAAATCTGATTCGATGAAAACAACTGTACCCTTTTTACGCGTAAGCGTATTTGTTTTCCTTTTTACCTTAACATTCAACCAGTCATTTTCCCAATCCATTACTACCGGCAACGGTAAAATTGAAATCGGCATCGGCCTTGGCCCTGCTTTCTTTTTGGGCGACCTGGGAGGAACTGGAGGTGAAGGAAGAACTTTTATTAAAGATGTAAACTTGCCCCTCACTAAACTTTCAAAAGGTGCTTATATAAATATCTATCCAACAGAATGGTTAGGTTTCAGGCTTGCTATAAATCAGACCAAGCTGGAAGGCTATGATAGTATCATCAATAATAAAGGCGGTTCTGAAAGACACCGTTATGACAGGAACCTTGCTTTTCAAAGCAATGTTGTTGAAGCATATGCAGCTGCGGAATTTTATCCAACTGTTTTCTTTGAACAATATGACGGGTTACAAGGTAAGTTAAGACCTTATGGTGTAATCGGTGTTGGTGCATTTCGTCATAACCCCAAAGCTAATTACCGTCACCAGAATGGTTATAATGAATTGGTTGAATTAAAGCCGCTTCGCCTGGAAGGACAAGGCATGGCAGAATACCCGCAAAAGAAAGAATACAGCCTGACCCAACTTGAAATACCAATGGGTTTTGGTGCAAAATATTTTATTAAAGAGAACATGTATATTGGTTTTGAAGTATTACATCGTAAAACATTTACCGATTACATGGATGATGTAAGTACCAGTTACATTGACCCGATTCATTTCAGTACTTACCTGACACCTGAGCAAACAGCGATGGCTTACCAGCTTCATTACAGGGGAGATATCATTAACCCCCAAACGAGAGCAGCTGTAGGCGAACAAAGAGGTGATCCTACAGAAAATGATGCGTTCTTTTCAACAATCCTGCGTTTTGGATGGAGATTGAATGGAAACAATTCACCAAACGGAAGGGCAGCACGTCAGATGAAATGTCCTAAGTTTTATTAATCATAACGTACATGCTTAAGTTATTTACTTACTTACTGATTTTGTCAGGATCGGCTCTTATGACTTTAAGTGCCGGTGCGCAATCAACCGGGCTGTATGCCAAAAGACATTTCATAGTGCATGATAGCTTGCAGGTTACAAAATTAAACCAGCAAAACAATCAGAATTTTATCATCATCGACCCAAATCCGTCAAACGGAAACATGCGGGTAAAAAATATGTACGCAAATGCCAAAGAAGTTCACTTTTATGTTTTTGATCTGGATGGTGTAATGATTGAAAACATCAGGCTCCAGGCCCGTGAAGTGAAAAAGATCAGTGGCTTAAACAAAGGTGTTTATTTGTATGATGTGTTTGAAAAAGATGAAAGCATTGAAAGAGGAAAAATTATTGTTCATTAAAAAATATTATTAAAAACCTTAAATCCAATAAGCGGCAGAGAACTTAATAAAATCTAATACCTGGTTGAATAAACCTAATCCGTTCTCTATTGGTACCCCCTTTTTATCACATTTTATTAAATTATTCTCTGCCCAACTTATTGGATTTTACTTTTTTCCGTTCCCTTTTAATAACCCCTTAAACTAACCGCAACAGAACAGGAAGATTGATCTAATCTAAAAATCCGTGAGAAACAAGCATACCCCTGCAAATCGTTTTCAATAAGATTTTTTCAATGACTTCCTGTTCGCTCCTTGCGGATTTTTATTTTCGACTTACGGTGTTCCATAATAGAAAATCGTACTGATTAATCTTGCCAGATTTCATTACATTTAAGTAGCATTAAAACTAGCTGCCATGAACTTAATTGAAAGAGCGAAAAACATTTTAATTAGTCCGGCAAAAGAATGGGAAGTTATTGCTGGTGAAGAACCTGATGTTAATAAAATTTTTACCGGTTATGTAATCCCACTTGCCGGTGCGGCGGCCCTCGCCGCTTTTATTGGCTATGGTCTAATTGGCTTTAACATGCTTGGTTACCGGATGAGTGGAATTGATTGGGGACTTTACCAGGCATTGGTTTCATTTATTGTTTCAGTGTGTTCCGTTTTTTTGACTGCATTTGTGGTAGATGCTTTGGCACCTTCCTTTAGTTCAGAAAAAAACTTTGGTCGATCATTTCAATTAGTAGCTTATTCCTACACCGCAGGATGGATTGGTGGGTTGTTCCAGATTTTACCAGTTATCGCTTTTTTAGGAACCATTCTAAGTCTCTATGGTTTATATATTCTTTACTTAGGAATGCCAAAACTAAAAAATACACCAGCAGAAAAGCATTTAGGTTATTTTGTTGTAACACTGATTGTTTTAATAGCCGTTTATATTGTGCTGGGTATAATCCTTTCAGCAATTATGCAACCCATGTTTGGTTTAAGTTATGGCGGTGACAATTTCCGGCTAGATAATTATTGATTCATCATATTCCAAAAAAAAATCCGGAATCCCGGATTTTTTTTGTTTATACATGGATATGCACAAGTTATTTAAGTTCCTCCTCGAGGAATTTAGCTGTATGACTTTCTTTTACTTTCAGCATATTTTCCGGTGTGCCTTCAAATAATATCCGGCCGCCCCCGTTTCCACCTTCCGGTCCCAAGTCTATAATATGATCGGCAACTTTGATTACATCCATCTGGTGTTCAATTACCAGAACCGTATTTCCGCGGTCAACCAATTTGTTTAAAACATCTAACAGGTGCTGAATATCTTCAAAATGCAAACCGGTTGTTGGTTCATCTAAAATATAAAATGTTTTTCCCGTATCTCTTTTCGCCAACTCTGTTGCCAGTTTTACACGTTGCGCTTCTCCCCCACTCAATGTTACCGCAGATTGCCCCAACGTAATATATCCAAGACCCACTTCATCCAATACTTTTATTTTCCTGTAAATAAATGGAACCTGCTGAAAGAATTCTACCGCTTCTTCCACCGTCATATTCAATACATCGGAAATAGATTTTCCCTTATACCTGATCTCCAGCGTTTCGCGGTTATAACGTTTACCATTACACTTTTCACAATGCACATATACATCCGGTAAAAAATTCATTTCAATAACACGCATCCCACCACCTTCACAAACATCACAACGACCGGCTTTAACATTAAATGAAAATCGACCTGCCGTATATCCCCTGATCTTTGCTTCAGGAACCTGTGAAAACAGTGTACGGATATCCGTGAAAAATCCACAATAAGTAGCGGGGTTGCTTCTCGGTGTTCTCCCAATAGGTGATTGATCAATTTCAATAACCTTATCAAGATGCTCCAGGCCTTTGACAGATTTATAACCCAGCGTATTGTAATTGGAATTGTATGCGTGTTTTGCCAACAAAGGATAAAGTGTTTCCGTGATAAGGGTTGATTTGCCACTTCCACTAACACCGGTAACAACTATAAACTTGCCCAGAGGAAATTTTACATTCACGTTTTTAAGGTTGTTACCAGATGCGCCTTTTATTTCAATTACATTTCCACTACCCATTCTTCTTTCTTTGGGAACAGCAATTTTATGGTGACCATTTAAATACCCGGAAGTAAGTGTGTTTAGTTTCAACAGGCTTTCCGGATTTCCTTCCGCAACGATCCGTCCACCATGAATACCTGCTTTAGGACCAATATCAATTAAATGATCTGCAGCCAGCATAATATCCTTATCGTGTTCCACAACCAGAACACTGTTGCCAATATCGCGCAGGTTTTTTAATGCTTTAATGAGTTGTTGGTTGTCCCGCTGGTGAAGTCCAATGGAAGGTTCATCCAGTATATAAGTAATCCCCTGCAATTGGGAACCGATTTGCGTGGCCAGGCGTATTCGCTGCGATTCTCCCCCACTTAAGGTTTTAGAAGGGCGGTTTAACGTGAGGTAAGTTAATCCAACATCCAGCAAAAATCTTAAGCGTTCATTGATCTCTTTTAATATATCCTTGGCAATGATATTTTGTTTGGAAGACAGTTTTTTTTCAACTTTTCCAAACCAGTCTGCCAGGATATCAATATTCCATTCACTTAATTCGGCAATATTTTTTTCAGCCACTTTAAAAAACAGGCTTTCCTTTTTTAACCTGGCACCATTACAGGTATCGCAAGGTTTTAATTCCATATATTCTTCGGCCCAGTTGCGCAGGCTTTCACTATAACCATTATTAAACCATCGCTTCAGCATATTGATAATACCTTCATACTCACCTTCCGGGTCGTAGGCCATATTTTCAAAATCAATTTCCGTTTCAATTCCTTCTTCGTTGCCATACAGCAAAACATTTAATGAGGCCTCCGTTAATTTTGCAATGGGAGTGGTCAATGAAATTTTATTTTTTTTAGCCACTGCCTGTAATTGTTTATATACCTGTGCCTCCCGTTCCTGGCCAAGGGGTTTTATGCCACCATCCTTGATGCTTAGATTTTTCTCAGGTATCACTGCTTCCATATTAACCCTGAAGTTGGTGCCAAGTCCTTTACAGGCCGGGCAGGCACCATATGGAGAGTTAAATGAAAATGCATTGGGTGATGGTTCCTCGTAACTGAGGCCTGTATCTTCGCACATCAGTTGCCGTGAGTAAGTAGACAATCCTTTGACAGGCTTCTTACTTTTTTCATCTTCAAATTCTATCAGAAGCAGGTCCTTACCTAATTTTAATGCCTGTTGAACGCTCTGGCTGATGCGCAATTTGAATTCATCCTGCACTTTTAAACGGTCTATTACCAACTCTATATCATGAATCTTGTAACGGTCAACCTGCATTTTAGGTGACAGGTCTTTAATTTCTCCATCAACCCTGACTTTCAAAAAACCTTTTTTTCTGACTTCTTCAAACAACTCCCGGTAATGCCCCTTACGACCCCGGACTAGCGGCGCCAGGATGGTGATCTTATGGGCCGGATATTTAGAAAATATATTGGTAACTATTTCTTCTTCGCTCCATTTCACCATTTTTTTACCGGTATTGTATGAATAGGCTTCTCCAATTCGTGCATACAGCAATCTTAAAAAATCATAAACCTCGGTTATAGTTCCTACAGTTGATCGTGGATTTTTATTGGTCGTTTTTTGTTCAATAGAAATGACCGGCGATAATCCGGTGATTTTATCTACATCAGGTCTTTCCATATCCCCCACAAACTGCCGGGCATAAGCGCCGAATGTTTCCATATAACGACGTTGTCCTTCTGCATATATAGTATCAAAAGCGAGAGATGATTTACCACTGCCGCTAATACCGGTTATTACAACTAACTTATTTTTTGGAATACGTATGTCAAGATTCTTCAGATTATGCTCTTTAGCCCCATATACCTCTATATATTCATTTTCGGTTATTGGTTCTGATTCTGTTATAACGGTCCCGCTGCTGTTTTTTTTCATTATATGTTCCTTGCCTTATATAAAAAGTGTACGAAGATAAGAAGGCCTTATGCAGTTAAAAAGTTATAAGATTTAAACTCAAATTGAAAAAAGATTTTAAAAAATTCGCTCAAAAATCATTTTTGGCATAGTATTTAAATGTAAGGGGCGAAATCAATTTTAAACAATACATAAAAGTTAACTTATGAAAAAAACCGCATATTTCGTGGCCTTAGCCATGTTCCTGGGTTCATTTACCCTTCATGCACAGACAGACACCTCAGCTACCTCTAATCATTACACGTATGTAACTGCGAAACAAGATTTGACAGCTAAGTTCTTACCAATGCCTGAACCTTTAACCATTGAAAAAATATTTCCTGTAACAGGTAATTTTCAGTTAACCCAAACGAATATTGAAGGTGCAACTGAAATTAAGATTATGCTTGATTCAGCAAATAAAGGTTTAGTATGGATCGAAGGTTTGCCAATGGGAAAAATAAAAGCGCAACTTCGCCAGTCCCCAGCAACATACAAGATCTTTGCTCAAAAAACCGAAGATGGTAAAAGCATTGATGAAGGTACTTTAGTGTATGATACCACTTCAAACGTATTGAACATTTGCCTGGGTTGTAGTTATGATGAAACTGAACCTGCAAAGCCTTTTACAATTGCCACTGAAACGCAAGAAACAGAAGCAACTGATAAGAAAGCCACCAAAAAAGCCAAATCAAGCAAAACAAAAGTTTGGAATTACACAGGTGCTAAAGTAATTGTTGAAGAAGCACCAGTTACTGAAGAAATGCAAAATGCTGACCAAATGGAAGAAAAGCCTTTGCAGGAAGAAAAGAAAGAACAAGAAAAAGTTGAAGAAATAGAGCAAAAATAATCTATCCATCATTTTTTGCGAAAACCATTAAAAGCTGCCCATTTGGGCAGTTTTTTTTATGCTTATAATTAATCCAAGAATATGTTTTCAAATTTCCCGGAAATTATTACCCCATTATTGTTGAACCAGACTTATAGCTTATCTGTAACGTGCTGCTTCTTAATACTATATATTATGGTACATTATTTGAATTAAGAGGTGGAATTAATTCTTAAAATAATATAAAGAAATGAGAACAGCTATTAAACTAGTGCTTGGAATTACTGCGATCACATTTATGATGGCAGGATGTAAGTCAATGAACAAAACACAGAAAGGCGCAGCCGTTGGAACTGTAGGAGGTGCAGCAGCAGGAGCAGTAATTGGTAAAGCAGCGGGAAATACTGCCCTGGGTGCTATTATTGGTGCAACCGTTGGCGGTGTAACCGGAGCCGTTATTGGAAGAAAAATGGACAAACAGGCTGAAGAAATCAAAAATGAAGTGCCTGGCGTTAAAGTAGAAAGAGTTGAAGAAGGTATCGTGGTTGAATTCAGCAGTGAAATATTGTTTGGATTTGACAGGTCTGATTTAACAACTGATGCCAAAGCTAAATTAGGTGACCTGGCAAAAGTTCTTACCAAATATCCTGATACAGATATTGAAATTCAAGGTCATACTGATAACAAAGGAACAGATGCCTACAATATGCGGTTATCAGAAAGAAGAGCAAATTCCGTTTCAGCTTATTTGCGCACTTTAAATGTAGCATCTTCCAGGATTTCCATAAAAGGATTTGGTGAATCAGCACCTGAATACACAAATGAAACAGAGGAAGGCAGGGCACAAAATCGTCGTGTTGAATTCCTAATTACTGCTAACGAAAAAATGAAAGAAGAAGCACGTAAAGAAGCTGGTGAAACTGGAAATTAATCAATAGAAAAATCTAAACCTTAAAAACAAATAAAAACGAGAATTATGAAGAAGAAGTATGGCATTTTGATCCCTGCATTTTTATTTATGGCTTTTATCAGCCAGGCGCAGGAAGTAAGTACAGGTGGTGGAATCAGCATCAGAGCTGGCGTTAATTTCCAAAATTTAAACGGTGAAGACGCTTCAGGAAACAAGTTGGAGAATAAAATAAAAACAGGTTTCAATGCGGGTGTTGTTGGAGATATTCCAGTTGCACCAGATTTTTATTTTCAGCCAGGATTGTTATACAGTGCAAAAGGTGCAAAATTGCAAAACACATCTGATGGAAAAGTGAGTTTAAATTATGTTGAGATGCCTTTGAACCTGGTTTATAAACCAATGTTAGGCACAGGCAGGTTATTAATGGGATTTGGTCCTTATGTAGCCTATGGAGTTGGCGGCAAAGTGGAAAATGCCAGTCTCGAATATGATGTAAAGTTTGAAAAAAATGCAGGTAATGCGGCAAACACGGTATATTATAAACCTTTGGATGCAGGTGCAAACATTTTATTTGGTTATGAATTCAGCAATAAATTGTCTGCACAGTTAAACGCACAGTTAGGCCTGGTTAACATCAACGCCTATGATAATGATGCTAAAATTAAAAACACCGGTTTTGGCGTTTCATTAGGTTATCGTTTGAAGTAAATAAGTAAATTTTCACAAAAAAGTTTTGGCGTTTTAAAAAAAGCAAAGTAATCTTTGCACAGTTCTTTTAATTACTTATCAAGAAAGGCAGAGGGTAATGGCCCTATGAAGCCTTGACAACCTACGTTTCATGCAAGTGAAACGCAAGGTGCCAATTCCATCCCGACGGATTGTCGGGACAGATAAGTCAGTATAGCTCCTAAATTTTTTATTAAAAATATAAAAGCTCATCTGATTTGTCGGGTGAGCTTTTTTTTTATGCCTGTATCAAAAAAAAACTCCCCGGTTTCTTTTAATCTTTCTTGTAAGCATTTTTTATCACCAATCAAAACCATTCCTTACCGGAATGAAAGGAGGATTTTTTATGAGCAACTTACATTTTGAAACGTTACAGTTACACGCTGGCCAGCAAATTGACCCTACTACAAAATCGAGGGCAGTGCCATTGTATCAAACCACTTCGTATGGTTTTAATAATGCGGAACATGCAGCCAATTTATTTGGGTTAAAAGAATTTGGAAACATCTACACCCGGATCATGAATCCGACAACAGATGTTTTTGAACAGAGACTGGCAGCACTTGAAGGGGGCGTTGCGGCGTTGGCTACATCTTCAGGTCAGGCTGCACAATTTTTGGCATTAAATAATATTCTGCAGGCGGGAGAAAATTTCGTTACCTCCACCTATTTGTATGGCGGCACATACAACCAGTTTAAAGTAGCATTTAAACGATTGGGTATTGAAGCAAGATTTGCCGATGGCGATAACGCGGAAAGTTTTGTAAAACACATCGATAAAAATACAAAAGCCATCTACCTGGAAACCATTGGTAATCCAAGGTTGAATGTGCCAGACTTTGAAAAATTTGCCAGTCTTGCTAAGGAATACGATCTGCCTTTGATCGTTGACAATACATTTGGAACAGGTGGATATTTATTCAAACCACTTGAACATGGTGCCAACATCGTTGTTGAATCAGCCACTAAATGGATTGGCGGACATGGAACCTCTATTGGCGGCGTTATCGTTGATGGTGGAAATTATAATTGGGGTAATGGAAAGTTCCCACAGTTTACAGAACCAAGTGAAGGATATCATGGTTTGAAATTCTGGGATGTATTCGGAGAAGGCAATCCATTAGGACTTCCAAATATTGCTTTCATTATTCGTGCAAGAGTGGAAGGCCTCAGGGATTTTGGTTCTTCCCAAAGCCCATTCAATTCTTTTTTATTGATACAAGGTTTGGAAACACTCAGCCTCAGGGTGGAACGTCATGTATCCAATGCACTTGCATTGGCAAAATGGCTTGAGAAACATGAACTCGTTGACTTTGTAGAATACCCAGGTTTAGAGAGCAACCCATATCATGCATTAGCAAAAAAATATCTTACAAATGGTTTTGGTGGCATACTGAACTTTGGAATAAAAGGAAGTAAAGAAAATGCCTGCAAATTTATTGATGCTTTAAAGCTGATCAGTCATTTGGCTAACGTTGGTGATGCTAAAACTTTGGCCATCCATCCTGCTTCTACTACACACGAACAACTTTCAGCTGACGAACAAAAAGCTGCCGGCGTTCTGCCTAACCAGGTTAGAATAAGTGTGGGGCTCGAGCATATTGAAGACATCAAAGCGGATATTGAACAGGCTTTTGCTGCGGTATTTTCAAAAGATCTTGTAGGTTAATAACGGATATGGATAGGTCATTTTCAAATATAATTCTGAGAATTAAATAATACATGTCAACACAAATATTTCATTTTAACCATCCCTTCAAGTTGGAAAATGGCATTACCCTGCCTTCTTATCACCTGGCATATACAACTTACGGCCAGTTGAATGCGGCAAAAAATAATGCAGTTTGGATATTTCATGCATTAACTGCCAACAGTCACCCGGAAGAATGGTGGCCGGGATTGGTTGGAGAAAATAAATTCTTCGATCCTTCCCGGTATTTTATTATTTGTGTGAACATGCCCGGTAGCTGTTATGGAAGCATTGGCCCACTGGAGAAAAATCCAGGAACTGGAGCACAATGGTTTCATGATTTTCCATTATTTACCACGCGGGACATGATCCGTGCATATCAACCGCTGAAAAATGCATTAGGTATAGAAAAAATATTTGCGGGTATAGGTGGCAGTATGGGCGGTCAACAATTATTAGAATGGGCCATTGAAGAACCAGGATTGTTTGAACACATCATACCGATTGCAACCAATGCACAACATTCTCCCTGGGGTATTGCTTTTAACGCTTCGCAAAGAATGTGTATTGAAGCTGATCCAAGCTGGGCGGATAAAGAAAATCATGCTGGCACAAACGGGTTAAAAGCTGCAAGGAGTATTGCATTATTAAGTTACCGCGATTATGCAGCTTATAACATTACACAACCCCGGGATAAAAAAACAGCATGGCCTGCCGAACACCCGTTTGGTGGTGAAGCTGCAGAAAGTTACCAGCGTTACCAGGGGGAAAAGCTGGCGAAGAGATTCAATGCTTTTAGTTACTATCGCTTAAGCCAGGGAATGGATGCGCATGATGTTAGCCGTGAGCGGGGAAGCCTTCAGCATGCTTTAAAAAAGATAACAGCCCGCACTTTGGTCATCGGTATTGGTTCAGACATTTTATTCCCGATAAAAGAACAGCAGTTTATTGCAGCCAATATTCCGGGATCAAAGCTGGAAATCATTGAATCATTTTATGGCCATGACGGATTTCTCATTGAATTTGAAAAGATCACCGCATTGCTAAATGAATTTCTACCTGCAACATTTAAACATCAATTAAAAATAGTAAACGAATAAAATGGATACGCATAAAAAATTAACGATCGGATTATTTGGTTTCGGCGTAGTGGGAGAAGGACTGTACAAAGTATTAAAACAAACACCGTCTTTAAAAGCAGAGATCAAAAAAGTATGTATAAAAGATGCAACCAAAAAAAGAAATGCTCCTGCGGAATTATTTACAACGGATAAAGCTCAATTATTGAACGATCCGGAGATCAATGTGATCGTGGAAGTAATAACCGAATCGGAACCAGCTTTTGAAATTGTTTCAACTGCTTTAATAAATGGTAAACAAGTTGTAAGCGCCAGCAAAAAGATGATTGCTGAACACTTGCCCGAATTGCTCGAGTTACAACAACGCACAGGAAATTCCTTTTTATATGAAGCCGCGGCATGCGCCTCTATCCCGGTTATCCGGAATTTGGAAGAATATTATGACAATGACCTTTTACATTCTATCCAGGCAATTGTAAATGGTTCTACCAATTTTATACTTACCAAAATGTTTTCAGAAAAGCTTGATTTCAAAACTGCCTTGTTACTGGCGCAACAGGAAGGTTTTGCAGAAAGCGATCCAAAACTAGATGTGGAAGGTTATGATGCGGTAAATAAATGGTCATTCCTTTTAACCCATGCCTACGGCGTAGTTCAACATCCTGAAAAAATATTATTTAATGGCATCCAACATATTCAATCAGGTGATGCAGATGTAGCCAAAGAAAAAGGTTTTGAAATCAAACTCGTAGCGCAAGCCAAAAAATTGATTACGGGCGGAATAGCCGCATTTGTTTTACCGCAATTTGTAAACCAGCACGATCACCTGGGTTTTGTAAAGAATGAATACAATGGTGTGGTCATCGAAAGCTCATTTGCAGATAAACAATTTTTTTATGGCAAAGGCGCTGGCAGCTTCCCAACTGCATCTGCAGTTTTAAGCGATCTTTCTGCTCTTCGCTATCAATACAAATACGAATACAAAAAACTTTATCATCATCAGCCACATGAATTAAATGATAGTTTTTTCCTGAAAGTGTATGTAAGCTTTGACAAGTGGGCCAACATTCCAAAAGATGATTTTGAATGGATTGAAGAATGGCATGCACAAGAACAACGCAATTATTTAATCGGGGTCATTGCATTTAGTAAGTTAAAGGAAAATCAATGGTGGAAAAATGATAATCATTCACTGATACTTTTACCGGAACCTGTTATTGAAGATGTGGAGATCAGGAAAATAAAAAAAAGAAGTCTTGAACTGGCCGGTGTTCAGGTAACAGCTTAAGCCTACCCAAAATAAAAAAGAAATGAACTATAATCCAGCTACGGAAGCCATTCGCATACAAACATCACGAACAAATGAAAAGGAACATAGCACACCCTTGTTTTTAACCAGCAGTTTTGTGTACGATTCGGCAGAGGAAATGGGAGATGCATTTGCAGATAATGGCCCTGATGTAAATATTTATAGCCGTTTTTCTAATCCGACGGTTGATGAATTTGTTGCTAAAATTGCAGCACTCGAAAAAGCAGAAGATGGTATTGCTACCGGAACGGGAATGGCTGCAGTATTCGCAACCTTCATGACTTTTTTAAGTTCCGGGGATCACCTGGTATCAGCATCAGCCATATTTGGCTCCACCCATACCCTGCTGACAAAGTATTTACCAAAATGGGGTATCCATCACAGTTATTTTGATGCTGCCAATCCAACTGAACTGGAAAAATGCATTCAGCCAAATACCAAAATGATTTTTTTAGAAACGCCATCAAACCCGGGTTTGGATATCATTGACCTGGAATGGGTTGGCCGTATTTGTAAAGAACAAAACATTTTGCTCGTAGTGGATAATTGTTTTGCTACCCCTGCCGTACAACAACCAATTCCATTGGGAGCGGATCTTGTATTACATTCTGCCACCAAATTTATTGATGGACAGGGAAGGGTGCTGGGTGGTGTAGTCGTAGGATCCAAAGAACTTATACATGAATTATATCTTTTTGTTCGTAATACAGGTCCTTCATTAAGCCCGTTTAATGCGTGGGTATTGTCAAAGAGCCTGGAAACTTTGCATTTAAGGATGGATAAGCATGCAGAAAATGCACTTACGCTTGCCCGTAAGTTGGAGGAACAACCCGGCATAAACAGTGTTCGTTATCCTTTCCTGGAAAGCCATCCGCAATTTAGTATTGCAAAAAAGCAAATGACAAACGGTGGCGGCATCGTAACATTTGATTTGGAAGGCGGTATTGATGCAGGAAGAAAATTCCTGAATGCTTTAAAAATGATCTCATTAACCAATAACCTGGGAGATACAAGAACCATTGCATCACACCCTGCCAGCACCACTCATTCCAAATTGAAAGATGAAGAAAGAAAAGCCGTAGGTATTACACCCGGGCTTATCCGCATTTCTGTTGGCCTGGAATATATCGATGATATTTGGGCCGATATCAAGCAGGCATTGGAAGCATCGGGAACGCAATAGCAGACCAATGAAAACTCTATCTTTGGGTTCAATTTAATGGTATGCCCGAATTATCAGTTGTAGTAACAGTAATGAATGAAGAAGAGAACATTCAACCCCTATTAGCAGCCATTCAATCTGCTTTGGATGGTATTGATTACGAAGTGATCCTTGTTGATGACGGCAGTACGGATGCAACTAAAAAAAGAATTTTACAATTTTCAGACGAACGTACCATATTGGTAGAACTCAGGAGGAATTATGGTCAAAGTACGGCCATGACAGCAGGCATCGATCATTCAACAGGTACCTATGTTGCCTTACTGGATGGGGATCTGCAAAATGACCCCACAGATATTCCTGCAATGCTTTCATTATTAAAAGAAGATGACTGGGATGTAGTTGCAGGAAACAGGGCAAATAGAAAAGATGGCATGTTATTGCGAAAAATTCCCAGTAAGATAGCCAATGCATTAATCAGGAGAATGACCGGTGTTTATATAAAAGACTATGGATGCACGTTAAAAATATTTAAAAGAGAAATAGCTGAAGACCTGGGTTTGTATGGCGAGCTGCATCGCTTTATTCCGGTTCTTGCAAAGCTACAGGGCGCTAATATTACACAGGTCGATGTAAAACATCATCATCGAAAATTTGGTAAAAGCAAATATGGTATCAACCGCACTTTTAAAGTAATGAGCGACCTGGTGCTGATGGTTTTTATGCGTAAATACATGCAAAAACCAATGCACCTGTTTGGCACTTTAGGTTTTATCAGTGTAGGTATTGGGATCATCATCAATTTATACCTACTCATAATAAAAATCATGGGACAGGACATTTGGGGAAAACCTTTAATGATCCTTGGTTTGATCCTGTTATTAGGTGGAATCCAATTGATCACCATTGGAATTTTGGCTGAAGTGAATGTGCGTACTTACTATGAGTCCCAAAACAAAAAGACTTACCAGGTAAGAAATGTTTACCAATCCAGGCAACCGGTAAAACCAGTATTAGGAATTACAGTTTAATTTTTGTTGATTAGAACAGCCTGGTTTTGAACATACCAGTCATAGAATTTTTTTAATCCCGCTTGTAATGTTGTGGTTGGATTATAGCCAAGCAATTCTTTGGCTTTATGGATATCTGCAAAAGTTTTAGGTACATCACCGGCTTGTTCCGGTAATTTTTTAATGACCGCCTTTTTATGAGTCACTTCTTCCAGCAAATTGATCAACTGCAATAATGAAACAGAATAATGATTTCCCAGGTTGATGATCTCAAAACCTGTGTTTTTATATTGAATGGCTGATTTAATTCCATCAACGATATCATCCACATAGGTATAATCCCGGCTTGTGTCCCCCTTTCCATACATCATAATGGATTGATCTGACAAAAGGGCTTTTATAAATTTATGAATAGCGAGGTCAGGCCGTTGTCCTGGCCCATAAACTGTAAAAAAACGCAGAGCGATGAAACGAATGCCATATAATTTACTATAAACATGACCAAGCATTTCCCCAGATAACTTCGTCATGGCATAAGGTGAAATGGGCATCAATTTTTCATCTTCTTTCCATGGAAAATGATCGTTGATACCGTAAACGCTGCTGGATGATGCAAACACAAACTGTGAAACTTTTTTTTCCCGGGCAAATTCCAGCAAATTTTGCAGACCAATGACATTCGATTGCTGATAAGCCATTGGATTTTCAATACTGGGTCTTACACCAGCTTTAGCGGCCAGGTGTATGATCACATCAATGGGTTGCGGAATATTTGAAAGTAGTTCATCGTGACCAGCGGTTCCGAGATCCAATTTTAATAAAGTAAACCGGGGATCACTTAGAAAAGAAGAAATATTAAATTGTTTTTGTTGAATGGAATAAAAGGGGTCAAAATTATCAATACAAGTGATGCGGATATCACGGACTGTATCCAATAAATTTTTTACCAGGTTACTACCAATAAAACCTGCGCCACCTGTAATTAAATAATGTTGCATAAAATAGATCGTAAAAGCAGGACTCTTTATTTTTGAACCACTAACTACGTACATGCAAAGTAAACGATATAATTATTTCATAACCTCTTTGGTTATTTGTTTGGGTATGTTTATTATGGCCTTCACATTTGTATTAATCCATGGAAAAATAGAATCTTTCCTGTTGATCAATCAAATGCATACTCCTTTTTTTGATGCTTTCTTTACCTGGTTTACCTATTTCGGTGATGCATGGATTTGGTTGCCACTAGCAATTTATTTTGTGATTTGGCGGCGGGATTATTTTTTCCTGATATTATTTGCGCTGATATTATCTAATTTTTTCGCCCAGTTTTCCAAGCATATTATTTTTCCTGATGACATGCGACCGTTTTTCGAATTAGCTAAATCTTATAGCGTACACACCATTCCCGGTGTGGATATCAGCAGGGAAAACAGTTTTCCATCTGGGCATACAACCACAGCTTTTACATTGTCACTCATTTTTTCTTACCTGGGTAAAAGAAGATGGTTAAGCATATTATTACCATTAATTGCATTTGGTGTTGCCTGGTCAAGGGTTTACCAGGGACAACATTTTGTTACTGATGTGGCTGCTGGTATGTGTTTGGGAATGATAGCAGCTTTCCTGGCTATTGGATTATTTCACAAACTGGAGCAGCATAAAAAAAACAAAAAGGAAAAAGAATCAGAGACTTAAAAATTTATGTAGAACCATTTAAGTTGATTTTATTCATTATGCCTAAATAAATTATTTTAAGAATAGGCTCATAATGGAAAATATTTATAGCTGGCTATTGCATTTTTCAAAAACGCCTATTACTTTCGTTGCATCATTCCAATCTCCCCATGAAAAGAATAACTGATTCCCCAATCGTTATTTAACCCACTCCAATCCTCTGGAAATCCGTTAATCATTACTCAAAAAAAATCAACGGACCCATCATGAAAACAATTAAACTAGGCAGCATTGCCTTACTATTCTTCTGCATTTTTAGTGCCTGCACCAAAGATGATTTAGTTTCTGAAACTAGCGTACAAACAAGGACAACCAACAAAGCAGCTAAAACGAATGCCCAAAACGAAGTAACCTCTGGCGATGTAGAACTGATCCAGTCCCTTAGTGACGAAGCAAAAGTTGGCAAACCAGTAACTATTACTTACACTGCAAAAGATGATTTTAATAACCAGGATATCAATTGTGGACAGATACAAATACTCCAGTTAGTAGCTGGTGAATGGATAAATGTAGCACAAGCCACGGCTCCAGCTGCCAGTTTTACTTTTACACCTACGGAAGCTGGAACTTGCGCTTATGAATTCAAAGCCCATTTCAATCCCGGAGCAGGACCTGGCGGAACAGCCTGCGGTAACGCATATAAAGCCATGCAAACGGAAGGAAGTTGTATAGCCGTTACCAATGATTGTGTAACAGAATTTACTATCGATTCAGATGTTAGTGCCATTGATCTTGGCAATGGACTTTATGAATTTACAATCAGCTATACACTTACCAGCCCCGAAGATGTAAATGATGTAAAATTCCAGGGAGGAGCTACGGCAGGTGGTAATAGCGGACATGCAATCACTAATTTTGGCAATACTACTTTGGTCAATGAAAATAATAATAATACGGTTGTTAAATGGAACGGTGATTTAGAGGCTTGCCATCCGCAGATCATAACGTTTACATATACACGAAATTTTTCTTGTCCCGCAACGGATGCTACAGTAACCGGCAGTTGGAAAGCATCTGTTGGTGAAACCATATTGGGTGAAATCGACCCCCTTATTTATTCTTGTAATTAAGATTCTTGCATTTATCGTTGTTGATTTGTTCATAAAAGGGCATCTTCGGACGTCCTTTTACTTTTTCGGCATAGCTCGCAAATATTGCAAAGGCCAGTTGTAATCAAATTGAAGTTCTTTAGCAGCATGCAACGGGAAATAAGGATCACGTAAAAATTCCCTGGCCAGTAAAACAATATCAGCTTGTTGATTTGTTATGATTGATTCGGCTTCGGCTGCGGTTGTTATCATTCCCACAGCGCCTGTCATGATGCCGGCTTCCTTTTTTATTTTTTCAGCAAAAGGTAATTGGTAACATGGACCAATGGGAATTTTTACACCCGGCACATTACCGCCAGTTGAACAATCAACCAGGTCTACATGATGATCTTTCAAAATCTTTGCTAATCGAATAGAATCTTCAATGTTCCATCCACCATCAATCCAGTCGGTTGCAGAAATGCGAACAAATAAAGGATAATCTGCTGGCCATACTTCATTTATATTATCAATAATTTCTAATAACAAACAGATCCGGTTATCAAAAGAACCACCATAATCATCTGTTCTTTTATTACTGTATGACGAATAAAACTCGTGAATCAAATAACCATGCGCTGCATGTATTTCAATTATTTTAAAACCAGCATCCAAGGCTCTTTTAGCCGCAGTTTTAAAATCATGGATTACTTTTCGTATACCATCCATGTTCAGTTCAACAGGTAAAGAATCATCTTCGGAAAAAGGTATGGAAGATGGTGCAACTGTTTGCCATCCACCTTCATTTTTTGTTAATGCATTTCCTCCATTCCATGGGACATGATGACTTGCTTTTCTGCCTGCATGCGCCAGTTGAATACCAGGAACTGCACCCTGTGATGTTATAAATTCATTAATGCGTTTCAACATAGGAACATGATCATCATGCCAGATACCAAGATCTCCAGGCGAAATTCTTCCTTCCGGACTGACGGCTGTTGCTTCAAAAATGATTAATCCAGAACCACCAACTGCACGACTGCCTAAATGAACAAGATGCCAGTCGTTAGCAAATCCACTTGAACTGGAATACTGGCACATCGGCGATACCGCAATCCTGTTTTTAAAAGTAACATTCTTTATAGTTAATGGAGAGAACAAGTTTGACATGATATATTAATAACTGGTTAGCATTACAACTCATTCGTGCGAATAATGTTCGGAGAAGATTAAAAAGATTGTTCCACAAAAAAGAAAAAAATAATAACAATGGCTTTTGATAATCTCTTTTTCAAATGCTGACTCCCGGTGTTAAAACTTTTTGAATATAAAAAAGACCGCAAGTACCAACAGGACAAAACCAACCATGTGATTCCATTCAATCTTTTGTTTGAATACGATGATGGAAAATATCATGAATACAATTAAAGTAATAACCTCCTGTATCGTTTTCAATTGAACAATATTAAAAGGTCCGCCGGTTTCTTTAAAACCAATACGATTAGCAGGCACCTGGAAAACATATTCAAAAAAAGCAAGTCCCCAGCTAATGAGGATAATAGACATTAAGCCAAACTTTGTACCCCATGAAAAATCTTTGAATTTTAAATGTCCATACCAGGCTAATGTCATAAATATGTTGGAGATAATTAATAGAGTGATCGTTGATAACGCCTTCATATTGGTGGAAAATTCAAAATGCAAAATAAACAAGCCTATTGATTGTTTTACAGCTTTTTGAAGTGAAAAATTTAATGGCCTTAATATAACAGAAGCCTTGATTTCTCAAGGCTTTCCAAGTCGGGATGACCCCGATACAAATCGGGGCGACCACCTGTACGTTCCATTTTCTTTACAATAAAAAAGCACCTCATTTCTGAAGTGCTGATTTTTTTAAATCAGGATGGCTCCGATTTAAATCGAGGCCACCCTTTGGTCGGGAAGACCCCGATACAAATCGGGGCGACCACCTGTACGTTCCATTTTCTTTACAATA